>JAUXVT010000052.1 GCA_030680405.1 Thiobacillus sp. | reverse complement strand
CATCCAGGTGCTGGTCTACACGCCCGACCGTCCCGACCTGTTCGCGCGCATCTGCGGCTTCTTCGCGCGCATCCAGTACACCATCCTCGAAGCCAAGATCCACACCACCCGGCACGGCTATGTGCTCGACACGTTCCAGGTGATGGACATGGCCAACCGCGGCATTCACTACCGCGATTTTCTGAGCTATGTGGAGCATGAACTGGCGCGCGATCTCGATCCGGTGCGTCCAATGCAGGCGGTGCCGCGCGGCCGCCTGTCACGCCATCAGCGCCACCACCCCTACCCGACCACGGTCAGGCTGGAGGCAGACGCGCAGGGCCACGGCCACATGCTGTCGATCACCTGTGCGGATCGCGGGGGCTTGCTGTTTGCGGTAGCCGAAGTGCTGATGCAGCATGACGTGAGCGTCTATGCCGCCAAGATCGACACACTGGGCGAGCGGGTCGAGGATACTTTTCTGATCCGGGGGAACAGCCTTGAGACGCTCGCCGGAATGCGGGTGCTAGAGGCCAGCGTGCGGGAGGCTTTGCGGTGAATCAGAGCGCCGGACGCGCGTATTCGTCGACGTAACGCCCGCGCGCGGGGGCCTTGCGGGCAGGCGGCGCTTTCTTACGCACGCCGTCGGCAGGCTTCTTGACTTTTTCGTCCGGCTCGGTCTTGGTGCGGTTGCGGACGCGGCCTGGGTGCACCGTGCCGACGTCCACTGCAGCAACCGGCAAGCCGTCCAGACCGAAATCCCGATCCTGCAAACCCCACTGCGGCACGTTCATGCCGCCACCCGCCATTCCTTGAGGCTGCCCGCCAGCGTACGCGTCAGGGCGATGAGGCTGCCCAATGTGTCGGCACTGGGGATGGACTCGCATGTGCTGATTTTGCTGTCGGCATACACTGACAAAATCAGGAGGTTGTGCTGCACGTCCAGCGGCAGCGTCAGCACGCCTTCAGCCAGTGCGGCCTGAATCGCATGCCAGGCACCACGGCTGGCCTCCAGGGCGGCGGCCAGATGAAGTTCGTGGTTGGGTTCGTTCCAGTGCCGCTGCACCGCCATCAACTGGGCGGCGATGTCGTCGAGCTGGACCGCCTCGCCCATCATTACGTCGGCGTGGTTGATGCGGCGCGGGGCCTGCTGGATCGGTTGTTCCGGGCTCATTGTTGTCCTTGTCGTCCTTGTTGCTTGTGCCGGGGCACCTCGCCCACGGTTACGCTACAAGTTAGCGGCGAGGACAGGGACAACTTTAGGCTAGCTAAATGCATGCCAGAATGCGTCGAAATCCCGTCAATCGTCCTGCAGATTTTGGCCCGGAAACAGGGTGTCGGTGAACCCGAAATCGCGCAGGTCGCGGATGCGCATCGGATACAGAATCCCGCGCAGGTGGTCGACTTCGTGCTGCACCACGCGGGCATGGAAATCGCTTACGCTGCGGTCGATCGGCTGGCCCGCCGCGTCGAAGCCCTGGTAGCGCAAGGCGGCGTGGCGCGGCACCAGCCCGCGCATGCCGGGCACCGACAGACAGCCTTCCCAGCCCTCTTCCATGGCGTCGGACAGCGGCGTCAGCAGCGGATTGATCAACACCGTGAACGGCACGCTCTCGGCGTCCGGATAACGCGGACTGGCGCTGACCTCGAAGATCACTACCTGCAGGCCGACGCCGATTTGCGGCGCCGCCAGACCGGCGCCGTTGAGCGCGCGCATGGTGTCGTGCATGTCGACAATCAGTTGCGCCAGCTCGAGCGAGGCAAAATCCTCCACCGGGCGTGCCGGTTCCAGCAGGCGCGGGTCGCCCATTTTCAGGACATCGCGGATGGCCATGATCCTAGAAACCGCAGTTGGACGCGCCTGATGGTGCGTTTGGGCGGGTGCCTGCCGCGAAGCGAGAAGGCGGCAGGCCGGGGCCTGCCACGACGAGCAACAAAGGCAGGCGCGCGACCAGACGTACTAGCGGGCGCGTAGCGGATTCACCCTGTTGGTAAATCCGCTCGAAGGCAAAGAAACCAGTATTCATAAGGCATTCCTCAAGGCGATGAGCGGTCAACTACGGTTTTTAGGAGATTGCTCCAGTTGTTTCAGATCGTCGTCCTCCAGCCAGCGCCATGCGCCGGGCGGCAGGGTTGCAGGCAAGACATAGTTGCCGATGGCTTCGCGGTGCAGCGCCTCGACCCGGTTGCCGATTGCGGCAATCATGCGCCTGACCTGATGATATTTGCCCTCGGCCAGCGTCAGGCGCAGCGTGTATGCATCGATTCTTTCGCATGCCAGAGCGGCAATCGGCGCGGGCTCGTCGTTAAGCTGCACCCCTGTGCGCAGGGCCACCAGCATGGCGTCGCTCACCGGATCAGCGCAGACGGCACGATACACCTTGGCCACGCCCTTTTTCGGCGAGATCATGCGGTGATTGAACTGGCCGTCGTCGGAAAACAGCAGCAGGCCGGTGCTGTCCTGATCGAGCCGCCCCACGCACTGCACGCCGCGCTGCACCAGCGGCGGCGGCAACAGCGCAAACACGCTGGAATGATGGCTGGGGTGATGCGAGCATTCGTATCCGGCCGGCTTGTGCATCAGTACATAGACTTTTTCGCGATACGGCCAGGTGACGCCGTCGAGCGTCAGTTCCAGCTGCGCCGGGTCGACCTGGGCCTCGGGGTTGTCGCAGGCCACGCCATTGACCGCAACCTCGCCCGCCCGAACGCGCGCCACGCAGTTTTTACGCGTGCCAAACCCTTGTGACTGCAAGGCGTGATAAAGCTTCATCGCGCGCTCAGAATTTGCACAGCCCGGCGGCGTCGTTGGTCACCAGTTGCTCGAGCAAATGCCGCACCTGCAGCATCACTTCGCCCAGCACGGCCTGGATCTCTTGCATCTGGATGCCGTCGGCCGACAAACCGCGCCCGGCCGCATGATTCACCACCACCCCCACGGCCGCGTAGCAGAGCGCCAGTTCACGCGCCAGATAGGCTTCGGGCATGCCAGTCATCCCCACCATGTCGGCGCCGTCACGCTCAATGCGGTTGATTTCGGCCGCCGTTTCCAGGCGCGGCCCCTGCACCGCCCCATACACGCCGCCGTCGCGCAGGCTGATGCCGGCGCTGGCTGCGGCCTGCAGCAGCGCGGCGCGCATGGCATCGCAATAGGGAAAGGTGAAATCGAGATGGGTGACCGGCTTGTCGCTTTCGACAAAATACGTGGCGGCGCGACCATGCGTGTAGTCGATGATCTGGTCGGGGATGACCAGCATGCCGGGGATCAGGTCGGGATGAATGCTGCCAACGGTGGCCACCGACACCACCCGATCGACGCCATGATCCCTCAGCGCCCACAGGTTGGCGCGGTAGTTCACCTCGTGCGGCGGGATGGTGTGGCCATAGCCGTGACGCGCCAGAAAGATCACTTCCTGCCCGCAGATGCGGCCAAAGGTGAGTGCGCCCGAAGGTTCGCCGTAAGGCGTGCGCGCCACCTGGCGGTGGGTGATTTCAAGATTGGCGAGCCGGGTCAACCCGGTGCCGCCGATAATTCCCAACATATTATTTGTCCCTTATCCTGATGAAACATCAGGGTTCAAAGCGTAAATGGCAGGCAGATTGCGCCACAGCCCGTAAACGTCCATGCCGCAGCCGAACACATAGCGATTGGGCACGTCCAGCCCGACAAAATCGGCCCGGGCCGGTTTGTCCAGCCCGTTGTCCTTGTTGGTCAACACCGCCGACCACACCCGCGCCGCACCCATGTCGTGCAATTTGTCGCGAATCGCCGCCAGCGTCTCCCCCTCGTCCAGAATGTCGTCCAGCACCAGCACGCTGCGGCCAGCCACATTCTGCCCCGGCAGCACCCGCCATTCCATCTCGCCGCCCTGGGTTTTGCCGCGATAGCGCGTCACATGCAGGTAATCGAATTCCAGCGGAAAGTTCAGCCGGGGAAGCAGCTGTCCGGCAAACACCACCGCGCCGCCCATCACCGCCAGCACCAGCGGAAAGTCCTCCGCCAAGGCGTCGGCAATTTCGCCTGCCAAACGGTTGATCACGGCCTGCACGATGTCCGCAGACGCAACACACTCGGCATTGTCCAGCAGCTGTTGCGCTTCGTGCGGGGTCATGTCGGGGAATGGAATCAATAAAAGCTGGCAGTCTAACCCAGATAATTTATCAGGACGCGTGAGGATGACGAGCGAATTTGCGAGTTCGTTTGGCGGCTTGAGAGGCACCCAGGCTCGTTCCCTGGGCAACGAGCAAGCAGTCAAAATGGCTGCAAATACGCCGTCAGCACTCGCGTAGGTTCGAAGAACCGCCTAATGGATTATCCGGGTTTAACCCTCAACGCCGATGTTTCCAGACTTCGCACGGCTCGAGTAAGCTTGCGCCATGTCGCTTTCCGCCCCCCACGCCCTCGATGCTCTTGGCTGGCTGCCCGCTGCGCGTCAGCTGCCCTCGCCCAATTGCGACGCGCGCCCGGAAGGAAGGGCGATCGAACTCATCGTCATCCACAACATTTCGCTGCCGCCGGGCGTATTCGACGGCGACGCAGTAATCGACCTCTTCACCAACCAGCTCGACTGGGATGCACATCCGTATTTCCAGGGCATCCGCGGCCTCAGGGTATCGGCGCATTTTTTCATCCGTCGCGACGGCAGCCTGATCCAGTTCGTGCCGTGCAGTTTGCGCGCCTGGCACGCGGGGGCATCGAGTTGGCAGGGGTGCGAATGCTGCAATGATTTTTCCATCGGCATCGAACTCGAAGGCACCGACGACCTGCCTTTCACCGAGGCCCAGTACGCGGCCCTGACGCCGCTGCTACACCTGTTGAAACAGGCCTACCCGATTCGGGCGGTGGTGGGACACAGCGACATCGCCGCGGGCCGCAAGACCGATCCCGGCCCCCACTTCGACTGGCAGCGGATCAATGAACAAACGGCCTGAGCTGCTCTGCTTTGCCCGCATCGGGCTGGCCGCGCTGCTGGCGCTGGCCGGCTGCGCGCCCACGCTCAATCTCGATGCCAAGCGCGCCCCCTCGCACGCCAACATCGAGGTGCGGCTGTTCAACCCCTTCCACACCCGCAGTACCAATCTGCTGGTCAAGGGCTGGCAGGCGCTGCGCGACAGCGTCCGCCTCAACCGCCGCATGCACAACAAGGCCTTCATCGCCGACAACCAGCTCGGCATCACCGGCGGCCGCAACATCGGCGATGAATATTTTGACGCCCACCACGATCTCGCCTTCGTCGACCTCGACGTCGTCGCGGCAGGCGCCATCGTCGACAGCCTTTCGCAGTCGTTCGACGAATACTGGAACAGCGATGCCGCGGTGCCCGCCTCAGCCCTGCCGGTCACGGCGATACCCGGCTGCAACGCGCCAGCCGGTTCTTGCAGCAGTTCCGCGCGCAACAGATCGGCAGCGAGTACGGCCGCGCGCTGACTGCAGCCGACCCCCTCCCCAAACTGCTGGCTGGCAAAATCCCCTGGCACATCGCACGCGCCGACCTCATCGTCGACCCGCCGGAAAAAGTGCTCAGCCGAAACCAGTCGACATTCAAACTGCTGGTCGGCCAGCTCGCCGGGCTGTGGGTCAACCCCACCCGGCGAGCCCTGATCGTGTCGCCCTATTTCGTGCCCGGCGCCATGGGCATGGCCTACTTCGAGTACTGGCGCAGCCAGGGCGTGCAAGTGGATGTGCTGACCAACGCCTACGCGGCCAGCGACGTTCCGGTGGTGCATGCCGGCTATGCCAATTACCGCATCCCGCTGCTGCAGGCCGGCGTCAATCTTTACGAACTGAAGCCGGTCGCCGAACCCACCGGCGGCCGCCTGCGCGACCTCAGCAGCGGCTCGTCGCGTGCCAGCCTGCACGCCAAGACCTTTATATTCGACGATGAACACGTGTTCATCGGCACCTTCAACTTCGACCCGCGCTCGGCCCTGCTCAATACCGAAATGGGGCTGATCATCCACTCGTCCGAACTGGCGCGTCAGGTCACCGCCATCGCCGAGGATGCCATGCGCCCCGAGCGCGGCTACCAGCCGCAACTCGTTGTCGAAACCACCAACAAGACGACCGTGAAACGCCTGCAATGGCGCGACGTCCACCAGGGCGCCGAACGCATTTCCGACACCGAACCCGAGACCACGCTCATCCAGCGTGGTCTGTTGCGCGTGCTGCAGGCGCTGCCGATCGAGGAACATCTCTGAAGCACGGTAAAATCTCATCTTTGCTTTCAGAGTTCTGACCATGCGCCTCGGCACCCCGCTCTCTGCTTCCGCCACCCGCGTCATGCTCTTGGGCGCGGGCGAACTCGGCAAGGAAGTCATCATCGCCCTGCAGCGGCTGGGCGTCGAAGTCATCGCAGTGGATCGCTACGCCAATGCCCCCGGCCATCAGGTCGCGCATCGCGCGCACGTGAGCGACATGAGCGACGGCGCGGCGCTGCGCGCGCTGATCGAAGCGGAAAAGCCACATCTGGTGGTGCCGGAAATCGAGGCCATTGCGACCGAAACCCTGCTGGAAATCGAGGCCGCCGGGCTGGCCGAGGTCATCCCGACCGCGCGCGCCGCCAATCTCACCATGAACCGCGAGGGCATCCGCCGGCTGGCGGCGGAAACGCTGGGGCTGCCGACCTCGCCCTATGTGTTTGCCGACAGCCTGGCCGAAATGACCGCCGCGGCCGACAAGCTGGGCTACCCGGTGATCGTCAAGCCGGTGATGTCGTCGTCCGGCAAGGGGCAGTCGCGGGTGGACGACGCCAGCCAGTTGCAGGTGGCGTGGGAATACGCGGCCAGCGGCGGAAGGGTGGACAAGGGGCGCGTCATCGTCGAGGGGGTGATCGACTTCGACTACGAAATCACGCTGCTGACCGTGCGTGCGCTGGGCACCTCGGGCACTATCGAAGCGCATTTCTGCGAACCCATCGGGCATGTGCAGGTGAAGGGCGATTACGTCGAATCCTGGCAGCCACAGGCGATGTCGGCCGCCGCGCTGGCGCGCGCGCAGGAAATCGCCGCCGCCGTTACCGGCAATCTGGGCGGGCGCGGAATTTTCGGGGTGGAACTGTTCATCAAGGGCGACACGGTGTGGTTCTCCGAAGTCAGCCCGCGCCCGCACGACACCGGCATGGTGACGATGGCGACGCAGCGGCAGAACGAGTTCGAGCTGCACGCGCGCGCGATTCTCGGCCTGCCGGTCGACGTGTCGCTGCGCGAACCTGGCGCGTCGGCGGTGATTTACGGCGGCATGGAGGCGACCGGCATTGCCTTCGACGGTGTCGCCGAAGCGCTCGCCACGCCCGGTGTCGACCTACGGCTGTTCGGCAAGCCGCAAGCCTTTGCCCGCCGCCGCATGGGGGTGGCGCTCGCCACCGCCACCAGCACGGATGAGGCCCGTCTGCATGCCAAGGCTGCGGCAGCCGCCGTCAAACCGGTTAAGGTCTGAACGATGCAAACCCATTACGAACGCCTCGGCGGCGGCGAGGTCATTCGTCAATTAGTCGACCGCTTTTACGACCTGATGGACGAAGATCCGGATTACTACGGCATCCGCAAGCTGCATCCGGCGGACCTCACCGAATCGCGCAACAAGCTCACCTGGTTTTTGAGCGGCTGGACCGGCGGACCGCCGGAATACACCGACCGCTTCGGTCATCCGTTCCTGCGCCGCCGCCACACGCCCTTTGTCATCGGCGAGGTCGAGCGCGACCAGTGGATGGGCTGCATGACCCGCGCGATGCAGGACGTGGGGGTGGATGCGGCGATGCAGCAGGAACTGACCGCGGCGTTCTTCAAGACCGCCGATTTCATGCGCAACCAGCCGCAATGAGATGAAGCGTTTTATCGTTTTAAGTGTGCTGTTCGCCATGTTGGCCGGTCTCACCGTGCTGCCCTGGCTGATGCTGGACGACGCGCCGGCGATCGAACCACCCGCCGAATTTCGCCGTACCGATCTGGCCTGGGTCAAGTCGCTGTTCCAGAAGCACGACCCGCGGCACCAGACGCCCGATGTGATTCAAAGCATCCAGCTCGACGAGGCCGAACTCAACCGCCTGCTCAATTACGCAGTCGAGCTGCGCCAGGTCAACGGAATCGCCGCCGAGCTCACGCCCGGCCTGGCCACGCTCACCGCCACCCTGGTCGTGCCGCCCAATCCGTTTGGCCGCTACCTCAACCTCACCGCCGACGTGGCGGAGGTGCCTGGCGGCATCCGCATCCAGAGCCTGCAACTCGGCAGCCTGCCGGTGCCGGGCGCGCTGGCCGACGGGATCGCGCACCTGGCGCACCGTTGGCTGCGCCGCGACGAAACCTACGCTTCGCTGGCCGATGCGTTTTCCCGGATGCGTTTCGACGAAAACCAGGCCACCCTGGATTACCGCTGGCACCCCGAGCTGCTGACCCGGCTGGAACGCAAAAGCGCGGAACTGCTGATTGCGCCGGAGGATCAGGCACGCATGCTGGTCTATGCCGAGCAGTTGGACACCGTGCTGAAGCGCCACCCGCACGGCAGCACGGTGCCGCTGGTGAGCGTCATCGCGCCGTTATTTGCACACGCGCAAGAGAACGGCGGCGACGTGGCCGAGGAAAACCGCGCGGCGCTCACCGCACTGGCGGCTTATCTGGCCGGGATCAGCCTGCCCAAGCTGCTGGAAGGCGACAGCCAGTCGATCCGCCGTGCGCCACGCGTGCTGTTGTCGCTGCACGGACGGCGCGACTTTGCCGAACACTTCGTGATTTCGGCCGCGCTCACCGTCAACGCCGGCAGCCGGCTGGCGAATGCCACCGGCCTGATCAAGGAAGAAGAGGACGCCAACAAGGGCTCGGGCTTCAGCTTCACCGATCTGGCGGCCAACCGCGCCGGGGTCAAACTGGGCGAACGCGCCACCGGCAAAGCTGCTGCGCGCGTGCAGAAGCGTCTGGCCATCGCCCGCAGCGATGCTGACTTGCTGCCGGACTTTCGCGATCTACCGGAATTCATGCCGCAGGCCGAGTTCGACCGCCGCTTCGGGCCGATCGGCAGTCCCCGCTATCAGAAGATCATCGACCGCATCGACGCCCGGCTGGCCGTGCACCCGCTTGCACAGTAAGCAGGGCCAGTTAACGCTTATTTCACCGCTGCGCCGGGTGTGGTTTGGGATGCAGCCCGCGAAGCAAGCTGCGCCGCAGTGCAAGCACTGCAAGCGACTTGCGACAAAGGGGTGCGCCCAAACCATCCCCGGCCCTGCGGGTTGAGGCAGGAAAGCGTGTCTGCCGTGTTGCGGCACTTGGCAAGGGATGACCATTGCCTGCGCGCCGCGCCTTGCATCCATCGCTTACCTGCCTCAACGCAGTGGCGAAACAAGCGTTAACCGGCTCTGTCAATAAACCCTGCTATAATATTTGGTTTCCCGCATTACGGCCTCCATCATGTCCCGCAAGCTCCGCAACATCGCCATCATCGCGCACGTCGACCATGGCAAAACCACGCTGGTCGACCAGCTCCTCAAACAGTCCGGCACCTTCCGCGACAACCAGGCGGTTGACGAACGGGTGATGGACTCGAACGACCTGGAAAAGGAACGCGGGATCACCATCCTGGCGAAGAACACCGCCATCATGTACGGCGACTACCACATCAACATCGTCGACACCCCCGGCCACGCCGACTTCGGCGGCGAGGTCGAGCGCGTGCTCGGCATGGTCAACGGCGTGGTGCTGCTGGTCGACGCCGTCGAAGGCCCGATGCCGCAGACGCGCTTCGTGACCAAGAAGGCGCTGGCGCTGGGCCTGAGCCCCATCGTCGTGATCAACAAGGTGGACCGCCCCGGTGCCCGTCCGGACTGGGTGGTCGACCAGACCTTCGACCTGTTCGACAAACTCGGCGCCACCGACGAGCAACTCGACTTTCCGATCATCTACGCTTCGGGGCTGAATGGCTGGGCGTGCATGGACCTGAAGGATGCGCCGTCGCACGGCGGAACCGCGTCCGACATGAATCCCTTGTTCGACACGGTGTTGAGCCACGTTCCCACCCCGCCCGGCTCGGCCGACGCGCCGCTGCAGATGCAGATCGCCGCGCTCGATTATTCGACCTACACCGGCCGTCTCGGCGTTGGCCGCGTGCTCAATGGCCGCATCAAGCCCGGCATGTCGGTGGTGGTGATGAACCACGAAGATCAGGTCGCAACCGGCCGCATCAACCAGGTGCTCGGCTTCAAGGGACTGGACCGCGTGCCGGTGGACGAAGCCGAAGCCGGCGACATCATCATCATTTCCGGGCTGGACGACATCGGCATCGGCGTCACCATCTGCGACCGCGATAATCCGGTCGGCCTGCCGGTGCTGCCGGTGGACGAACCGACGCTGACCATGGACTTCATGGTCAACGCGTCGCCGCTGGCCGGCACCGAAGGCAAGTTCATCACCAGCCGCCAGATCCGCGATCGCCTGGCCAAGGAACTGCTGGTCAACGTCGCGTTGCGCGTCGATGAAACCGGCGACGCCGACATCTTCCGCGTCTCCGGCCGCGGTGAACTGCACCTCACCATCCTGCTGGAAAACATGCGCCGCGAAGGCTTCGAGCTGGCGGTTGGCAAGCCGCGCGTGGTGTACAAGGAAATCAACGGCGAGAAGTGCGAGCCGTATGAAAACCTCACCATCGACCTGGAAGACGAACACCAGGGCGGCGTGATGGAAGAAATCGGTCGCCGCCGCGGCGAACTCACCAACATGGAATCCGACGGCAAGGGCCGCACCCGGCTGGAATACCACATTCCCGCGCGTGGACTGATCGGCTTCCAGTCCGACTTCATGACGATGACGCGCGGCACCGGCCTGATGAGCCACGTGTTCGACGACTACGGCCCGGTCAAGGCCGACCTGCCCGGCCGCCACAACGGCGTGCTGGTCAGCCAGGACAACGGCGAGGCAGTGGCCTATGCGTTGTGGAAACTGGAAGACCGCGGCCGCATGTTCGTCTCGCCCGGCGACAAGCTGTACGAAGGCATGATCATCGGCATCCACAGCCGCGACAACGACCTGGTGGTCAACCCGATCAAGGGCAAGCAACTCACCAACGTCCGCTCGTCCGGCACCGACGAAGCGGTGCGCCTGACCACGCCGATCAAGCTCACACTGGAATCCGCCGTGGAATTCATCGATGACGACGAACTAGTCGAAATCACCCCCAAATCGATCCGCATCCGCAAGCGCCACCTGCAGGAACAAGAGCGCAAGCGCGCCAGCCGCGCAGCGGCCTGAACCTTGAAAACCTTGGTTTAACCACGGAGGATGCAGAGGAAAACCGATCGCCTGTCCTCTGCGATCTTCGCGTCCTCTGCGGTTAACTGATTTTCCAGGATATAAAAAAGCCCGGCTTAGCGCCGGGTTTTTTTATATGGGCACGGGTAAAATCGGCGCCATGCGTCCTGTCGAAATCGGCCTCCTCGTCGGCCTTGCCGTCCTCATCCTCTTGACTGTTTTGCTGCTGCTGCGCATCCAAGCGCTTAGGCAGGAACAAACCGGGCTGCCCGCATTGCTGACGCAGGACATGGAAGCGCGCCACCGCGCGGTGCTGACCGACCTGCACGCGGGGCTGTCACAGCAGTCCGACCGCATGCAGACCCAGCTCGCGGCCTTGCAGATTGCGCAGGCCGAACGGCTGGCCGAGACGCGGGAAACCGTCACCGGCCACCTCGGCCTGTTCCAGACCGCGATGCTGGAAAAACTGATCGAGCAGGGACGCGCCGAGCAAAGCCTGCTGCAGGACACGCTGAAAGGCATGACAGCGCATTTCAACGAGCGCGTGCAGCAGCTGTCGCAAACGGTCGACGGCCGGCTCAACGAAATCTCCGGCAAGGTGGCCGAGCGGCTCGACGAAGGCTTCAAGAAAACCAACGAGACGTTTACTTCGGTGATGTCACGGCTGGCGGTGATCGACGAGGCGCAGAAAAAGATCGAGGACCTGGCGTCCAACGTCGTTTCGCTGCAGGAGATATTGGGCGACAAACGCTCGCGCGGCGCCTTCGGCGAGGTTCAGCTGGAAGCGTTGGTGCGCAACAGCCTGCCGCCCGACGCCTATGCGTTTCAACATACCTTGAAAAGCGGCGCGCGCGTCGACTGCGTGCTGATCCTGCCCGAGCCAACCGGCACGGTGTGCGTCGACTCCAAGTTTCCGCTGGAAAACTACAGCCGCATGTTCGACGACGGCTCGCCGCAGGCCGAGCGCGATGCGGCACGGCGGCAGTTCAAGGTTGACGTGAAAAAGCACGTCGACGACATCGCCGCCAAATACATCGTCGCCGGCGAAACCTCGGACGGTGCAGTGATGTTCCTGCCGGCCGAAGCCGTGTTTGCGGAGATCCACGCCTACCATCCCGACCTCGTCGAGCATGCGCAGAAAAAGCGCGTGTGGCTCACCTCGCCGACCACGCTGATGGCGGTGCTGAACACCGCGCGGGCGGTGATCCGAGATTCGGAAACGCGGCGCATGGCGCACGTGATCAAGGACGAGCTCAGCAAGCTGGCGAAAGATTTCGCGCGCTTCGACGAGCGCATGAAAAAGCTCGCCTCCCACATCGAGCAGGCCAACAAAGATGTGAGCGAGGTGCGCATTTCAAGCGACAAGATCAGCCGCCGCTTCCAGCAGATCGAGCGGGTCGAGCTCGAACACCCGGACGCGGCCACCGCGCGCCTGCTCGACGACGACGAGTGAGCGCATGAGCTGGTTTGGCCGCTGGCGGCGCGCGCGCATTCTCGAGCGACATGCCATCCCGCTCGATGCTTTCGACGCGATCCTTGCCCGTCTGCCGATTTTGCACGGACTCGATGCGTCGGAGCGGACGCGTCTGCGTGAAGCCGCCAGCCTGTTTATCCACGACAAGACGTTTTCCGCTGCGGGCGGCGCGGACGTCGATGACGCCACCCAACGCGTCATCGCACTGCAGGCCTGCCTGTTGACGCTCAATCTCACCGACGACAGTTACCAAGGTTGGAGCGAAATCATTCTCTACCCCGACGAATTTCTGCGCGATCTCGAGGAAATTGATGAGGCCGGGGTGGTGCATCGCTCGCGTGATATTCTGGCAGGCGAGTCCTGGCACGGCGGACCGCTCGTGCTGTCGCTGGCCGATGTGGCAACCAGTGGCCAGGCCGATGGCGTCAACGTCGTGCTGCATGAGTTTGCGCACAAGCT
Source organism: Thiobacillus sp. (assembly GCA_030680405.1). GTDB lineage: Bacteria > Pseudomonadota > Gammaproteobacteria > Burkholderiales > Thiobacillaceae > Thiobacillus. Next base: position 139,510 of record JAUXVT010000052.1, on the reverse strand, counting down.
CGACATGCTGAACGGCGACGCCAATGGCTTTCCGCCCCTGCATCGCGGCATGGATTCCGCCAGCTGGGCACGTGACTTCAGCGCGGCCTATGAGGATTTGTGCGCCCGCATCGATGCGGGCGAGGACACGGCCATCGACCCCTACGCCACCGCCAACCCCGCCGAGTTCTTTGCGGTGCTGACCGAGGTGTTTTTCGAGACGCCACACCTGCTCGACACCGAATACCCGGCGATTTACCGGCAATTGCAGCAGTTCTATCGCCAGCATCCGCTGGCACAGCTGGAGACCCATGAGCACGCCTAAACCCTACACTGCAGTCCGCATGGACGGCATCGCGCCCTTCCACGTCATGGCCATCCTGGCGCAGGCGCAGGCTCTGGAAGCCGCCGGGCGCGACATCATCCACCTGGAAATTGGCGAGCCCGATTTCGCCACCCCAGAACCCATCATCGAAGCCGGCATCGCGGCGTTGCGCGCCGGCCACACGCACTACACCGGTGCACTCGGCCTGCCCGCCCTGCGCGAGGCGATTTCTGATTTTTATGCCTCACGCTGGCAGGCCATGGTCGACCCTGCGCGCGTCGTCGTCACACCCGGCGCATCCGGTGCCCTGCTGCTGGCGCTGGGCCTGCTGGCCGGTCCCGGCGATGAGGTGCTGATGGCCGACCCCGGCTATCCCTGCAACCGCCACTTTGCCCGTTTTTGCGACGCGCGCGCCGTGACCGTTCCGGTCGATGCCGCCAGCGGCTTTCAGTTCACCCTAGAATTAATCCAGCGCCACGCCACCCCGGCCACCCGCGCCGTGCTGATCGCCAGCCCGTCCAACCCCACCGGAACCCGCATTTCACCCGACGAGCTCGCACGCATTCACCACTGGTGCGCCGCGCAGGGTGTGGCCCTGATCGTCGATGAAATCTATCTGGCGCTGACCTACGACGGCACCGAGCACAGCGCCGCACGCTGGGACGACGTGTTCGTCATCAACAGCTTCTCCAAGTATTTCCTGATGACAGGCTGGCGGCTTGGCTGGCTGGCAGCGCCCGCCTGGGCCATGCCGGCGCTGGAACGGCTGGCGCAGAATCTGTTTCTCGCGGCTTCCACCCCGGCACAGCATGCGGCACTCGCAGCATTTTCGCCCGCCACCCTAAGCGAGCTCGAAGCCCGCAAGGCCGAACTACGCGCCCGCCGCGATTTTCTGCTGCCTGCCTTGCGCGAGCGGGGCTTTGCTATCCCCGTGACTCCACAGGGCGCGTTTTATCTGTATGCCGATTGCAGCCGTTTCACCTTGGACAGCCACGCATTCGTCAGCCATTTGCTCGACCACGCAGACGTCGCAGTCACACACGGAATCGACTTTGGCCACCACAACGCGGCTCGTCATGTCCGGTTTGCCTACACCCAGCCCCTGCCCCGGCTAGCTGAAGCCCTAACCCGGATTGAAGGCTTTTTGCAGGCATAAAAAAACCGGCCCGAAGGCCGGTTTTTTCGTTCCTTGACCAAAAATTACTTGGCAGGAGCAGGTGCTTCAGCAGCAGGTGCTTCAGCAGCAGGCGCTTCAGCAGCAGGTGCTTCAGCAGCAGGTGCTTCAGCAGCAGGTGCTTCAGCAGCAGGCGCTTCAGCAGCAGGCGCTTCAGCAGCAGGCGCTTCTACGGGAGCAGCAGCTTCTTCTTTTTTGCCGCAAGCGGTCACGGCAATAGCCAGCAGAGCAGCCAGGAGGATGGAATATTTCATTTGATTTCCCTTTACTTACGAATATAAAAACCCACACCAGGATCGGTCCGGGACATGTAATCCAGCCGACGCGCGGATTCTAGCAAATCGGTAAAAGAAAACCACTATCTAATAAATTTCTTCTGCTACGAAAAAAATATGTTGTTGAATTGCAACATAAAATGTGGAAAGCGTTGACATGCAAGGGTCTCACGGCGCTAATAAGCCACTGCGCTCGCGCAAAAACCGGATGACTTCGGGCTTGAATTGCCCTCGTTCCAGCGCGTTCCGGTACGCCATCCGCGCTTCTTCAACTCGCCCCTGTGCTTCCAGCGCCAGACCTAAGCCCAGCAGCCAGCCGCCCTGATTGGGATCGGCAGCCAGCGCACGCTGATAAGCCCGGCTCGCCTCTTCATGGCGATATGCCTGCGACAGCAAGGCCCCCATCAAGGCATGATCCGCGGGGCGCAGGCCACCCTGACCACGCACCAGCCAGCCCAACGCCTCATCTTTCTGTCCCAGGTCCGCCAGCAGGCGCCCGGTCGCAATCGCCAGACCGCCGTCCGCACGCTGCTCAAAACCCGTCTTCAGCAGCGACAGCGCCGCGTCGGCCTGCCCACTCTCCTGCAACAGCCGGGCGAGTTGGGTTCGCGCGTTCGTCATCCCCGGATTGCGCTCCAGTGCCTGGCGGTACTTGCCGATCGCTGCATCGAATTTGCCGGCGCGGCGCAGTGTCTGGGCGTCGTCGTAATACTGCTGTGCGTCAGCCTCAGGCGACAGCTCGGTCATTTTTTTGACAACGGCCGGCTCCACCTGCGCCACGATCCGATCAGCCGATTGAACCGGAATCAAAAGCTTGGGTGCGGCAGACAGCGGCCGTTCTGCCTTCGCCTGTACCGCTTCGGGAACTGGCATGGCTACCTGAGGTTGCACAAGCGCCGCAAGGGCGGGTTCGGCAGGGGGAGCAGCAATAACCGCTTGCAGCGCATTTTGAATAGCGGGCGCCACTTGAGCGGACACCACGGCAACCGGCGTGGCTGCGGTCTCCTGCCGGGCAATCACGGTGGCGGCCGGCGCGTCGACCTTTTTTGGCGCGGCCGGCAGCATCCAATAGATTGCTGCAGCCCCTACCGCAAGCAGCCCAAGCCCTCCCAGAATCAGCCCAGCCGGGTGGCGATTTGCGCTAACCGTCCCAGTTGATGCAGCAGGCAAATCGGACGAAGCGGCGCCCCGCGCATCGAGTTCCCTCAGCATTTGGTTGATCACGCTCATCCTGTTTCTTCCAGTCTTATCCCAATAAACGCCAGCCGGCGGCGGCCGCGGCAGTCAGCCCCAGCAAAGCCAGCCCCCAGGCCAGCGTAGCAATCGACACGCTTTTCCGGGCGGCGAGCGTATCGCGCGCTGCCGCCATCACGTGACGGCATGTGACCTGTCGCGTACCCCGGCCGTAGGCCAGCATCATGGCCTTGGCGGCGATGATGTTCACCAGCCGCGGCAAGCCACGGGAAACGCGCCACAGCGCGTGCTCCGCCCACCAAGTAAATAGCGCCCCGCCGCCCCCCGCCACCTTCAGGCGATGCTGCACATAGGCCGCCACTTCGTGGCGATCGAGCGGCCGCAAGTTGGCATGAAAACTGATGCGAGTGAGAATTTGCCGGGTGTTTTTTTCGCGCAGCCGGGCCATCAACTCGGGTTGGCCGAACAGCACGACTTGCAGCAATTTGCGCTTCTCGGTTTCCAGGTTGGTGAGCAGGCGCACCGCTTCGAGCGTGTCGGCAGGCAGGGCCTGCGCCTCGTCGATCAGCACGACCGGCTGCCGTTCCTGCTGGGCCAGGGCAATGAAATGCCGCTCCAGACGATGCAGCAAGTCTTCGCTGGCGCCGTCGGCAGGCACGCCGAACTCGATTGCGATCGCCGCATACAGACCACGCGGATCAAGCCCCGGATTAGGCACGAATGCCACCTGCCAGCGTTCCGGCAAGCTGTTCAACAAACGGCGCAGCAGCAGCGTTTTACCGGTTCCCACCTCGCCTTCGACCGCCAGAAAACCTTCGCCCGCGCTCAGCGCATAGAGCAAGGTTTCATGGGCTTCCTGGTACGGCAGCGCGGGAAAGAAAAAGCTGGTGTCGGGAGTCAGGCCAAATGGCGGTTCTCGCAGGCCGAAGTGCCGCCACCAGTCGATCATGGCTGGAATTCAGGCAGGTCGTAGGCCTGGAAACGACGCTGGGTGGCCTCCAGATCGCGGTTCCAGTCCTGGCTGTCACGGATCAGGGTGGTTTTGATCAGCACCACCAGTTCGCGCTTCTGGCTGGCCTGGCTGGTGTTGCCGAAGAGTTGCCCCAGAACGGGAATATCGCCGAGCAGCGGGATGCGATTTTTGCTGTCGTCGAAGGTTTGGCTCATCAGCCCGCCAATAGCCACGATGTGGCCATCCTTGAGGCGCACCACGCTGTCGGTTTCGGAAATGCTGCTGGAGGCCAGCGGCAACTTAAATATGCCAAGAAATTCCCCCAGATCGATTTCTTTCTTACTTTCCTTGACGCTACTGACTGAAGGACGAACATGCAACGTGATGTTGTCCTTGTCGTCGATTTGCGGGGTCACATCCAGCGCAATGCCGGAAAAGAAGGGTTGCACAATAACTTCGGTCGGCGTCCCTGGCAACGTAGTCGTGGCCGCCGTACCCGCTTTGATTTCAGTCACGAAAAAGTCATCCGTTCCCACCTTGAGCACGGCTTTCTGATTGTTGATGGTGGCGATGCGCGGGCTGGACAACACATGCACCGTACCCTGGCTCTTGATCAGATTGATGACCGCACCAAAATCCCCATCGTTGAAAGCCAGGCCAAACAAACTCCCGGTTGGGCCGGGAATCAGGCCACCCAGCATTTGCGCGACCGTTCCCCCCAGGTTGATTGGTGAAGCCCCAGCAGGATTGAGACCGTTCACCCCGATCGCCATCTTGCCGTCATGTTGCAACGTTGCCCAGTTGATGCCGGACTGATAGCCGTCATTCAGCTGCACTTCCAGAATCTTGGCTTCCAGCATCACCTGGCGTGCGCTCACCAGTTCCGACGCACGCAAATACTTTTCCACCATGTACAGGCTGGCAGGCGCCGCTTTCACGATGATGATGCCGGATTGCGGGCTCACCACCACGCTGCCCTCCTCGCCGACCAGCGTTTTCAGGGACAGACCGACTTCCTCCCAGTATTTCGAGTCGGTCGACGTTTGCACGCTGCTGGTTTCCAGCGATTTGGACGCGCTGGCGGGCGAAGATCCGGTACCGCCTCCCCCGCCGCTGCCACTGCTCAGACTGACCGAGCCGGACACCACGCGCATGTCCGACGAGCCCTTGCGCTGCATCGCCAGCGCATTCAGATGATAGATACGGGTTTGCATGGCGGGCGACGGCACGATAATGCGCTTGCCCTGGACTTCGTATTCGTAGCCGTACAGCGCGCGCACCGCCTCCATCGCCTCGGGCACCGTCACGTTCTTCAGATTGAGCGTCAGCGTGCCGGTGACATCCGGATGCACCAGCATGCTGTAAGGCGTGCCCGTCACCATGCCCATGAACACCTCGGACGCCTTGGCATTGTTCACCGTCAGGCTGAAGCGGGGCTCGGCGCTGGCCGGCTTGACTGCAGCGGGCGTTTCGCGCACCGCGTCCATCACGGCCTGCTGCACGGCAGCCGGCGGCGGGGCAAGCGGCGCCGGCTGGGGGGCGGGCGTTTCCAGCGCGGCATTCAGCGCATCCTTGCCCTCCTTGCCAAACGGACTGGCACAGCCATACAGAATCAAACCAGCCAAGACAATGTGTTTATACATATTCAGTCCCATGTTTTGCCCGGATGCATCAGTGCATGCGATTGCTACGGATCGAGTGATCGAGCAGATAAACGGCGCGGCTTCCGCCCTTGCCCGATATGACAATGTGGTCTTCACGGATGGCGGTCACCCGTCCGCCATCCACCGGGTCGCCCAGCTTGACGGTGGTGCCGTTATACCAGGCGATCGAGTGCGGACCATTCACCCGCACCCAGGCCAGGCTGGCTTCTTCATGCGCGGTTTCGGCACTGACACTCGCCCTGGTTTTCGGCGGCGCGGTGGGATCGAACGCTGCTGCCGCCCACCCGGCGGCCAGCGCCAGCGCCAGCGCCAGTTGAACTTTCAGCACCCTGGTTTTCACAAGCGCGCCCATGTCGACTCCCGGCTCAGCGTGTTCAGTTCCAGCGTCAGTTCAAGCCGGGGATGCTGGCTAGCGTCCAGTTTGACTGACTGCCACTGCACCGTCCACGGCAGGCTTTCCAGACGCGCCACATAATCGACAAGCTGGGCATAACTGCCCTGAACGCGCACGATCACGCCATGCTTGTAAAACGTTTCGGCGGGCGGCGCTTGTCCGGATGGCATCTGCTCGGGTGCGCCCCCGGTCTCGGCCGTCGCCGCGTCCAGTGCCGGGCGCGGCGGCTCGGTCTGCAAGGCCACCAGGGTCAGGCCCGGTTGCGCCGTCAACAGGGTTTTAATGGCGGCAATCATCTTGTCCGGCGGAATCAGGCCGCTTTCGCGCGCCTTCATCTGCTGCTCCAGCGTGGCAGCCTCTGCCCGCAGGCGACCCAACTCGGTATTCAGTCCGCTCTGGTTAAGCCGTTCGCTCTGGGTCAGCTGTTCGCGCAGGGTGAATATTTCCTGCTGCAATCCGCTGGCATTCACCAGCATTTGCTCCTGGCGCTTGAGCGCGGGCTCGATCAGCCCGATAAACACCAGACTCAGGGCCACGCCCGCCACCGCCAGAAACACCAGGATGCGCTCGCGGAAGCTCAGCGAATCGATGCGCATCGACCATGCCAGCCAGCGCTGCTTGAGGGCGTCCATCACCGTCCCGCCGCCGCCGGGTTGACGGCAAAGGCCACCCCCGGCGTAATGGTTTGGGTGCCCTGGCCCGTCTCGGGCGGCAGGATGCTGAAACCGATAAGCGGCAAATCCTTCAGCGCGGATTGCCGCGACAGCACGGCCAGATAATCCGGGATGCTCGCCGCTTGCAGGGCGCGCCCTTCCAGCCGAAAACCCGCGTCGGCAAACTCGATTGCGGTGAGCCAGACACCGGGCAGCCCTTCCTGCGCCAGCGCGCGCAGGCGTGCCGAAAAAGCCGCCTCGCCCTGCAGCATGCCCAGCGCCGTCTGCAGGCGCTTCAGCTGCGCGATGCGGTGCTTTTCCTGCGCCACGACCTGGGCGCGTTTGTCTTCCGGCGTCAGTCCGTCCTCGGAAGGCTGACTCAGCGCATCGACTTTGGCCTGCAGTTCGTCACGCTGGTTTTGCGCCTGATCCAGCTGCTTCCTGACACTGCCGGCACCGCTCTCCACCACTCCATATAAGCCCAGCCCGAGTACCACCACACCCAGCAGCATCCAGGCGATGGTCTTGCTGGAAAAGGCGACGTGCGGAGTGAGCAGCTGCGGATTCAGCAAGTTGATCTGCTGCAGGCTCACAGGCTTTTCTCCTCGCGCCGCAGCGCGCCACCCAGCGCAAACCAGCACGCCGCCAGCTTGTCCGGCTCGGCCGGCAGCTGGGCAAACAACGCGGTCAGGTCAGCGATCTCCAGCGGCAGGTAAATCTGATGCCGCAGATAATCGGCCATACCGGGCACTGCGGGCGGGGGGGCGAGCACAATCCTGTCAAGGCGCCAGCCGCTGTGTTGCCGTTCGATGTGATCGAGGCTGCGTTGCAGTTCCAGCGCCAACCGGTCGAACACCACGCTTCTGCGGTCTTCATTCTGTTCGGCCAACTCGGCCGTATTGCATTCCAGCCGGCGGTAGAAACACAGATCGCCGTTACGGGTCACGGTCAACAGGCCGCCCTGCGGAGTGAACGAGAGCAGTGCCAGCACGCGGTCCGGCGTTTCCAGCAAGGCCGAGATGTTGCGTTGCGCCAGTTCCGGAATGTCGATGGCTGTCAGATTGAGCTTGGCGCGCTCGGCCAGCCCCATGTATTTTTTCAGCACCTGATTGTGCGCCACCACGGCGAGCAACTTGCTCCCGGGCTCGACATTGCCCTGCTCGAGGCGAATCACGTCGACCGTGGCATCGTCGACCGGAAAATCGAGCTGATCCTTGATGCGCCAACGCACCGCCATTTTTAGTTCTTCAAGCGGAACCGGCGGCGCCTCGATGGGCAGCAGCTGATATTCACCTGCCGACAGCACCACCCCAACCGGAACCGGCGCGTTGCCATACACCGACCAGGATTTTGCCGACTCGCCGTCGTCATTGCGGGCCACGCAGGCCGCGACGACAGGCCGGCCGTTCTGCCAGTTCAGCTCGACATGGGATAGAAGCCCCGCCCCGGCCTGAATCGCCAGGTAGCCTGTTTGCTGCTTGCGCTTGAGCCAGGTGAACAAACTCGGAGTCATCGTGTTGTCAAAGTGCGGGCGAGTATAGCAAGCAAGAGAAGTGTGCGCGCTTCATGGGAAGTCCGCCGTTTTGGAGCGTTCCACATAATCGGGGCTGGCGGGCGCACCATAGATCGCGGTGGAGGTAATCCGGAAAGGTGCTGGCCCCGCCACCGACACGCAGTTCACCGTAACCGTCATCCCGACGGGGATGCCTGGCAGGGTAAGGGACGTAAGGGGCGGTGGGGCGGGCACAAATGGACAGACTCCGGGAGCCTGCCGCAACACTTGGTACGCCCCCCACTCCACGCCGGTTTGCGCAGCCCTATCCGCCACCCCCGACATCCGTTCGAGCTGTTGCCCGGCGCTTTGCCCGCTGACCATCGACGCAACAAACCCTGCCATTGCGGCCAACACCACGATCAGCACAATGGCGGCGATCAGCGCGAAACCTTGTTGCGTGCGTTTCAATTTGGGGCACTTCATGGCAGATCAACACGTATGGTGTGGTAGAGCGTCAAGCGATCGCCCGCGTTGTCGAAGCTAAGCACCAGAGTGACCCATTGCGCAGGCCCGCCGACGCCAGGGAAGCGTCTTGCCTGGCAGTTGACGAGGTCAGTCGCCAGCAAATCGCTTTGAGCACCCGTGTTACGTCGCAACTCGCCCGTTGCAAGGTTACAGACGTAGGTCACCGGCTGAGCCGGGTTCGAGCGTGGGATAAAAACGAGAGGGAATCCGCTCGCGCCGGTAGCGATCACGTTGAAGTTGTTATTGGGAACTGCGCGAGAAATTTCCTGGGACAGTTTCGCCATCGCCAGGCCGCCAGCATCCGAAAGATCGACGCGCCGCTCCGCATCGAAATAGCTGGTGATTGGCCCGCGTAGGAACACGGCAGCGGATGCGCTCAGAATGCCCAACACGGTGATCGCCACGATCATTTCGATCAGCGAAAAACCGGCGCACACCTCACGGGGCAGGAAAGTCCGGGAGCATTTCATAGTGTGTTGGGTGCATAGCGAATGCGTACCCCCTGGAGTTGCGACACCAGCGTTCCATTCAACCTGACAGTCACGGTAACAAGCAGCGCGTCGTTGGGCGTCACCGTCACATTGGGCAGTGCATTGGTAGGCGCCACCGTCACCTGATAGGTGTAACCCGGCAGTCCGGCCAAAGCTGTCACGCCCGTGGCGGGGGGTTGATTGGGCAGTGAAACCGGGAGTTGCGCCGCACTGTGGTAATCGTTGACATTGTCGAAAGGCGTTGCGCCGTTGCGCGTTTCACCAAGCTCCGCCGCCATCGCGGTTTCCTGCACCGCGCAGCCACCCGGCGCGAGGGCGGTGGGCGCTGCCGGATCGTCCGGATCGCAAAAGGTAAACGGCTGCGCCAGAACTTCCTGCATCATCCCGGCTGCAATTGCTTGCGCCTGCTTGTCCGGCAATAGGCTGGCGGAATTGCGGGTGAGGCTGCCAAACACACCCAGAATAGCGGTCGCCGCGACGCCAACAATGACGATGAAAATCAGCAGTTCGATCAGCGTCAGGCCGCGTTCGGCTTGCTGGCAGGGATAAGGCTTAATGCACATAGCCGGTTTCTTGCTCCACCGTCACCTGCACGCTGCTGCTCCCGCCCACCACCGTCAAACTGATAGGCGTGGAAGGGCGGCCTTGCCCGTCGAAACGAAACTGCGCGACGGGCGCTAGGGTGATGCTAGCCGGCAAGACCACCCTGAAAGTCGGCTCGCTGACCGGATCGCCACCGGGGCGTATCACAGCGGCAACACCACACACTGAGGCAATCGTGGGCTCAAACGTGAGTGTCAAATTGTTTGCCGTCGTAGTCACGCACACCTCGCGGTTCTTCGCCATCGCCAGCTTCTGCGCATAACGCAGGGCGGTGCGCACTTCGGCGGCGCCGCCATGCGTCTGGAACGCGCTTCGATCGACCATGCGCGGCACTGCCACCGTCGCGAGCACACCGGCGATCGTCAGCACCAAAACCAGTTCCACCAAGGTAAAACCGCGGCTTGCGCCGCGGTTTAGTGGCTTCATTTTCAATCAGCCATCAGCAACCCGTGGTACTGCCGGCGACGGTTGCGGGGGTGACTGCGCCAATTGCAGGCGCGGCATTGGCCACCGCTGCGGTGTACCGGAAGAAACATTGCGCGGGGTTGGTGCCACCCAGAATGCGAATATCAATCGGCCCTGCGCCGTTGGTCGCATAGCCATCCCCTGCAAGCTGGACAGCGGTAGGCGTCATGACGGAAACGATGCCGCTTGCGTTGACGATGCCCGCGATGGTGGCTGCGGGATAGCCGTTGACCATGTTGATGATGCCGTTTTCCGTACAGAGCGTCCCAGCCGCGCCAATGGCGTTGTTGGCTGTGCCGCCCCCGGCCGGGCAGGCCGCGGTGTCCGCGACACCACCACGAGCCAGTGCCGTGCCATGCACCATCGCCGCCGCTGCCTGCACCGCGCCGCGCGCAGCATTGAGCTTGGCAATCCGCGCATCACGCTGAATGTTGGTGAAGCGCGGCAGCGCGACCGCCGCCAGAATGCCGAGAATCACGATCACAACGATAAGTTCGATCATGGTGAAACCTTGCATCCGACGACGCTGGGAAACAGACTGAATGTTCATTGAGTTCTCCTTAATTTTATTGGCGCCCACATAGGGCATGGAGAACTTATCGGCGCCATTGCGGATGACTTGAGGCTGTTTTGTGGCTGTTTTGCAGAACGGGCACGAAAAATGCCCTGATTTTCCCGTTGGGCGACTCAGTGGCCGAAGGATTTCGCGCCCATGTCCCAGATCGGCAGGAACACGCCGAGCGCCAGCACCAGCACCATGGCGCCGAGGGCGGTGATGAGGATGGGTTCGATCTGCTGCGACAGGGTGGAGATTTCGTAGTCCACTTCCTGTTCGTACATGACGGCGATTTCCTGCAGCAGGTTGTCGAGTTCGCCGGTTTCCTCGCCCACCGCCACCATCTGCAGCACCACCGGGGTGAAGATGCCGGCCAGGGTTGCGGTGCGCAGCAGCGATTCGCCGCGCTCGATGCCTTCGCGCATGCTGCCGATCTTGTCGGCATAGTAGCGATTGTCGGCCACCGCCGCCACCACCGTCAGCACCTGCAGGATCGGCACGCCCGAGCGCGAGGCCATGGCAAAGCTGCGCGCAAAGCGCGCCAGCGCAGACTTGCGCAGGATTTTGCCGACGATGGGCAGACGCAGCTTGAAGCGGTCCCACACGTAGCGCCCGCGATCGGTGCCGATCCAGCCGCGGAAGCCGAGCAGGGCGACGCCCATCCCCCCAACCAGAAGATGGAGGTTTTCCTTGGTGAAGCTGGAGGTGGCGATGAGAAAGCGCGTCATCAGCGGCAGTTCCGCATGCATCCCGGCATAGACCTTGGAAAACGCCGGGATGACGAAAAGATTGATGACGCCCATCGCCACCACCAGCGCAATGACGACGAACAGGGGATAGCGCACCGCGGCCTTCACTTTTTCGCGCGAGCGGCGCTCGAAGTCGAGATGCTGCGCCAGCCGGTCGAGCACTTCGTCGAGACGGCCGGTCATTTCGCCGACGCGGACCATGGCGAGATAGAAACTGTCGAAAATCTTGGGGTGACGCGCCATGCACACCGAGAGTTCGCGCCCCTGCCCCAGGCTATCGTTGATGTCGGCCAGCACCCGGGCAAACCCCGGGTTGATGCTGGATTCGCGCAAACTGGCCAGCGCCCGCAAAATCGGCACGCCTGCGCGCAGCATGGTGTGGAGCTGGCGCGAAAACAGCTGCAGTTCAACCAGTCCGACCGACTGTGCGCGGTTCTTGCCCAGCACCTCGCCGAGGTTGAATTCAACCGGATCGGGCAAGGCCCGGATGTCGATCGGAATCATCCCGGCAGCCAGTAGATGGTCGGCCACCTCGGTCGAATTGCCGCCTTCGAAGCGGCCTTTCTGCAGTTCGCCCTTGGCATTGCGCGCCTGATACAGGAACAGTGGCATGCTCAGTCGTCATCCTGGTTGCTGACCTTGACCGCTTCGGCCAGGCTGGTTTTTCCGGTGCGCGCCAGCGCCAGCGCGTTGTGGGCCAGCGTCTGCCCCGCCATGGCCTGACGCGCCGTCTGGATGAATTCGCGCGGATCGGCCAGGTTGGCAGCGTGCGCCAGCGTCGATGTCATTTCCAGCATTTCGTAAACTGCCATGCGGCCGCGATAGCCGGTGTGGTTGCAGTGCTGACACCCTCCGCCTTCGGTAAATCCGTCCATCGACGTGACGCCCATGCTTTCCAGCCAGCCGATTTCGCTGGGCGTCGGCGTGTGCGGGCGCGGGCAATGCGGGCAGACGAGGCGCACCAGACGCTGCGCCACCACCGCCTGCAGAGCCGTCGCCACCATGAAGCGCGGCGCACCCATGTCGATCAGCCGCACCGGGGTGCCGGCGGCATCGTTGGTGTGCAGGGTGGAAAACACCATGTGGCCGGTGAGCGCGGCGCGCAGGCCGATCTGCGCGGTTTCGGCGTCGCGCATTTCGCCCACCAGCACCACATCGGGATCCTGCCGCAGGATGGAGCGCAGCACGCGCGAAAAGGACAGATCGATCCTCTCGTTGACCTGCACCTGCATCACGCCGGGCAGGCGGTATTCGACCGGGTCTTCGACGGTGATAATCTTGCGTTCCACGCTGTTCAAGGAGGCGAGCGAGGCGTACAGGGTGGTGGTTTTGCCGCTGCCGGTCGGGCCGGTCACCAGCACCAGGCCATTGGGGCGGGCGATGATGCTGCGGTAGCGTGCCAACATGGTTTCCGGCATGCCGATGCGCGACAGGTCCAGCAGGCCGGTATCGGTCGCCAGGAGACGCATCACGATCGATTCGCCATGCTGGGTCGGCAAGGTCGAGAGACGCACATCCAGCGGCCGCCCCTTGAGGTTGATCTGGAAACGGCCGTCCTGCGGCAGGCGCTTTTCAGAAATATCCATCCCCGACATGATCTTCAGGCGCATCGCAAGCGCCTGCGCCACCGTCGGCTCGGCTTCGGTCTGGCTATGCAGCACGCCGTCGATTCGGAAGCGGATGATGAGCTTTCTTTCCTGCGGCTCGATGTGGATGTCGGAGGCGCGCACCTGCAGCGCATCTTCGAAAACCGACTGGATCAGCCTCACCACCGGCGCATCGAGCGAGCCGGCTTCGGTGTTGAAGACATCCAGCAGGGCACCTTCGCCTCCCTTGAGCGATTGCTCCAGCTCCTTGGCGAATCCGCTGATTTCCTCGGTATGGCGGTAATAGCGGTCGTAGGCCGTGAGCAGGTCGCTTTCGGTGACCACGGCGATATGAATTTCCTGCTGGGTCAGCCTGGCCAGTTCGTCGTAGGCAAACAGATCGCCGGGGTCGGCCATGCCGACCAGCAGGCCCTGCGGCAGCATTTTCAGCGGCATCACGCGCAGTCGCCGCGCCTGGCTTTCCGACAGCAGTTTCAGCGCAGCCGGATCGATCGGCGACTGTTTGAGGTCAACATAAGCCAGGTTCAACTGGTGCGCCAGCGCCTTGGCGATTGCCTCTTCGGTCACCAGCAGCGAGTCGACCAGCACGCGCCCGAGCCGGCGCCCCGATTTTTTTTGCTCAACCAGTGCCGACTCCAGCACGGCAGACGAGATCAGGCCTTCCTTGACCAGCAAGTCACCAAGGCGAATTTTTTCAGGGCGTGGCATGCGTCATGTCCGGGCGGTTGAATTCGGTGAGAGCCAGGTCATCTAGCCTGCTGTTCGATCATCTCGCCAGGCTGGGTGCCGGGGCGCAGTTTGCCCTGATAGATAAAGCCGCCGCCATAGCGGCGGCGGCCATCCGGTGCTGTGATGAGTTCGTTTTCGCTCCAGATCCAGACATGGCCGTCGCGGGTATCGAGGATGAACGCCCGCCCGCCACCCTTGCCGCCCTCGGCGCCGGCCAGCGGCAATGCCTCGTAACGTCCGGCCCCGGCACGTCCCTCCTCGGCCAGTGCACCGGCCGATAAAACCAGCAGTCCCAACAGCATCCATCCTGTCCGCATCATGCATCCTTTCATTTGCTTGTACCCGTTAGGGTGAAAAGCGCGGCCACCGCCGCCGCATCCAGCACATATTCATGGTTACAGACATCGTCGTGCACCCGGATTTCGCCGTGCTCGGCGAGGATGGCCTCGCATTCGGCACGCCCCAGGCCGCGCAGCATGGCTTCGATCTTGCCCGAATCGCGCGGGCAGTGATAGCTGACCGGGCGCGGGTCGTACACGCGCACATCCTCTTCGGGAAACAGGCGCTCGATCAGCTTGATTGATCCGAGGTCGAGCAATTCGTCCGCCCGCACGGTGTCGGCCAGGATCTGCACCCGGTTCCAGCCATCGGCATCGCGCTCGCTCGCGCCCGGCAAGGCCTGCAGGAACAGGCCCGCAGCGGCTTCTCCATCGGCCGCCAGCCACAGGCGGGTCGGTGTCTGTTCGGACTGTTCCAGATAATGCTCGAACACCGCCGCCAGGGTATCGCCCTGCAGCGGCACATGGCTCTGGTAGGGCTGGCGCATGCCGGCGGTGTCGAGGGACAGGGTCAGCGCACCGTCGCCCAGCAGGGCCGGCAAACTGCCGGCGGAAATATCCGGCGCGGCGCGTGCCATGCCGCGCAGGCGCAACTGCTCGTCGCAATTCATCACCAGCAGCGACACGTCACCCGCCCCGCGCAGCTGAAAGGTCAGCCGCCCCGCCTGCTTGAGGTTGGCGGTGATCAGCGTGGCCACCACCGCCAGCTGACCCAGCAGTTCGAGAACGGGTTCGGGGTAGTCGCGCCCCGCGGTCATCTCGCGCCAGGCGGAACCAAGTTGCACCCAGGCACCGCGGATGTCGAGCTGCTCGAACAGGAAACCGCGCACGCGGTTGGGGTGGGCGTCGGCTGCGCTCAATTGAGCTGCACCCGCTCGCCCCAGGGCACCCCGCCCTTGCCCTTGACCAGCCAGATCACCGGATAATTCGGCGGGACTTTTGGGAAATCGCCTTCAGCGTCGGTGAAATACACCAGCATGTTGGGGCTGCGGTTTTCGTGCTCGACCCAGTCGAACACCGGGCGGAAATCGGTGCCGCCGCCGCCTTCCATATCAGTGGGAAGCTGCACCGTGTCCCACGGCTCGTACTCCCACGGCGCGGCTTCGGCGACGTGGTTGTCGCACGCCAGCAGGGTGACACGCGCGCGCACCTGGCCTTTCAGTGCATCGAGCTCGGTGACGAATTCGCGCAATTCGTCGTCGCTGATCGAGCCGCTGGTGTCGATCGCGGCGACGACTTCCAGCCCTTCGCTCGACAGGCGCGGCAGCAGCGCATCGCCTTCGCGCCGCGAGGGCCGGCGCCACGAATAGTCGTCGCGCTGGTTGACCGCAAAGAAGCGCGCCAGCAGTGCGCGCCACGGCAGGCTGGGCGCGAGCAGGCCGTCGACCCAGCGCATCATCGATTGGGACAGTTTGCCGGCCTGGCGCGCGGCCTGGGCGGCGGCGGCGAGGCGGTTCTTCCATTGCTCGGCGAGTTCCTCGCGCTCGGCCGGAGACAGTTCGTTGGGCTTTTGCGAAGCCTGGCTGCCGCTGCCCTGCTTTTCCTCGGCCTCGCTCTGGCCTTCCTTGCCCTGGCCGCCCGACTCGCCGGCGTCGGGATTGTCCTGGCGCTGGTTCTCGTCAGGGCTGGCGCCCGATTCGTTGTCGCTATCGAACAGATGCTGATCGAAAGATTCTTCCGGGGTGTCCTCGGGAATCAGCGGGTAGATTTCCTCCGCCGACAACGTCATGAAATTCTGGTCGGCGAGGATGCCATGCAGCGGCGGCTTCAAGCCTTCCTCGATCAGAATCAGGTTGACCGCATGGTCGCACGCCACATCCCAGCGCCGCTTGACGCGGTGGTTACGGCGGTGGGTGTGCCCCATCGCGCAGTGCATCGCCTCGTGCGCCAGCACGAACTGCGTCTGTGCCAGCGATAAGTTGTCAATAAATTTTGGATTGAAATAGAACGTCTGCGCATCGGTTCCGGTGGTGGTGCAGCCGTCGCCGCCGACCTTCAGCGGCAGGTGCATCACCAGCGCGCCGAGAAACGGGCGCTCCATGATGAGCCGGGTGCGCGCAGCAGAGAGCTTGGTGAGGATGGGCTGCAGGGCGTCGGGCTGTTCAGCCATGGTTAGTGCTCGTACAGAACCAGATCGGTGATGCTGTTGGCCCACTCGGCAAACGCCGGCACGGCAAACAGCGGCCGCCCGACGGCGCGGTGCAGATCGCTCACCAGCATCACGCCCATTTCGCGCTGCGGAAAACGCTGCGCGTATTTGAGAATATTGCCGTACACCGCCGAGGCGTTGCCGCTGTCGGCGGCTTGCAGCGCACGGCGCACCAGCGCGGCGGCAACGCCGTACTGCAGGTCGATGCCTTCGGGCACTTCTGCGGCCTCGCCGGCGATGATGGCGTCGATGTCCGGCATCTGCGCCAGGTTGTCGACAAAGGTTTTCAGTTCCAGCCCGGCCGACTGGCCGACGCAGGCCATCAGCGCATCGGCCAGCAACACGGTCTCGTCGAATTTCTGCAGCGCGCGGTGGGCAAATTCCCACGAGCGCGGGCTGGGAAAGGCGATCGGCGTGTGGGCCGGGTCAAAACTGAACAGCAAATCGGGGCGGAAGCGCAGGAAGGCGATCACGCGCGGGTCGATATCCTCGCTGTGTGCCCAGTCCACCCAGTCGTCGAGAAACGCTACGACTTCGTAGTGGGTGAAGCGGTTGGCGAGCGGTGCCGGCATCGCGTAGGTCACGCCGCGGTCGCCCTGGCGATTGCCGGCGGCGAAGATCACCCAGCCGTCGGGCACCCTGTATTCGCCCAGGCGGCGGTCGAGAATCAGCTGATAGGCCGCGGCCGACACGGTGGGCGGCGCCGAGGTGATTTCATCGAGGAACAGGATGCCCGACGGGCCATGGCGTTCGGCATCCGGCAGCATCGAGGGAATCGACCACTCGACCAACTGGCCGCTGCGGAAGGGGATGCCGCGCAGATCGGTCGGCTCCATCTGCGACAGGCGGATGTCGATTAGCGGCACACCGTGCTGCTGCGCAATTTTGGCGACGATTTGCGACTTGCCGACGCCGGGCGGGCCCCACAGCATCACCGGCGTATGATAGCCGTCGGCGGCGCTTTCAAATTCGCGGTCGAGGATGGTTTCGATGTGGGAGGGACGCATGGACAATCAGAACAACGGTAGGGCCTTGAATGATAATCGCTCGCGCGCTTGGGTTCCAGCTCCAGCCTTGATCGAAGTGGGGTGATTTTGTTACCGTGCAGCGACCCGGACTGAATGGATGCAGCATGAATTTTTGCAGTGAATGTGGCAGCGCCGTGACGCTGCGCGTGCCCGAAGGCGACCATCTGCCGCGCCATGTGTGCCCCGGCTGCGGCACCATCCATTACCAGAACCCCAAAATGGTGGTCGGCTGCATCCCGGAATGGGAAGACAAGGTGCTGCTGTGCCGCCGCGCCATCGAGCCCAAATACGGGCTGTGGACGCTGCCTGCCGGCTTCATGGAAAACGGCGAAACCACGCTGGAGGGCGCGGCGCGTGAAACCTGGGAAGAAGCCGGCGCACGCATCGAAATCGGCGGGCTGTACACCCTGTTCAACCTGCCGCACATCAATCAGGTCTATTTCATGTTCCGCGCCCGGCTGCTGGATCTGGATTTTCAGCCCGGCATCGAATCGCTGGAAACCAGGCTGTTCACCGAAGCCGAAATTCCCTGGGATGAAATCGCCTTCCGCACCGTGCGCGCCACGCTGGAACAGTATTTCAGCGACCAGCGCGCCGGCTCATTCGACTTCCATTTCGGCGACATCCGCTCGCGCTGAACCTCAGGCAGCGACGGCGAACTGTTCCCGCCCCACCACATCCATACCCACTCGCAGCCAGCCTTCGTGGCTTTCCTGCACCTCGCCCAGCCGCAGGCGATAGAGCATATCGCCATCGCGCAGCATCAGCGGCGCACCCAGTCGGTAATGCGTCTTTGGGATCAGCAGGTTGCTGACCCCTTGATCGGTATGGGTCATCGGCATGAACACGGCCCAGGTCTTTTCCTGCGCCCCACCCTGCCCATCCGGCTCGAAATAGATTTCCACCCGCTTGGGGTGACGTGACAGACGCTGCGTGCCGACCAGATGCTGGCCGCCTTCCTCACGATTCCAGCGGATCGCCAGCAATTGCCAGACGCTCTCCGACGGATCCCAGGTCACCGCCACCAGGCGGCCGTGCGGCAGCGTAGTTGCCTCGGACAGGGCAAACCCCATGCCCTCCGTGCTCTCGTCGCGCAGCATCCACGGCTCCAAGGCCGGGCGTCCCTTGGCCGCGTCGGGATGGGCCAGTGCTGCCAGAATGTTGTCCATCCCCGCCGCCACCCACACTCGGCCGAAGCGGTGCGTGCGTTGACGGTTGCGACGGATGCCGCCGCGTTCGATCAGGCTCGCCACCTGCTGGGTTAACCCGTTATCCCCCTCCGCAGCCGAGGTTTGATCGAGCGATTTCAGATAATCGATGAGCGGACGCAAGGCAAGGTAACGCAGACGACGGCCCTGTACCCAATCATTGTCCAGCACGCAGGCCCCTTCGCTCAGCGACAGGTCCACCATGTGCGTGTGCACCCTGCGCCGCGGCACGCTTGCGGGCAGGGGCAAAGGCTCGTAGCCCTCGAAAATCTGCGCAATGGATTCGATTTCCAGCGTGCGGTAGCCCAGCGGATGCACCAGCCCCATCAGCACCACCAGCGTGTATTCGCGTGCGCAGTGGGTGGGGCGCGCATTGATCAGCACCTCCTGCGTCGCAAACCCATCGCGCTCGACCAGGCGGTAGATCTTGTGCACCCGGCGCCAGGCGGACGCCGCCGGCTCGCGCGCCTGGTGATAGTTCCAGCGCATGACCAGGCCGGCATAGCGCAGCGCACGGGTGGCGATCTCGGCGGCAAAAGGCTTGAGTTCCGTGCTGGCCGGACCACGGTAAGCCTGCTTCAGCATGCCGAGCCAGGCTTCCGCCAGCAGAGACCAGAACACCCACGATTCGCGCCACAGGGCCTGGCGCGCCAGGCGGAACGAAGCCTGGTTGCGCACATACTGATCGACGATGCGCAACTGCAAAGGCAGGCCTGTTTCTTCCAGCTTCATTAGCGATTTCATGCGACCAAGCGAGGCCGTTTCATTTTCCGCATTGAAACGCTCCAGCCCTTCGACCAGCGCATGATGCGCATCGTAATCCGAGTCCGCAGGTAGGGTTTTCAGCCATTTCTCGGTGGCCTTCACGGAAGCAAACGGCGATCCCCCTTCGGCTTTTCTGCGACGGGTGATCGAGCCCAGCATTTCAAAGAAATCGGTCATGGCTGGCGTCAGCTTGTTTTAGATGCCTGCTGACCAGCACCATTTATGCCAGCCTCACGCTGCGGGCAACCGATACCAACCTATTGGTTTTATTGGGTTGCGGGGGCAACTCCTGGCTTACCTGGTCTGCTTGACCAATGAAAAACCGACACCCGCTGCTGAAGCCACGTCATGCAGGCCGGCATGTTGCAGCGTATCGCCCGGTTCGCCCCGCACAAATCAAAGGCGAACCCGCTACAATGCGCGCCGTGGAGGTGTGGCCGAGCGGTTTAAGGCACC
Source organism: Thiobacillus sp. (assembly GCA_030680405.1). Taxonomy (GTDB): domain Bacteria; phylum Pseudomonadota; class Gammaproteobacteria; order Burkholderiales; family Thiobacillaceae; genus Thiobacillus. The sequence goes on along the minus strand of JAUXVT010000052.1, from coordinate 119,736 downwards.
GGTCTTGAAAACCGGCGATGGTGCAAGCCATCCGTGAGTTCGAATCTCACCGCCTCCGCCAGATGACAGGTTTCAGCGATACGGGCGCAGCCCGGGCGCTAAAACACAAATTGGGCGGAATCGGGGGAGCGCAGCTCACCGCCTCCGCCAGATGACAGGTTTCAGCGATGCGGGCGCAGCCCGTGCGCTAAAACACGAATTGGGCGGCCTCGGGGGCGCAGCTCGCCGCCTCCGCCAACATGGTCGAGACGCCCTGACAGGGCGTTTTTTGGTGTACCACCCAAACTTGATGAGAAAATCCGCGGATGGCACGGACTTCGCCCCTCACCCCCGTCAACCACGACCGCGACAGCACGGGGATGACCTATGTCTATCCCGTGGTCTCGCGCCGCGCCGGCGGGGTGTCGGTGGGGGTCAACCTCAATCCCAACAACGCCTGCAACTGGGCGTGCGTGTATTGCCAGGTGCCGGGACTGACGCGCGGCACGGCGCCGGACATTGATCTGGCGCAACTGGAAGCCGAACTGCGCGCGATGCTCGCCGACATCCTCCACGGCGACTTCATGCAAACGCGCGTTCCCGACGGGGCACGGCGGCTGAGCGACATTGCGCTGTCTGGCAACGGCGAGCCGACCAGCGCCAAGGCCTTTCCGCAAGTCATCGAGCTGATCGGCCGGGTGATGGCGGATTTCGATCTGGTCGGCAAGATCAAGCTGGTACTGATCACCAATGGCAGCCTGGTTGACCGTTCACGGGTGCAGGACGGCCTCAGAAAAATGGCGGCATTGAACGGCGAGGTGTGGTTCAAGTTCGACAGCGCGACCGCCAATGGAATGCGCAGCATCAACCAGACGCGCATCGCGCCGGACAAGCAGTTCGAGCGCCTGACCGTGGCCGCGCGTCTGTGCCCGACCTGGCTGCAAACCTGCGTGTTCGCGCTGGACGGCGCGCCACCATCGGAGGATGAGCAGGCCACCTATCTGGCCGCGGTGACACGCATCCGGCAGCAGCAAATTCCGGTACAGGGGGTGCTGCTTTACGGCCTGGCGCGACCTTCGATGCAGCCGCAGGCAAGCCGGCTGTCCGCACTCCCTGCCGAATGGCTGAATGTGTTTGCCGAGAAAATTCGTGCGGCCGGCTTGCCGGTGAAGGTTTCGCCATGATCCACGGTATCGGCACCGACCTGCTGGACGCCGAGCGCATCCGCAGCGGCCTCGTGCGCTTTGGCGAACATTACGCAGACCGCATCCTCGCCCCGGCCGAGCACGCAGGGTATTACGCCAGCCGCGACCCGGCACGGTTTCTGGCCAAATGCTTTGCTGCCAAGGAAGCCTTTGCCAAGGCGGCGGGAACTGGGCTGCGCGCGCCGGTGACGCTGCGCAACATCGCCGTGTTGCGCGACTCGCAAGGCAAGCCGTTCCTGCAATGCGCGCCCGAACTCGATGCCTGGCTGGCCGCGCGCGGCGTCACGGCGCATCATGTTTCCCTGTCGGACGAGGGCGACCTCGTGCTGGCGTTTGTCGTGCTGGAGCAATCCAGTTCCCCAAAAAACGAGTCGGAGATTCCATCGTGACCCTTGGCCCCTTGATGCTCGACGTGGTGGGCACCGAACTCATCGACGACGACCGCCGCCGCCTCAGCCATCCGCTCGTCGGTGGGGTGATCCTGTTCAGCCGCAACTACCACGACCCGGCGCAACTGGCGGCGCTGACCGCCGAGATCCACGTGCTCAAGTCGGCGCCGCTGCTGATCGGCGTCGATCACGAGGGCGGCCGGGTGCAGCGGTTTCGCGCGGGTTTCACCCGCCTGCCGCCGATGCGCAGCTTTGGCGAAATCTGGAACGCGCACCCGCAGCGCGCCCGCGAACTGGCGCGCGAAACCGGCTATGTGCTGGCGAGCGAACTGCGTGCGCACGGGGTCGATTTCAGCTTTGCGCCGGTGCTCGATCTGGATTACGGCGCCTCCTCGGTCATCGGCGACCGTGCCTTCCATGCCAATCCGCACGCCGTGTTTCAACTGGGGCAGGCCGTGATGCTGGGGATGAAAGACGCCGGCATGGCCGCCTGCGGCAAGCATTTTCCCGGCCACGGTTTTGTGGTGGCGGATTCGCATGTGGCGATCCCGGTGGACGAGCGCACCCTGGCCGACCTCGCCATTGCCGACCTGGTGCCGTTCCGGCTGATGATCGAGGCAGGGCTTGCCGCGATCATGCCGGCACACGTGATCTATCCCCAGGTCGACGACCAGCCCGCCGGGTTTTCAAAGATATGGCTGCAAAAGCTGCTGCGCCATCAACTCGGCTTCGACGGCGCGATCTTCAGCGACGACCTGTGCATGGCCGGCGCCGCCGTGGCAGGTGGCGTGGTCGAACGGGTGGAAGCGGCCCTCAACGCCGGCTGCGACATCGCGCTGGTGTGCAACCGGCCCGATCTGGCCGACGACGTGTTGGCCAACCTGAAGGTGGACTGGCCCGCCCCCGCCCGCGCGCGGCTGGCGCGCATGCACGGCCACCCGCACCCGCCGACGATGATGCAGTTGCGCGAATCGATACGCTACGTCAACGCGCTGCACCACATCGCCGGTCTTGGGCAGGATTCCGCCGACCTCAACCTGCAAATCGACCCGACCGATTACTGTGCCCGTTCATAAACACGATCACGACGCCCATCTCTCAGTCGACCAGGGCGAGAGTCATACCCATCATCACCTCAGTCACGACGACCATAACGGCAAGCTGATCGTCGCGCTGTTGCTGACCTTGTCTTTCGCCGGGGTCGAGGCCCTGGCGGGCTGGTGGTCGGGTTCGCTCGCGCTGTTGTCCGATGCGGCCCACATGCTCACCGACAGCTCTGCGTTGGGGCTGGCGGCAGCCGCCGCCTGGCTGGCACGCCGCCCGCCCAGCGCGCGACATTCCTACGGGCTGGTGCGTGCCGAAGTGCTGGCAGCGCTGTTCAACAGCCTGCTGATGCTGGTGCTGATCGGCTACATCGTACGCGAAGCCATCGACCGCATCGGCACCCCGCGCGATATTGCCGGCGGCACCGTCATCAGCGTCGCCGTCATCGGCCTCGCAGTCAATCTCGTGGTCGCCTGGGTGCTGAGCCGAGGTGAAGCCACGCTCAACAGCCGCGCCGCGCTGCTGCATGTGCTGGGCGACGCACTCGGCTCGGTGGCGGCGATCACCGCCGGCATCGTCATCGTCACCACCGGCTGGACGCCGATCGACCCGCTGCTGTCCTTGCTGGTGGCGGCGCTGATTCTGGCCTCGGCGCTGCGCCTGCTGCGCGAGGTCGTGCATGTGCTGATGGAAGACGTGCCGGCCCATGTCCAGCTCGACGCGGTCGGCCGCGACCTGGCCGCGCTCGACGGCGTGCTGCGGGTGCACGACCTGCACGTGTGGACCCTGTCGTCCGGCACTGTCGCGCTGTCGGCGCACATGGAAATCCGCAACCTGTCCGACTGGCCGGGCATCCTCGCCGCCGCGCGTCAGGCCATGGACACACAGCACGGCATCCGTCACGTCACCCTGCAACCCGAGGCGCTGGCCGCACAACTGCTGCTGCGCGGCGACTGGCCCCCTCGCGCAGACGGCTCGCATGGATAAAGCGCAGGGTCCAGAACGCGAGTCGTTCGCCTGACAGCCGCTTTCCGAGCGGCTGGCCAACGACGCGGTGTAAGCCGCGCACAGTCGAGGGTGAAGCATTCACCCTGACCGGCGTACCCGAACCGAATGCTTACACCCCGTCCCTCGCCGGGCTCGGCTCATCAGCTGAGTCACAGCCGCCGCACTCAGCGCTGAACCAGCGCACGTCCGCCATGCCGCTGTTCTGGCGGTTTTTTTTATCTCCCCTCCGCCCCCCTTTCACAAATATTTGCCGCCACCGCTTGACATATAAATGAGAATCGTTATTATTCGCAAAACGAACACACAACAACATGAATGAAACCTGATCAAACCGAACCAGACGTCGATGCCATGCAAACGCAGACACCCTCCTCCATCCGTTCCCCGGTCGAGCCCGGTCAGCGGACTTTTCCGCCGGGCATCATCCAGACGGACTTTTTATTCCAGGGCAATCAGGAAATCCTGATCAGCCATAACGGCGAGCACTATCGCCTGCGCATCACCAAGAACGGCAAACTGATTCTCACGAAGTAAGTTACTCACCGCATTACCCGCCCGCCAGCGCACCCGCGCAAGCCAGCCCTCAACCCCAAGGAGACTGGCATGCCCCCGCAGTACCACGACACCCACGAAATCGTCATCGCCGCCACGCTGTGGCTGATGCATCGCTACCAGCAAACCGGCTGCAAAAAGCTCGCGCGTTTGGTCGAGCAGCATTTGCGCTGGATGGAAAACGGCGCCGCCAGCCCGGTGCTAGCCAACGCCTGTCGCCGCCTGTCGTTCGAATGGCGCGCCGTGTCATGCACCCCGCGTGACACGAACACCGCCAACCAGCAACCCGCCCTGCACTGAAGGAGTTTTTCATGATTTCAATTGGACACCCCATCCCCGACGTTACCTGCGAAGCCTATCTACCCGATGGCCGCATCGAACCGGTCTCGCTCGCGCACTATCGCGGCAAGTGGCTGGTGCTGTTTTTCTGGCCGCTCGACTTCACCTTCGTTTGTCCGACGGAAATCCGCGCCTATTCCGACCTCGTCCACGACTTCGACGTCTCGGGCGCGGTGCTGTTAGGCGCCAGCGTCGATTCGGCGCACGCCCACCGCACCTGGGTCAAACATGGCCTCGGCGCGGTCAAGTTCCCGATGCTGGGCGACGTGTCGCGCGCGCTGGCGCAAGGCTTTGACGTGCTCGCCGAATCCGGCGTAGCCGTGCGCGCCACTTTCATCGTCAACCCCGAAGGCCGGGTCATGAGCGTGGCGGCGAACGATCTCAACGTGGGCCGCTCGGCGCGCGAAACGCTGCGCCTGTTGCACGCACTGCAAAGCGGCGAGCTCACCGCCGGCGAGCTCACCGCCTGCGAATGGCAACCCGGCGAAGCCTTTGTCGCCGCCGCTTGAGGAGAAACCCCATGCATACCGCCCATCCCGCATCGCTCCTGGTTGCCGCGCTGGTGTTGCTGCGCCACCCCTGTTCACGCAACCAGGCGACCGCCCGGCTGCTGCTCGAACACGCGGCCGAACACGCCGAACTCACCCCGGCCGAGCGCGAAGCCTGCCGCAGCCTCGCCGACGACATGGACATCGAACGCCCCGAACCCGACGCGTTACGCGCGCACTGGCTCACCCAGCGCCTGGTCACCGACTGGGGCGCCGAGCACCGCCGCCTGAACTTGATTGCAGGTTTGTCATCACCCGGCCTGAAAGGCGTTTCCGCATGAGCGCCGTCTTCCCCGCCGCCTTTTCCTCCTTTACCCCCAAATCCCTGCGCGACGCTTGGCATGCGCTCACCGCCGAAAAGCGCCTGCGCATCCGCGACGCCGCGCACACGCTGGGCGTATCCGAAGCCGAATTGCTCGCCACCGGCGTCGGCGAGCACGTCACCCGCCTGGCCGGCGATCTGCGCGGCCTGATGCTGCGCATCGGCGAACTCGGCTCGGTGACGGCCTTGACGCGCAACGAAGCCGCCGTTCATGACAAAGAGGGCGCTTACCAGAACATCAACCACGGCGACCAGGTCGGCCTGGTGCTGGGCGATGCCATCGACCTGCGGCTGTTTTACGACAAATGGGCATTCGGCTACGCCGTCGAGGAACGGATCGGGCAGGACACGCGCCGCTCCTTCCAATTTTTCGACGCCTGCGGCGACGCCGTGCACAAAATCTATCTGCGCGACGGCGCCGATTTGCTCACCTTCGAAGCGCTGCGCGACGCCTGGGCGGCGCCCATCCAGATACCGGGCGAAACCGTGCTGCCGCGCCCGGCGGGTCGCACGCCGGAACGCGCGGACGACGGCATCGACATCAAGGCGCTGCGCACCGACTGGCAGTCGATGGCCGATACCAACCAATTTTTCGGCCTGCTGAAACGGCACAAGATCAGCCGCACCCAGGCGTTCCGCCTGATCGGCAACGAATTTGCCACCCCGCTTCTGACCAATACGCCCGCACGCCTGCTGCAATCCGCTGCCACCACCAGGCAGGAAATCATGGTGTACGTCGGCAGCCCCGGCTGCATCCAGATTCACACCGGCCCGGTCAAAAACATCCATCGCATGGGCAACTGGCTCAACGTGCTCGACCACGGCTTCAGCCTGCATCTGCGCGAAGACCGCGTGGCGCAGGCCTGGCTGGTGAAAAAACCCACCGCCGACGGCATCGTCACCTCGGTCGAACTGTTCGATGCGGCGGGCGAATTCATCGCCTACTTCTTCGGCCAGCGCAAGCCCGGCCTGCCCGAAACCACCGGCTGGCGCATGCTGGCAGAAAGCCTGGAGCCGCGCTGATGCTTGCAATCGCCTACCACTTCCATGTGCTGCCGCGCCAACATGACCACTTCCGCCACGCTTATCACGCAGCGCGCGACTCCCTGCAACATGCCTTGGGGCTGGCGTCGCACCAGTTCAACGAGCCGCGCGGCCGCCACGACGCTCACCCTGCTGCTGGCATGGGACAGCCAGGCCAGCTTCGAGCGTTTCGTCCGCACCTGGGTCGACTTGTGGATGCTGAACGGCATGGGGCTGTCGCGCGACGACTTTTCCGCGCCGATCCAGACCGTCATCGCGAGGAAGAATTCGCGCTCCGCGTGGGCAAGCGCGCCGCGTGAAATGACTGTCCCGCATTCACGCCAGCGGCACAGGGACGCGCGACGAGCGAAAACCCGCGATGAGGGGCGGCTGGAGCGGCCACGACGAATCCCGGCGTCGATCTCTTTGGCTTTTTTCGCTTTGTCGGCGTCCCTGTGCCGCTGGCGTGAAGCGCTGCTTATTTATCCGGCCAGTTTGAGGCACGACTGCCGTGTGTGATCGTTGCGAACCGAAAGGCTTGCTGGCGGGCTTGTTCGCCAAGGCGGGTGTTGCGCCCGCATCTTCAGCCCTTGTCACGTCGATGGTGGAAAGCGAACCTGAATCGCGCAAGCAACCGGCGCCCCGCCGCCCAAAGCTCTGGGAACTCGAAGAAAAGCACCACTGCCCGGTGATCGGCTCCTGCCTCACGCTGGACGAACTCAAGAAGATCGCCCGCAAGTGCAGTTTTAATGGCAGCTTCGACGGCAATCGCTTCGATCCCTACCGCCTGCATGTCGAAGCCGTCTCGCTGTCCTGCTCGCGCAACGACGCCGCCGAGGCCATGCACAAGCTTCTGGAGCGCAAGTACGCGATCGTCATCGCCCGCTTCGAGCGCGTCAAATCCGACGCCGACGTGCTGGCCTTGTGGAAGCAGCACCTGGAACGCGGCGAAGTCGCCGATGCCATGTGGGCCGCGCTCACCCACAAGGCCGCCAGCCGGGATACCCGCAACCAAGTCTATGGCGATGTCCACATGCACAGCCACCATATCGGCGCCGGCCAGGCCGCCGATCTGCGGCGGATGGAATGGCTACAGCGCGAGCAAACCGGCCTGGGCGCGGAAAATGCACGCCTCGCGGAAGAACTGCGCCAGCAAAGCCTGCAAACCGACTCGGCCAAACGCGACCTGGCACGCGCCAACGAACAGGTCGCCCACCTGGAACCCCTGCTGAACCGGGTGCGTGAGCTGGAATCCGGCCAGGCCATGACCGCCATCGGTCGCCGCCTGTTGTTGGCGGAAGCCCAGGCCAGCCGCGCGCGGGAAGCCGAGGCGCGAATCGAAACGCTGGAACAAAAGGTCGCCGTCCTGCGCGGCGACAAGGCGTGCCTTGGCCGCGAGATGGAAGAAACCGCCGCCGAGCGCGACGCGCTGGAACGACTCTGGCTGGAGGAGGCGTCGAGCCGCGCACCAGGTGCGGCGACCTGCAGCGGCGAATGCGACACCTGCAGCACCCGCCTGCAAGGCCGCTGCGTGCTCTGCGTCGGCGGGCGCACCCCGCTGCTACCGCACTACCGGCAACTGGCCGAACGCCTCGGCGTGCGCCTGATCCACCACGACGGCGGCAAGGAAGAAACCCTCTCCAGGCTGCCCGACCTGCTCAACGCCTCCGATGCGGTGATCTGTCCCACCGACTGCGTCAGCCACCTGGCCTATTGGCAGCTCAAGAAACACTGCAAACAGACCGGCAAGCCCTGCGTGCTGTTCAAAAGGGCAAGCATCTCCGGTTTCACCGTGGCACTGGCACAGCTGGCTTCCGGCCGCGTAAGCCTGTCTGGTGAAACCATCAAAGCACCCGGGCATGGATAAGAAAATTACATGCAATCACTTAATTTTCCCATCGGCTTCCATTCCCGAACCGATAACCGTGAGCTCGCCATCATGAACACAAAACGCTTGTTCCAACCGATCATCCGAATAGGGGTTTGGGCGCTCATCGGTCTGCTCTTGGTCTTGGCCGTCCCCGTCCAGGCCGCTTCCGTCGATGCAACCCGAACGGCCCAGACCATCGCCCATATGCTCGACTATGTGGGCGTGGATTACCCGGAATTCGTGCGCGATGGCAAGGTGCTCGACGAGGCGGAATACCAGGAGCAGTTGGAATTTTCCGTCCAGGTGATCGAACAGTTGCGAAAGCTGCCGGACAATCCGGCCAAGGCCGGACTGTTGCGTCAAGCCGAAACCCTTCAGTCATACATCGATGCCCGAGCACACGGTGCGGAGGTTTCCGGCTTAGCGGGCGAACTGCGGCGGGGCGTTATCGGTGCCTACAAAATCGCCGTCGTGCCCAAGCGGGCACCGAACCTGAGAGGTGCCGCCAGGCTGTACGCCAGCCAGTGCGCCTCTTGTCACGGAGTGGAAGGCAAAGGAGATGGCATCCTGGCCAAAGGCATGGAGCCGGCCCCGGCCGATTTCCACAACAAAACGCGCATGGGGCAGCGCAGCGTGTACGGCCTTTACAGCACCATCAGCCTGGGTGTGACCGGCACGCCCATGACCGGTTTTACCCAGCTTTCCGAAGAAGACCGCTGGGCGCTAGCGTTTTATGTGGCATCGCTCGCCACTCCCCCCGACGTGACGCAAAAAGGCGCAGCGATTTTTGCCGCCGACGGCAAAACCCTTCCCTTCGTAAACTTGCGCGACCTTGCCACCCTCAACGAGAACGAAGTCAGATCCAGTCATGGCGAAGACGCATCCATGGTTTTCGCCTGGCTCAGGCAAAACCCCGGCAAGGCCCAAATTGCGGCAGAGTCGCCTCTCGCCCTCACGGGTCGGCACTTGGACGAAAGCCTCGCCGCCTACCGGGCGGGTGACATCTCCTTGGCCCAGCGACTCGCCATCACCGGCTACCTGGAAGGCTTCGAGCTAGTGGAGGCCAGTCTCGACGCCTCCGACCGCGCACTACGGCAGGACATCGAAACGCAGATGACCGCCTACCGCAACCTGCTGCGCGCCGGCGCACCAATCACCAAGGCGGAAAGACAGGCCGCCTTGGTGCACACGCTTCTCGCCAGCGCCGCAGACAAGCTGAACGGGAGCCGGCTATCCCCCACCGCCGCACTGGTCAGCGCGTTTTTCATCATCGTGCGCGAAGGCCTGGAAGCACTGCTGGTGGTGGCGGCCGTCGTCGCTTTCCTGATCAAGGCCGAGCGCCGCGAGGCGCTGCCCTATATCCATATCGGCTGGATGAGTGCCCTCGGTTTGGGCGCGCTCACCTGGTTCGTGGCCAGCTATGTCATAGCTATCAGCGGCGCCGGGCGCGAGGTCACGGAGGGGATCACGGCACTCGCCGCCAGTGCCATCCTGCTCTACGTCGGCTTCTGGCTGCACGACAAGTCCCACGCTGAACGCTGGAAAGCCTTCGTCGGCCGACACCTCACTCATGCCCTGGCGCGCGGTACCCTGTGGGCACTGACCGGCGTGTCTTTCCTGGCCGTGTACCGTGAAGCCTTCGAGACCGTGCTGTTCTACCAGGCCCTCTGGCAACAGGCCGAAGACGCGCGCGGCTCGGTGCTGATCGGCTTCGGGCTGGGCGGAGGCACCCTCGCCGTCCTCGCTTGGCTGATTTTCCGCTTCGGCCTGCGCTTGCCCATCGGGCCCTTCTTCGCTGCGAGCTCGGTGTTGCTCGCCCTGCTGGGCGTCATGTTCGCCGGCCACGGTGTCGCCGCGCTCCAGGAAGCGGGCTGGCTGCCGGTGGATCCGGTACATTTCTTCCAGGTGCCCGCCTTGGGCATTTACGCCAACCAGCAAGCCTTGTGGCTGCAAGGCATCCTGCTCGCCGCCGTGACTGCCGGTTTTGCCTGGGGTTACGCGCGCCGCCAGCCCGAAACAAGCATACAGAATGAAACCCGATGATGCATTCCAGCAGGGAGAACGACATGAACGCCGATCTCAAGCCCGACCTGGTGGTGATTGCCGCCGTATCGCCGTCGCCCGTGCACCTAGACAGCCGCGAACTGTTCCGTAGCGGCAACGAGGTGGTCATTGTGCACAAGGGCGAGGAATACCGCCTGCGCATTACCCGTAACGAGAAACTCATCCTCACCAAATAAACAACCCGACCCGCCAGCCAGCCTTTCAAGCCAGCCAGAAACCCTTGCGACCGTTCTGGAGGCTGTATGAACAAGAAACTGCTGGCTGTGCTGATGATTTCCCTGGCGTGTTCCGCCCAGGCGCAAGAGACGAAACAACTTAAGGAGGTCACGGTCACGGCCTCGCGCGTCGAGGCCGACATCGACGCCGTGCCGGCTACCGTCACCACTCTCGGCCGCGAGGTGCTGGACCGGCGCTTGCCGCGCGACGAGGCCGACCTGTTCCGCGACGAGCCGGACGTGGTGGTGGCCCGCGACCTGCGCCGCTTCGGCGCCACCCGCGTCAACATTCGCGGCTTGGAGGATGTACGCGTGGTGCAGATGGTGGACGACGTGCGCCTGCCCGACTTCTACAACGGCGGCGGCCCCACCAACTTTACCCAGTCCGGCCCGCTGCCGGTCATGCCGGATTTCCTGAAGCGCGCGGAAATCCTGCGCGGCCCCGCCTCCAGCCTGTACGGGTCGGACGCCATCGGCGGCGTGGTGGGCTATCTCACCCTCGATCCGGGCGACCTGCTCAAGGGGGATGAAAAGACCGCATTCGGCTATCGGCTCAGCCATTTCGGCGCCAACGATGGGCTTTCCAATACGGCGCTGGCCGCCTTTCGCGGCGATATGCTGGAAGGGATCATTGGCCTGTCCCATCTCAAGGCGAACGAGACCGACAACCGGGGCAATGTCGATACAATATCCGCCAGCCGTACCGCGCCTAACCCGCAGGATATTCAGGATAAGGGCCTGCTGGCCAAGTTGATCCTCCGGCCTACCGACGGCCACAAGCTCACCGCCATGCTGGAAGGCCGCGAACAGGACGCCGAAACCGATGTCCGGCGGCTCTCCAGCTCGCTGCCCAAAGTCACCTCGATGCAGGGCAACGACGACAGCCGCCGCGTGCGCGGCAGCCTGGAATGGGAGCATAAAGCACAAGCCGGTTTCTACGACCGGCTGACCGCCAGGTTCTATCGCCAGAACAGCGATACCGAAAACCACAACGTCCAGCAGCGCACCAACACCGGTTCTACCTGTTCGGCCGTTTCTGGATCGGGCAATAATTGCCTGGTCAATCAGGATTTCTCTTTCTCCCAGACCACCACCGGCGGCGGCATCCAGTTGGAAAAGGCCATGGATTTCGGCGCATACACCCACGCCCTGACCTGGGGCGCCGACCTCAGCCAGGTGGAAACGGAAGAGAAGCGCGATGCCTTTGTGTATCTTAACGGTGCACCCAAGGTACCGTCCAATACGCTGGCCGGCGACACTTTCCCGCTGCGTGATTTCGCCAACGGCAAGAACGACACGATGGGGTTTTTCGTGCAGGACGAAGTCGGCGGCCTGTTCGACGGCAAGTTCACCCTGACACCGGGGCTGCGCTACGACTGGCGCAAGCTGGAACCGAAGGTGGACGCGCTGGCCCAGCAGGTGCTAACCGCCAACGGCAAGCAGGCGGAGGCACAGAGCAACGGCGCTTTCTCGCCCAAGCTCGCGGCGATGTGGCGCTTTACCCCCGCGTTCTCCGCTTGGGGCCATGTGGCCGGTGGATTTCGCGCCCCCAACTATCAGGAGGTCAACGGCAATTTCCGCAACGCCGCGCAAAGCTACGGCATCAGCCCCAATCCGGATCTCAAGCCCGAGACCAGTGTCGGCGTCGAACTGGGACTGCGCGCCACGGGCAACACGCTGCGTGGGCAGGTCGCCGTGTTCGACAACCGCTACAAGGACTTCATCGCCAGCGTCCGCCTGGCTTGTCCGGGTCATCCGAGCTGCATCGCCGGTCTGGGCACCACCTACATGGCCACGAACCTGAGCCGGGTGAACATCCGCGGCGTGGAAGCGCGCGGGAGTTGGGACTTCACCCCTGGCTGGCGGCTCGATGGCGCCGTGGCCTATGCCAAGGGCGATGACCAATCCAGCAACCAGCCGCTCGACAGCATCGAGCCGCCCCGGCTCACCCTGGGGCTGGCTCGCGACGCCGGAACCTGGGGCGCGGAGGCGCGCTTGCGCGCCTCCGCGCGCAAGGATCGCGTCAATGACTACGAGGGCACCGCTTACTCCCCGTGGTTCCGCCCCTCCGGTTACGCCACCGCCGACGTTTCCGCTTGGTGGCAGTTGAATCGCACGGTGCGCCTCACCGCCAGCGTGAACAACTTGCTCGATAAAAAATACTGGCTGTGGAGCGACATCCGTCAGGCCGACGCACGCAACCCCGTCGGCGTGGACTTCTACAGCCAGCCGGGACGCAGCTTCAACCTCGCCCTGCAGGCAGACTTCTGAGAATGCCCACCATGCAAAACGCCACGCTCAACTCGGCGCCGTTCAAGACCCTGCGGGCTGTCATGCGCTCCATGAAAAACCGTCTCATCGCCATCCTGCTGGCGGCACTTCCCCTGGTGGCCTTGGCCCAGCCGGCGCCTCCGCCCACGTCCATCCTGTTCCTTTCCGCCGCGCCGACCCAGCCGGGCAAGTTCGACCGCCTGAAGGACGTCGCTGCGCGGGAAGGTGTGCAGGTCGAAGCGCGTTTTATCGAAAAGTTCACCGGCCAGGAAAAGGCCGGTGATTTTGCCGGGTTTGGCCTCATCGTCATTGACGCGCCCTACGGCGCAGCGCAGGGCGCAGCCAAGGCAGGGCTCGCCCCGTTGCTGCCGCAAATCACGACGCCCTGGGTGTGGATGCAAAGCAGCGGCCCTGAAGCAAAAGGCATGGACGCTGCGGTGATGAAGACGCTGCACACGTATTACAGCAATGGCGGGCGCGCCAACTTCGCCGAATTTTTCTGCCAGGTGAACGCCCAGGTGTTCAAGCAATCCACGCGCGCCTGTGCGCCACCGCAGATATTCCCGGATGCCGGGATCTACCACCCAGACTACGCTGGCCGGGTGTTTTCCACGTTGGACGAATTCCTTGCCTGGAAGAAACCAACGAACGGCCAACCGGTGGTCGCCATTCTCTTTCATCAGGCGCATTTTGCCTCTGAACTCACCGGTTTTCTCGACGACACCATTCGCCGCATCGAGGCTGCTGGCGCGCTGGCGCTGCCGATCTACGCGCCAGCCTTGACCAACGGCACCGTCACGCGCCTGCTTACACCCACCGCTCCCTCGGGGAGAGGAGCTGGGGGCGAGGGCAAGCCCTTTGCCGATGTGCTCATCAATACCCAAATCATGCTCAACGCCGAGGGGCGCCACAGCGAGTTCGAGACGCTAGGTATTCCTGTCATTCAGGCCATGCCTTACCGGCGCGGCGAACAGGCCGACTGGGAAAAAGACACCGCAGGGGTGACAAACATGGACATCCCCTTCTACCTCGCCCAGCCGGAATATGCCGGCATCACCGACCCCCTTATCGCGGCCTATTCACGCAAATCGGATGGCGACATTGTCGCCATCGACTACCAGTTGCAGTCGGTGGTGAACAAGGCCATGAATCTGTCGCGGCTCAGGCACTTGCCCAATGCGGAGAAGAAGACCGCCATTTTCTTCTGGAACTATCCGCCGGGGGAAAAGAACCTCGGCGCATCCTTTCTCAATTTGCCACGCAGCATGGAAAACACGCTGCGTGCGATAAAAAGCGCGGGCTACGCGACGGAAACCCCCGATGCGCCGCAACTCACCCTGCTGCTGCAACGCCTGTTAGCGCCGTATTACCGCGATGGCGAGTTGGAGCCCTTATTGCGCGACGGCCTGGCCGAACTCATGCCGGTTGCCGCCTACCGGCGCTGGTTCGAGACCTTGCCCGCCGAGACGCGGGAAAAAATCATTGCGCGCTTTGGCCAACCGGAAGACTCCGCCATGGTCGTTCAGCACCAAGGGCAGGCACATTTCGTCATCCCACGGCTCAAGTTGGGCAACACCGTCATCCTGCCGCAGCCGCCGCGCGGCGAGAAGAAAGACGACAAGGAAAAGGCGATCTACCATTCCACTGCCGCGCCGCTGAACCACTTTTACCTTGCCGCCTACCTGTGGGCGCGCGAAGTGCACGGCGCCCACGCCCTGGTGCATTACGGCACCCACGGCAGCCAGGAATGGACGCCGGGCAAGGAGCGCGGGCTGTCGATTTTCGACTCGCCTTACCTGCTCCTGGGTGACGTGCCGGTGATTTACCCCTACATCGTGGACGACATTGGCGAGGCGCTACAAACCAAGCGGCGTGGGCGCGCCACGGTGATCTCCCATTCCACGCCGCCGTTTGCGCCCGCCGGCCTGCACGGCGAGATCAACCGCCTGCACGACCTGCTGCATGCCTGGCTCAACATGACAGAGGGTGAAGTGCGCGACAAGACCCGCGACGAGATCGTCCGCGTCACGCTAGAGAACAGGATAGACCGCGACATGGCCTGGGAACCGGCGCGCATTCGCGGCAATTTCAGGGAATTCGCCGATGCCCTGCACATCCAGTTGCACGACCTCGCGCTGGCCAACCAGCCGCTGGGACTGGCCGTCTTCGGGTTGCCCGCCGAATCGGACCTGCGTCTGTTCACCGTCATGCAGATGCTGGGCAAACCCTTGATTGCCGCGCTGCAACCGGACGACCCGGAGGAAATGATCGTCGGCGATTATAAAAAACTGCGCGACACCCCGGCCTGGAAGCTGCTGGACAAACATGTGAGGCAGGGCGAGCCTTACACGGGCAATGCCAAAGTCGGCGAAATGTTGGCTAAGGCGCGCGAATACTGGCTGAATCTCACGCAAACACGGGAGATGCAGAACTTCCTCCAAGCACTGGAAGGCCGCTACATCCCCACCTCTTACGGCGGCGACCCGGTCAAGAACCCGGACGCGCTGCCCACCGGACGCAACCTCTACGGCTTCGATCCCTCGCGTGTGCCCACGCAAGCCGCCTGGGAAGCAGGACGTGAGGGCACGGAAAAGCTCATCGCCCAATACCGCGAAAAGCATGGCGAATATCCGAAGAAACTGGCTTTCAGCCTGTGGTCGGTGGAGACCATGCGCCACTTCGGCGTGTTGGAAGCCCAAGCCTTTGCCGCCCTCGGTTTCAAACCCAAGTGGGATGAGGGCGGCCGGGTCATCGGCATCGAGGCGATCCCCGCCGTTGAACTCAAGCGCCCGCGCGTGGACGTGGTGCTCTCCGCCACTGGCCTGTATCGCGACCACTTCCCCAACGTCATGCGCTGGCTGGCGCAAGCGGCGGCGCAGGCCGCAGCTTTGAATGAGCCGGACAATCCGGTAGCGGCGCACAGCCGCGAGATCGAAGCGCGCCTCATTGCGCGCGGCGTGGAAGCGGGTCAGGCCCGGCGGATGGCCGACACGCGCATCTTTTCCAACCGGTCGGGCAGCTACGGTACCGGGCTGGACGATGCCACGCTCGCCTCCGGCACTTGGGGCACGGGCAAGAACGGCAAGGAAGACCGTGCCGCCGGCGACAAGAAACTCGCCGACCTCTACTTGAGCCGCATGCAATACGCTTATGGCCCTGACGAAAAAGAATGGGGCAGCCTGCCGCCTGGCGCGGCGCAAGGCGTGAATCTCTACGCCGAAAACCTCAAGGGCGTGCAGGCCGCGCTGCTTTCGCGCAGCTCCAACCTTTACGGCATGTTGACCACCGATGATCCCTTCCAGTACCTGGGCGGCATCGGCTTGGCGGTGCGCAGCCTCACTGGCAAAAGCCCCGAGCTTTACATCTCCAACCTTCGCGAATCGGGCGCGCCCAAGATCGAAACGGCGGCGGGCTTTCTGGCCAAGGAGCTCAAGACCCGCCAGTTCCATCCAGGCTGGATCGAGGCAATGAAGAAGGAGGGCTACAGCGGTGCGCTCAACATGCTGGATGCCGTCAACAACCTCTGGGGCTGGCAGGCGGTAGCGCCCGAAACAGTGCGCAACGACCAGTGGGATGAATTAAAGGCGGTTTACGTCGACGACAAATACAAGCTCGGCATGAAAAACTGGTTTGAGCGCAACCACCCGCACGCCCAGGCGCAGATGATCGAACGCATGCTGGAAGCCGCGCGCAAGGGTTACTGGCAGACCGACGCCAAAAGCCTCAAGGCATTGGCGCAACGCTACCGGGAACTGGCGCGACGCTTCGACGTGAGAACCGATAACCGCAAGTTCACCGAATACGCTAGCAGGCTGGCGGGGGCGGGGATGGCGGGATATGGACTAAGCGCCACGGCGCGCGCGGTACAGAGTGCGCCATCGCCCCAAGCCAAGGCTAAGGCCGAAACCGCCCAGGCAGCCCCTAAGCCTGTGCCGGTTCTTCCATCGCCACCCCAGCCCACAATCGTCACCGGCCGGCAGATGGTGAAACAGACCGCCGCCCAAGTGCCAAGCCGACTCGCCAGCCTGTCGGGCGTCGGCCTCGTTTTTATCGCCATGGCCTTAGGTGCCTGGCGGCGGCAACGCATTTATTCACTTAACCAATAAAGGACTCTTCATGATCAACATCATCGAAAGCAGTATGTACGGCATCAGCCAGTTATTCCTCATCCCCATCCTGTTGGCTGTGATTGGAGTTTTTCTCTACGCTTTTTACGCGCTGGGCGCCTTTTTCTGGCAGGCGCTTCAGCGCCGGCGGAATGACCCGCGCGGCTTCGAGCTGCTCGCCGCAGCGCGAGCCGATTCGACCCTGAACGCCATCGACCTGGAGGCGTTGGCGGTGAAACGGCTGGAAGCCTCCCGCCTGGTGAGCCGCGTGGCGCCCATGCTGGGGCTGGTGGCGACCATGATCCCGATGGGGCCGGCGTTGAAGGGGCTGGCCGATGGACAGTTGCAGGAAGTAAGCGCCAATCTCATGGTGGCCTTTTCCGCCGTCATCATCGCCCTGATCGCCGCCAGCCTCACTTACTGGACGGTAAACGTGCGCCGCCGCTGGTACGCCACCGAACTGGCCAAGGTGGAACATGGCGTCAAGCGCCTGCCGGTGCAGGCCGCCGAACACGATGCCGCCATCCACGATCCCGTGGCGGCGCTGGCGGCCGGGAGCGCGCAATGAGCCTGCGCCTGATGGACGACCTGGAATCCGACGACCCCATCCTGTCGGTGGTGAACATCATCGACGTGTTCCTGGTCATCATCGCCGCGCTATTGCTGGCGGTGGCCAACAACCCGATGAACCCGTTCACCGCCGACAACGTCACCGTCATCAAAAACCCCGGCAAGCCGGACATGGAAATGATCGTCAAGGATGGCCAGAAGATCGACCGCTACAAGTCCAGCGGCCAGATCGGCCAAGGCGAGGGCGAGAAGGCCGGCATCGCCTACCGCCTGAAAGACGGCTCCATGGTCTATGTGCCAGAGTCGGCGCCCAAACCGTAATCGCGTTTTTTTCATCAACCCTTGGCCAATTGACCGTTTTCAGGAGAAAACCCATGCAGTTTCGTTTAACCCTGTTGGGAAGTGCGCTTTCGCTGGCATTTTCGGTTTCACAGACAAACGCACAGACTCCGGACCAGGCCGAACAAGAAGCGCCGGGCAAAACCCTTGAGGAAGTAACGGTCAGCGCCGACTGGCTCGGCTCGCCCACGCCGAAAGCGGCGAAGAAACACCCCGGAGCACGGACGGTCATCACCGACCAGGAACTGACCGAATCCGGTGCGCGCACCGTGGAGGATGCGTTGCGCACGGTGCCGGGTGTGCGGGTTTTGGACGAAAGCAGTACGGGCATTCTGCCAAACATCGGCGTGCGCGGCCTCAATCCCTTGCGTAGCGAGCAAGTGTTGGTGTTGGTTGACGGTATGCCGATCACGCTGGCGCCTTACGGCCAGACCGGTCTATCGCTGTTTCCATTGACTATCAATGCCGTGGAAGCCATCGACGTGGCAAGAGGCGGCGTCGCCGTTCACTATGGCCCGAACAACGTCGGCGGTGTGATCAATTTCGTGACCAAGCGGATCCCGCGAAAGACCGCCATAACGGCCAAGGAAACACTGTCTGTTGCAGACAATGGCCGGTTGCTAACAGACAGCTATGTGCGTGCCGGCGGCTTTGTCAGCGACAAGATCGGCCTACAGATACAGGCGAATGTCATCGACGGCAATTCGGCACGCGACCATTCCAAAACATCGGTGAACAACCTGATGCTCGACGCCGATTGGTTCATCACCGATAACGCCGATATCAAGGCCGGACTGCAGTATTACAAAACCCAAAACGAATTACCCGGCGCGTTGACCCCGCAGTCTTATGCGCGTGACCGCGACCAGTCGACCCGACCGCTGGATCGGTTCGACGGAGACACGGTGCGGGGACATCTGACTTACAACCAGTATTTCGATAATGGGGCGGAATTGAGCTGGACCAATTTTGCCCATCGCAGCAATCGCCAGTTTTTCTTCGGCAACGCCACCAACGCCGCCACCCCCTCAACTCTTGTACAGTCGTCGCCGCGCGATTTCTGGGTATACGGCAGCGAACCGCGATTCACCTTCAACATCGAAGGCGGCATCAAGCAAAAAATTGCGGTCGGCGCACGCTACATGCGTGAAGAGGTCGACTATCTGGTCGATGCGCGCAACCTGGCGACGAATGCCTACACCATTTCGCGCAACTGGCGCTTCGAGAACGATGCCGTCGCCGCTTACCTGAGCGATACCTTTGCTCTGCTCGATGACAAACTGAAGATCACCCCCGGCATCCGCCATGAGCAGGTTGACCTGTACTACCGCAACAACCTGACCGGTGCACAAACCCGCAACCTGACCAAGGATTGGCTGCCGGGTCTGGATATCGGCTACCAGGCAAGCGACGCTGTATTCCTGTTCGCCAATTTCCATAAATCACTGCGTCCGGTCCAGTTCACGCAAATCACCTTCGGCGGAGATCTGGCTGCCGAGCGGGCGAAAAACTACGAAGCGGGTATCCGCTTAAGCCCGACCAGGAATATCGATACCAGTCTTACCGCTTTCCGTTTCGATTTCGACAACAAGCTCGAATTCGTCAGCCAAACGGCGGGTTTCCGCAATCTCGGCAAAGCCCGCCATCAAGGGGTCGAGGCTGAGTTTGCCTGGCGACCGGAGCACGTCCGCGGGCTCGAGCTTAAAACGGCTTACACCTATGTCGACACGGAGCAGCTTTCCGGTCAATTCCAGGGTAATGAACTGCCTTTGGCGTCGCATCACCAGCTGAACCTGCAGACGAATTACCGTAGCGGAAACTGGAACTGGAACCTGAACGGCCTTTATCAAAGCGCTTCATTTAGCGACGGCGCCAATACGGTAGCCGAGAACGCTTCCGGATCGATCGGAAAAATCCCGTCTTATTCGATATGGAACGCGCAAGTAACCCGCGATTTCCGCTGGAACAGCACAAAAATGAAGGCGGGACTGGCGCTCAACAACTTGTTCGATCGAGATTACTACTTCCGCGGCGTCGACTTTAGCCAAGGCCGGATGCCGGCTCCGGGCCGGGCTGCTTTGCTGACGCTGCAAATGGATATGTAAGGGAGGCCTTTGTGCGAGAGCTTATTTTGATCGCTGATTCCATTGTAAAGGCTCGGTCATTGTTCGGCTACTCGCAACAGATTTATCCCCCACGGCCACAGCAAACGATGGGAATGAAATCGTGGAGCTAAAAACCTGCTCTTGGAGCGAAGGAACGTCTTCGTGATGTACCAGTCGTGAAAGTACGCAGCGTTGTGTTCAATTTGCACCTTTATACAGGCCTGGCGGTCGGCCTGCTGCTGGTGCTGAGCGGGCTGACCGGCAGTCTGCTGGTCTTTCGCGAGGAGATCGAAGGGCTGGTCTATCCCGAATTGATGAAAACGGCGCCGCGGGACGAACGTGTTCCTGTTCAGGCGGTACTGGAGGCGGTAGGACGCGCCTATCCGCAGGACAGGCCATTCTCCATCCGTCTGCCACGCACGCCGCAGCAGACCTATCTGGTGAGGATGAACGGTGCGCATGACCTGCTCGTCTATGCCGACCCTTACAGCGGCAAGATCCTCGGCGCGCTCCGGCAGGAAGATACCTTTACCGGGTGGATCAGCCTCCTGCATACACAACTCTTGAGTGGCGAGCGCGGCGAAACCCTCCTCGGAATTGGTGCCATGCTGCTGGTCTGCATGGGGGTGACAGGCATCATCCTGTGGTGGCCGCGACACGGAAAGATTTCGCCGGGCTTCAAAATCCGATGGCCCGCCCATTGGAAAAAAGTGAATTTCGATTTACATCGCGCATCGGGCATCTATGCGGCCCTCTTTCTTTTGATCACGGCCTTTACCGGCGTTTCTCTGGTGTTCAATAAAAACGTCGCCGGTCTCATCAACGCCGTAACTCAAAGTCCGGCACGGACCGCTCCGCCTCTTTCCGAGCCTCTTCTGGCAGGGATGCCGACGCCTTCGCTCGATATGCTGTTGCAGCAGGCCGATCACATCCCGCCGGCAACCGTCATTACCTGGATCAATTTCCCCCAGACACCCCGGGCCCCCTGGGTGGTACGCAAAAAACTCCCGCAAGAATCCCATCCAAACGGGAGGAATTTCATCTATTTGGACCAATATACGGGCAGGGTTTTACAAGTGGAAAATACTCTGGAAGCCCCTCTGGGCACGCGCATTAATAATGTGCTTTACCTGATACATATCGGTGTAATCGGCGGAACACCTACCCGTATCTTGCAGGTCGCCGTTGGTTTGTCGCCGACTGTTCTATTTGTTACAGGTTTTGTTAGGTGGAAAAACCGAAGGAAAGGGAAACGGTAGTGTTTGCGATGGGGACGATGGGTAGCGATAGCAGGTCACGCTGAGGGTGAAATCGGGCGCACGCCTGCCGGATGCGTGCGCCCCTGGTCTCAACCGCCCATTGGGCCATCTCCCGGCGCTGAGATGGCCTAACCATTTTTTGCGCGCGCCTCCTTCAGGATATCGGCGCTCATCGGCCCCCGGCGTGCTTCAGTCGCCGGTTTCGTCCTCCAATCCTTTGCATCCGCGGCATCATCGAGGCGTCCACGGCACCGTATTTCAAACGCCAGAACGTGGCCGGACTAATGCCGCGGATTACCAGCCCACCGTGCTCATTGACTAAGATAATAAGAACCATTATTATTCGCATTGTTTTTGGTTTGTCCTGACACTGCCCGTCTGGGCGGACTGAGACACCCTGCCAGCCATGGACTTCGTACCCCTGCGGGTACGAATCCCAGCCAGCATTGTTTGATATTTGAACTGGACACGTCTGGGATGACCGCTTCGCTTACCACAACGCTCGGCTTGAAACCTGATCTCAGGATGGAACCGCCGCGCCCGGCATCATCGATGTTCCAGCACACGCGCATTTCGCCTGCCTCGCTCATCGGAGTGGCGTTCGCGCACGCCGGGCTGCTTGGCCTGCTGTTGCTCGCGCCCGACACGACCGAGCCGATCACGCCGCCGCGTCCCCTGATGGTGAGCCTGATCGAGACCCAGGTCGAAGCACCCCAGCCGCAAACCAAACCGGAACCCAAGCCGCTGCCGGCGCCTGTATTGGCCGCCAAACCGACGCCGGCCCCCATCCCGCAGTCCGTGGCCGCCCCCCCCGAGCCGACGCCGGTGCCCGAACCAGTGCCCGACGTGTTGCCGCCGCCCGCGCCGGTGGCGGAAGCGCCCAAACCGGCGCCGTCGCTTCCCCCGGCACCCACGCCGCCGCGTCCGGCGGATTACCTGAACAATCCCAAGCCGCCCTATCCCCATCTGTCACGGCGGCTGGGCGAGGAAGGGACGGTGCGTCTCAACATTCTGGTCAACCCGGACGGCAGCGTAGCGCGGCTGGAACTGGCGAGAAGCAGCGGCCATCCGCGCCTCGACCGGTCCGCCATGGAAACGGTGCAGTCCAGCTGGAAATTCGAGCCCGCCCGCCAGAGCGGCAGGCCGGTGGCCGCGTGGGTCATCGTGCCGATTCAATTCACCCTCAGGAGTTAAGTCATGGAAACCGCCGCAACCCAAACCCAGCTGGGCTTCGCCCACTTTATCGCGCAGGCCGATGGCCTCGCGCATTTCCTGCTCGTCGTGCTGCTGACGATGTCGGTCATCACCTGGTATCTCATCGTCAGCAAGAGCCTCGCCAACTGGCGCATGAAAAAGCACGCCCAAGCTTTTCTGACGCGTTTCTGGGACGCCCTCGGTCTGGCCTCGGTCGCCGACTACCTGCAGAACCACGGGGTCAACGATCCGTTCTCGCACCTGACCCACCACGGGCTCAAGGCCGCCGAGCAGTACCGCAACAAGACCGGGCAGCGCCTGATCGAATCGGGCTCGGAAGACGAGTTCCTCACCCGTGCGCTGCGCCGCGCGATCAACCAGGACACCGCGCGCCTCGAATACGGCCACACCATGCTGGCGTCGATCGCATCCTCCGCGCCCTTCGTCGGCCTGTTCGGCACGGTGTGGGGCATCTACCACGCGCTGGTTAACATTGGCATGAGCGGCTCGGGCAGCCTCGATCAGGTCGCCGGCCCGGTCGGCGAGGCGCTGATCATGACCGCGCTTGGGCTGGCGGTGGCGATCCCGGCGGTGCTGGCTTACAACTTCTTCAACCGCGCCAGGCGCACCATGCTGTCCGAAGTTGACGGCTTCGCACATGACCTGTTCGCCTTCATGTCGACCGGGGTGCGCAACAACACCCGCGTCAACAACGACGAAGCGCGCATCTACGCTGCGCCCGTGGCAAGGGGCGCATGATGGCCTTCGGCGGACTCGTCAACGACAGCGGCGACGGCGACAACGCGGAGATCAACATGATCCCGTTGATCGACGTGATGCTGGTGCTGCTCGTCATCTTCATCATCACCGCGCCGCTGATGACGCATGCAGTCAAGGTCGACCTGCCGCAAGCTTCGAGCCAGCCGAACGAGGTGAAGCCCGAGACGATCAATCTCTCAATCAAGGCCGACAGTTCGGTGTACTGGAACGCCGAGCCGGTCGATGCGGCCGCCTGGCAGGCGCGCATGGATCTCGCCGCGCAGCAGACCCCGCAGCCGGAAATCCACATCCGCGCCGACGGCGAACTGGCCTACAAGCATGTCGCGCAGATCATGTCCGACGCCGCGAAAGCAGGTCTCGGCAAACTGGGGTTCGTCACCGATCCGCGTACCCGATAGCAAACGTTTCACGCATTGGACGCAGGTCGTCCACTTTTAACCCGCCAGCCAGCCAGCCGCATGCCTTGCGTCAAGCCAGCCAGATTCATCTGACGCAAGGAGCATTGAATGAACCGCATCACCCGCAGTATCAAGCAGCATGGCGCAACGAAAGCCATTCCAAAAACAAAACTGGCCCTGGCTGTGGCGCTCGCCCTGAGTTTTCCGGCTCATGTAGTGGCTGCGGACGTTGAGCTGCCGCGCATCGATGTGGTCGGCGAAGGCGGCGAAGCCATCGCCAAGCTACCCGGCTCGGTCGCGATCGTCACCCAGGAGGAGCTGGCGCTGACGCAGCCGATTTCGACCCAGGATGCGCTCAAGTCCGTCCCGGGCATCGTGGTTCGCGAGGAAGAAGGCTACGGCTTCATCCCCAACATCGGCATGCGCGGCCTCAACCCCAACCGCAGCCAGAAACTGCTCGTGCTGGAAGACGGCGTGCCGGTCGCGCCCGGCCTGTTCCTCGCCAACGAGTCCTACTACAGCCCGCGCATCGAGCGCATGCAAAGCATCGAAGTGCTGAAGGGCGCAGCCGGTCTGCGCTATGGCCCCACCACCATCGGCGGCGTCATCAACTACCAGACCAAAGATCCCGAACAGGGCGCGAAAGTGACCGCCAAGGCAGGCTCTCACGGCTATCGCCTGATCGGCCTCGACGCCGGCGGCACCGCGCCGTCGGGCGAGGCCCTCGGCGGCATCAGCCTCGTCAAGGCCGAAGGCGACGGCTTCCGCCACAACGGGTTCGACATGACCGACCTTGTCGCCAAGGGCGGCATGGCCATCGGCGATAAACAGTGGGTCGGCGTCAAGTACAGCTACTACGACAACGAGGTCAACACCTCCTACGTCGGCCTGCGCCCCAACGAATTCCGCGACGACCCGACCAAGAATCCGGCGCCGAACGACTATTTCCTGACCGACCGCAATTCGTTCGACATCAACCATGAGTTCGAAATCAACGATTCCATGAAGCTCAATACCTTGCTGTATTGGAGCCAGTTGACCCGCGATTATTGGCGCAGGGAAGTGCAAGCTCGCAGCGCCGACGGCACGACCTTCGTCCCCTGCGACGGCAGCGCCTATTGCATGAGTGGCAACAATCGCGCCTTCGAAATGATGGGCATGGACAGCCGTCTGCACATCGACTACGACGGCTTCGGCATCAAGAATGAAGCCGAAATCGGGATTCGCCTGCACAGCGACAAGCTGAACAACCAGAAGGTCCAATCCAAGACCGACCCCAACGCGCGTTCCGGCGTCCTGACCACCGATGACACCCAGAAAGCGCAAGGCATCGCCTTCTATGGCCAGAACCGTTTCATCCTCAACGAACGCGTCGCGATCACGCCCGGCCTGCGCATCGAAACCTACGACCAAAGCCGCAAGAACGAACTGACCGGTCTTTCCGGCGAATCGAGCAACACCGAAGTGATGCCCGGCATCGGCGCGACCTGGCAGCTCGCACCGCAGACGCAACTGTTTGCAGGCGCGTTCAAGGGCTTCTCGCCCGCGATGGTCGCCACCGCCATCAGCGGCTCCGGCGTCGACCAGCAGCTGGATGCCGAACGTTCGACCAACTTCGAAATCGGCGTGCGCGGAACGGCGCAGCGCCTGAGCTACGAAGCCACCGCCTTCCACATGGATTTTTCCAACCAGATCATTCCGCAGTCCGAATCGGGCGGCGTCGGCGCCACCGTGACCAATGCCGGCGCAACCCTGAACCAGGGACTGGAAGGCGCGATCGGCTACGACATCGGCGCAGGCTGGGGCGTGGACGCCAACGCCACCTGGGTACCGACCGCCAAATTCAACAGCACCAAGATCGTCGGCGGCATTGACCGTAACGGCAATCGCCTGCCCTACGCGCCCGAGCTGACCGCGAATCTCGCCGTGAGCTACCGCGTCGGCGGGCTGAAAACCAGCCTCGGCGCCTATCACGTCTCGCGCCAGTTCGTCGATACGGAAAATACGGTCGCCGAAAGCGCTGATGGCCGCCGCGGCGTGATTCCGGCTTACACCACCCTCGACCTCAACGCGCACTACGCCGTCGACAAGCAGCTCAGCGTGTTCGGCACGGTGCGCAATCTCGCCGACCGGAAATACATCGCCAGCCGCAACCCCGACGGAATTTTCCCCGGCGCCGAGCGTAATTTCGAACTTGGTGTGAATTATAAATTCTGACGCCGTGCCGTGAGACAAGGTAGTGCGGCGGCAACCCGCACTGCCGCCACCGCGCGAGAAGGAGCCATCAGGGTTTCCTTTACAGGCCAGCCAACGGACGCCCCGCCCCGTAGCCAGCCAAAACCAAAAATTTTCGGTCTATTGAACAAGGAGTCGTCCATGCGTTTCGCCCCCCCTCTTGCCTCCCTGGCGCTTGCTGCCAGCTTGTCCACTCCCGTCCTTGCCGTGGAATATCCCATCGGCGCGCCGCAGCAGCGCAGCGGCATGGAGATCGCCGCCGTTTATCTGCAACCGGTGGAAATGGAACCGGAGGGCATGATGCGCCCGGCCAAGGATTCCGATGTCCATCTGGAAGCCGACATTCATGCCTTGGCCAATAACCCCAATGGGTTCGACGAAGGCGCCTGGATGCCCTATCTGGGGATCAAATACGAAGTCACCAAGATCGGCAGCAACGACAAGATCAGCGGCAATTTCATGCCGATGGTCGCCAACGATGGCCCCCACTACGGCGACAACGTCAAGCTCAAGGGGCCGGGGAAATACCGCGTCAAATACACCATTTCGCCTCCCTCTGCGGATCCGCACACCCACTTCGGCCGCCATACCGACCGCCTGACCGGCGTGCGGCCGTGGTTCAAGTCCTTCGAGGTGGAATACGAGTTCACTTACGTCGGTATCGGGAAGAAGGGCGGATACTAAAAATGGGGAAAGGCAAGGCAGCACGCCTCGGCCTGCTGGCGGCAGCCGTCGTCACCGCCCTTCCCGCGCTGGCGGCGGACGATGCCGACACCAACCGCCAGCTTCAGCGTCTCATGGAACGGGTGGAGCAACTGGAAAAGCGCAATGCCGAGCTCGAACAGGCATTGCAGCCCCGTGCAACCGGTGCGAACAGCCAGATCGAGGCGCGCTTGAAGGCGCTGGAAGAGCGCAACACGCGCCTCGATTCCGCCCTGTCTACCGAGGACGTGAGCGAGAAGGAACCGGAACTGGCGGCGCGACTGAAGGCGGTGGAGTACCAGGCACTGGATATCCAGAAGCAGGCGAAGGTCATCGACTCCATCGAGGGATTTTCCGCCGGCGCGAACTTCACCACTGTCGCCCAGCGTGCGAGCGGCATCGATAACAACGGCACCCAGCTCAACTATCGCGCGGACATCATGGTGACCCGCCAACCATCATGACCGGCGACATCGAAAGCAAGCTGTTCGGCCATTTCCGGATAGGCCAGGGCAAGGGACTCAGCGACAAGTTCACCTCCTTTGTGGGGCCCAATGCCACGTCGTTCCAACTCGGTTCGGTGGTGGAGCCGGAGTCCAGCGCCATGATGCTGGCGCAAGCCTGGTACCAGGCGGACATCCCGTTGCCGTACGGCGGCTTCCAACCCCACTCGCGGGAAACGCTTACCCTCAACTTCGGCAAGATGGATCCCTTCGCGTTTTTCGACCAGAACACGGCCGCCAACGACGAAACCCGCCAGTTCCTGGCCAGCACGTTCGTGCACAACGCATTGCTGGACAACCCGCTGGCGGCCAACATCGGCGCCGACGGATTCGGCTTCTCGCCGGGCATGCGCCTCTCCTACTTCAACTGGGGCGCAAAACCCGAGACCTACCGCCTTTCCCTCGGCGTGTTCGGCGCGGGACGCAGCGCCAATTTCAGCGATTCCTTCAAGTCGCCGTTCGTCATCCTGCAGGCGGAAACCAGCCAGCGCTTCTTCGCTGGGCTCGAAGGCAACTTCAGGCTCTTCGTATGGCGCAACGGCCAGGCGCCGACCTTCGTCATGGATGAAACCGCTTCCCACAGCGGCATCGGATTCAACTTCGACCAGCGCCTGGGCGATGGCATCACGCTGTTCGGACGCCTGGGCATGGGAAGCGGCGAGCGCCTGCCCTTCGATCGTACGGCCAGTTTCGGCGCCGAGTTCAACGGCAGCTACTGGAACCGGGGAGCCGACGCCATCGGGCTTGCCATCGGAAGCAATCGTACCAGCAAGGACTTCCGCGCCCAGTCCGCAACCGTGGATGCGGACGCTGATGGCATACCCGACTATGGCTTTGCCGCCACGGGCTGGGAACAGGTCATGGAGGCCTATTACCGTTTCCGTGTCCATGAGCGGTTCGAACTCACGCCTGACTTCCAATACATCCGCAATCCGGCGGGCAACGTGGACGCACAGACGGTGAAGATTCTCGGTGTGCGGGCCAATTTGGCGTTCTGAGGAGGAGATCGGCATGAATGGAAAGAAAACCGCCCCGGGCATACCCGGCCTCCTGTCCTGGCTGCTGCGCGGTCGTGCCGTCGGCAACTTCGCTCTGATGGCGGCGGCCTTGCTGTTCCTGCCTGCGGAAGCCGGCGCCGCGGATCTGCTCACCTACAGCGTGGTGGCCAAGGAGGGACGACTGATCCCCAACACGCTGAACGTTCCCGCCGGCGTGCGTTTCAAGATCGTGGTGCGCAACCAGGGGCATGACGCGATCGAGTTTGAAAGCCTGCAACTGCGGAAAGAGAAAGTACTCGCGCCGGGCGCGGAGTCCTTCGTGGTGATCGCCCCGCTCAAGCCCGGCGAGTACGAATTCTTCGACGAATTCCATCCAAACACCGGGCGCAGCCGCATCGTCGTGAAATAAAGGAGTGGCACATGGGTAATGCGCTTTTCATTGTCTGGCGGGAAACCATCGAAGCGATGCTGGTGATCGGCATTCTGCACGGATGGCTCAGCGCCCGCCCCGAAGCCCGCGCCGGATTTCCCTGGCTGTGGGGCGGAATAGCGGCGGGCCTGGGGCTGGCTGTGTTCCTGGCCGTGACGATCATGGATATCCAGTCGTGGGGGTCGGCGAGTGCGCTGGAATGGTTTCAGGCCATCATGCCGCTCGCCGCCTGTGGCCTGATCTTTCAGATGGTCTGGTGGATGCGCCGTCATGGCGCCGGGCTGAAAAAGGAACTGGAAGCCGGGATGGCGAGCGCCGCCAATCGGGCCAACTGGCTGGGCATCGCGGTACTGGCGATGGTGGCCGTGGGGCGCGAAGGCGCAGAGGCGGTCGTGTTCCTCTATGGCGCGGTTAAGGGCAGCACGAACGCCGACATTGCCCTGGGTGGCGCGGCGGGTTTCGTGCTCGCTTTGGCCGCCTACTGGCTGCTTTCCCGCGGCAGCCGGTTTGTTTCATGGCGCGCCTTTTTCCGCGTCACGGAAGTGCTGCTCCTGCTTCTTGGCGGGGCGCTGCTGGTGGACGGCGCGGAAAAACTCGTCGGCCTGGAAGCCCTGCCGCCGCTGGCCGATCCGCTGTGGAACACGGCGTCCCTGCTGGATGACAGCACGCGGACAGGCGGGCTCGTGGCAGCCTTCACCGGTTACCGGGGTACCCCCTCGGGCATGGCCTACGCGCTGCTGGCGGTCTACTGGGCACTTGTCCTTGGGGTGCTGCTCAAACTGAAGCCGATGAGGCGAAAGGCATGAACGCGGTGACCGGGCAAATCAATGCCATCGGCTCCGGCCCCAGCTACCTCGCCCGCCTTGGGCTGGCCATGAGACGCTACCGTGGCGCCATCATCGCCATGCAATGGGGGGTCGTGCTGGGCTACCTTGTACTGGTGGCCCTACCAGCTTTTCTCCCCCTGCCGCCGGGCCAAGCTCATATCTGGAACAACCTGACCCGCTTCGCGCAGTTTGCGTTCTGGGGCATCTGGTGGCCATTTGTCATTCTTTCCATGATGCTGCTCGGCCGCATGTGGTGCGGGGTTCTATGCCCGGAGGGCGCGCTCACCGAATGGGTTTCCCGCTACGGCCTGGGGCGCGGCATCCCGCGCTGGATGAAGTGGGGGGGATGGCCGTTCGTGGCCTTCGTCATGACCACGATATTCGGGCAAATGACCAGCGTTTACGAATACCCGAAACCCGCCCTGCTCATCCTGGGCGGCTCGACCATCGCGGCCATTGCCGTGGGGCTCATCTGGGGCCGGGAAAAACGCGTCTGGTGCAGGCATTTTTGCCCAGTATCCGGTGTGTTCGGCCTGCTGGCGAAGATCGCACCCGTTCATTTCAAGGTCGACCAGTCAACCTGGGACGCGGCGCTTGGCGGCCATCGCACCAGCCGCCAGCATGTTGTCAACTGCGCGCCGTTGATCAACATCCGGCGCATGGAAAGCGCCTCGCCCTGCCACATGTGCGGCCGCTGCGCCGGGGAACGGGACGCAGTGCAGCTGGCATTGCGCTCACCGAATGCGGAAATCCTGAACAAGAACGGCACGCTGGAAGACAAAGCCGAAGAACTGACGCGCTGGCCTGCCCGCTTGCTGGTTTTCGGCATGCTGGGCGTCGCGCTCGGAGCGTTCCAGTGGAGCGCTTCGCCCTGGTTCGTGACAGCGAAACAGGCCGCGGCCGAATGGCTGATAGATCACGCGATCTGGTGGCCGCTCAACGAGACAGGACACTGGTGGCTGCTCACCTATTACCCGGAAGCAAACGACGTCTTCACCTGGCTGGATGGCGGCATGCTGCTGGCCTACATCGTTACAGAAACGATCGTTGTCGGCGGCTGGGTGTGGGGCTGGCTCAGGCTGACCGCCGCACTGACGAAATTACCCTGGCAGCGGCTCGCCCATACCCTCATTCCCTTCGCCGGTGCCAGCGTTTTCGTGGGACTGAGCCTGCTCACCACTTCTCAACTGGCTGGCGAAGGCGTGACGCTGCCCTGGGTTCATGGCGTGCGCATGGCGCTGCTTGCGCTCGCCGCGCTGTGGGGCGCGAGCCTGGCATGGCGTCTGGCAAAACGTAACCGCCCCGCGGCAGCGTTGGGAATATCGATGGCTACGGTTCTGCCGCTTGCCGCTTGGAGCACGCAATTTTTTGTCTGGTGAACTCCAAATGATCTTTGCGTTTTTGCATCCGCCCGTGCGACCTGCACGGTTTTTCAACCAACCTCTCGCCAGCCAGCCTGTCGCCAGCCAGCCAGATCGAAATCTCCCATCAAACTGAAAGGAAACACCATGGCTGTCAAACTCACCGCAAGCCTGGCTGCGCTTGCCGCCGCGCTGCTCACCCTGCCCGCACAGGCCGACGAAAACCTGCTGGGCTATGTGTCCGGCGCGGAAACGCTGCCGCAAGGCGCGAGCGAAGCGTATCTCTTCGTCACCCGCCGCTGGGATAAGGATCAGGGCGATTACTCCGCCTATGACTCAGAAGTGGAATACGAATATGGCATGACCCACCGCCTCACCGCCACCCTCGCCCTTAAAGGGCAGTCCATCGACACCAGCGGACTGGTGATCGACGGCTATCTGCCGGGCGCCGAAAACTATGGCCTCAAGCCCTCGGGGGTCGAAGCCAAGCTCAAATACAACTTCCTCTCCGCGGCCAAGGATCTGGTGGGCTTGTCAGGAACCTTCACCCTGAAGCAAAACTGGCTCGACCCCCATTCCGGCAAGGACAAGGACAGCACCAAAGCCGATTTCGGCCTGCAGCTGCAGAAATTCTTCCTCGACGATCAACTGGTGGCCATTGCCAATACCGGGATCGAAGCCACCTATGCCAAGCGCGCACCGCTGGACGCCGCCACCCAGGCCAGCGCCGACGCCTCCATGCTGGCACTGACCGGCGACCCGGCGGCAAGCTTCGAATGGCCGACCGAGCCTGAAATGGAAATCGAATTCAGGATCGGCGGTGGACTTTCCTATCGCTTCGCGCCCAACTGGTCGGTCGGCGCCGAAACCCTGTATCAAACCGAATTCGAAACCGAGGTCGGACAGGAACGCTGGACCTGGTTTGCCGGCCCCTCGATCCATTACGGCGGCGAGAAATGGTGGGCCACGCTGACCTGGTTCGAGCAGCTGGCGGGCGGCAGGGAGCAATACATCAACCAGGCCGACGACGACCTGCACCTGATCGAAAAAACCAAGCACGAGCTGCGCTTCAAGCTCGGCTACAACTTCTGAGGAAGCGGCCATGCAACATCCCCCCATCTGGCTGATTGCCCCGGCGCTCGCCAGCTTCGTCGCGGCGCCGGCGTTCGCGGTGCAGTACCTCGACATCGGGCAGGCGCAAAAGTTGTTCTTTCCCCAGGCCGACAGATTCGAACCGGTGCTGCTGCTGCTGACGGACGAGCAGAAAGCCTTCGTCGAAAAAGCCGCCGGCGTGCGCATGCGCTACGCCAGACAGCCGGTGTGGAAGGTGCTCGAAAACGGCACGCTCGCCGGCTGGGTGGTGCAGGACGAGGTGTATGGCAAGCACGAGTTCATCACCTATGCCGTCGCACTCGACGCCTCCGGCGCGGTGCGCGGGGTGGAAATCCTCGATTACCGCGAAACCCACGGCCGCGAAGTGCGCAACCCCAACTGGCGCGCGCAGTTCAACGGCAAAAAGCACGGCGCGCCGCTGCGGCTGGACGAGGACATCCAGAACATCAGCGGTGCCACGCTCTCGAGCAAGCACATCAGCGAGGGGGTGCGGCGCATCCTCGCGCTGCACGCCGCCGCGCTGAAATGAGCCGCCCCGCCCCCGCCCCCCCAACCGCGCCACGCGGCCATGCCCGCACACGCGCGCGCCCGCTCCTCGGCACGCTGGTGGAAATCGGCGCCCGCGGGGCGTCGGCACAGGCGCTCGACGCAGCCGTCGACCAGGCTTTCGCGGCGGTGCAGACGATCCATGATCTGATGAGCTACCACGATCCTGCCTCCGACGTATCGCGCCTCAACCGCGCGGGTGCGGACTGCATCACGGTGCATCCGCACACCTGGGACGTGCTCGCTATCGCCCGCGAAGTGGCGCAGGCGAGCGACGGATGCTTCGACGTCAGCATCGCGCCGGAACTGGTGCGGCACGGCTATCTGCCACGTCACGCAGATCTCGCGCGGCCCGCGCCGGGGGCGAACTGGCGGCACATCGAGCTCTTGCCCGGCCACCGCGTGCGGCTGGCCCGTCCGCTGCACCTCGACCTGGGCGGCATCGCCAAGGGCTACGCGGTGGACTGCGCGATCGGCGTGCTGCAGAACGCCGGCGTGCCTGCCGGCCGGGTCAACGCCGGTGGCGATCTGCGGCTGTTCGGCGACACCGCAGAGCCGATCCTCGTACGCCATCCGCACACGCCCACCCGTCTGCTGCCGCTGTGCCAATTGAGCGATGGCGCCGTCGCCACCTCGGCCACCTATTATTCCAGTCGCCGGGTACGCGGCCGTCCGGTTTCCCCGCTGATTGACGCCGCCACCCGCCAGCCCTGTGCCTGCGGGCGCAGCGTGAGCGTGCTGGCTGACCGCTGCATCATTGCCGATGCGCTCACCAAGGTGGCGTACGCCGACCCCACGCAGGCGCTCGCCGCGCTGCAGCGCTTCGATGCCCACGCCATCGTGCTCGACGCCGACCCCGACGCGCCCGGATACTGCCGCGCGCGCGTGTCCGGTTCCAGCGGCTGGCGCGACCTGACCCTGCCCGACCCGGAGGCCGTTGCCGCATGACGCGTCACCCCCAGCCCATCCGTTTGGGAATCCGCCACAAACGCGCGCTGTACGCGATCTTCCTCATTCTGTGGGGCTCGGGCGCGCTGTGGCTGCTGTTTCATTATTTCCTGCGCGTGCCGGGCGAATTCGGCGACGCCGCCCATCCGCTGGAATCCTGGTGGCTGCGCCTGCACGGGCTGATGGCGTTCGCCGCACTGGTAGCAATTGGCTCGGTGCTGCCCATCCACGCCCGCCGCGCCTGGCAGCTCGGCAAGAACCGCCGCTCCGGGCTGGCGATGAAGGCCTGGCTGCTGTGGCTCGCCGCCACCGGCTATGCGCTGTATTATTTCGCGTCCGAAACCAACGAAGCCTGGCTACCGCTCACCCACTGGATCGCCGGACTCGCGCTGCCGCTAGCCGGGCTGATCCACATTCGCCTGGGCCGCCGGCGCGGCGCGCGCGCGTCGCCCCGACGGAAGCCGGCGCCCACCGCCTGATAGTTTTACCGCCAGCCGAACAGACCTACGTCGAATACGACCTCAACGCCGACCATCGCGCCAAGGCCGGCCTGTTTTTGATCCCGGTCAGCATCCTCAACGAGACGCACGAGCCGCCGGTGTTCTACGGCGTCGAACGCATCCCGGCCGAAAAGAACATCATCCCCGCCACCTGGTGGGCGGGCGTAGCGCTTTCCGGGCAACTTGCGGCGGCTCCGGCTACGATTTCGCCATCCACGAAGGGCTCGCCACCACCGCAGCCAAGAGCTACAAACCGCGGGACGGCCGCCAGAAAACCAGCGAGGCCAATGCCAAGGACTTCGCCTATACCGCCCGCCTGAAGTGGACCGGCCTGCCCGGCATCGAACTCGGCGGCACGTTCCAGCACCAGAGCGACATCACCCAGAGTGCTGACGCCACGGCTGGCAGCGCCGACCTGCAACCGCGTTCCATCACGTGTCGGCCCCCGCCGTGCGCTCATCTACAACTGTGAACGCGGCACGTTCGTACCCATCTGCGTTGATGCTGCCCCGAACGCCCCGGGCACTATCGATCAAGGCCCGTCTTGGGGACGGCTGGGCGGCATGCAGGCGCAGGCACCCACTTTCTTCACCCTAATGGATAAGCATGAGGATGAAGGTCTAATTAAAGTTATTGACAATCATTCTTATTTAATTAAACTAGGAAATGATTGATCTATTTGCAGGAGACTCACATGTACGTTTGTCTTTGCCACAGCGTTACCGACACCGATATCCGTCGGCTTGTGCGTACCGAAGGTGTGTGCACCATGCGCGAATTGAGCCAGCAGTTGGGCGTTGCCACCCAGTGCGGAAAATGCGGTCGCTGCGCCAAGGCGGTCCTGCGCGATGCAGTGGATGAGGTGCGCAATGAAGCCGTCTACCCCGGACTCATGGTGGCCTGATCAGACCTTCTCCCATTCTCATTCACAATACACCCTCAAGCGCCACGACAGCGCTTGCTTTACTCGCCTCCATTCCTAGAATGTCGGGTAATCCCGCCTTGCCCTTTAGCCAACCAGCTGTCAAGCCACCGGCACGCTCGCGGGTATCCTCAACGATCAGGAGCGCGAAATGAAAGGCGATAAGAAAGTCATCCAATATCTGAACAAGGCCCTGACGGTGGAACTCACCGCCATCAACCAGTATTTTCTGCATGCCCGCATGTACAAGAACTGGGGGCTTGTTGCGCTGGGCAAGCACGAATACGAAGAGTCCATCGAGGAGATGCGTCACGCCGACAAGCTGATCGAGCGCATTCTTTTTCTGGATGGCCTGCCCAACCTGCAGGACCTGAACAAGCTGATGATCGGCGAGAACGTGGTCGAGTGCCTGAACTGCGATCTCAAGCTGGAACTTGGCGGCCGGGCGTTGTACATCGAGGCCATCGCGCATTGCGAGGCGGTCAAGGACTATGTCTCGCGCGAAATCCTGGTCGACATTCAGAAAGACACCGAGGAGCACATTGACTACCTCGAAACCCAGCTCGATCTGGTCAAGCTCATGGGCGAGCAGAACTACATACAGACCGCTGCCGGCCCCATCGGATCCTGAGTCCAAAACGCCGCTACAATCAACGCCCCACCCTGGGGCGTTTTTCATGTCCAAACCTTTCGATCCGAACTGCCGCGCCTGCCCGCGCCTCGCCACTTTCCTGGACGAGGTGCACACCCGCCACCCCGATTACCACGCGCGTCCCGTCCCCCCCTTCGGCGACCCGGCGCCCAGTCTGCTGATCGTCGGACTCGCCCCCGGCATGCACGGTGCCAACCGCAGCGGGCGTCCCTTCACCGGCGACTACGCGGGCGTGCTGCTATACCAGACCCTGCACCAGTTCGGCTATGCCAGCGCGCCGCAATCGGTGTCAGTCGACGACGGCCTCAGGCTCACCGGCTGCCGCATCACCAATGCAGTGAAATGCCTGCCGCCGGCCAACAAGCCGGAGCCGGGCGAAATCCGCGAATGCAACCGCTTTCTCGCCGCCGAGCTGGCGGCCCTGCCCGGGCACGCCGGCATCCTGGCGCTGGGCCAGATCGCGCATCAGTCGGTGCTGCGCGCGCAGGGCCTCAAGCTCAAGGATTACCCCTTCGGCCACGCCAGCGACTACCGCCTGCCCGACGGCCGGCAGCTGGTCAGCAGCTACCACTGCTCCCGCTACAATACCCAGACGCGCCGCCTCACCCCCGAGATGTTCGCGGCGGTGTTCACCAAGATTCAAAGCAAGGACTGATCATGCCCGTCGTCACCATCAAGCTCGCCGGCAAGCTGACCCGGGAACAGAAGCGAAAAATCGCCGAGGAAATCACCGCCACACTGGAGCGCCACGCCGGCAAGCCGGCGTCGTACACCTACATCGCGTTCGAGGAATTGCCGGACGAGAACTGGGCGATCGCCGGCAAACTGCTCGACGAAAACGACTGAGCCTTGAGCGTCGACAAAGAATTTCTCGCCTCGCTGCCCACCTTGCCCGGCGTCTACCGCATGGTGGACACAGCGGGAGCGGTGCTCTATGTCGGCAAGGCGAAGGATCTGAAGAAGCGCGTCTCCAGCTATTTCCAGAAAAGCGACCAGAGCCCGCGCATCCGGCTGATGCTCAAAAGCGTCGACCACATCGACACCACGGTAACGCGCACCGAGGCCGAAGCGCTGCTGCTGGAAAACAACCTGATCAAGGGGCTGAAGCCGCGCTTTAACATCCTGTTCCGCGACGACAAGTCCTATCCCTATCTGCTGCTGACCGGGCACCGCTTTCCGCGAATCGCCTATTTTCGCGGCACGCCGAAGAAGCACGATCAGACCTTCGGCCCCTACCCCAATTCCTACGCGGTGCGCGAGAGCATCCAGCTGCTGCAGAAGGTGTTCCAGCTGCGCACCTGCGAGGACACGGTGTTCGCCAACCGCTCGCGGCCGTGCCTGCTGCACCAGATCAAGCGCTGCACCGCGCCCTGCGTCAAGCGCATCACGCCGGAAGCCTACGCACGCGACGTCCGCGGAGCCGCCCAGTTGCTGCACGGCGAGGCCTCCGCTCTGACCGAACAGATCACCGAACAGATGAACGTCGCCGCCGCCGCGCTTGATTTCGAGACCGCCGCCCATCTGCGCGACCGTCTGCGCATGCTGGCGACGGTGCGCGAGAAGCAGTTC
Source organism: Thiobacillus sp. (assembly GCA_030680405.1). Taxonomy (GTDB): domain Bacteria; phylum Pseudomonadota; class Gammaproteobacteria; order Burkholderiales; family Thiobacillaceae; genus Thiobacillus. Next base: position 82,850 of record JAUXVT010000052.1, on the reverse strand, counting down.
GTCGAAACCACCGGCAGCGAGGCCGATGCCGACGTGGTGGCGGTGGCCGAAGTCGCGGGGGTGATCGCGGTCAACCTGACCATGATCCGCGGCGGGCGGCATCTGGGCGACCGCAGCTTCTTTCCGCAACACGGCGAAGGGGCGACGCTGGCCGAAGCGCTGGAAGCCTTTATTGCCCAGCACTACCTCGACCACCCGATTCCGGCGCGCATTCTGGTGAGCGAAGCGATCGAGACCGACGCGCTGGAAGCGCTGCTCTCCGAACAGGCCGGCAAAAAAGTCAGCCTGCTGCATCGCGTCACCGGCGAACGCCGTGTGTGGATCGGCATGGCGCAGGCCAACGCGCGGCTGTCGGCCGAGCGCCGCAGCACCGAGCGTGCCAACCAGTCGCAGCGGCTCGCCGCGCTGCGCGACACGCTCGACCTACCGACACTCAACCGCATCGAGTGCTTCGATATCTCGCATACCATGGGCGAAGCCACGGTGGCCTCGTGCGTCGTCTATGAAGGCGATGACCTGAAAAAGTCCGACTACCGGCGCTACAACATCAGCGGCATCACGCCGGGCGACGACTACGCCGCGATGCACGCCGCGCTGATCAAGCGCTTTCACAAGAGCGTGGAGGAAAACGGCGTACTGCCCGACCTGCTGCTGATCGACGGCGGCAAGGGGCAGATCACGACGGCGGTCGAGGCGATGACCGAACTAGGCCTGGGCGAGGTTTTATTGCTCGGCGTGGCCAAGGGCGAAGCGCGCAAGCCCGGTCTGGAAACGCTGATTTTCGCCGACGGCCGCGAACTCCGGCTCGCCAAGGACCACCCCGGCTTTCACCTGATCCAGCAGGTGCGCGACGAAGCCCACCGCTTCGCCATCACCGGCCACCGCGCCAAACGCGGCAAGGCACGCATGCAATCGACGCTGGAAGACATCGCCGGCATCGGTCCCAAACGCCGCAAACAGCTGCTCGAACACTTCGGCGGCCTGCAGGGCGTTCGTGACGCCGGCGTCGACGCGCTTGCCACAGTCAACGGTATCAGCCGAGAATTGGCGGAAACCATCTATCACGCCCTGCACTGATGCCGTTCAATCTCCCCAACCTGCTCACCTGGCTGCGCATCCTCTTCATTCCGCTGATGGCGGGCGTGTTTTATCTGCCCGACGGCTGGGTAACGCCGTACGAAGCCAATCTGCTGGCCGCGGCCTTTTTTGGCGTGGCGGCGTTGACCGACTGGCTCGACGGCTATCTGGCGCGCGCGCTCGGCCAGACTTCGGCGTTTGGCGCCTTTCTCGACCCGGTGGCTGACAAGCTGATGGTCGCCGCCGCGCTCATCGTGCTGGTCGACCTGGATCGCGTGACGCCGCTGATCGCGCTCATCATCATCGGCCGTGAAATCACCATCTCGGCGCTGCGCGAGTGGATGGCGAAGGCAGGCAAATCCGCCAGCGTCGCGGTGTCGTTCGTCGGCAAGCTGAAAACCTCGGCGCAGATGATTGCCATCGTGCTATTGCTGTATTTCATCCCGTTCGCCGGCCTGCCCATCGCACGCATCGGCACGCTGCTGATCTGGGTCGCCGCGCTGCTCACCCTGATATCGATGGCGTATTACCTTGTGATGGCTGCGCGCGCCCTGCAAAAATCTTCATGAATTTGTTGACAGAAAAAAACGAAATCACCATAATGCGCAGCCTTCAACGCGGGAATAGCTCAGCTGGTAGAGCGCAACCTTGCCAAGGTTGAGGTCGCGAGTTCGAATCTCGTTTCCCGCTCCAGCATTCTGGGGAAAACAAATGGCTCAGCCCGGATGTTTTCCCCTTTTCGTTTAAGTGGTTTACCGCGAAGGCGCGTTAGCAAAGCGGTTATGCACCGGATTGCAAATCCGTGTAGGTCGGTTCGACTCCGGCACGCGCCTCCAGACTTAGGATCAACCGTCCGCTTTGCCCGGATGGTGAAATTGGTAGACACAAGGGACTTAAAATCCCTCGCCAGCGATGGCGTACCGGTTCGATTCCGGTTCCGGGCACCATCTTATCTTTCAGTCTACTGGCCCGAGTGGTATAATTTCGGCGCTTGATTATTATCACAATGGGCAGTTTGCCCATTTTTTATTTGTGCTGCGCTGCGACACAAAGATGGATTTGCAATGATGGATTTGCCCGCCCGCCTGGAGCCTGTACTCGCCGGACTCGGTTACGAGCTGGTGATGCTGGAGCGCGCCGGGCGTGGGGTGTTACGGTTATTTATCGACAAGCCGGGCGGCATCACGATTGACGACTGCGTGACGGTGAGCAATCACCTGACCCACCTGTTTACCGTCGAGAACATCGACTTCGACAGGCTGGAGGTATCCTCGCCCGGGCTCGACCGGCCGCTGGTCAAGCCGCAGGACTATGTGCGCTTCGCCGGCGAACAGGTGACGCTCAAGCTGCGGGTGCCGATGGACAACCGGCGCCGCCTCAGCGGTCAGCTGGTTGGTCTGGAAGAAAATGCGGTGAAGTTGATCGTCGATGGCACGGAAGTGTCGGTTGATTTAAGAAATGTGGACGCTGCCCGCCTGAAACCCATGGTTTAGGCAAGGCTGGAGGAAGTGATGAGCCGTGAATTGTTGATGCTGTCCGACGCGCTGGCGCGCGAAAAAAACGTGGGCCAAGAGGTGGTGTTCGAAGCGCTGGAGCAGGCGCTCGCCTCCGCCACCAAAAAGCGCTTCAAGGATGAGGCCGACGTGCGCGTGTCGATCGACCGCACCACCGGCGACTATGAATCCTTCCGCCGCTGGCAGGTGGTGTCCGAAGCCGACCTGGAATCCGAGGGTTACCAGATTCTGCTGATCGACGCCCAGGACAAGCATCCCGACATCGAGGTCGGCGACTACATCGAGGAGCCGCTGGAAAACGTCGAGTTTGGCCGCATTGGCGCGCAGGCCGCCAAACAGGTCATCCTGCAAAAAATCCGCGACGCCGAGCGCGAACAGATCATCAGCGATTTCCTCGACCGCAAGGAACACCTCGTCAACGGCGTGGTGAAACGCATCGACCGCGGCAACGCCATTATCGAATCGGGCCGCATCGAGGGCTTCCTGCACCGCGACCAGATGATCCCGCGCGAGAACCTGCGCGTCGGTGACCGCGTGCGTGCCTACCTGCTGCGCATCGACCGCGGCGCCCGCGGCCCGCAGGTGGTGCTGTCGCGCACTGCGCCCGAATTCATCATGAAGCTGTTTGAGCTCGAAGTGCCGGAAATCGAGGAAGGCCTGCTGGAAATCAAGGCAGCCGCCCGCGACCCCGGCCTGCGCGCCAAGATCGCGGTGGTGTCGCACGACCCGCGCATCGATCCGATCGGCACCTGCATCGGCATGCGCGGTTCGCGTGTCACCTCGGTGACCAACGAACTGGCGGGCGAGCGCGTCGACATCATCCACTGGTCGGCCGATCCCGCGCAGTACGTCATCAATGCGCTGGCGCCCGCCGAAGTCAGCTCCATCGTGGTGGACGAAGACAAGCACAGCATGGACGTGGTGGTGGATGAGGAACAGCTGGCGATGGCCATCGGCCGCGGCGGCCAGAACGTGCGTCTGGCGTCCGAGCTAAGCGGCTGGGAACTCAACATCATGTCGCGCGAAACGGCAGAAGAGAAGCAGTCGAGCGAAAGCGGCAAAACCCTCGCGCTCTTCGTCGAGAAACTCGATGTGGACGCGGAAGTCGCTCAAATCCTGGTTGACGAAGGCTTCTCCACGCTGGAAGAAGTCGCTTACGTGCCGCTGAACGAAATGCTCGAGATCGAGGCGTTCGACGAAGACCTGGTCAACGAACTGCGCAACCGTGCCCGCAACGCGTTGCTGACCGCTGCCATTGTCGGCGAGGAACAGGTCGAGGCCTCCGCGGGCGATCTGTTGTCGCTCGAAGGCATGGACGCAGAAACCGCACGTACGCTTGCCAGCAAAGGCATCCACACCACCGAGGACCTGGCGGAGCTGGCAGTCGACGAGCTGACCGAAATGGCCGCCATGGATGCCGAACGCGCCAAACAATTGATCATGGCCGCACGCGCGCCCTGGTTCGCCCAAGGCTGATAGCCACGAGGACTGCATGAACGTTGAACAATTCGCCCAGGAACTGAAACTGCCGCCCCAGCTGTTGCTAGAACAGCTGAAAGCAGCAGGCGTCAGCAAAAATGATGTTGTCGACCCCGTAACCGAAGCGGACAAGGCGCATTTGCTCGACTATCTGCGCAAGATGCACGGCGGCGGCGCGGAGACCGGCAAAACCAAGATCACCATCACGCGCAAGCAGACCGGTGAAATCCGCAAGACCGACAGCACCGGCAAGTCACGTACCATTCAGGTGGAAGTGCGCAAGTCGCGAACCTACGTCAAGCGCGATGCCGCTGCGCTGGCGGCCGAAGCCCAGCCAGTGGCAGAGACCGCGCCGAAAGCCCAACCGGCTCCGCTGGTCGAGGAACAGGCTCAGCCAGTGGTCGAAACCAAGGTTGAAGCGCCCGTCGTCGAGCCGGTTGTGGCCAAACCGGCTGCGGTTGAGCCCGTCGCCGCCGAGCCCGCTGTGGTTGAACCGGTCGTAACCGCTGAAGCGGCACCCGCGCCGCTTGAGGTGGCTGCGGAGCCCGCTGCGAAACCCGCCCCGGTGGTGAAGAAAACCACCCGCATCAAAAAGGCTTCGATCCTGAACGAGGCGGAAGTCAAGGCACGCGAAGAGGAAGCCCGCCGTCACTCGGCGCTGCAGGAACGCCAGGCCTCGGACGCCAAGGCCCGTACCGAGCGCGAAGCCTTGCGCAAGCAGGCCGAAGCCGCGCGCGAAGCCACCAAGCTGGCGGCGGCAGAGAAAGCCGCCGCGCCCGCAGCCCCCGCAGCCCCCACAGAAAAAACGCTGCACAAACCGGACAAGCCGGGTGCGGCCAAGGGTGACAAAAAACCGGCCAAAAAGGCCGCAGGTAGCTGGAAGGATGAGGCAGCCGCGCGCCGCAAGGGCGGGCTCAAGACCCGTGGCGGCGCTGCGCCTGAAGCAGGCTGGCGTGGCCGTAAAGGCAAATCCAGGTCCGGCCAGGAAGAAACCACCTTCGTTGCACCGACCGAGCCAATCGTGCGCGAGGTGCTGATACCTGAAACCATCACCGTCGCCGAGCTCGCCCACAAGATGTCGGTGAAGGCCGCTGAAGTCATCAAGGCGCTGATGAAGCTGGGCAGCATGGTGACCATCAACCAGGTGCTCGACCAGGAAACCGCAATTATCCTGGTCGAGGAAATGGGGCACATCGGCATGCCTGCCGCGCTCGACACGCCTGAAGCCTTCCTCATCGATACCGGCTTTACCGGCGAAGTGGTCATGCGTGCCCGCCCGCCGGTGGTCACGGTGATGGGACACGTCGACCACGGCAAGACCTCGCTGCTCGACACCATCCGGCGCACCCGGGTGGCCAGCGGCGAAGCCGGTGGCATCACCCAGCACATCGGCGCCTATCACGTCGAAACCGAAAAAGGCGTCATCACCTTCCTCGACACCCCGGGCCACGAAGCGTTTACCGCAATGCGGGCGCGCGGCGCGAAAGCGACCGACATCGTGGTGCTGGTGGTGGCGGCGGACGATGGCGTCATGCCGCAAACCATCGAAGCCATCCACCACGCCAAGGCGGCCAATGTGCCGCTGGTGGTGGCCATGAACAAGGTCGACAAGCCCGATGCCAACCCCGAGCGCATCCGCCAGGAACTCGTCGCGCAGGGCGTCACCCCCGAGGAATGGGGCGGCGACACCCAGTTCGTCGAAGTGTCGGCCAAGGCCAATACCAATATCGACGGTCTGCTCGACGCCATCCTGCTGCGAGCCGAGATGCTGGAACTGCAGGCGGCTGCCGAAGGGCCTGCAAAAGGCCTCGTCATCGAAGCGCGGCTGGACAAGGGCAAGGGCCCGGTCACCACCCTGCTGGTGCAATCCGGCACCCTGCGCCGCGGCGACATGGTGCTGGCCGGACAGGCCTTCGGCCGCGTGCGCGCCATGCTCGACGAGTCGGGCAAGACGGTAAACGAAGCCGGACCCTCGATCCCAGTCGAAATCCAGGGTCTGTCCGACGTACCGCGGGCGGGCGAGGAGATGATGGTGCTGCCCGACGAGCGCAAGGCGCGCGAAATCGCGCTGTTCCGTCAGGGCAAATTCCGCGACGTGCAGCTCGCCAAAAAGCAGGCGGCCAAGCTGGAATCGATGTTCGGGCAGATGGGTGCGGGCGAAGTCCAGCAACTGCCCATCATCCTCAAGGCCGACATGCAGGGTTCTTACGAAGGCCTGGCGCACGCGCTGGGCAAGCTGTCGACCGACGAGGTCAAGGTCAACATCATCCACAGCGCGGTGGGGGCGATCACCGAGTCCGACGTCAACCTGGCGCTCGCCTCCAAGGCGGTGCTGATCGGCTTCAACGTGCGCGCCGATGCCTCCGCCCGCAAGCTGGCCGAATCCAGCGGCGTGGATATCCGCTACTACAACATCATTTACGAAGCCGTGGATGAGGTAAAGGCCGCGCTGTCCGGCATGCTGACGCCCGAGAAGCGGGAAAGCGTCATCGGCAGCGTGGAAATCCGCCAAGTCTTCCACATTTCCAAGATCGGGACCATTGCCGGCTGCTACGTGCTGGATGGCGTGATCAAACGCAACGCCGGTGTGCGCGTGCTGCGCAACAACGTGGTGATCCACCAGGGCGAACTCGATTCGCTGAAGCGCTTCAAAGATGACGTCAAGGAAGTCAAGGCCAACTTCGAGTGCGGCCTCTCCCTGAAGAGCTTCAATGACATCCAGGAAGGTGACCTGCTCGAAGTGTTTGAGGTCGTGGAAGTCGCGCGGTCGCTGTAATGCCGAAGGATTTTCCGCGTGCCCGCCGAGTCGCCGACCAGATCCAGCGCGAACTGCCGGAGTTGATCCGGCAGGAAGTGAAGGATCCGCGCGTCGGCATGCTGACCATCACCGAGGTGGAGGTCAACCGCGACATGGAGTTCGCCAAGGTCTACTTCACCACGCTGGGCGGCGAGGCCGCGCATGACGCCTGCCTGCAGGGCCTGCAGCGCGCCAGCGGCTTTCTGCGCACGCAGCTGTCGCACCGCATGCAGCTGCGCGTGGTGCCCAAGCTCAGCTTCGTGTACGATCGCTCGGTCGAGCGCGGAATTGAGCTTAGCCAGCTGATCGAATCCGCGGTCGCCGAAGACGCCAAACACCCAAAAGACGAGTGAAACCCGCCCGCCAGCCGGTCGATGGCGTGCTGTTGCTGAACAAGCCGGTCGGCATCACTTCCAACGCCGCGCTGCAAAAAGCCAAGTGGCTGCTCAACGCCAAAAAGGCGGGCCACACGGGCACCCTCGATCCCTTCGCCGACGGCCTGCTGCCGCTGTGTTTCGGCGAGGCAACCAAGTTTTCGGCCTACCTGCTGGACGCTGACAAGCGCTATCGCGCCGTGTTGCAATTGGGCGTGACCACCACCACCGGCGACCCCGAAGGCGAGGTTCTCAGTACCCGCGACGTGGCTGTTAGCTGTGCCGACATCACTGCTGTGCTGCCGCGTTTCATGGGCGAAATCGAGCAAATCCCCCCCATGTATTCCGCGCTCAAGCACCAAGGACGCCCGCTCTACGAATATGCCCGCGCCGGCATCGAAATCGAGCGCCCGTCACGCCGGGTGCAGATTCGCGCCCTCGAGCTGGTCGAATGCAGCCTGCCCCGCGTGGTGCTCGACGTGCAAAGCAGCGCCGGCACCTATATCCGCACGCTGGCGCAGGATATCGGTGCCGCGCTTGGCTGCGGCGCCCATCTCACCGCACTGACGCGCGTTGCCGCGGGTGGATTCAAGATGGATCAGGCACACGCGCTTGCCGATCTGGAAGCACTCGACGCCGGCCAGCGCCACGCCCTGTTGCTGCCCGCAGACTGCCTAGTGGCGCATCTGCCCGCCCTACAACTCGATGCTGCCGACGCCGAGGCGCTGTGTCAGGGCCGCTGCGTGGCGCACCCCGCAGCTCATCCAGGGCTAACACGTATTTACACGGCACCCCACATTTTCATCGGCCTGGCCGATGCCGACGCCGGCCACCTGCTGCCGCGCCGGCTGATCGCCACCCAACAAAACCACCCAACAAGCTTGAGTTAAGTCCCCCATTTAGCGTAAAATGCGCGGTTTCCCAGAACAGAACGTGTCCCGCTCAGCCGCAGGCCACGCGATTTAGAAGGAGTGCATCATGGCTGTTACCACCACGCAAAAAGCACAAATCGTCCAGGATTACCAACGCGCCGTCGCCGATACCGGCTCGCCCGAAGTGCAGGTTGCCCTGCTGACGGCTCGCATCAATGACCTGACCGGCCACTTCAAGGCCAACATGAAGGATCACCACTCGCGTCGTGGTCTGCTGAGGATGGTGAGCCGCCGCCGCAAGCTGCTCGATTACCTGAAGCGCACCCACCTCGAAAGCTACAAGGCCCTGATCGAACGTCTCGGTCTGCGCAAGTAAGCCCGACAAGGCCACTGTGATGACCCGGCACCCTGCTGCACCGGCACAGTGGATGGGGCTTATTGCCCCCTGAATTTTCCACGCCCCGCCCATGCGGGGCGTTTTTGCTTTGAAAGGAACTCGTATGAGCGCTATCAAGAAAACTTTCACCTACGGCCGCCACCTGGTCACGCTGGAAACCGGCGAAATCGCCCGCCAGGCGTCCGGCGCTGTCTTGGTCAACATGGACGACACCGTGGTGCTGGTCACCGTGGTCGCCAAAAACGAAGTCAAGCCCGGCCAGGATTTCTTTCCGTTGACCGTCGACTACCAGGAAAAGACCTACGCCGCCGGACGCATCCCCGGCGGTTTTCTCAAACGCGAAAGCCGCACTTCCGAGGGCGAAACGCTGATTTGCCGCCTGATCGACCGCCCCATCCGCCCGCTCTTCCCCGAAGGCTTCTTCAACGAAGTGCAGATCATCGCCACCGTGATGTCGTCTAACCCCGAAGTCAGCGCCGACATCCCCGCGCTGATCGGCGCCTCGGCCGCGCTGTCGCTGTCCGGCCTGCCGTTCGACGGTCCGGTAGGCGCAGCGCGCGTCGGCTTCATCAACGGTGAATACGTGCTCAACCCGACCAACTCCGAGCTGAAAGACTCGGCGCTCAACCTGGTTGTCGCCGGCACCGAAGCCGCCGTGCTGATGGTCGAGTCCGAAGCGATGGAACTGCCCGAAGACATCATGTTGGGCGCGGTCATGTTCGGCCACCAGCAGATGCAGGCCGCGATCACCGCGATCAACGAACTGGCCGACGAAGCCGGCGCCGACGCCTGGGACTGGGAAGCACCCGCCGAAGACACCGCGATGGTAGAACGCCTGAAGGCGCTGGCCGATGATGGCCTGCAGCAGGCTTACAACATCAAGCAGAAGCAGGCGCGCATGGCCGCAATCGACGAAGTCCGCAACAAGGCCTTCGCCGAACTCATCACCGCCGATATGGACACCGTCGCCGCCAATGCCGTGAAGGATGCCTTCCACCGCCTGGAAGCCGGCGTGGTGCGTCACCGCATCCTGTCCGGCCAGCCGCGTATCGACGGCCGCGACACCCGCACCGTGCGCCCGATCACCATCCGCACCGGCGTGCTGCCGCGCACCCACGGTTCCGCCCTGTTCACCCGCGGCGAAACCCAGGCGCTGGTGGTCACCACGCTGGGTACCGGGCGCGACGAACAGACGGTCGACGCGCTCGAAGGCAGTTATTCAGACCGCTTCATGCTGCACTACAACATGCCGCCCTACGCCACCGGCGAAACCGGTCGCGTGGGCATGCCCAAGCGCCGCGAAATCGGCCACGGACGGCTCGCCAAGCGCGCGCTGCTGGCGGTACTGCCGAGCAAGGAAGAATTCGGCTACACCATGCGCGTGGTCTCGGAAGTCACCGAATCCAACGGTTCGTCGTCGATGGCCTCGGTGTGCGGCGGCTGCCTGTCGCTGATGGACGCCGGCGCGCCGCTGAAGGCGCACGTCGCCGGCATCGCCATGGGCCTGATCAAGGACGGCAACCGCTTCGCCGTGCTGACCGACATCCTCGGCGATGAAGATCACCTGGGCGACATGGACTTCAAGGTGGCCGGCACCGAAAAAGGCGTGACCGCACTGCAGATGGACATCAAGATCACTGGCATCACCCGGGAAATCATGCAGGCCGCGCTATCGCAGGCCAAGGAAGGCCGCATGCACATCCTCGGCATCATGAAGGCATCGGTGTCCGGCAGCCATGAAATGTCGGCCTACGCGCCGCGCATCATCACGATGAAGATCAACCCGGAAAAAATCCGCGACGTTATCGGCAAGGGTGGCGCCGTGATCCGCGCGCTGACCGAGGAAACCGGCACCCAGATCGACATCCAGGAAGACGGTAGCGTGAAGATCGCCTGCACCAGCATGGAAGCCGGCGAACTCGCGAAGAAGCGTATCGAGGAAATCACCGCCGAAGTCGAAGTCGGCAAGGTGTACGAAGGTCCTGTCATCAAGCTGCTGGACTTTGGCGCGATCGTCAACGTGTTGCCGGGTCGCGACGGGCTGCTACACATCTCGCAGATCGCCCATGAGCGCGTCAACGCCATCGGCGACTACCTGAAAGAAGGCCAGGTCGTGAAGGTGATGATTCTGGAGGCCGACGAGAAAGGCCGCCTGCGGCTGTCGATGAAGGCCCTGCTGGAAGCTCCCGCTCCAGCAGTTACCGACAACGAAACTCCGGAATCCGCGGGCTAAATTAGTTGGTTCCCTTTTAAAAACCGCGCCCGAGAGCGCGGTTTTTTTCGTTGGTGCTTAAACCGGCGGCGGCGGAAATTTCACGCTTGCCACCAGGCCGGTCCCATCTGCGCTCGCTTCCAGGCTCACCACCGCGCCATGCAAATGCGCGATGCGTTGCACGATCGTCAAGCCAAGCCCGGCTCCATCCACTCCGCCCGACAGTCGATGAAATGGCGCAAAAACGGCGGCACGCTGCGGCTCCGGAATACCCGGGCCGTTGTCTGCCACCCGCCACGTCACGCCCTGCCCTGAGCTGCGTACGGTCAGCGTGATTCGTGTCCCGCCATAGCGCAGGGCATTGTCGATCAAATTGGCAAGCATCTCCCGCAGCAGCTGAGCATCGCCCATCACCCATGCTTCGGCGTCTTTCATTTCAAAGCCGATTTCCACCCCTTTTGCCAATGCCCGGGGGGCCCATTCACGCGCAACCTCCCTCACCACCTCCACGCCGTCCAGCCGGTTCAAACGCAGGGTATTTTCTGCGGCATCGACGCGCGCCAGAATGAGCAGCTTCTGAACCAGGTCACCCATGGTTTGCGTCGACTGCGCAATACGCGCCAGCGCATGGTGCGCATTTTCATGCCGCGCGCTCGCCAAGGCGGCTTCGGCCTGTGCGCGGATGCCGGCGATGGGCGTGCGAAGTTGATGCGCAGCATCCGCGACAAAGCGCGATTGCGCGTCGACCGCTTCGGACAGGCGCTGCAGCAGCGAATTGATTTCATTCAGAAACGGTCGCAATTCGGCAGGCGTGCCCTCCAGCGGTACCGGACTCAGATCGAACGCTTGCCGTGCTGATAAACGGTCACGCAGCCGACTCACCGGCTCAAGACCCCGCCCGACGCCATAGGCAATGGCAGCCGCCGCAGTCAGGGTCATCAGCAACATCGGAATCACAATCGCCAGCGTGGCGCGATCAGCCATTGCCGAACGACGTGACAGCGTTTCCCCCACCTGAACCAAAGCCGCCCCGGTCGCACTGCTGCCCTTGAGCGAAAGAGCAAACGCGGCCACCCGGACTTTCTCGCCGTCCTTGACGCCGTCGTAGACAATCAGCTGGCCTGGCTTTATGCCCTTCTTTCCCGGGAGCGGCGGCATGTTGAGCTCACCTTCGATCACCCGGGCTTGCGGGTCGATGATGCGATGGAACAATAGGTCTTCCTGGTCAAACAACAGCAATTCACGCGCCGCGATCGGGAGATCGACCTGCACCTCCCCGCGCAGTACTTCAACCCTGTCCGCCAGCGCATAGGTTCGCCGCACCAGCGAGCGGTCAAAAGCCTCATTGATGAAATACTGGCTGGCGAAATGGGCGATGACCCACAGCAAAATGAACAGCGGCAACATCATCGATAGCATGCGGACTATCAACTGCCGCCGAAGGCTCTTCTGATTTTCGCTGTTCAATGTTCGACTTCCAGCAGATAGCCCAGACCGCGCAAAGTGCGGATCACCACGCCGGAACCTTCCAGCTTACGCCGCAATCGATGGATATAAACTTCCACCGCATTGTCCCCCACGCCTTCATCCCAGCCAGTCAGACGGTCTGCGATCGCTTCCTTGGCTGTGACGCGCCCGGCATGATTGAGCAGAATTTCAAGCACCTCCACCTCGCGCGCGGACAAGACCAGCGGCGTCTCGCCCACGCAGACTTGTCGCTTGACACTGTCAAAACTCAGGCGCCCCATGCGTATCCTGGGATCGACCTGGCCATGCGCCCGCCGCAGCAATGCCCGCAATCGCGCAAGCAATTCATCCAGCGCAAACGGCTTGAGCAGGTAATCGTCAGCCCCCGCATCCAGCCCCCGCACCCTGTCTTCCACCGTATCTCGGGCAGTCAGGATCATCACCGGCAAGGTCGCGCCACGTTTGCGCACATTGCGCAGCACCTCCAGTCCCTCGCGCCGGGGCAACCCCAGATCAAGCAGCATGGCATCATAGGCATGCCCCCTCAGTGCGATTTCCGCATGCGCGCCATCCTGTGTCCAGTCGATAGCGTATCCCGCCTGTCGGACTGCCAGCATGACCGCCTCGCCCAGGGTCGGGTCATCTTCCACGAGCAGAATTTTCATTCTTGAAGTCTGACACAAAGCGCGTCAATCCAGCCTGAAAAGCATCACGAATGAACGCCTGGATCAGGACGGCATTTGTAAGGTTGGTGTAAGCATTGCGCTGCATAGTGGCCGTCGTGCAATCGCAATGCGCGATTGCATTTCAACCCACTTGATCACACTGGAGAAATAATGAGCAAACTGATGTCCTCCCTGGTCGCCGCGACGATTGTCGGCGCTTTCAGCATGTCCGCTATTGCTGCCGACGCAGTCAAGGCCACGCCTGCGACCCCCGCTGCTGCCTCCGCAACTGCAGAAAAGCCCGCCGCCGCGCCCAAGAAAGCTGCGGCCAAGAAGCGTGCTGTCAAGAAGCTCACTGTCAAGGCCGAAGAGAAAAAGGCTGGCGCTACCGCCACTCCGGCTGAACCTGCCAAGAAATAATTCTTCCAGGTCATAAAAAACCGCGCTCTCGGGCGCGGTTTTTTATGCTGAAGTGCCAAGGAACGTTTGCCACCAGCGTTTGCGCTGGCCGGTGACCACGCCGCAGATTTCAAGCTCGCGCGGCGGCGTGCGGCTCATCAGCCAGCCGGGAAGCACCGAGGATTTCATCGAACTGGAACCGCACGAACTACCCAGATGATTGGGGTCGTAAATCTTGATGAAGCTGGGCGCATCCAGGTTATCCGCGTAGACAATCGCGCAGTAATCCTCGTGGTGCTCGCGCCGCAGCAGTTCATCCAGCTCGCGCGTGAACTGTTGCACCTTGTCGGCAGCAGAAGGTTCTTGCGGCACCTGTTGGCCGACCGCATAGAGATACCAGCCTGCCCCGGCGTCCACCTTTTGCCAGAATGCCGTCAGCTGATCCCAGCGCATCACGCTGTAAAGCAGTCCATTGAAATTACGGTCAAATTCGCTGGTATCGGTCATGGCGCGCTTTGCGGGTGGGCTTATTTGGCAAGCTGACGTGCCACGTTTATTTGGCGACCTGACGTTCGCGGATTTCCTCGAGCGTCTTGCAGTCGATACACAGCGTTGCTGTCGGACGCGCCTGCATGCGGTCCAGACCGATCTCAACGCCGCAGGATTCACAGTAACCGTAATCACCGCTGTCGATCTTGGCGATGGTTTCGCTGATTTTCTTGATCAGCTTGCGCTCGCGATCGCGGTTGCGCAGCTCGAGCGCCATATCCGATTCCTGCGTGGCGCGGTCGTTGGGATCGGCGAACACCGTCTGCTCGTCCTGCATGGAATGCAGGGTGCTATCGATGTCTTGCGACAGTTCGGCTTTCCAGGCCTCGAGCATTTTGCGAAAATGCTGTAGCTGTTTCGCGTTCATGTATTCTTCGCCTTTTTTGGCCTTGTAAGGCTCAAAGCGCATCAAAGTTTCAGCCATCTTGTTCTCTTTGAAAATTTCAGTTAATTCCGGGCAAAGCCCAACCCGACTTAATAGCAGAATCACCTAACCGCCGCAACCCACATGACACTACACGCCCTACTCTTCGACGTTGACGGCACGCTTGCCGACACCGAACGCGATGGCCACCGGCCCGCTTTCAACCAGGCCTTTGCCGACGCCGGCCTCGACTGGCAGTGGGACGTCGCCCTCTACGGCAAACTGCTTGCTGTCACCGGCGGCAAGGAGCGGATGAAGCACTATATCGACCACTATCGGCCGGATTATAGGAAGCCAGACAACTTTGATGAATTGGTGGCCGACCTGCACAAAGCCAAGACCCGTCATTACAGCGCACTCGCCGCGCGCGGAAGCATCCCCATGCGCCCCGGGGTCAAACGGCTGCTGATCGAGGCACGCGCCGCCGGGCTGCGCCTGGCGATTGCCACCACCACCACGCCGGAAAACGTCACCGTGCTGCTGGAACACAGCCTGGGCTCAGGCACCCAGGACTGGTTCGAGGTCATCGCAGCGGGCGACATCGTGCCGGCCAAGAAACCCGCGCCCGATATCTATCACTACGCGCTGGAGAAAATGGGACTGGAACCCGCCGAGTGCCTGGCATTCGAGGACTCGGAGAACGGCCTGCGCGCGAGCCTGGGCGCCGGCCTGAAAACACTGGTGACGGTCAACGCCTACACGCTGGATCACGACTTCAGCGGCGCAGCCGTCGTGCTGTCCGACCTCGGCGACCCCGACGCACCCAGCCAGCGAGTCGCTGGCCCCGACCTCGGCCAGCCGTTCGTCGATGTGGCTTACCTACGGACGCTGCATCAGTCCTGACCCCTGACCCCTGACCCCTGACCCCTGACCCCTAAGGATTGTGCATCAGCGCGGCTTCGAGCGTATTTTCAAGCAGGGTCGCCACGGTCATCGGCCCCACCCCGCCGGGCACCGGGGTGATCCAGCTGGCGCGCTGCGCGGCAGAATCGAAATCGACATCCCCGACCAGCTTGCCGTCAGGCAGGCGGTTGATGCCGACGTCGATCACGATCGCGCCCTCGCGCACCCAGTCGCCCGGGATCATGCGCGGCCGCCCCACCCCCACCACCAGCACCTCGGCGGAGCGCACGAAGCTTTCCAGATCGCGCGTGGCGCTGTGGCACACGGTGATGGTGCAGCCGGCCAGCAGCAGTTCCAGGCTCATCGGCCGGCCGACGATGTTGGACGCGCCGACCATTACCGCATTCTTGCCGCGCAATTCCTCGCCGGTGGCGCGTAGCAGCGTCATGATGCCGCGCGGGGTGGACGGCCTCAGCGTCGGCATCTTCACCGCCAGGCGGCCAATGTTGTAGGGATGGAAGCCGTCGACATCCTTGTCCGGCCGGATGCGTTCGATCACCGTCTCCGTGTCGATATGCGCGGGCAGCGGCAGCTGCACCAGGATGCCGTCGATGGCAGGGTCGGCGTTCAGCGTGTCGATCAGCGCCAGGAGTTCGCCCTGCGTGGTGGCGCTGGGCAGATCGTGCGACACGCTGGTGACGGCGGCGCGCTCGCACGCGCGTTTCTTGTTGCGCACGTACACCGCAGAGGCGGCATCGTCGCCCACCAAAATCACCGCCAAGCCGGGACGGCGTTTGCCCTGCGCCTCGCGTTCGGCCACCTTGTCGTGGATCACTGCGAGGATGGTGTCGGCCATGGCCTTGCCGTCGAGAATACGTGCGCTCATCAAGACAACCCTGAAGCAAAAGGGTGATTCTCCCGGAAACCCGCTACCTTACTCAAGCGGAAATTGACCCGGCCCCTTCGCCAAGGTATAGTTTCGCCTCTCCGAAATGCGCCCGCTGTTCATCCATTGGATTTCCGGGCGCCGATAGGATTTCGGGGTGTAGCGCAGCCCGGTAGCGCGCCTGCTTTGGGAGCAGGATGTCGGAGGTTCGAATCCTCTCACCCCGACCACCCCGTTTTGCCCGAGAACGAATAGAGTCTCTGCCCGTAGCTCAACTGGATAGAGCACCAGCCTTCTAAGCTGGGGGTTACAGGTTCAATTCCTGTCGGGCAGACCAAGTTTTTTCGTTGTCAGCGTTGCTGGCAACACCAATGGTGGACGTAGCTCAGTTGGTAGAGTCCAGGATTGTGATTCCTGTTGTCGTGGGTTCGAGCCCCATCGTCCACCCCACCGTTTTCAATCAAAAGCAGCTCAAAGGCCGCAAGCGGGCTTTGTTCATTTTGACCGCAGGATGAGGGGCCAAAAGCCCACCGAGTCCGCGTCCTTACAGCCTCAGCATGCCGACATGCGCAACCGCGCCTGGATCGTCCTTCCAGATCGCCGGGTCGGCGTCGACGTAGACCTCGATCAGGATGCCGTCGGGGTCATGGCAATACAGCGCCTGGCTGACGCGGTGATCGGCCTGTCCGGCCAGTGCCACGCCGTGCGCCGCGAGGTGATCGCGAAATGCGCGAAGTTGGTCCAGCGAATCGCCGACCTTGAACGCCAGGTGATACAACCCGACCTGGTTGTCCATGGGCGGCGCTGCCTGCGCGCCGACCTCGAGCAGCGCAAGGTCATGATGATTGTCACCGCACGAAAAGAACGCCATCTGGGTGCCGTAGCGCGCCACTTCGGTGAGCCCGAGCACGTCGCGGTAAAACGGTACCGACAGCGCCAGGCTGCGTACCTTTAACACCGCATGGCCGAGTTTCTGTGCGCGCATGGTGGCCTCCTTCATTCCCGAATCTCGCCGTCGACATACAGCCAGCGCCCGTCCACCCGCTCGAAGTGGCTGGTTTCGTGCAGCCTGAACGCGCGGCCATTGAGCTTGTAGCGCGCGACGAACTCGACCGCCGCATGGGTCGGGTCGAGCGGCGTGCGCGACTTGACCGCCAGCCCAAGCCAGTGCGGACGCGGCGTGGCGTCGAGTTCAAGTGCAGCGGGACGGGTATCGGGGTGCCAGGTCGCCAGCAGATAGTCTTCCAGCCCCAGCACATAGGCACTGTAGCGCGATCGCATTAGACTTTCGGCATCCGGGGCAGGCTCGCCGGCATGCAAGCGCCCGCAACAGGCTTCAAGCACGCGTCCCGATCCGCATGGACAGCTTGCGCCACTCATGGTTTTTTCACCGGGCAACGCAGTTTCGGCTGGATGTGCGGCCACACGGCGTCGAGCATCCGGGTCTGGGCCTTTTCGTTCGGGTGGATGCCGTCGGCCTGCATCATGCCGGGGGTGATCCCCACGCCACAGACAAAACACGGCACGTGAATAATCTTCTCCTCGCGCGCCACGTCCCCATACAGCTTCGCCAGCGCATCGGCATACGGCTTGCCGTAGTTGGGCAGCACCGGCGCATCCAGCAAGACCACCCAGGCGTCTGCCGCCTTGGCCTGCCGGATCATCGTTTGCAGATTCTGCCGGATCACCTCCGGCGGCGTGCCGCGCAAGGCGTCGTTACCACCGAGTGCGATCAGCACGCCCTGCGGACGTTGCCGGCTCAAGGCAGGGGCCAGGCGCTGCAGGCCGTTCTGCGTGGTGTCGCCGCTGACGCTGGCGTTGATCACGCGCCATGACGGCGCGACCTTTTTCATCCGCGCGTCGAGCAGATCCACCCAGCTTTGTCCCGGTGCAAGGCCATAGCCGGAACTCAGGCTATCGCCGACAATCAACAAAGAGCACGAGCCGGCCAGCGCCCAGCCCGGCAACCACAGCACCAACAGCAGCCACACGCGATAATTCATTCACTCACCTTAACCTGACCCCACCTCAATGACGCCTCCCGACAGCGCCCAGTTCCCCGCACCAGCCGTCATTGCCCGCGCCCTGTCGCAGCGCGTGACCACTGCAGACGGCACGCTTGCCATCCTGAGCGAAGTCGAGCTTGCCGTCCAGGCGGGCGAAACCCTCGCGATCACCGGCGCTTCCGGCTCCGGCAAATCGACCCTGCTGGGCATGCTGGCAGGGCTCGACCAGCCGTCGGCAGGGGAAATCGTGCTGCTCGGCCAGCGCCTCAACGATCTCGACGAGGACGCCCGCGCCCGCCTGCGCGCCGGCCGTGTCGGCTTCGTGTTCCAGTCGTTCCAACTGCTGCCCGCGCTCACCGCGCTGGAAAACATCCTGCTGCCGCTGGAACTGGCCGGCCGCGCCGACGCGCGCGAACGCGCCGCCCACTGGCTCGACCGCGTCGGCCTCGCCGCGCGCGCCGGTCACACCCCGCGCCAGCTGTCCGGCGGCGAGCAGCAACGCGTCGCCATCGCGCGCGCCTTCGCCACCGATCCGGAAATCGTGTTCGCCGACGAGCCCACTGGCAATCTCGACGCCGACACTGGCGCGCGCATCATCGAACTGCTGTTCGAGCTCAACGCCTCCGCCCGCACCACCCTGATCCTGGTCACCCACGACGACGCGCTGGCGGCGCGCTGCCGGCGCCGGCTGCATCTGGTCGCCGGCCGCGCGCGCGAGGTGACCCTCGCATGATCTACCTACGGCTTGGCCTGTGGCTGTTACGGCGCGAACGCGCCAGTGGCGAATGGCGCGTGCTGCTGCTGGCGCTGATCATCGGCGTCGGCAGCGTCTCCACCACCGGCTTTCTCGGCGACCGTCTGAAGCGCGCCATGAGTGAACAGGGCGCCAGCTTTCTCGGCGCCGACCTGCTGGTCACCAGCCCGCGCCCGATCGAAACCTGGCCCGCTCCCTCAGTTAAAAACAGCAAGCTCAAGACCAGTTCGCTTGCAACCAGTCAGGCGCTCGAATTTTCCAGCATGGTCGCCAAGGGCGACGCCTTCCAGCTCGCCACTCTGCGCGCGGTCGATGCCGCCTATCCGCTGCGCGGCACCGTGCGCATCGCCGACCGCCCCTTCGCCGCAGGCACGCCGCGCCCGGCGCAGCCACCGCCGGGCGCGATTTATGTCGAGCCCTCCCTGCTGCCGCTGCTGTCGGCCAGCGTGGGCGACCGCGTGCAGATCGGCGAAGCGCACTTCACCATCGCCGGGGTGGTGGCCGAAGAGCCGGGGCAGCTCGGCGGCGTGTTCGGCTTCGCCCCGCGCGTGTTCCTGCGTGCCGACGAGGTCGAACAAACCCGGGTGCTGCAGCCCGGCAGCCGGCTCACCTATCTCTATCAGTTTGCCGGCGCGCCGGATCAACTCGCGGCTTTCAGTGCCGCACTGAAATCCACACTCGACAGCACCCAGCGCCTCATCGGATCGCGCGAAGGTGTCGAGACTCTGCGCGGCGCGTTCGCCAACGCCGATCGCTACATCCAGCTCACCGCGCTCATCAGTCTGCTGCTGTCGGTGGCGGCCATCGCCATCGCCGCCCATCGCCACGCGTTGCGCCATTACGACCAGGCGGCGCTGATGCGCTGCTTCGGCGCTACCACCGCGCAGCTGCGTACGCTCTACGCCGTCCAGCTGCTGACGCTGGGGCTGCTGGGCAGCTTGATCGGCGTGGCGATCGGCGCGCTGATGCAGCAAGCACTGGCGGGGCTAATCCTGCCCGACGCCGTCACCCGTCTGCCGTCGCTTGGACTGGCGCCGGTCGGGGTCGCCGTCGTCAGCGGCCTGCTGGCACTGGCGGGCGCCAGCCTGCCCGCGCTCATGCGATTGATTCGCGTGCCGCCGCTGCGCGTGTTGCGGCGCGATCTGCCGCCGCTGCCGGTGGCCGCATGGATCAGCGCGGCGGTCAGCGGATCGGCGCTACTGGTTTTGATTGCCTGGTATGCGGGTGACGCCAAGCTGGTCGGCGTCTTCGTCGGCGCGCTGGCCGGGCTGATCGGGGTGCTGACCCTGCTGGCGCGGCTGGCGCTGGTGGCCGGCCGCGGCGTGCAGCGCATGGCTCACGGTCCGGTGCGCTTCGGCCTCGCGCAACTGCTGCGCCACCGCTTCGACAGCACCCTGCAGCTTGGCGCCTTCACCCTGGCGCTGTTTCTGGTGGCTTTGCTGGCGCTGGTGCGCAGCGACCTCATCGCCGGCTGGCGCCAGCAACTGCCACCGCAGGCGCCCAACTATTTTCTGGTGAACATCGCGCCGCATCAGCAGGAAGCGGTTGCCGCGTATCTGTCGCAGCATCGCCTCAAGGCCTCCACGCTCTACCCCATGGTGCGCGGCCGTCTGGTGAGCAAGAACGGCACACCCATCGCCGAGACGCTTCCTGAGGACGCGCGCGACACCAACACCCTGCGGCGCGAACTCAACCTCACCTGGACCGCCATCCTGCCCGCCAACAACGCCGTGCTGGCCGGGCGCTGGCACGGCGACCAGCGCGCCGCCGAAATCTCGGTCGAATCCGGCATGGCCGAGCGCCTGAATCTTGTCGTCGGCGACCAGCTCGCTTTTCAGGTCGGCGACCAGACGCTCGCCGCGCGCATCACCAGCATCCGCAGCGTGAAGTGGGACTCGATGCAGCCCAACTTCTTCGTCATCTTCGCCCCCGGCCAGCTCGACGCCCTGCCCGCCAGTTCCATCGCCAGTGTCTACGTCCCGCCGAATGCCGCCGGCGTGCTGCCGGGCTTTGTCAAAACCTTCCCCGGCATCACCGTGCTCGCGCTGGACAAGCTCATCGCCAACATCGAGGCCGTGTTCGACCGGATCATCGGCGCGATTCAATTGCTGCTTGGATTTCTGCTCGCCGCCGGCATGGCCGTCGTCATCGCCACGCTGCTGGCCAGCCTCGACGCGCGGCAGCAGGAAGCCGTGCTGCTGCGTACCCTGGGCGCCCAGCGCGCTTATCTGGCCAAAGGGCTGTGGAGCGAATTTATCGCCCTTGGATTGCTGGCCGGGCTGCTCGCCAGCGCCTGCGCCGAAATCGCCATGGCGCTGATTGCGAACCGCCTGTTCGAACTGCCGCTCCACCTGCACCCCTGGCTGTGGCTTGCGCTGCCACTGGCCGGCGCGCTGCTGGTGGGAATGAGCGGCTGGCTCACCACGCGGCATATCACCCGCGTGCCGCCGATGCAGTCGATCCGTGAACTGGGTTGAAGTGAATTTGTGACTGGCCTGCTCGCTTTTTGAGCATGCCTGTGCGCCCCGCGTGGATGTAAAAAAACCGCCGGCGAGCCCGGCGGTTTTAAATGGAGCAAACCCTTTTCAGAGTGCGCTGGTGTTGTGACAGGCTGCGCCGCACTTGTTGGTGTAGGGGATCGGCATGGCCTTGCCCGGCTCCACACCCTTGACCCCGACGTTGTCCTTGCGTGGCACATCATAGAGGTGCGAGGTGATGTCGTTCAACCAGTAGTTTTTGCCATCGCGCCCATCCATGCCCTTGCCCAAGCCGGCACCGGTCTGCATGGTCTTGGTGTTGTGGCAACTGGAGCAGGTAATCTTGTCCGCAGCCACCGTGCACTTGGCCGTGACCGCCATGTGCTGCTTCAGGTCGGTCTTGTTCTTGTGGCAGGTCGTGCAGGACTCGGCCGAGTTGGAGTCGAGTTTCATCTGATGCGCGAACTTGGTCTTGCCGTGCGGTTCGTGGCAGTCGGCGCAGGCCACCAGATGGTTGCCGTTGCGGTGCTTGGACGACTTGATGAAGTCGGTGTATTGCTGGTGGTGGGACTTGGAATGCAGTCCATCCGGCCAGTAGTCCTTGGCAGCGGCATCCTCCCGGATGGTGTACTGGGTGAGGTAGGTGTTGCGACTGGTTCCCGGCAGCATCATCTTGTTGTCGGCGTTGACTGGCTGGTCGTTCTTCAGATTGCCCTGGGGCCGGCTGTGGCACTGGCCGCAGATCATCGACGAACGTTCCGCAGCGAGCTTGGCCGGGCTGACAATGTTGGCCGCCTTCATGGCCTCGGGTGCCTCCACGTGAGCCGAGCCGGGACCATGGCAAGTCTCGCAGCCCATGTTGATCTCGTTGGGCTCGCCGTCACCGTCGATGTCCATCTCGCCATCGGCATCATTAACCGATCCGGCGATGTAGTCGCCTGCCGCGTTCTTGGTCAGCGTGTAACCGTTGTAATGGCAGCTTGCGCATTCCTTGTCGAAGGACTTGCCCTGCACTGGATTGGCCAGCTTTTTGGTTTCCTCGTTGAACAGCCAGTCGGCATGGTAATCGCGCCAGGGCTTGCGGCTGCGGTCGCCATAGGCGGCGTCACCTTGGGAGTTGTACTGCACGAAAGGGAACAGGTTGGCGCCGACGCGATACAGATAGCGCTGCTTCTGCACCCCGCCGCCATAGGTCAGTTCGACCGGATAGGCGCGCGCCGGATCGGCCGGGTCCCGAGCGTTTTCGGTGCGGAACTTGAGCTTGCCGTCGGTATCCTTGAAGAAGGTGGCGGTAAAGCTCACGCTGGAGAGGTCGGCAGGCGCCTTGTCGCTGATCTGGTACTTGTCAAAGCTGCGCGTCTTGTCGTAGCTGTGGAACCAGAACGTGGTGCCGGCCATCAGCTTGTTGAGCCCGTCATTGAATTGGGGAAAGCGCGAGAGATCCTGCAATTTGCTCGGCTTGCCGATGACCTGGATGCCATTGCGGTGCAGGGTCGACTTGAAGTCTTCGTGGTCGCCATGGCAAGCCAGGCAGGTGCTGGTGCCGACATACTTGGCGTCGGCCGGAACATTGCCCGAGACCTTGATCTTCACCGGCGCTGCGGCCAGTTCGGAACTGGTTAGCGATTTGCGCGACTTGTCGCCGCCGGGCAGATAACGGTTGTCAGCGGGTTCCACATAGAGGAAGTATTTGCCGCCAGTCACCCCCGCCACGCTGAACTTGCCCTTGGCACTGCTCTTGGCTTTGAAGTAACGATCACGGTTGGCAGCCAGGTTGTCCTCCAGCGGCTCATCGTTGGTAGCGTCTTTCTTGATCTCGATCGGGGTTTTTGCCATCGCCGTCACGTCTGCGGCGGGGATCAGCCAGACCGTGGCGTTGCCCACCTTCTGCCCGGAAACGTCCTCAACCACCCCCTTGACCGTGACCACGGCCGGATTCTTGGCTTCAGAAAACGTGCTGCCGTAAAACAGGAATGCAACGCCCAGGGACAATAGCCCCCCGACAATTGATTTCTTCATTTTTGTCTCTCCCCGATAATAAAAAACCCGCAGGGAAAATGCCTTGCGGGAAACTGGCTGGCTAATACTAGTAGCGAGTCGAGATATGGAAGCGATATTTGGGGGGGTGCGCTGCAGGCACGTTGCCTGTCGGTGCCAGCGACGAGCTCACCACACGGCTCATCACCCATTTGCCGCCGATGCAGTCGATCCGTGCGTTGAATTGAATTGTGATTGAATTAGGAATGGTTCTTGCCGACCCTCAAGAGACAGTCGAGGCATATTCATCCAATGTCCGTTCAGCTATGGCGCTCTCAACTGGTCGATGCAACACTTTTATCTATATGTTGAATAGATGGAGTGTGAAATATGGCCTACAGAACTCGTATCAAATACACAGCCGAGCAGAAAGCTGAGATTTGGGATCGCTGGCGACGTGGGACGTGGAGAATCACTCAAGTCAATTGGACGGGCATTTGACAGGCCATCATCCTCGATCCATGGGCAGATTGCGCCAAGTGGTGGGATACGTCCCTCTCCTCGTCAACGGTCAGCGTCGGCTCTTACACTGACCGAACGCGAAGAGATTTCCAGAGGAATTGCCAGTCAATTATCCTTGCGTTCTATAGCGACTCAACTGGGGCGCTCACCCTCGACTATTAGCCGTGAAATCAAACGCAATGGCGGCGATGGTAGGCGTTAATATCTTTGGCGTTCTCAGTCAGTTTTATTCCCTTCAGCTTTGTCCGTCGTTCGAGTTTCTGAGCTTTGCGGGCAATGGGAATATGATAAGAAATCCCCCGATGCCGCATTGAATCTACAGCCAGGCAGCTACCCAACAGATGCTTCACAAAGGCCTCGGGCACGTCTACATATCAAAGGCGGCATCGAGGCCCCGTGCCGCGTTACTAATATATTAAGGAAAAACACATGTCATCTCATCCAACTGACTTCAAAGGTTCCGTCATCGATGCTTTGCGTCAGGCCATCGAGCGCCAAATTCCCGATTCACGGGCCGAAGTGAACGGCGGCGGCGGCCACTACATCATCGAGGTGACGTCGCCCGTATTCGCCGGCAAGAGCATGCTGGAGAGTCATCGCATGGTGTACGGTACTATCGCCGATCTGATGAACGGTGACAGGGCTCCGGTGCATGCCGTCGACAGCCTGAAGACCCGGACACCCACTGAGTAGCGGTAGCGTGAAGAGTGTCAGGAATGACTATAACCGTAGCTACGACGCGCCGCTGATGAGCGCGATAGGGTCTTTGATTACGGCACAGCATGACTAAGATTGCCATGACATCCCATCGTCTTTCAGCCTTATCGGCGGAGCCAACTGCGCTGAAACGAGCCGACCTTCTTGAGGGAGAGTCATCACCAGAAATGGTGGTCGTCGCCTACCACGAGCGGACCAAGCACCAGTTCAATCGCTACGCCGCCACACTCGGTTACATGGACTGGGCGACGCAGCCCGATCCGTTTCGGCGCTACGCGGGAGCGGACCTGGTTCGGCTCCCTCTGCCCAAAGCGGGTTTCCAACTGCCCTATTGGCAGCTCTATGCGAGCGCGACCGTGCCGCCAGCGCCACTGTCGCTGGAGTCGGTCTCGCTGTTTTTTCGCTACGCACTCTCACTGACGGCATGGAAGCAAGTCGGCGAGACTAAGTGGCCGTTGCGCGCAAATCCTTCGAGCGGGAATCTTCATCCGACCGAAGGCTACGCCCTACTGCCTGCGGTCGATCAGATCGGCGAGACCGCCGCCGTATACCACTACGCGCCGAGGGAACACGCTCTTGAACGACGAGCAGCGCTCGACGCGGAGCGGTGGACCGAGCTGGTTGGGGCTTTCCCTGATGGCTCCTTCCTCGTGGGTCTGTCGTCGGTGCATTGGCGAGAAGCCTGGAAGTACGGCGAGCGTGCGTTCCGCTATTGCCAGCACGATGTCGGACACGCGCTGGCGGGCCTGCGTATCGCGGCAGCGGCGCTCGGCTGGAGACTGATGCTCCTCGATGGCGTGAGCAATAGCACTCTCTCCAGCCTGCTGGGGCTAGACCGCGATGAAGACTTTGCGGGGTCAGAGCGCGAGGAAGCTGAGTTGCTCGTGTTGATTACACCGGACTCGATGCCGCTTGCGACCGACTCGAAGCCGCTGATGGCCTACAGAGCTGGCGTGCTCTGGCAGGGCATGGCAAACACGCTTAGCCCAGAACACGGTGTCGCATGGCCCGTGATCGATGAGGTCGCGCAGGCGACGCGACGCTGCGAAAGCACGCCTATCAAGGAAGACTTCTCCGGCTTTCCTTCGGAAGATGAACTTTTTGGGACACCTGTCCGTCAGGGTCTGCTCAGCGCAGAGAAGGCCATTATTGGCCGCCGCAGCGCGGTAGCGATGGATGGCTCAACGTCGATCTCGCGCGCCGCGTTCTTTCGCATATTCGCTCGGTTAATCCCAACACATGAGCGGCAAGGTATGCCATGGGACGCAATTCCCTGGCGACCACGCATCCACCTCGGGCTCTTCGTTCACCGCGTCGATGGCTTGGCGCCTGGCCTCTACGTGCTTGTCCGAGACCCGGACAAGATCGAAATTCTCAAGCGAGTGATGGGTTCAGAATTTTGTTGGCAGCGCGTGCCAGACTGCCCGCCCGGGCTCCCCTTGTACCTCCTCAAGGAGGGGGACTGTCGAGCGCTGGCGATCACCGTCTCCTGCGGCCAGGACATCGCCGGTGATGGTGCCTTCAGCTTGGCCATGATCGCCGACTACATGGACAGCCTGGCCAGCTACGGCGCCTCGTTCTACCGCAACCTGTTCTGGGAGGCCGGCATGGTGGGCCAGCTACTTTATCTGGAGGCCGAAGAGGCAGGCATCCGCGCCACCGGGATCGGCTGCTACTTCGACGATCCTGTCCATGCGGCTTTTGGGATCGCTTCACGCGAGTGGCAGAGTTTCTACCACTTCACGGTGGGCGGCCCAGTTGAAGACGGTCGGCTCAGCACATTGCCTGCGTACAACTTCGAGGAAGAACAATGAGTATCCCAAGCAAAACCTGCAGGGATACCCGGCCATGGATCAAAACGTAACGCAGAAGTTGATTGCGTGCTTATCCGGTTAGCTCCCAACGACTCTACGTTGGGGCACTTCTGGTCTGAAAGTAGGGCGCGACCGCCTTTCTGCAGGTCGAATATATGCTCCAAACAGGAAGCGGACAGTCAGAGGTGGCGCGTGACCGGCAGCAGTCGACCCGGAGGAGACGATCGAGGCTTGTTTGTCCAACGTCCGTTAAGCAACGGACAACAGCTATCTGGTTTCATGTTTTAAATATTGGGGTTCACAGTCAATTTTATTCCGAACCCCTTTGATTTTCGCTGCGATGCTCGGCGTGGGGCGTGCGCAACCGCCATCTGCCGACCTAGGTCCCCACGGGGGTGCCCGCTGACGCTTGTCAGTTTTTTTACACGCCGTCAATCGTGGCATCTGGTTTCCGAAAGTCGTGTTAAGCAATTGATTAACCGTTGTTTAATGGACGAATTCCACCAAAGATCGGCTCAAGGCGAGCATGCGCCTCCGCTGGTGGCACCGAATTCTGATCGATAGATGTCGGTTTATTTAACAGATCGACATGGGTGCTCGAACGCTTGGTTCGAGACGCAATCACATAAGGACTCTAAAACAAAGGGTTGGAATAATTTAAATGACACTGGCACGAAGCATGCATAGAAAGTTCGGGTAACCCTGAAAGAGCAGTCGACAGCGCCGCACCGGAACCTTTTATCTGGAGGAGTGCCAGTATGAAGCCCCGTTTCCAACAGAAATTTATCGCAATAATGGCTTTGCTGGCCGGCCTCGCCGTGTCGACGAACACGTGGGCCACGGTGCTTTTTTATTCGACGCCCTTTTCTGTCACGGACATCATTACAGAACCCGTGGAAGGTAGTTTCTCTGGCACACTTTCTGCTTCTCAGCTTCTGGAGTTGCCCCGTTTTGACCCAACGTTGGGAACCCTCCAGGGTGTCGAGATTGAGTTTCAGTCTAATTACGAGGTCTTTATCCTAGGGGAAGCGCGTGATACCCGCGGGGAATTTGTTTTTTTTCCTTTCGGCGAGTCTAACGACGCTGGCATCGACGCATCGGTTGAGGGTTCCCTTCGTGTACAACTCTTCGACCCGAGCAGCAGCACCACGACTTTGAACATCCCGTCGGTGAACGCCTTCTGTTATGAATCGATCTCGGTAGCTGAACCTGTGTTGTGCCTTGCACAGACTTCCAGCACGGCCAACGCGTATAACGCGCTGATGCCACTGGGCGCGCTCGGCCTGCTGGACTTCGTTGGGGCCGATCCGATCAATCTGTTTACTTCGCTGGGCGGGACATTCTTCGGCACTTGCGACGGTGACGACCTGGCCGACGAATGTGCGCTTCAAGTGCGCATAAATTGGTTCGGTCTAGTCGGCGTAACGTACACCTATGGAATCGACGGAGGAGGTGACCCCCCGGGGGGCGGCGGTGGCGGCAACACGGTGCCCGAGCCTGACTCGAACCTCTTGATCGCGATTGGACTGGTCCTGCTGGCACTCCTTCGCCGGCGGCCGGTCGCCATGTCGGGCGGGCGGCTTACGCGCTAACGCCAGTGCTACAACCCGCACGTGGACGGATGAATTGACGCGACGCGTACGGACCCGGTCGTTGCCGGGCGTATCGACGACACCTACGGGTTCAGCACTGGATCGTCGGCTTGCGGTAGGTCATCAGTTCGCGAACCCCCATACTCGAATCCGAGCCTGGCTCCGTACTTTTTGAGCAACGGTTCGAACTGCTCGGCTCTCACCGTACCGGGCGTGTACAGATCGTCGGACGCCGCATCGTAGTTCGATGCAGCACTACGGTCGAATTCAAAGGGTTCGGAATAAAAGTGGCTGCGACCTCAACCTTATAACGCTTGAAACCAGATGGTGCCCGTTTGAAGGATGGTCGCTATCTGCCGCTGAACAGACTCTCGACGAACATACTACGACCGTCTCTTCCTGGCCGGGCTCAGCCCTTCACCGATGCACCCGCCCCGACGCTGGCTGCAAATCCGCACTCAACACCCCGCGCTCGTCGAACACAAAGCAGTCGCCGTGGTAATGCGCGCCGCCGACTTCCTCGAAATACTTGAGGATGCCGCCTTCGAGCTGATACACCCGCTCAATGCCGATTGCCTTCATGTGGATGGCGACTTTTTCGCAGCGGATGCCACCGGTACAGAATGACACCACGGTCTTGCCGGCATAATCATCACGCTGCTCGGCCAGACGGGGCAGAAATTCACTGAAGATGTCGATGTTGTAATCGACGGCATTGTCGAAGGTGCCGGCGGCGACTTCGTAGTCGTTGCGCGTATCCAGCATCACCACAGGGCGGCCTTCGTCGTCACAGCCGCGATCCAGCCAATGTTTCAGGGTGGCGGCCGCCACCGAGGGCGCGCGTCCCGCTTCCGGGCGGATCAACGGATGCTTCATGGTGATGATTTCCTTCTTCAGCCGCACCCGCATTTTTCTGAATGGCGGCTCGGCGGAGAGGCTTTCCTTGGGCTGCAGGTCGGCGAAGCGCGGATCGGCCCGCAGTGTGTCCACAATGGCATCGATCGCCTCGCGCGAGCCCGCCAGGAACACGTTGATACCCTCGGGGGCGAGCAGGATGGTGCCCTTCAGTTCCAACGCCAGACAGCGCGCGGTGAGGTCGGCGCGCAAGGCCTCGCGGTCGGTGAGGGTGACGAATTTGTAGCAGGAAATATTGACGATGGACACGGTAAAACCCTTTCAGCAAGGCGACATTATATGAAGCGGTTCTGCCCAGCCGATGGTTTTTGATACTCTTCAGCCTTCTCCTGCCATTTCCCGACCATGGACGAACAACTAGACACGCTGGAACACGCCCAACAAACCGCGATCGACCTCGCCATCCAGTTCGGCCCCAAGCTGCTGGTGGCGCTGCTGATCCTGGCGGCCGGCTATTACGTCGGGCGCTGGGTCGGCAGGCTCGCCGACTCGATGCTGGTGAAACTCGGGCTCGACGAAACCCTGCGCCAGTTGCTGGTGCGCCTCATGCGCATCCTGGTGCTGGGGCTGTTCCTCATCATGGCGCTGCAGAATCTGGGGGTGCAACTGCTGCCGCTGATTGCCGGGCTGGGCGTGGCGGGCGCCGGTATCGCGCTGGCGATGCAGGGGGTGCTGGGCAACCTGGCGGCGGGGCTGACGATCATCTTCACCCGGCCGTTCAAGGTGGGCGAATACATCTCGATCGTCGACGTGGAAGGCACGGTCGAGGAAATAAAACTCTTCAACACGGTGCTGAGTCATCCCGACCGCTCACGGATCGTCATCCCCAACCGCAAGATCGTGGGCGAAATCCTGCACAACTTCGGCACCCTGCGCCAGCTCGACGTGGTCGTTAACGTGGCCTACGACACCGACATCAAGCAGACGCTGGCGGCGATCCACGACCTGCTCGCCACGCATCCCAAAATCCTGCAGGAACCGGAGCCTTTGATCCGCGTGCTGACCCTTGGGGATTCCAGCGTGCAGATTGCGATCCGCCCGTGGACTGCGGTAGCCGACTTCCACACCACATCGGGCGACATCACCCGGGCGGTGCTGGAAACCTTCCGCGAACGCGGCATTCATATTCCCTTACCGCAGCGCGAAGTGCGATTGCTCGGTGCAGCATGAAGCGCGCCAGCCCATCAGCCTCCTCCGCGTCGAAAACTGTCTTTACCGATCCGCTGGCGGAGGTGTTGCGCCCGGGCCAGTCGATCGAATTGCTGAAGGAATTGCACATCCTGACGCGCGACGGCAAGCTCAACCAGGACAGCCGCCGCAAGCTGAAGCAGGTGTACCACCTGTGCAATTTCATCGAGCCGCTGCTGAACGACGTGCTGAGCCAGCAGGACACGCTGACGCTGGCCGACCACGGCGCCGGCAAGTCGTATCTGGGCTTCATCCTGTACGACCTGTTTCTGAAAGACCGCCCCGGCAGCCACATCTTCGGCATCGAAACGCGCGACGAACTGGTGGAGAAGTCGCGCGAACTGGCAGCGCGGTTGGGTTTTGTGCGCATGTCGTTCCTGAATGCGACGGTGGCGGAATCGATCACCACCGACGCCCTGCCGCCGCGCATCGACATCGTCACCGCGCTGCACGCCTGCAACACCGCGACCGACGACGCCATCCGGTTCGCGCTTGCCAAGCAGGCCCGCCACATCGTGCTGGTGCCGTGCTGCCAGGCCGAGGTCGCGGCCGTCCTGCGCAAACATAAAAACGAATCGTTCGGTAAAACCCCACTCTCGGAAATCTGGCGCCACCCGATCCACACCCGCGAATTCGGCAGCCAGCTCACCAACGTGCTGCGCTGCCTTCAGCTGGAATCACACGGTTACCAGGTGACCGTGACCGAACTGGTCGGCTGGGAACACTCGCTGAAGAACGAGCTCATCATCGCCACCCGGACCAACGCGCCGCGCAAGAACGCGCGCACCCGCCTGCAGCAGATTCTGCAGGAACTCAATCTGCAGGAACTCGAAGGACGTTTTCTCGGCCCGCAATAATCCGAAAAAAGCCTATGCTTTTAATGAGCATGTGTTTTGTCTGGATTGCCTGATGCGCCTGCCTGCCCTGACCCTTCCCCTCGCCGCGCTGGCCTTGTTCGCTGTCATTGCGGGCTGTGCCACGCCGCAATACCAAACGACCGTCCGCCTGATTCCGCCGGCTGACGCGCAGGGTCGGGCCTGCGTGCAGGACTGCGAAGCTAAAAAAATCGCGTGCCAGACCGATTGCCAGACCCGCTACCAGGCCTGCGTGAAAGCCCTCGAACCGCAGGTGGAAGCGCGCTATATTGAAGCGCTAAAGCAGTATGAACTCGAACTGAAGCAGTACGCCGCGGCCTTGCGACACTACGAGATGCAGCTGCGCTTCGAATGGCTGAACAGCTATCCCTTCTACCATCCGTACTGGTGGGATCCGTGGCCGTGGCCAACTTTTCCACCGCCGTATCGTGAGCCAATGATGCCGACACGAGACAGTGTGCGGGTGCAGTTGGAAAAATCGAACTGTCAGGCCGACTGTGGCTGCCTGCCCGCTTACGACGCCTGTTTTGTCGGTTGCGGTGGGCAGCGCGTGAGCGAAACGGTGTGCATCAGGAACTGCCCGCCCGCAAAATGACGCTCAGCGTGCCGCTTGAAGCGAAATCAGCTTCACCGGCACGCTCTCCTTGTCGGTATTGATCCAGATTTCACCGTCCTGCACCATGCATTGCAGGCGCATGCTGCGTTCGGCCAATGAGGCCAGCGCCTGGCTGGTTTCGGTGGGCAACTGCAGCACGGTCAGATTGGCAAACCGCGTGAGCTTGCTGGCGATCTGCTTCCACCATACGTCGCAACTGCTGCTGTAGCACAGCAGCACGACCCGCTCGGCGCGGCCACACGCGCGGCGGATGCGCGCTTCGTCGGGCTGTCCGAGATCGATCCACAGGGTGATTTCGCCGGTCAGGTTCTTCACCCACACTTCCGGCTCGTCGACATCGAACAGTCCCTTGGTGAAGACGATGCCATCCTGGGCGTAAAGGGCATAGGCCAGCAACCGCGCCATCATGCGTTCATCGGTTTCGGAGGGATGGCGTGCGATGGTCAGCGCGTGGTCGGCGTAGTAATGCCGATCCATGTCGGCAATCTGTAGCTCAGCTTTGTAGATGATGGCGCGCAAGGCCATGGTGACTCACTCTCGAACGGGGCGGCGGATTGTAACGTTTAGCCATAAAAAAACCCCGGCGAACCGGGGTTTTTCTTCAGCGAGTCGAAATGATTACGACACGATCTGAATGTTTGAAGCTTGCTTGCCCTTGGGGCCAGTCGTCACTTCGAAGCTGACTTTCTGGTTTTCCTGCAGGGACTTGAAGCCGCTGGAGTTGATTGCGGAGAAATGTGCAAAGAGATCTTCGCCGCCGTTATCCGGAGTGATGAAGCCAAAACCTTTTGCATCGTTAAACCACTTTACTGTACCCGTTTCCATCTTGTTTCCTATCTATCTAAAAAATTGAGCAACATGCCCTTATCGATCGAATTTCAAGGAAAAAGGCTTACCAGAGGTACCGCAATTTAAAGCTTGAATCCAACAGATGGGGTATTAATACCATAGAAGGCTTGAGATGTTCAAGCACTTTTTTCAATTACCTTCCTAGCGCACGCAATATCAGGGTGTCGCCGCGCTGGGTGAACTCCAGATGCTTCAGCACGCTCATCCCCAGCAACACCTGATCGCCCCCCATGCCGGGGTTGAGGCTGGCGGGCACGCCGCGCAGATCGAACGGCCCGAACGCCAGCGCATCCACCCGGGTGGCGCGGGTAGCGACCGTGCCGTTGGCGGTGATCGACTGCTGGTGCGCGCCCGCCTCGAGCCCCAGTTTGCCCGCCAGGTGCGCCGGGACCGACACCACCGTGGCGCCGGTATCGAGCAGGAAGGTGACCGGCTGGCCGTTGATCGTGCCGGGAAAAACATAATGTCCGCCGCCACTGCGCTTCAGCACCAGTTCACTGCTCGGCGCGATCTGCAACTGGTGATTGGGGTTGTTGCGCGCCTGCAGGCTGTTTTCGAAGTAGAGATAAAACAGGCCCAGCATCAGCAGGCTGGCGGCCAGTGCCATACCCCGCCCCAAGGTGCGGTGGGGATTATGGGAAGCAGGGTCGGAGGCGTTTGGGTTCACGGCATGAAGACAGTCAGGGCATTGAAACGTTCAGCGCACTCGACGCCAGCCCTATTCATATCACACACTCCGTGAAACAAGGACAGCGCAACCCCGCGGGGTGACGCTGTCGCTGGCCAAGCGTTCAGGCGTGGTGCATGCGCGGCTGGCTGAAGCGGCAGTGCGGGGAGTCGCCAAACACCTCGCGCAGGTAGCGGGTTTCGATGTGCAGCAGACGTTCGTGGTCGCCGGCTTCCAGATACACTTCCGGCTGCGCCATCAGCGCGTCATCCCACACCATTTCCACCCCCCAGGCATTCGGCAGACCCGGCACCACGCCGGGTTCGCATTCCGTGAACAGGCGGCTCACGCTGGCTTCGTCGGCCAGGCTGAACTCCACGCCAACATCCAGCCCCAGCTTGCCGAGGTGGACTTCCTGGTCGGCGGGAATCATCGCCACCATCTGGCAGCCCACGCCATCGAGCAGCACGCCCTTTGCCACCCGATCGGGGGTCACCCCTGCTGCACGCGCCGTTTCGGCGCTGGTCTGGGTGTGCGGGTGCGCCACGATGTCAAACGGAATCATGTGCTGATCGAGAAAGCGTTCCATACGATGCAGTGCGTTCATGATCGTCTCCTTGCAAAGAGTTGAACAATTTTCACTATAGTCCACCCCCATCCGCCTGCATGACTGTGTTTCAGGAACGCTACCGCCGGTGGGGGTGGTCGCCCGCGCGAAAATGCCGGCGCGGCGCCTTGGGATGCTCCAGCACTTGGCAGGCACGGCGGAACGCCAGCAGGGCGTCCTGCGCATGCCCCAGAACGCTGCCATGGGGGTAGTGCCCCGCAGCGTTCAGCTCGCCCGCCGCAACGCCGGTCAGCAGTTCGATGCCCTCGGTCACATGTTCTGCGGTAGAAATGTGGAAGCGTCCGTGGGCGACCGCCTCCACCAGCCGCGGCGCCAGCATCAGATGGCGGCAATTGCGCCCGGGGATCAGCACGCCCTGGCTGCCGTCCAGACCGGCGGCCTCGCACACGCGGAACCAGCCCTCGATCTTTTCATTGATCCCGCCCACCGGCAGCACCTCGCCGTTCTGGTTGACCGCGCCGGTGACGGCGATGCCCTGTTTGAGGGGCAGGCCCGACAGCGCCGACAGCAGCGCATACAGTTCGGCGCACGATGCGGAATCGCCTTCCACGCCGTGGTATTGCTGCTCGAAGACGATCGACGCATCGAGCGAGAGCGGCGCCAGATGGGCGAACAGCGCGGCCAGATAGTTCTGCAGGATGAACACGCCCTTGTCGTGGATCGGGCCGGACAGCTCGACCTCGCGCTCGATATTGAGAAGCCCGTCCTCGCCCGCGTAGGTGCGCGCGGAAAGCCGAACCGGCAGGCCGAAGCAGTAATCGCCCAGATCGACCTGGGTCAGGCCATTGAGCTGGCCGACCCTGGCGCCGTGCAGCTCGATCAGCACATCGCCCTCGGCAATTTCTTCGCGCAGACGCTGCTCGGGATAATCGTGCCGCCCGGTATGCGCCGCGAGCGCCGCCTCGACGTCTTCCGCCGTGACCAGGCCCGGCCCGCGCGCGCGGCAGATCGTGGCGCTTTCCATCACCATCGCCTCGGTGCGCGCGAAAATCGCGCTCTCGCGCGCCTGGTCGCCGGCCTCGCGGTGCGACTCCTCGAGCAGGCGCGCCACTGCCGCCGCCGAAAAGTGCGGCAGGCCAAACTCGCGGCAGGCATGGGCGACGAAAATCGACGAGGCGCGGCGGGTGTCGGCACTGGCCACAAAACTGTCGGCGAAATCCACCTTGGCGCGGAAGTAGCGGGCGAATTCCGGCGCCGCCTCTTGCAGCTCGTAATACTGGTCGCGCGAGCCGATCAGCACCAGCTTGACCTCGACGTCGACCGCCTCCGGCACCAGCGACACCGCCGCAATCGGCGAAAAGGACACGCCTGGCTCCTCGATCTGCAGCCGGCCGCTGCGCAGGAAGCGCCGCAGCTTCTCCCACACCAGCGGATCGGCCAGCACATCGCGCAGGTGCAGCATCAGAAAGCCGCCGTGCGCCTGCAGCAGGCTGCCGGCGCGAATGCAGGAAAAGTCGGTCACCAGCACGTCATTTTCGGACTGGTATTCGATGCTGCCGAACAGCGGGCGAAACAGCGGATTGTCCTCGACGATCACCGGCGCGCCGGTCAGGCCGCCGTTGTCGACCACCAGGTTGACGCGGTAGCGCGCCAGCACGGCTTGCAGTTCCTCCACCCGGCCCTCGTCGTCCTCGCCGCCGCGGAACAACTCCAGGTTGTCGAACACATCCTGGGCGAGCGCATCCAGGTAGGCATTGAGCTTGGCGGCATCCTTGATCTGCTTCTTCAGCCCGGTGCGGATCGCCTGCAGTTCGCGCTCGACGAGCGGCTTCACCACCTGCCGCCGCAGCGCCGCCAGGGCCTCGTTCATCGCGCGCTCCAGCGGCTGGGTTTTCTCGATGTAGCGGGTGATTTCGGCACGCAACTCCTGCTCGGCCAGCTCCACCGCGGCGCGGCGCGCCTTCGGCAGCGCCAGCACTTCGTCCTCGGTGAGCGACTGCCCCTTCTTGCCGACAAGGGTGAACACCATGCGCCCTTCCTCGCGATGCAGCGAAAAGCTGCGTGCCTCGGCAAACCCCGTCAACTCGGCGTAATGCCGCGCCACATCGTCCTTCCAGGCCTGCTCGATGCGTTCGCTCTCGGCCTTGTAGTCTTGCCCTTCCAGGCGCTGCGGGATTTCGCTTTGCAGCGTCTTCACCGCCTGCGCCAGCAGCTGGCGCAGCAGCCGCCCCTCGCCGGCCGGCAGGCGAAGCGCCAGCGGCCGTTCCGGCGCGTCGAAGTTGTGTAGATAGCAGAGGTCGGGCGGCACCCGCCTGCTCGATGCCACCTCGTGCATCGCCTGCCTGAGCAGCGAGGAACGGCCGCTGCCCACCTCGCCCAGCACGAACAGGTTGTAGTTGGGCTGGTCCATCCCCAGGCCGAAACGGGCGGCTGCCTCGGCGCGCGTCTGGCCGATCCATGGCAGCGGTTCCGCCATCAATTCGGAAGTGTCCGCAAATCCAAGCGACGCGGGGTCGAGGGTCAGTCTGAGGTCGGCGGGGGACAGAGTGGCAATCGGCATGGTGTGGGTTCAGGCCTGTGTAGGGTTTCCAGATTATTGCGCAAGACCGCTTGTCCGGCCTGATTCATGGCGTCAGCAGGCCGGCCCACTGCGCCTGGCTGTGCAGGTAGCGCGCGCGCAGGCTCACCGCGTTCTCGCGCAGCAGGTCGGCGGGCACGGCCAGAGCCTGCATCAGCGCTGGCTCGATCTGGTCGACCCCCACGCTGCGCGGAACCGCATTCGGTTCCCAGGTTTCAGCAAAGGCGGCCCGCTTGTCGGGACGCCGGCCCTGCTGCGGCGGCATCAGGCTGACCCGCGGCAGGCCGTAGGCCAGCGCGACGATGCGTCCGTGCAGGCTGCTGCCGACCGTGCCGCGGCTGGCAGCGATGAGCGCGCAGAGGTCCCACAGATGCAGCGACGGGAACAGCCGCGCCGTGCCGGGCGGCAGGCGGCGCTGCAGTTTTTCAAGCAGTACCGGATCGTCGTGCCACGGCGCCGCGCCGGCACGGAACAGCGCCACGCCCAGACCAGTCGCGGCAGCCACTCGCGACAGGCCCTGTGCCAGCGCATCCAGGCTGGCGTCGTCGGCAAAATCGGCGCTGAACTGGCACGCCAGGTAACCCTGCGGGAAAGCGTCCCGGATGGCCTTCACCGCGCCCTGCTGCCGGTGCTGGCGAATCACCTCGCCGAAGCACTGTTCCACCATCACTGCCGGGTCGGGGCACAGCGGGGCGGCGATCCCCTCGGCCAGCAATGCAGCCTGTGTGACGTGATCTCGCACGCTGAGCCAGTCCGCCTGGCGCAGCGCTGCCTTCACTTCGTCCCGTTGCGCGGCCGGCAGGCTATCCAACTCCACCCCGCCCATCGCGTTGAAGACCAATTTGCCGCCCGGCGCC
Source organism: Thiobacillus sp. (assembly GCA_030680405.1). GTDB lineage: Bacteria > Pseudomonadota > Gammaproteobacteria > Burkholderiales > Thiobacillaceae > Thiobacillus. The sequence goes on along the minus strand of JAUXVT010000052.1, from coordinate 45,923 downwards.
AGCGCATCGCGCCCGACGACGTAGGGCATGGTGCGCGCCGTGCCAAGCTGGCGCGCCGCCCACGCGGCTGCCGCAGCCGGTTCATCGTCGTAGCGCGCGATGGCTTCTGCGGCCGCGGCTGGATCGAGCAGCATGACCACAGCCTGCCAGGCGCTGCAGGTCAGCAGTTCGCCGCCGGCGTGGATCAGCTGCGTCGGCCGCGCCGGGAGCGGCGTCACGTGATGACCGCCGAAGGCGCGCAGATCGCGCTCAGTCAGTCCGCAGCATTCGAACGCCCGCCCCGGCAGCAGCGCTTCCAGCAGATGCGGGAACAGCAGGTCGCCGAAGTTGTGGCGGTCAAAGGCGCCGAAGAGGACCGGCTGGGGGTGAGGGTTCATTTTCTGCGTACCGAATATTTTCGCAAGACCGGACAAGTCAGTATTCGTCATTCCGGCGGACGCCGGAATCCAGTCAATTCAAGCTGGACCCCGGCGTACGCCGGGGTGACCGCATGCGCATGATTTTTTCGCACGTGGCGCGATTTCGCACTACATTCGCAAAAAAGCCAACACACCCACCCGATGAAACCCGCCCATCCTTCCTTCTTCGTCCTCATCGCCCTCATCGGCGGGCTGGCCATCTTCAGCTCCACCCTGTCGAAAACGCCGGTGCTGCCGCTGTTCGCAGCCTCGCTCAACGCCACGCCGGCCGAGATCGGCTGGATCGTCATGGCGTCGACCCTCCCCGGCGTGCTCATCAGCTACCCAGCCGGCGCGTTGTCCGACCACCTCGGCAAGCGGCGCGTGCTGCTGGCCTCGCTGATCGTGTTCGCCAGCGCGCCCTTCCTGTATCTGGTGATCGAAACCGCCTGGCAGCTGATGGCGGTGCGCTTCTATCACGGCTTCGCCACCGCGATTTTCGGCACCGTGGCGAGCGCGGCGATTGCCGAGCGCTACAGCGCCGACCGCGCGGCGCGGCTGTCCACCTATTCCTCGGTCACCATCGTGGGACGTTCCATCGCGCCTTTTCTCGGCGGCACCCTGATCTCGCTGGCGAGCTTCGGCGCGGTGTACATCGCCTGCGCGATCGCCGGCGTGCTGGCGCTGGGCGCCGGGCTGCTGCTGCGCGACCATGAGCCCCGGCCCAAAACGAAACTGGAGCTGCCGCATTTCTGGGCGAGCCTCACCACCGTGCTGCGCGACCGCGGCATCATGCTGGTGAGCCTGGTCGAGGCGGCGCAATACCTGGTGTTCGGCGCCATCGAAGCCTTCCTCGCCTTGTTCGCCGCCTCGCTCGGCATTCCGGCGTGGCAGATCGGCGTCATCCTCGGTGTGCAGCTCCTCAGCATCGTGTTCGCCAAGCCGCTGATGGGCCGCGTGTCCGACCGCGTCGGCCGCCGCCGCGTCATCCTGCCGGGCTTGCTGATCGGCGCGGCGAGCGTCGTGCTGCTTCCCTACTTCCCCAACGTCATCGGTCTGTCGGTGCTGAGCCTGGTGTTCGGCTTGGGCTTTGCCACCGTCACCTCGTCCACCGCCGCGCTCGTCGCCGACCTCACAAAAGACGGCCGCTACGGCTCGTCGAGGGGCGTGCTGCGCACGGTGATGGACGTCGGCCAGTCGATCGGCCCCGTGCTCACCGGCTTCATGGTCGGCGTCGCCGGCTACGCCAGCGCCTTCACCCTGCTGGCGGCGATCCTGGTGGCGGCCGCGCTGATGCTGGGGCTGCTACTGCGCGACGGGTAAGGCTGCGCCCGATCGGCTATAGTGAGGCAGCCCGTTTCTCTCAAGGAGACTTCCATGCGCATCCGTTCCCTGCTCGCCCTGCTGGCCTTCGCCCCGGCCTGCTTCCTGCTCCCGGCCGCCGCCGATTCAAGCGTGGACCGCACGCCTGCTGCTGCGTCGCTGGAAGCGATTTCACCCGAGGCCTGCCTCGCGAACGCAAAGGGCATGCATCTCGCCCAGATCCAAACAGCATGCTGCAAAGCCCACAAAGGCATCTGCGGCTGCCGTGCCGGCAAGATCGTGTGCTGCGACAACTCCACCAGCAACGAGCCGGGGTGTACGTGTCATGGAGATGAGGGAGTTACTGAGTAGCTTGGCATCAGGTGGTCTTCCCACACCGCGTATCTGGCCTCATCGTGTGAACCACGCGAAATTTCAGTGCCCTCTAATTACGTTACCCATTTGACCGCTATGCAACGTGGACTCTCATCATATAAATACAAGCGGATTGCCGAAGAATCCCTCAGAAATGCGTTACGGTTGCACGGTGACTCGGTCCAACTCTTCAACGCGAGATCCTGTCCATCTGCATTTCTGCTTTCTGTACTCGCTTTGGAAGAATTCGCTAAAGCAAAGTGGGTTGACCATTACTACTATTCTTCAGTAACGAACGAAGGGTTCCCAGATTACGAGTTTGAGCAGAAGTGGCTCTCCTTGCTCTACTCGCACCCCGAGAAGCAATTTGCCTTCGTAGCAAGAGACATCTTCGACTTTTCGCCCAAACTCGTTCGTTTCATCCAGAACAAAAACCTGGAGCGGAAGAAACAGCAAGCCGTATATATTGAGTTGGAGAGGATTGGAAAATCTGTCGACACGACCGGTCGAATATCCATACCATCCCGCATCAAGAAACTGGACGCTAAACAGATCATCTCGCTAGTGAACCAGGAGTTCGCCCAAAACGACATGTACTTCGGGATTCCAGAACTGGATACAGTCATAGATGTCCAGGAACACCAATTTATCTTCGACTGGCCTCACCGCTCCGGCTTGAAGGGCCGTCATTTCAGGAAGCAACACACTGCTGAGGCAAACAGTGCCGTACCATCCCATGGCTAATTTATCAAACCACCAGACCTGCGCGAAAGCCGCTCAGGCCGATGAGCTCAAACGTTTGTAAATCAGCAGAACTCATTTACTCAGCGCCACCCAAACCCCATCCCACTCCGCACCCGGCGGCGCCTGCCGGAACGCCGCGATACGCGCCAGCATGACCTGGCTGGGCTGATCCTTCGGTTCGATCGCAAGGCATTCACGGAACGCCGCTTCAGCCGCATCCCAATCCTGCGCGCGATAGCGTGCCAACCCGGCTTCGTAGGCCTGCACGCGCTGCCGGTCGTTTTCGCTCAATTCGGCTGCGACCCCCAGCAACTCGAACACCCTCACCGTTTCCAGCTTGCCGGCAACGCGCAGGCTGTCGATTTCGCGGAAGGCCAGCGTGTCGCCGGCGAGGGTGCGCGTCGTCTCGCTCACCAGGATGCGGGTGCCGTAGAACTTGTTGGCCTGTTCCAGCCTTGACGCGAGGTTTACGGTGTCGCCGATGACGGTGTAGCCGCGCGAGGTTTCGGAGCCGATGTTGCCGACGGTGACTTCGCCGCTGGCGATGCCCATGCGCACGTTGACCACGGGCAGGCCGTGGGCGACGCCGAACATCTCGGGTAGCCAGGCGCGGAAGGCTTCCATGCGGGCCATCTGTTCCAGGGCAGCGAGGCAGCACAGCGTGGCGTGGTCGGAGGGATCGGTAAAAGGCGGCCCCCAGAAGGCCATGACCGAGTCGCCGATGTACTTGTCGACGATGCCCTGCCGGGTCCGAATCACCTCGGACATCAGCGAAAAATAACGGTTGAGGAAACGCACGGCGGCGTCCGGCGTCAAGTCCTCGCACAGGCGGGTAAAGTCGGCCAGGTCGGAAAAGAACACCGTCATCACCTGGCGTTCGCCCTTGTCCGCTGCGAAGCGGTTTTCCAGCAGGCTCTTCACGATACGCGGATCGACGTACTGGCCGAAGGTTTCGCGGATGCGCTCCTTTTCGCGCAGGCCGACCACCATGTGGTTGAAGGAGGTGGCGAGCGTGGCGAGCTCGTCGTGGGTGCGCACCAGGATTTCCACGTCGAGGTCGCCCGCCTCAACCGCGCGCGTGCCGCCCAGGAGGCGCTTTACCGGATCGACCAGCGAGCGCGTGACGAAGGCCGCAAAAATCAATCCGAGCGTGGTGGCGATGGCGGTGATGATCCAGTTGAGGGTGGTGGCGCGCGCCTCCTCCGCCTTGGCCTGCAGCGCGGTGTCCTGGGTCAGTTTGTTGAGCAGGTCGATGGTCTTCTGGATTTCGACGTCGACGGTGTCCTTCTCGCGCAGGAGCGCATCGCGGACGATTTCTTCCGAACGCGGCGTGCCTTCCTCCGCCTCGATCTGGAACAGGCGGAAGGTCATGTGAAAGTGCTGGCGCGCGGTCTGGATCGCGGGCAGCTGCTTGCCCAATACGGCGAGCGTCACGCGGTCGAGTTCGATCCCCTTTTCCGCCACGGCCTCACTCAGCATGCGCAGCGAGGAATCGACGATCTGGTCGGCGTTGACCCCGCGCATGTCGAAGCCGTTCGATTCTTTGGCGAGAAACTCGGGGTCGGGGCGCGCCACCTCCATGCCCGCCAGCACGCGCTCCATGTGCACCATCTGCTGGCGGATGAGGATTTCCACGCTGGCCACCTGCTGCTGCAAGGGCAGGTAATAGTCGGCAAGCGCCCGCACCTGGTTGTTGAGCTGGTGGAAGTTGAGCACCGACAGCCAGGTGACGACCACCATCAACGCCAGCAGGGACATGGTGATACTGAAGATCTTCAGGCTGATGGGAAGTCGCATGGAGTCAGATCCTTAGAATGCGCCGGAAATTAAAGCCTGAGCGCAAGCCGCCTCTCCGTCAACATCCTGGCTCCCGGAGCGCGCCGGATGCATGTCCACGGTGCAACGCGGCCTGCCTGATTGTCCCCTGGGCTAGATATTTCCCGGAATCACCGGCGTTCCGCTCGCCACATCACCGCACTGCGCGCGATGGCGCAGCGCGTGATCCATCAGCACAATCGCCATCAGCGCCTCGGCGATCGGCGTGGCGCGAATGCCGACGCAGGGATCGTGGCGGCCGTGGGTAACGACTTCGATCGGCTGGCCGTGCAGGTCGATGGAGCGACCGGGCAGGCGCATCGACGATGTGGGCTTGATAGCAACGTGGGCAACGATGGCCTGGCCGCTTGAGATGCCGCCGAGCACGCCGCCGGCGTGGTTGGAGAGAAACCCCTCGGGGGTGATTTCGTCGCGGTGTTCGGTGCCCTTCTGCCGCGCGGCTTCCATGCCATCGCCGATTTCCACGCCCTTGACGGCGTTCAGCCCCATCAGCGCGTGGGCAAGGTCGGCGTCGAGCTTGTCGTACAGCGGTTCGCCCCAGCCGGGCGGGACGTTGTCGGCGACGACGCTGATTTTGGCGCCGACCGAATCGCCCGATTTGCGCAGCGCGTCCATGTAGGCCTCGAGCTCGGGCACGATGGCGGCGCTGGGCGAGAAAAAAGCGTTGTTGCCGATTTCGTCCCACGACTCGAAGGGAATGTCGATCGGGCCGAGCGCGCTCATGTAGCCGCGAATCACGATGCCGTATTTTTCGGCCAGCCACTTCTTGGCGATGGCCCCGGCGCCGACGATGGGCGCGGTGAGCCGCGCCGACGAACGTCCGCCGCCGCGCGGGTCGCGGAAGCCGTATTTCTGCGTGTAAGTGTAGTCGGCGTGGCCGGGGCGGAAGGTCTCGCTGATGTTGCCGTAGTCCTTGCTGCGCTGGTCCTCGTTGCGGATCAACAGCGCAATCGGCGTGCCGGTGGTCTTGCCCTCGTACAGGCCGGAGAGGATTTCCACGGTGTCGGATTCGCGGCGCTGGGTGACATGGCGCGAAGTGCCGGGCTTGCGACGGTCGAGGTCGTGCTGGATGTCGGCCTCATCGAGCGCCATGCCGGGCGGGCAGCCATCGACCACGCAGCCGATGGCGGGGCCGTGCGATTCGCCGAAAACAGTGACACAGAACAGTTTGCCGAGTGTGCTGCCAGACATGGGAATAACCGGAAAAAGAGCCAGAATAATCGCTGGAGTCTAGCACAGGCGCGGCTTCCGGCGCTGGTCGCCCCCCGCCCGCCGAACTTGCTTTCACAAGACCGCTCTATCCTTGACTGTTACCCTGAACCCCACACAACCATACAAGGACTGCCCATGAACGCCACGCAGCACGTCACCGCCCTCGGCCAAAGCCTCTGGCTGGACAACCTGTCGCGTAGCCTGATCCGCGACGGCACGCTGGCCAGACTGATCGCCGAGGACGGCGTGTCGGGCGTGACCTCGAATCCGTCGATTTTCCAGAACGCGCTGGCCAGCAGCCCGCATTACGCCGACGACCTGGCGCGACTGAAAGCCAGCCAGCTGGATGCCGAGCAGCGCTACGAAGCACTGGTCATCCCCGACATCCAGGCGGCGTGCGATCTGCTGCTGCCGGTGTTCGAGCGCAGCCACGGCAACGACGGCTACGTCAGTCTGGAAGTCGCACCCCGCTGGGCATATAACGCCGCGCGCACGGTGGAGGAAGCGCAGCACCTGTCGTCATTGGTGAATCGCCGCAACCTGCTGATCAAGGTGCCGGGCACGCCCGAAGGGCTCAGCGCGTTCGAGGCGCTGACGACGCTTGGCATCAACGTCAACGTGACCCTGCTGTTTTCGGTTGCGCAAACCGAAGCGGCGCTCGACGCCTATACCCGCGGGCTTACCGCACGCGCCCGGGCCGGCGCCGATGTGCGCCGCAGCAAGGCGGTGGCGAGCCTGTTCCTGTCGCGCGTCGACACGCTGGTCGACACGCAGCTGACCGCCATCGGCACACAGGAAGCGCTGTCTCTGCGCGGCCGCGCGGCGGTGGCGATGGCCAAGCTCGCTTATCAAAGCTATCTGAAAACCTTTCACGGCGAAGCCTTCGCCGCGCTGGCGCAACAGGGCGCGGCGCCGCAAACCCTGCTGTGGGCGAGCAGCGGCGTCAAGAACCCGGATTATCACGACCTGCTGTACGTCGAACCGCTGATCGGCAAGGAAACCATCAACACGCTGCCCGACAAGACGCTCGCCGCGCTGCGCGATCACGGCCGGGTGGCGCTGCGGCTGGAAGACGGCGTCGCCGAGGCGGAGGCGCAACTGGCGGAGTTGGCGCGGCTGGGCATCGATATGGATGCGGTCGGCAACACCCTGCAGGACGACGGCGTCAAACTGTTTGAAGCCGCCTACCAGAAACTGCTGCAGCAGACCGGTTGAGCGGTGCCCTATATCCCTACTCTGCGTGCGTTGCCTGTGCCCCGGAAATTCGGCATCATCGATCCGCTGAAAGTCGTGTTGTGCCAAATTCACCCCACCTAAGGAGCCTAATCATGAAAGCCCGTGCCGCCGTCGCCTGGGAACCGAAAAAACCGCTGTCGATCGAGGAAATCGACGTCGAAGGCCCGCGCGAGGGCGAGGTATTGCTGCAGGTCGTCGCCAGCGGCGTCTGCCACACCGACGCCTTCACCCTGTCGGGCGACGATCCGGAAGGCGCCTTCCCGTGCATCCTCGGCCATGAAGGCGGCTGCATCGTGGTGGAGTGCGGGCCTGGGGTTAAAACGCTGAAGCCGGGCGACCACGTCATCCCGCTCTACATCCCCGAGTGCGGCCACTGCGAATACTGCGCCTCGCCCAAAACCAACCTGTGCCAGTCGATCGCCGCCACCGTGTGGACCGGCTACATGCCCGACGGCACCCGCCGCTTCTCGAAGAACGGCAAGCCGATTTTCCACTACATGGGCTGTTCGACCTTTTCCGAATACACCGTGGTGCCGGAAATCGCGCTCGCCAAGATCAACCCCGCCGCACCGCTCGACAAGGTTTGCCTGCTCGGCTGCGGCGTCACCACCGGCATCGGTGCGGTGCTGAACACCGCCAAGGTCGAGCCTGGCTCGACCGTCGCCGTGTTCGGCCTTGGCGGCATCGGCCTGTCCTGCATCCAGGGCGCAGTGATGGCCAAGGCCGGCCGCATCCTCGCCATCGACCTCAACCCCGACAAGTTCGAGATGGCCAAGGCGCTCGGCGCGACCGACTTCATCAACCCGAAAGACGTCAACGGCTCGCTGGTCGAGTACATCCGCGACCTGACCCATGGCGGCGTCGATTACTCGTTCGAGTGCATCGGCAATGTCAACGTCATGCGCGACGCGCTTGAATGCACCCACATGGGCTGGGGCGTGTCGACCGTCATCGGCGTTGCCGGTGCCGGCAAGGAAATCTGCACCCGTCCGTTCAACCTCGTGGTCGGCCGCACCTGGAAAGGCAGCGCGTTCGGCGGCGTCAAGGGCCGCACGCAATTACCGGGCTACGTCGACAACTACATGGCCGGCAATATCGAACTGGACAAGCTCGTTACCCACACCATGCCGCTCGATGACATCAACCGCGCGTTCGACCTGATGCACGCAGGCAAGAGCATCCGCTCGATCATCATTTTCTGAGGCCAACGATGAAAAAAATTGAACGAATCAAGGAATTCGGCGGCTGGCTCGAACGCTGGCAGCACGACTCCGAAACCTGCCACTGCAGCATGACCTTTTCGATCTACCTGCCGCCGCAGGCCGCGACGCAGAAACTGCCGGTGGTGTACTGGCTGTCGGGGCTGACCTGCACCGACGACAACGTGCGGGTGAAGGCCGGGGCGCAGCGCTACTGCGTGGAGCTCGGCCTGATCCTCGTCATGCCCGACACCAGCCCGCGCGGCGACGACGTGCCCGACGTGCCCGAGCGCTACGACCTCGGCAAGGGCGCCGGTTTCTACGTCAACGCCACGCAAGCACCATGGGCCACGCACTACCAGATGTACGACTACGTCACCCGCGAACTGCCCGCGCTGGTCGAAGCCAACTTTCCCGTGATCCCCGGCAAGCGCGCCATCAGCGGACACTCGATGGGCGGCCACGGCGCACTCATCTGCGCGCTGAAAAACCCCGGCATGTATGCCTCGGTCTCCGCCTTCTCCCCCATCTGCAACCCGGTGATCAGCCCATGGGGGCAAGGCTGCTTCAGCGCCTATCTCGGCGATGACAAAAAAGCCTGGGAAGCCTACGACGCCACCTGCCTGGTCAACGCCGGCGCACCGCTTCCCCCCACGCTGATCGATCACGGCATCGCCGACGAATTTCTGGCCGAGCAACTCTTTCCGCAAAACCTGCAAGCTGCGTGCGCCGCGCGCGGCATCCCGCTCACGCTGCGGATGCAGGACGGCTACGACCACAGCTACCACTTCATCGCCACGTTTATCGGCGAGCATCTGGCGTTTCACGCGCGGGCGCTGGCCGGCTAGGCCGCATCCTGCCGGCGGGGCGGTTCCCCCGCACGCCGTCTTGTGCTCAAATCCGGGACTTCCGGGCGCGTCAGCGCGTGCCGGATGGATCGAGACTGCAGAACACGATAAGAACCAAGGCACATGAATATTTCCGTCAGCGAACTGATCGTCCGGTATCTGGAGCGCCTGGGGATCGACCATATCTTCGGCATGCCGGGCGCGCACGTTCTGCCCATCTACGACCGCCTGCATGATTCGAAAGTGAAGAGCGTGCTGGTGAAGCACGAGCAGGGCGCGGCCTTCATGGCGGGCGGCTATGCGCGGGTGTCCAGGCGGCCGTCGGCTTGCATTGCCACGGCGGGGCCGGGCGCGACCAACCTCATCACCGGCATCGCCAACGCCTACGCCGAGCGGCTGCCGGTGCTGGCGATTACCGGCGAGACCTCGACCTACATCTTCGGCCGCGGCGGCCTGCAGGAAAGCTCGGGCGAAGGCGGCGCCATCGACCAGGGCGCGCTGTTCGCCAGCATCACCCGCTATCACAAGCTGGTCGAGCGCACCGACTACCTCGGCCAGGTGCTGAACCAGGCCACGCAGGCGCTGCTCGGGCGCGAGCCGGGGCCGGTGCTGCTTTCGATCCCGTACAACGTGCAGAAGGAAATGGTCGACGACAGCGTGCTCGAGCAGATTCATTTCCCCTCCCCGGCGGCGCTAGGCCACACGACATCTACCGCCGAACTGGCCGAGCTGCTGCGCGCCGCACGCAATCCGGTGATCGTCGCCGGCTACGGCTGCATCCAGGCGGGTGCGCGCGACCTCGTCGCCGCCTTCGCCGAACGCTTCAACATCCCGGTCACCACCAGTCTCAAGGCCAAGGGCGTGGTTGCGGAAGGGACGCCGCTGTCGCTGGGCTGCCTCGGCGTGACCTCCAACGGCGACGCCTACCGCTACCTCGTCGAGCACGCCGACCTGCTGGTTTTTCTCGGTGCGGGCTTCAACGAACGCACCAGCTATCTGTGGGACACCAAGCTCCTGGCCGACAAGAAAATCGCCCAGGTCGACCGCGACGCCACGCAGCTCGGCCGCGTGTTCCAGCCGGACGTGGCGATCTGCGGCGACATCCGCGCGGTAATGGAAGACGTGTTCGCCGCGCTGGAAGCCGACGGCACGCCGCCCAAGGACCGCGACCTGCTCGACGGCCACCAGGCTGCCACGCCGCGAGACAACAACAGCGCCGCGCATCAGACACAATTCCACCTGATGCAGGCTTTTTTCAGCGGGCTCGCCCAGCGCTTTCCACACAATGCGCTGGTGTTCGACGACAACATCGTCTTCGCGCAAAGCTACTTCGACGTCTCAGACCGTAATCACTATTTCCCGAATTCCGGCATCTCGTCGCTCGGCCACGCCATCCCTGCGGCGATCGGGGCGCGCTGCTTTGCCAAGGACAGCCCCACCTTCGCCATCCTCGGCGACGGCGGCTTCCAGATGTGCTGCATGGAAATGATGACGGCGGTGAACTACGGCATCCCGCTCAATGTAGTGGTGATCAACAACGGCACCCTGAGCCTCATCCGCAAAAACCAGTTCCAGCTCTACGGTGAACGCTACATCGACTGCGACTTCAGCAACCCCGACTTCGGCCTGCTCGCGCAGTCGTTCGGCGTGCCGCATTACCGCATCGAGACCGAGGCCGACCTCGACGCCCTGTTCGCAAACGCCGACCTGGAAAACGCGATCAACCTCATCGAAATCCTGCTCGACAAACATGTCTTCCCCCTCTATCTGTCGGCTCGCTAGCCCCGAAGAGCAAATCGCGGCGCAGCACGCCGTTATTGCCCGGTTTGAAACCGCGCTGTGGGAAGGCGGCTTCAACGAATCCCTGTTGCCGTCGTATCAATCGGCATGGCGGCGGCTGGAAGTGCTGGTCGCCGCACGTGGCGACGACCGCCGCCACCATTTCGTCCTCGTCATCCCGGTTGCCGACAGCCCGGCGCAATTGCGCCGTTGCCTCGCGAGCCTGCTGGAACTTTGCCGCGCGTTCGGCTACGGCGGGATGAAGGACGGCCATTTCCGCAAGGTCTCGGTCATCCTCGCCGACGACACGCAAGCGCCCGACCTCATCGCCGCGAATCAGGCCATCGCCCGCGAGTTCGACGCCCAGGGGCTGGTCGTTGACTACTTCGGCCTGGCCGAGCAGCTTGAGTTGATGGACTCGCTCGCCGGCGTGGCCGATCTCAGCACCATCGTCGGCACCGTGCCGCGCGACGCTTTCGGCCACAAGGGCCAGGCGATGATGCGCAACATCGCCTATCTGAAGTTGGCGCAACTTCAGGGATCGCAATATCAAGCATCGGACGCCCTAAAGGATTCTTTTCAATACCCCCTTGAGGGGTACTCCGATCCACTACGCGCTGAAGTCCCGCAAGGCGGGATGGAATCGTATGCGCCGCTGCTTTTCTACACGCTCGATGCCGACCAGCAGTTCAAGGTGAAGGTGGAAACGGCAGACGGCGACGGCAACGTGTGCGCGGTGAATTTCTTCGCGCAGCTGGACGCGATTTTCAGCGAGACCGACGCCGACGTGCTCACCGGAAAAGTCGTCGGCGACCCGCCCGTCTCCCCCGCCGTGATGGCAGGCAATTTCCTCGACGACGTCGCGGGCTTCCTGCACGAGATGGCGGCGAGCGACCCCGCACTGCCTTACCGCCCGCACGCGGCGAACACGCAGGAGGCCAACGCTGCGTATCACGACATGGCCGGCCTGTTCGGCTTCCAGCATCCGACCAATGCTTATCGCTACCGCTGCATGCTTGCCGGCACGCCGAGCAATGCCAGGTGCTTCGACGACTTCGCGCAGCGGCTGAAAAGCTTTTTCCACGGCGAGCACCCCACCCGCATCACCTGGTACCGCCACCAGCCCGCCCTGGATAGCGTGCAACCCGCGCGCACGGTTTACACCGGCAATTACGTCTTCCGCCCGCGGGCATTGAACTGGTTCATCCCCTTCGCGCCTCTGCGCCTGAGAATGTCCGGCCCCACGCTCGGGCGGCTGATGAAAGGCGGGCTGGGTAAAAGGTTCGTCTCCGCCAACCTGCCGATGCTGCACACACGCACCCTCGATGCCACCGGCGAGGCCGAGTTCCGCCCCGGCGTCGTCACCCACGCCGACACCATCGACCTTGCCGACGAATTCGAACGGCAGTTTTATGGCGACGTGATGCTGTTCACCGTCGAGCGGCTGGCCGCGCTGGGCTTTCCGCAACAAGCCGTGTCCAGTGAAGTCGTTGCCGCCACGCTCGACGCCGTGCACGCCGACATGACGCAGCAATACCGCGCGAGACACGCAGTGATTGTGAAAAAACTCGATGCGCTGACGCGCGTTCTGAACGATCCGGCGCGCTGGTGGCACGCGCCCGCACACGCCGAAGCGCGCGCGCATTTCCGCGCGTTCTTCGACAACATGCAGCGCAACTTCGGCACGGATTCGCCGTGTCATGCGCGCATCGCCTCGAAAGAAAACTGGCAGCGCTGGCGCACCCACCAGCTCGCCGCCATTGCCCGCTATCACGACGACCGGCGCGCCTGGGGCAAGGCACTGGCCGCGTTGGCGCAACAGCCGGCATGATCGAACGCCTGCGGCACGCGCTGCACCGCAGGCGCCATCCGCTGCGCTATGCGCATCTCGACCAACTGCTACACACGCAGGCGATGCGCCGCGACGAACTGCTGGCCAAGCAGCAACGCGACCTCGCCGATATCGTCGCCTTCGCTGCCACCCACACCCCGTACTACGAGGAAACGCTGGCCCCGTTTCTGAAGCGCGGCACGCTCGACCTCAGCGCCCTGCCCATCCTGCGCAAGGACGACGTGATCCGGCACATGGACGACCTGCTGGCGCGCAACGCCGACCGCAGCCAGGTGAAGATCGGCCACACCGGCGGCTCCACCGGCAAGCCGCTCGCCTTCTGGTACGACGACGCCAAGCACGAACTGATGCGCGCCGGCATGATGCGCAGCTACATGCAGTCGGGCTGGCGGCCGGGGCAGAAAATCCTCAACTTCTGGGGCGCGCGGCAGGACGTCGTCCCCGGCGGCGTGTTCGGCGCGCAGCTCGGCGACTTCGTCGCGGCAGAGCACACAATTTCAGCGTACGAGTACACCGAAGTGCAGCTCGTCGAGTGGGCACGCTTTATCCAGCGTTACCGCCCCGTGCTGCTGCAGGGCTATGCGAGTGTTTTGGCGGAAGTCGCGCGCGTGGCGATCGAAAACCGCATCCCCATGCCGAAGACGCTAATCGGCGTCTACTCCACCGCCGAAGTGCTCAACGACAGCCAGCGCCAGCGGATGCAACAGGCCTTCTGCTGCAAGGTGTACAACCAGTACGGCAGCCGCGAAATCCCCAACATCGCCTGCGAATGCCAGCTCGGCTTCATGCACGTCTTCACCGACATGGTTTATCTCGAATCGATGACGCTGGAGAATGAAAACCGGCTGCTGGTCACCTCGCTCACCAATCGGCTGATGCCGATGATCCGCTACGACATCGGCGACGCCGGCCGCCTGCTCGACAGCGAATGCACGTGCGGCCTGCCGTTTCCGCTGATGGAAATGGACCTGTGCCGGCAGAACGACCTCATCCGCACCAGGAGCGGCAAGACCGTCCACCCGTCCTACTTCAACCGCCTGCTGTACGGCCAGACGCAGATCCGGCAATACCAGTGGGTTCAGCGCGACCTCGACCGGCTCGCGCTGAACCTGGTCGCCTCTCAGTCGCTAAGCGCCGAAACGCTGGCATCGCTGGAGGTGCGCATCCGCAGGGACGTGGATGGGCAGATGGGGCTGGAGGTGAATTATCTCGACGACATCCCGCAGACGGTTTCGGGGAAACATCGGTTTGTGATTGGGATGGCGGGGCCGGACTAAAGTCGGCGCAGCGCCGCTTTAGCTCTGCTTGCGCTGAAGCATCAGCTGCATCAGGTCGAGGCATTTTTCCAACTCGCTAATACGCCTTTCGAGTGCGGCGGTGTCGCCGCCTCCGCCGCCTTGCTTACCCTTGCAGCACGGCATGCCACCCATCCCGCCCATCTCGCCGCCGCCCTGGTGCCCGTGGTCCTGCTGCGCCAACAGGGGGATGCCAGCGCAAGCAATGAAGTGAATACAATCGGCCGCAGGTTTTTCCTGGTGTTCTCTCCTCGTTTTTCAGGGTGACGGTCGCAGCCGGCCGTCAGACTCCACAGGTTACGTCCGGCAAATCCGGTCAACCAATGGGTATATTTCACCAATGCGTCGCGGAACGAAGTGCCCGCGCCTGCATTCTTAGAAAGAACGCCCACTTTGGAATCGAACCCATGAATTGCCTGCTCGACCGTTTATTGCCCTTCTGGATCGCGCTGCTTGCCTTGGCCGGCCCGGCCGTCGCCGCGCCGCTCACCCTGGACGAGCTGCTGGCGCGCCCGGCGGCGCCCGCCGGGGTGGTGTTTGAAATCATCGACCGCGACCCGGTCGCGCTGGACGTGGCGCTGCCCTGGGTGAAGCAGGCCGCGCAGCGCCTGAAGGCGCGCCATCCCGGCCTGCCGATGGCGCTGGTGACGCACGGTCAGGAAATGTTTGCCCTGCAGACCGGAAAACGCGCCGGCAACCAGGCTATACACCAGATTGCCGAAAGCCTCAGCCGCGACGACGGCATTCCGGTGCATGTCTGCGAGACCTATGCCGGCAGGCGTGGGCTGGCGACCGAGGATTTCCCCGCCTACATCGACGTAGCGCCCACCGGCCCGACACAAATTCGCAATTACGAAGCGCTCGATTACGTGCGGCTGGTGGTGCCCCGGGCCGCGGTGCTGAAGACGCGCTGAAGCGCGTGGTCAGAACGGTGCAGCAGATTCGAACGCAAGCGCCTCCCCCGTCAGCGGGTGCACGAAGCTCAGCGACCAGGCATGCAACAGCAGCCGCCCGGCCAGGGCCTGCACGTCCGGCGGCGCATAAAGGGCATCGCCCAGGATCGGATGACCCAGTTCGCGCAGGTGAACGCGCAACTGGTGCGAGCGGCCGGTGACCGGTTCGAGTTCGACGCGGGTGCTCAAACCGGTTTCCTCGTTCCCCAGCACACGCCAGCGGGTGAGGCTCGGCTTGCCGCGCAGGGGGTCGACGATCCGCAGGGGCCGGTTGGGCCAGTCGACGATGATGGGCAGGTCGATCGTTCCCCAGCCATCCGGGATTCCCCGGCCTTCCGGCGGCGCTTGCAGCCGGCCGGCCACGACCGCGACGTAGCGCTTCTTCACCTCCCGCGCCGCGAATGCCTTGCTCAGTTCGCGCTGCGCCGCCGGGCCGCGCGCCATCACCATCAGCCCGGAGGTGGCCATGTCCAGCCGGTGCACGATCAGGGCGTCGGGATAGCAGGCCTGCACCCGCGCGCTCAGGCAATCCTGCTTGTCAGCGCCGCGCCCCGGCACCGCCAGCAAGCCGCTGGGCTTGTCGACCACCAGCAGGGCGTCGTCGGCATAGAGGGGCGCGATGGCGGGGCTGGCGGGAGCCGGGATTATGGTCAGCGCCATGGATGGAATACACGGGCTTGTCGGGGCAGGATGCAATTTCATGGTCGGGACGGATTCGGGGACGGCAAATGGGTCAGACTGAACTGACCCCATTTCTCCCTTTTCCCGCCATTTCTTTCGAGTTCAGGTTAGCTGGTTTTTAGCTAGAATTGGATTCTCAGGAGCCAAATTTGGAGGATCTTATGTCAAAGGAAAAACTCCCCGAACATTATCTGTTCGAGAAAAAAGAACATCAGGAATTTATCGATGCGATCGAAGAGCTCGGCAAGGTTCTCAAAAGACAGGGGCCGCTCGATGAGAAGACTGCGAACCTGATCCAGCTCGCCGCGGCTATAGTGATACATTCCGAGGGTGCCGTTCACAGCCATATAAGAAGAGCGATCGAAAACGGGGCAACTGTCGAGGAGGTTTACCATGCAATCGTCCTCCTTACCAGTACCATCGGGTTCCCCACGGTTTCGGCCGCACTAAGTTGGGCCGGAGACATTTTGCGGAAGAAATAAGCCATCTTGCTTCTCCTCGACCGTAGGAACACCGAGTTGCTCGCCGATGGCGCTCGGTGAACAGCAAATGGGGTCGACACGATATTCGCCACCCATTTCCCCAGGGCTTGAATTCCATTCCGCCAAAATCACGCTGCCGTGCATGATCGCCAACACCCGCACGCGATCACTTTCCATCAGCTGCTTTCAACCAACCTCGCGACCATCGCCGATCAGCTCTAGCCCTGGCTGCCTTCAGCCTCGAGCAGGCTGATCCCCCACGCCACGCCAAAGCCGTTGGCATCGCTCATCACCGCGCCCAGCCCGCCCTTGCAGCTGTGCGCCGACAGGTCCATGTGCAGCCACGGCATGTCGCCGACGAAGCGCGACAGGAAGCGGGTGGCGAGGATGTGGTCGGCTTCGCCTTCCATGCTGCACTGCTTGACGTCGGCCACCGTCGAATCGAGGCTGCTGTCGTAGTCCTCGGGATACGGAAAGACGACGATGCGCTCACCACTTGATATCGCGGCGCGCGAGGCCTGGTGCGCAATCGCGCTGGAAGAGGCAAACACGCCGGACATGCGGCTGCCGAGCGCATAGTGCATGGAACCGGTGAGCGTGGCGAAGTCGGCGATGAGGTCGGGCTTGGCGCGCGCGGCCAGCGTCAGCGTGTCGGCCAGCACCATGCGGCCTTCGGCGTCGGTGTGGACGACTTCGATGGTGGTGCCGTTCAAGGCCGTGACCACTTCGTTCTGCCGGTAGGCTTCGGGGCTGATGTGGTTTTCGGCGAGCGCGACCCAGCCTTCCAGCGCGACGGGCAGCTTGAGTTTCGATGCGGCGGCGAGGATGCCGAGCACCACTGCCGAGCCGTTCATATCCTCGTGCATGCCCTGCATGTACTTGGCCGGCTTGAGGTTGTGACCGCCGGTGTCGAAACAGATGCCCTTGCCCACGAACGCCACCTTCTTCCCTGACCCCTGACCCCTGACTCCTGACCCCTTGCCTTTGGGCCCCTTGTAACTGATGTGAACAATCGCCGCGTCCTTCGCCGGCGAGCCCTGCGCCACGGCGCAGAACGCCCCCGCGCCCATCTTCTTCAGCTTGTCGAAGCTGTATTCCTCGACCGTCCAGCCATACTGCTTGGCCAGCGCCTTGATGCGCTTGCGGTAGACGCCGGGCGTGAGTTCGTCCGGCCCCTGCACGGTGAGGCTGCGGGTGAGCGTGTTGCCCTCGGCCAGCGCCTGCACGCGGGCGAAACCGTCGGCGGACTTGTGACCAAAGAGCTGCACGGATTTGAGGACGGCATCGGTTTTTGATTTTCTCGACGGCAGCGGCACGGCGTTGACCAGCGCGACGTACACCGCCGCTTCCGCCGCGCGCGTTTTGAACGCGGCCTCGCCGAACACGGCCAGTGTCAGCGTCTTCGGATGCTCGGCCAGCAGCAGCGCCAGCGCGCGGCGCACCAGCTCGTGGGTCTCGAAGGTGCTCGCGTCGGCCTTGAGCATGGCGACCACCGCGAGCGTGCCGCCGGGCAGTTGCACCGCCACCGGCGACTTGGCCAGCGCGTCGATCTTGATGTCGCGCCGCTTCATCACCGCCTTGAGTTCAACGCTGCCCGGCACGTCGGGCAGGGATTTCGACACCGGAAAAAGCAGCAGCGCATGGCCTGCTGTTTCCAGCAATTTGGCGGTGATTTCCTGTTTGTTTTCAGCGAGTTTAGGCAGCATGAAGGATCCTTGGGGGTGGCGTTTTTCTTGATGGTTGGCGGGGTTTACCGGATAATTACGTGCTTTTGATTTTTTACAGCACATTTTTCCGCCCCATCCAATACAGGGTAACCGAATGAAGATTGATGACAAGAAACGCGTGCTGCGCGAAATGGTGCTGCACCGCCGTTTTGAAGAGCGCTGCTATCAGGCCTATATCGAACGCAAGATCGGCGGCTTTCTGCACCTCTATCCCGGCCAGGAAGCCTGCTGCAACGGCGTGATGGAAGCCGCGCGTCCCGGCCACGATTACGTGATCACCGGCTACCGCGACCACGTCCACGCGATCAAGTGCGGCGCCGATCCGAAAGAAGTGATGGCCGAGCTCTACGGCAAGGAAACCGGTTCCTCCAAGGGTCGCGGCGGCTCGATGCACATCTTCGACGCGGCACACCACTTCATGGGCGGCTACGCGCTGGTCGGCGGCCCGTTCCCGCTGGCAGCCGGCATCGCCAAGGCGATCCAGCTGAAGGGCGGCGACGAAATCGCCATCTGCTTCCTGGGCGATGCCGCCAACAACCAGGGCGTGTTCCACGAAACCCTGAACATGGCGGCGCTGTGGAAACTGCCGGTGCTGTTCGTGTGCGAAAACAACCTATACGGCATCGGCACCTCGATCGAACGTTCCACCGCCGTGGTGCACCAGCACAAGCGCGTCGCCGCTTACAACATCCCGGCTGACGAATGCGACGGCCAGGACATCGACATTGTGTACGAGCATGCGCGCAAAGCGGTGGACCACGTGCGCTCGGGCAACGGCCCCTTCTTCCTAGAGCTGATGACCTACCGCTATCGCGGCCACTCGATGTCCGACGCGCGCAGCTACCGCTCACGCGAGGAAGAAGAAGTCTGGAAGCAGCGCGATCCCATCCTCATGCTGCGCGACCGTCTGATTACGGCGGGCGCGCTCACCATGGCCGAGTTCGAGGCGCTGGAAAAGGAAACCGACGCCTACATCGAAAACGAAGTCATCAAGTTCGCCGAGGAATCGCCCGAACCGCGTGTCGAAGAACTCGAAAAATACGTTTTCGCCGACCGCGAAACCCAATTGCCCTGGCTCACGGGCAAGGCCGCTTAAGGGCCGTGGCGCTTACGCGACACTCGCGACACTGAATTATAAGGAATACAGCATGGCAAACATCATGTATTGGGAAGCGATCCAACGCGCCCATGACGAAGAAATGGCGCGCGACCCGATGGTCATCTGCATGGGTGAAGACATCGGCGTGGCCGGCGGCACCTACAAGGCCACCAAGGGCCTGTACGAAAAATACGGTCCGCTGCGCGTGATGGATACGCCGATTTCCGAAGGCGGCTTCACCGGTCTCGGCATCGGCGCATCCTTTCTGGGCGTGCGCCCCATCATCGAAATCATGTCGGTGAACTTCGCCTGGCTGGCGATGGACCAGATGTTCAACTCCGCCGCCAAGGTGCGCTACATGTCGGGCGGCCAGCTGACCGCGCCGTGCGTGTTCCGCTCCGCCGGCGGCGCGGCGCACCAGCTCGGCGCGCAGCATTCGGCGCGCATGGAAAAGGTGTTCATGGGCATCGCCGGTCTGCGCGTGGTGACGGCCTCCAACCCGAAGCAGGCCTACGGTCTTCTGAAATCGGCGATCCGCTGCGACGACCCGGTATTCATCAACGAACACGAACTCATGTACAACATGAAGGGTGAAGTGCCCGACGGCGAATACTTCCACCCGCTGGAAGGTTCGGATATCGCGCGCGCCGGCACCGACGTCACCCTGCTCGGCTATAACATCTCGGTGCACTGGTGCCTGAAGGCCGCCGAAATTCTCGACAAGCAGTACGGCATTTCGGCCGAGGTCGTCGACCTCTATTCGCTCTCGCCGCTCGATCGCGCAGGCATCAAAAAATCGGTCAGCAAGACCCACCGCGCGGTCATCGCCGAAGAAGACGAAGCGCCGGTCGGTGTCGGCTCCGAGGTCATCGCCATCATCAACGAGGAATGCTTTTTCGAACTGGATGCCGCCCCGGTGCGTGTCCACTCGGCGCTGGTGCCGCAGCCCTACAACCACACGCTGGAAAAAGCGGCGATCCCGGATCACGAGGATGTGGTGAAGGCCGTTCTGAAGTTGTTCGGTAAGGCTTGAGGGGTCAGGATTCAGGGATCAGGGCGTGAATAACTACCGTGATCTGAAAGTCTGGCAGATGGCGATGAAACTGACAGAAGACATCTACCGAACCACTGAATCCTTTCCTTCCCGGGAAACCTATGCGCTTGCCAATCAACTCCAGCGCGCAGCCGTTTCCATCCCGTCCAATATTGCCGAAGGTCACGCAAGAAGTTCGACGAAGGATTACTTGCGTTTTGTATCGATTTCACAGGGTTCGCTGGCTGAAGCGGAAACACAGCTCGAACTCGCGCACCGGCTGGGTTACATCCCCCACGCCGAGTTGCTTTGCCTGTTTGAGCAGACCAACGAGGTTGGTCGTATGTTGCACAGCTTGAGAAGCGCACTGGCCGCCAAACTATCGCCAACTCCCTGACCCCTGACCCCTGAATCCTGAATCCTGAATCCTGAATCCTATGAATCATTACGCCATCACGATGCCGCAGCTCTCGGACACCATGACCGAGGGCGTGGTCGTCACCTGGGAAAAGCAGCCCGGCGACAAAGTCGAGCGCGGCGATATCGTCGCCACGGTCGAAACCGACAAGGCCATCATGGATGTCGAAGTGTTCAAGGCCGGTTATCTGGCCGGGCCGCTCGCTGACGTCGGGGCGACCATCGCCGTCGGCGCTGCGCTCGGCTACATCACCGACACCGCAGGCGATGTGGCGATCGCCGCCGACGAGGTGGTGGAAGAACAGGCGCAGACCGAAATGATTCCGCATCACGCCGGCACGCCGATCGTGATGCCGCAGCTGTCCGACACCATGACCGAGGGCGTGTTGGTGACGTGGGAGAAACAGCCGGGCGATGTGATCAAGCGCGGCGACATCGTCGCCACGGTGGAAACCGACAAGGCCATCATGGACGTCGAAGTGTTCCAGGACGGGTGGCTCTCCGGCCCGATCGCCGACGTCGGCAGCGTGGTCGAGGTCAGCCACCCGATGGCGTTCATCGTCGACGACGCGTCCAAGGCCAACGATACCGGCGTGACGCTCGGCGCCGACCACAAGGTCAAGGATACGCACAAGGTCGCGCCGCCGTCGGCCGACAAGCCGGCGCACATCCCCATGCCCAAGGCCGCACCTGTGCAGGTTTCCGCCGCCGGTACCATGCCGCCGGTGGCGCGTCCGCAAGGCCGCCAGGCCAGCCCGTATGCACGCAAGGTCGCGGCGCAGCTGGGCGTGAATCTCGGCGGCCTCGCCGGCACCGGCCCGGCCGGCGTCATCGTCGCGGCCGATGTCGCACGTGCACGGCCGTCGATGCAGGAAGTCGCACACTCGCTGCCGCAGGTCGACGTGCCAGGTCAGGGCCGCGCGATGACGTCGATGGAAAAGGCCGTGAGCCACGCGATGACCGCTTCGCTCACGCTGCCGACCTTCAACGTTACGGTCAACATCGACACCGCCACGCTGACCGCTGCCGCCAAGGCGAAGAAAGTCTCGGTGACGGTGGCGATAGCCAAGGCCTGTTCGGTAGCGATGGCGAAATTCCCGCGCATGAACTGGGCCTACCAGCCGGTCGACAAGCTGGTCGAGCGCAGCAACCACGATTTCGGCGTGGCGGTGATGTCGAACGACGGCGGTCTGGTGGTGCCGATTCTGCACGGCATCGAGAAGAAATCGCTGGAAGCGCTGCAGGGCGACTGGACCGGGCTGGTCGAGCGCGCGCGTGTGCGCAAGCTGGCGCCAGCCGAATATTCCAACCCCACCTTCACCATTTCCAACATGGGCATGCTGGGCGTGTCGCACTTCACCGCGATCCCCACCCCCGGCATCTCTGCGATCCTGGCGATTGCCGCGAATGGTCCGCAGGGCACGCCGTTCACCATCACCGGCGATCACCGCGTGCTGAACGGTGCCGATGTGGCGCTGTACCTGACCACGCTGAAGCAGACCATCGAAGCGCCGGAAGCCTGGCTGGGCGCGGGCGGCGCGGTTGCCGAATCCGTCAGCACGGTTGCGACAACAAGCGCACCGGTTTCGCCCATTCCTGAAGGCAACTGGGATTTCCCGGTGGTGGTGGTCGGCGGCGGCCCCGGCGGCGAGGACTGCGCGCGCGACCTCGCCGACCACGGCGTCCGTGTGATGATGGTCAACAACGAGCCCTTCCCCGGCGGCGAATGCCTGTGGCGCGGCTGCATCCCGTCCAAGGCCTGGCGCGCCGCGGCCGACGTCATCCGCAACCGCGCGCACGATGCCGAAATGGGCGTCGACGGCACGAATGCGCCCAAGCTCAACTGGGCGCAGGTGGAAAAGCATCGCCACTGGGTGCAAACCAGCCGCGGCGACATGGCGCTGAAAGCCGACAAGGGCATGAAGATCGACGTACGCGAAGGCTTCGGCGAATTCGTCGACGCCCACACGCTGAAAATCACCCCGGTCGAAGGCGAGCCCTACACCGTCACGTTCGGCGCGGCAGTGATCGCCACCGGCGCGCCCGCCTTCGTGCCGCCGATTCCCGGCGCGCGCGAGAACCTGGCGACGGGCGGCGTGGTCACCTCCGAGACCATCTGGAACCTCGCCAGCACGCCGAAGAAACTCGGCATCATCGGCGGCGGCGTCATCGGCGTGGAAATGGCGCAGATCTTCCGCGACTTCGGCACCGAGGTGCTGATGCTGGAACGCCAAGAGCGCATCCTCGCCGAAGTCGAGGACGAGATCGCCAAGAGCCTGATCACCATGCTGGAAAAGGAAATCACCGTGGTCACCAGCGCCGCCATCCACGAAGTGAGCGGCACCCCCGGCGCGATGAAGCTGCGTTATGCCAACAAGGACGGCGTCGAATCCGACTTCGAATGCGACATCGTGCTGATGGCCACCGGCAAGCGCCCCGACACCAGCAGACTCAACCTCGACAAGCTCGGCGTCGAACTCGACGGCGCGGCGATCAAGGTCAACGCGCGTTGCCAAACCAGCGTGCCGCACATCTATGCGGTGGGCGACGTGATCGGCGGCTACATGCTCGCCCACACCGCCGCCACGCAAGGCCGCGTCGCTGCCGGCAACCTGCTCGGCCACGCCAGCGAATACGATCAGGACCGCGACTGCGGCGTGACCTTCTCGCGCCCGCAGGCCGGCTTCGTCGGTCTGTCCGTGGCGCAGGCCAAGGCCAAGGGCATCGACGCGATGGAAGCCAAGATGCCGATGAGCATCGACGCCAAGGCGATGATCACCGGCGAGACCGAGGGCATGATCAAGCTGGTGGCCGACAAGGCCACGGGCAGGATCATCGGCGTGCACTTCCTCGCCGACCACACCGACACCCTGGTCGGCATCGGCGTGATGATGGTCGCGGGCGAGATGACGCTGACCCAGGTCGCCAAGGCGATCTTCCCGCACCCGACGCAAACCGAGCTGTTCGGCGAGTTGGCGCGGCGGCTGTTGAACCGCCTGCGGCGCACCGCGAAGAAGTAATCCTCGCAACGCCACACGCAACAAGGGCCGCATCTGTGGCCCTTGTTGTTCAGCGCGGGTCTGGTCATTGCGAGCGAAGCGTGGCAATCCAGTGCATTGATAATCGCCCATTTCTGGATTGCCGCGTCGCTATGCTCCTCGCAATGACGACGTATTCAGGGCTGCCGCCCACCCGGAGCGCTTTAGTTACGTCCAGCGATCACGCCGCCATCGACGTCCCAGATTGCACCCGTCACCCAGCTGGCATCATCGCCAAGCAAAAAGTGAATAGCTTTTGCAACGTCTTCAGGTGTGCCAATCCGCCCAATCGGATGAAACCCGTTGAAGGCGGCAAGCGCTTCATCAATTTCAGCCGGATCAATAAATGCCTCGTAAATAGGCGTTTTAACCACTGCCGGTGAAACCGCGTTTACCCGAATGTTGAAGTCGGCCAGTTCCATCGCCATGTGTTGCGTGAGGGCGTGCAATCCTGCCTTCGCCATCGAATAAGCGGAAGAAGGCGTCGCTTTGATGGCTTGTTTTGCCCACATCGATCCGATATGCACAATCGAGCCGCCGCCGTTTGCGGCCATGTTCCTGGCCACCGCCTGAGAAATAAAGAAGGCGGCGCGATTCAAATCCAGGTAGGCATCGTAGTCCTTGTGCGTGTGCTCAAGGAACGGCGCGGGCTTGAAGCAGCCCGCGGCGTTTACTAGGTATTTGATGGGGCAGCCGTGGTTTTCAGCAAACGCAACCATGCGCTGCACGTCGTCCGGTTCGTACAAATTGGCCTGGAGGGTTTCAACATTGCCCAATGCGGACAGTTCGCGCTTTGCCGTCTCCAGTTTTTGCGGAGAGCTGCCCACGACCACGGTTTTTATGTCACGCTCCAACAAGAGTCTCGCGGCCCATTCCACTGGAGCCGCCCACGATCAAGGCCAAAGCCTGGTTCACTTTTTCCATCGGATTACCTCCATCAGGTAGCAGGGTATGGAGGCAGTCTAGGGCGTTCAGAAGCCTGCTGAAAACCAGGCACAATTCGGTACGGTAGTGATTTATCGGTACATGTTGATGAGCAGTCAGGAAAAATTATTTCCCAGAAAATCCGCGCCTGAACAAAGTGCGCGCATGGTTGAGGCAATCTATGGCTGTAAATGGTCGCTGACGGTTTACCAACTCCTGGCAAGCGGCATCAATCGCCCGGGCCAAATGGTTCGCAGCGTCGAGGACTTGACGACAAAAGTACTCAACGCGTGTCTGCGCAAAAACATGGAATTCGGCATCATTGAGCACATCGCCTACAACGAAGTCCCGCCACGCGTTGAGTATGTGGTGACGCCATTCGGCGCAAAATTCATCCGTATTCTGGACGATCTGGAAAAACTTCAGCGCGAAATATTTATGCAAACCCCTATCGATTCCGGAAATACGGGAAATTGACTTCCATACAAATTGAGACTACATTTTTTCATTAAAAAATAATTTGAGTACACAAATGCAAGTATCAATTCGTGAATTGAAGGCACATTTATCGCGCTATCTGGCGCAGGCACGCCAAGGCACAGCGCTGGAAATCACCTCTCACCGTCGGATAGTGGCCCGCGTCACCGGCGTGCCCGAATCCACCACGCCGGTTCTCGGCGCGTTGATCGCGAGCGGGGGGGCACAATGGGGCGGCGGCAAGCCGCAAGGTGCGCATATCGCGCTGTCACCCGGCGGCACCCTGGTGTCGCGCATGGTGCTGGAAGATCGCGGGTGATCCTGTTTCTCGACACTTCAGCGCTGGTCAAACTTTACATCGTTGAAACAGACAGTCCGGCCATCCACGAGGCGGTAACACGGGCAGAGACCGTCGCGGTATGCCGCATCGCTTGGGCGGAAGCGTGCGCGGCGCTGGCGCGGCGCGCGCGCGAAGTGCCTGTGGACGAAGCCGCAACCATCGCTGCGCGTCAGGCGCTCACGCAAGACTGGCCGCACTTTTTCATCGTAGAGGTCACGCAGGCAGTGGTCGAGCGCGCGTGCGAATTCGCCGAGACCTTCGCACTGCGCGGTTACGACAGCGTGCAGCTTGCCGCCGCCAGCGAGATACTGGCAGCCGCACCTGGGGAGGTGGGATTCGCCTGCTTCGACAACCGGCTCAACAAAGCCGCCAAGGTGTTGGGGTTCGACCGACCCTGACACGACAAGGGCCGCAAATGCGGCCCTTGTCTATCGCCCGAGAATTGCGTCCGTCTTCAACCAAACAATCCCTTGAAGAACAGGCGGATGCCGTCCCACATGCGACGAAAGAATCCGCCCTCTTCCACCGTCTCCAGCGCGACCAGATTGGCCTGCTTCAGCACCTTGTCGCCCTGGCGAATTTCAACCTTGCCAACCACATCGCCCTGCTTCACCGGCGCGATCAGGGTCGGTTGCAGCATGATCTGCGTGCCGAGCTTGCCGAGTTCGCCTCTGGCCACGCTGATCGCCAGATCGGCGTTCACGCCCGCCTTGACCGTGCGCGCCGCACCTTTCCATACCGTCGCATTGGCCAGCACTTCGCCCTGCTTGTGGAAGACCTTGCTCTCGAAAAAGAGGAAGCCATAGCCCAGCAGCTTGGCGGTTTCAGTGGCACGCGCCGCTTCGCTGTCGGTGCCGAACACGGCGGCAATCAGGCGTTGGCCGCCGCGTTGGGCGGAGGCCACCAGGCAATAGCCGGCTTCTTCGGTGTGCCCGGTTTTCAGGCCGTCAACGCCGTCGTTACGCCACAACAAAAGATTTCGATTGGGCTGCTGGATGCCGTTCCACAGGAAATACTTTTGCGCGTAAATCGCATAGTGCGCGGGGTCTGCATAAATGATGGCGCGCGCCAGGATGGCCATGTCGCGGGCGGTCGAATAGTGGTCTGCCGCAGGCCAGCCGGTGGCGTTGGAGAAGTGGGTGTTGCGCATCCCCAGGCGCTGCGCTTCGCCGTTCATCAGCGCGGCAAAGGCTTCTTCGCTGCCTGCGATGTGCTCGGCCAGCGCCACGCTGGCGTCGTTGCCCGACTGGATGATGATGCCGTGGAACAGGTCGCTGACCGATACCTGTTTGCCCACCTCGACAAACATTTTGGAGCCTGCCATGCGCCAGGCTTTTTCGCTGATGGTGACCTGATCGGTTTCCTTGATCCGGCCACGGCGCATTTCCAGCGTCGCCACGTAAGCCGTCATCAGCTTGGTCAGGCTGGCGGGAGGCAGACGCTCATCGCCCAGATGCTCGACCAGAACGTTGCCGCTGACGGCATCCATCAGCACATACGATTTGGCGGCGACTTGCGGAGGCGGTGGGATGAGGGGCGCGCTCCATACAGCCGGCATCATCAACACACTGAATAGCAATACGAGTCGTTGCAGGAAATACGAGGGAGTCATGGATTTGTCGATAGTGAGAAAAACAGAATTTGATTTGGGCAGACAAACACGCGCAGCATGCGTGGGTTGAGGATAACACCAACCGACCGCCGGCAGCAGCCCGGCGTCTTTCCCCTGTTAAACTCGCTGCTAGCCATGTCCCTTGCTCACGCGCCATGCTTTATTCCCTTCTGCGTCCCGCCCTGTTCAGCCTCGACCCCGAAGACGCGCACGGTCTGACCCTGTTCAGCCTCGACCTCGCGCAACGGCTCGGCTTACTGACCCTGTTGCCGCGCGCCACCGGAAAACCGGTGCGCGTGATGGGTATCGACTTCCCCAACGCCGTGGGCCTGGCGGCCGGGATGGACAAGGACGGCGCGCACATCAACGCGCTGGCGGCGCTGGGCTTCGGCTTCATCGAGATCGGCACGGTGACGCCGCGTCCGCAGCCCGGCAATCCGAAGCCGCGCCTGTTCCGCCTGCCGCAAGCGGAGGCCCTCATCAACCGCATGGGCTTCAATAACCTCGGCGTCGATAACCTGGTACGCAACGTGCAGGCAAGCGGGTTCACCGGCGTGCTCGGCATCAACATCGGCAAGAACAAGGACACGCCGAACGAACATGCGGTCGACGACTACCTGGCGTGCCTCGACACCGTCTACGCGCACGCCAGTTACGTGACGGTGAACATCTCCTCGCCCAACACACAGAACCTGCGCGAACTGCAGAAGGACGAGGCGCTCGACGCGCTGTTGTCGGCGATCAAGCTGCGGCAATCCGAACTCGCACAGCAGCACGGCAAATATGTACCGGTCGCGCTGAAAATCGCGCCCGATCTCGATGACGCGCAGATCGCCGCGATTGCCGCGCTGCTGATGATGCACCGCATCGACACCGTAATCGCCACCAACACCACCATCGCGCGTGATGCCGTCGCCGGCCTGCCTAATGCGGAGGAGACCGGCGGCCTCTCCGGCGCGCCGGTGCGCGCGGCGTCCACCCGCGTTGTCCGCGCGCTGGCGCATCACCTGAAAAACGAAGTGCCGATCATCGGCGTCGGCGGAATTTTTTCAGGCGGCGACGCGCAGGAAAAAATCGCAGCGGGTGCCTCGCTGGTGCAAATCTATTCGGGGCTGATTTATCGTGGCCCTGCGCTGGTGCGCGAATGCGTGCAGCGCCTCGCCTGATGGGAATGAAGCTTTTACTCGGCCTCGTCGCCAGTCTGCTGGTTCAAGCTGCCGCTCGCCGTGCCAATTCCGCGCCGGCACGATAAGCCGCCGCACTTCAAGCACGCTGCGACTTTGGTTATGCTGCAGCGTATCCATCCTCCGCGAGACCCGTCATGCACATCGGCATTCCAAAAGAAATCAAGAATCACGAATACCGGGTGGCGCTCACCCCCGAGGGGGCGCATGTTCTGACCCAGGCAGGCCACACGGTCAGCGTCGAAACCGGCGCGGGGGCAGCCGTCGGGTTTGGTGACGATGCCTATCGCGCCGCCGGCGCTGACATAGTGACCCCTGCCGAAGCCTGGGCTGCCGACCTGGTCGTCAAGGTGAAGGAGCCGCAGCCCACTGAAGTGGAAGCCCTGCGCAGCGGGCAACTGCTGTTCTGCTACCTGCATCTGGCCGCCGCGCCGGAGCTTGCGCACAAGCTGATGGCGCGCGGGGTGACGGCGATTGCCTACGAAACCGTGAGCAAGCCCGGCGGGGGCCTACCGCTGCTGCAGCCAATGTCCGACATCGCGGGGCGGCTGGCGCCGCAAATGGGCGCGCTGGGACTACACAAATCCCACGGCGGCAACGGCAAACTGATCACCGGCCTGCCCGGCGTGCCGCCTGGACATGTGGTCATCATCGGCGCCGGGGTGGTGGGGATGAGCGCCGCGCGGGTCGCTGCCGGACTGGGCGCACGCGTCACCCTCCTCGACCGCCAGGCCGACAAGCTCGCGCACGCCGAAGCGCTGTTCGGCGCACGGGTGGAAACGCGGATTTCCTCGCCCGAGGCGATTGCCGACAGCCTCGCGCAAGCCGACATCGTCATCGGCGCCGCACAGATTCCCGGCCGCCACGCGCCGCGGCTGATCAGCCGCGAACACCTGAAACAGATGCCGCCGGGTTCGGTGCTGGTGGATGTGGCCATCGATCAGGGCGGCATCGCGGAAACCTCACGCCCCACCACCCACAGCGCCCCCTTCTTTGTGGCCGAGGGCATCGTCCATTACTGCGTCACCAACATGCCCGGCGCCGTGGCCCGCACCGCCACCGAGGCACTCACCCATGCCACCCTGCCCTATGTGCAGGCGCTGGCAGCACACGGGCTGGCTGCGCTGGATGCCGATGCCGGGCTGAAAGCAGGGCTGCACGTACACGCCGGAAAAATCACCCACGCCGGGCTGGCGCAGGATCTGGGGATGAGCTATTGACCCGGCCAGAAAACATATTGAGCTGTCATTCCGGCGAAGGCCGGAATCCAGTGCGTTTAACTGGACACCGGCCTTCGCCGGTGTGACGAAATTCATACTTTATTCGGTCCGGATCAATAAGTCAGGGCATGGCTGACGCAGCGGCTGGCATCTCCAGCCACTCGTGCCCCACCACGGAGAGATCGGGCGCAAAGCGGTAAACCAGCGGCACCCCGGACGGAATCTCCACCCGCTCCATCGCCTCGGCACTGAGGCCGTCCAGGTGCATCACCAGACCACGCAGGGTGTTGCCGTGGCTCACCACCAGCAGGCGGCGCCCCGCGCGCAGCCGCGGCACCAGCACTTCATTCCAATAAGGAAGCGTGCGCCGCTGGCAATCGCGCAGACTCTCGCTGGCCGGCAAGTCTTGGGGATCGAGCGCCGCATACAGCGGATCGAAACGCGGATGGCGCGGGTCATCCCAATCCAGCGGCGGCGGCGGATCGAAATAGCCGCGCCACCAGCGGCGCGACGCCTCCTCGCCCCAGGCCGCAAAAATCTCCCTCTTGTTGAGTCCCTGTAACGCGCCGTAATGCCGCTCATTCAGGCGCCAGGTGGTGAGCAGCGGCACCTCGGGCGTGCCCATCGCGGCCAGCAGCGCCTCGGCCGTCTGGCGCGTGCGCTGCAACACCGAGCCATGCACCTCGTCGAAGGCAAACCCCGCCTGCGCCAGCCGCCGCCCCGCCGCGGCCGCCTCGGCAAGGCCGACCTCGGTCAGCGGAATATCCGTCCAGCCGGTGAAGCGGTCGGAAAGATTCCATTCGCTATGGCCGTGGCGAAACAACACCATCCATTCTGCCGGCGTGCTCATTCGGGCGATTCCGTCAGCACTTCGTGCAGATAGTGGCGGTCGGCCCAGGCGTCCAGATGCCAGCCCTGGCCGTCGAAATGGAACCAGTTGAGCGCGCAGTTGGGGATCACGAAATCGCGCGGCGTGTGCAGCGGGCGGCCGGTGGCGCGGCGATATACCACGTCCAGCACCCCGCCGTGGCTCACCGCCGCAATCGTCTGCCCGCTGTGATGCCGCACCAGCCAGTCGATGCCATCCGCCACCCGTTCGGCAAACCGGCGAAGCGACTCGCCGGTCTCGAAATCGTAATTCAGATCGCGCGCCACATAGTGCGCATACGCCGCCGGATGCAGCGCGGCGCCCTCGTCGGCGGTCATGCCCTGAAATAGCCCGTAATGCCGTTCGCGCAATTGCGGCAGCAACGTCACCTCCAGGCCCTCGCGCTGCGCCAGCGCCTGCGCCGTTTCTATCGCCCGCAGCAGATCGCTGCTGTAAACCGCGTGAAACCGCTGGTGCGCCGCATTGAACGCCATCGCCAGCGCCTGCGCCCGCCCGGTCTCGTTGAGCGGGACATCGGTATGGCCCTGGATCCGCTTCTCCACATTCCAGTCGGTTTCGCCGTGGCGGATGATGCAGATGCGGGTGCCGTTCGGTGTGGGAATGTGATGCATGAAAGAAGTGTTTTCACAAAGCCATGCCAAACTCAAATCTGGCACAAAACCAGGACTGAGTCAGCTTGAAAGTAAAATCATGGGTCCCAAAGATGCCCGGGTTGACTGAGCATCCCGCCCCCGCCATACTTGCATCGCAAGTGCAACGCAATGAGGTTTACCATGAAAACCGCCACCATCCCATCGCTCCGGGTTGCCCCCGAATTACGTGCCGCCGCTGAAAGCGTCTTGCAGGAAGGTGAAAGCCTTTCCAGCTTCGTCGAGCACTCGATCCGGCTCAGCATCGAGAGGCGGCGGACACAAAGCGAATTTATTGCCCGCGGCCTGGCCTCGCGCGACGATGCCAAGCGCAGTGACGAATACTTTTCGTCCGATGGGATACACACAGAACTGGATCGCATGCTGACCACAGCTGAAAAGCAAGCCAAAGCCGGCTAATGGCATACCAGGTGCGCTACACGAAAGCCGCGCGCGAAGACCTGCATCGCCTGTTCACGTTTTTACTCGAAAAGGATATTCAAGCCGCCAGACGCGCCCGCGACGCCATCGTCAAAGCTGCCGAATTCCTCCAGAATTTCCCGTTTTCCTGCCGTAAAGCGGATACCGATAACCCGTTCCTACGCGAACTACTGATCCCGTTTGGTTCCGACGGATACGTCGCACTGTTTGAAATCGAAGACCGAACGACCGACACGATTCTTGCAATTCGTCATCAACGGGAGGACGACTACCTTTAAATCCCCCACTTGCCGCGCACACTGCATTACGCGACACTCATTCCCATAACAAAAATCAGCAACACCGGACACGCGGAGAAAAAATCAACAAGCGACCCGGAACCCTTGAGCAAACTCGACGACCTCTATCGACTGCACCGCCTGCTGGACGGGCGACGCACCGGCCTTTCCCGCGCCGCACTCACCAGTGAGTACGGCTTTTCGCGTTCCACCCTCACCCGCCTGATTGCCGACCTGCGCGACCGCCTCGGCGCCCCGCTCATCCATGACAGCGAACGCGGCGGTTATCGCTACGACACCGCCGACGGCAGCCACGCACTACCCGGCCTGTGGTTCACCCCTGAGGAACTGCACGCCCTCGTCACGCTGAAACACCTGCTCGCCAACCTGGAACCCGGGCTGCTCGACGACCACCTGCGACCGCTGCAAATCCGCATCGACAAACTGCTGGACAGCAACCATCTGGGCGCGGGCGAGGCCGCGCAACGCATCCGCATCCTTGCCGCCGCCGCTCGCCAGAAAAACCTCCGCCACTTTCA
This sequence comes from Thiobacillus sp., assembly GCA_030680405.1. GTDB lineage: Bacteria > Pseudomonadota > Gammaproteobacteria > Burkholderiales > Thiobacillaceae > Thiobacillus. Next base: position 13,884 of record JAUXVT010000052.1, on the reverse strand, counting down.
AACCATCGCCGGCGCCGTCCTGCAACGCCGCCGTCTCAAGATCGATTACTACAACCGCGAGCGCGACGAAATCGGCACCCGCGAAATCTCCCCCCAGCGCCTCGCCCACTACCGCGACAACTGGTATCTGGACGCCTGGTGTCACGACAAAAAAGGCCTGCGCATCTTTGCCGTCGAATGCATCCGCGCAGCCATACCGCTCGACAAAGCCGCCAAAGCCATCGCCGAATCCACACTGAACCGCGAACTCGCCAGCGCCTACGGCATCTTCGCCGGCCTGCCCGTCGCCACAGCCGTCCTGCGATTCACCCCCAAACGCGCCCGCTGGGTCGCCGATGAAATCTGGCACCCTCAGCAACAAAGCCGCTGGCTGGAAGACGGCCGCTATGAACTCGCCGTGCCGTATTCAGACGGCCGCGAACTCCTCATGGACATCCTCAAATACGGAGCGGAGGTTGAAGTCGTCGCGCCAGACGCGTTGCGCGAAGCTGTCAAAAATCAGCTCGGCCAAGCCAGAAGCCAGTATGAATAAGGGTTTGCGGCAGGCCCATGTTTTGAACCTGGGCGAAGGTAGGATTTGCAGCATTCACCGGCAAACATGAAAATGTCAGAAACCCTGCGACCTATCGCCCACGTAGCCCAGAACCTGGATGGAAGCTGGCGCAGCCCTCATGTCATGGCTGACAAAACAGTCGCAGCCGACCCCACGCCGGTCAACCAGTTACGCGCTGACACCGTCCACCGCCGCGAGATCAGCAAACTGCTCGCACAGGGCGATGTGATCGATACCCTGCCCGGCCTGTTCATGCAAACCAGCGATCTGCCGTATCACCCTAATATCGTTTTGCTGGTCGGCCAGGATGCACCCCCATGCCCGCCAGCGCCTGGGTTGTTTCCGATCATGGACGGGTCTAACATGACCACTCGATATAGTCACCAAGGAGTGGATATGAACATCAACGCCGCCGAATTCAAGGCCAAGTGCCTGAAACTGATCGACGAAGTCGCCGCCACGCATGAGCCGCTGATTATCAGCAAACGCGGCAAACCGCTGGTGAAGCTGGTGCCCATCGAAAACGAAGTGCCCGCCAGCATGTTCGGCTACATGAAGGGGACGGTCACGCTCCACGGCGACATCGTCGCGCCGCTGGATGAAGCCTGGTCTGCAGAAACCGGAGACGAAGACGCCCTCTATGCCGATTTCAAACCCAAGAGAGACCGCTGACATGGGCGGTTTGCTGCTGGATACCCACGTCTGGCTTTGGTATGCGGAAGGCGTGGCCGGGCGTTTGAGCCCCGCCACCCTGGCCGCCATTGATCGCTCCAGGATTGAGCACCGACTGCATGTCAATGCTGTCAGTGTTTGGGAAGTCGGCATGTTGTGCGCGAAAGGAAAAATCAGTCTGTCCGCGCCAGTCCGTGAATGGGTGCGCCGCACCATGTCGATTCCGGGTATCCGCCTGCAAGCACTCGATGCCGAGACTGCGATGGAAAGCACGCAACTGCCAGGCCGCCCACATGGCGACCCGGCAGACCGGTTCCTGATCGCCGCAGCGCGCATACATGGCCTATGTCTCGTCACCGCCGACAAGAAAATCTGCGCATACGGCAAGGCCGGGCACGTCCAGATTCTGGTGGCATAGCCGACTTGAAAACATCTTGCCTGGAGTTGTCCGGCGATTTCGCCTGCTTCACCCGCCCGGAAATGAAAGTCGAGCGCGTGAGCTACGACGCGTGATGACCCCATCCGCCGCGCGCGCCTGTTTCGAGGCGATTCTGTGGAAACCTGCCATCCGCTGGCATATCCGCAAAATCGAAATCCTCAAACCGATCCACTGGATCAACCTGCGCCGCAACGAAATCGCCAGCGTGATCCCCACCCGCAACGTGGAAACCGCGATGAGAAACGGCACCGGCATTCTCGGCCTCAACATTGAAGACGACCGCCAGCAGCGCGCCGGGCTGTACCCAGACAACCGCGAACTCCTCATGGACATCCTTAAATACGGAGCGGAGGTTGAAGTCGTCACGCCAGACGCATTGCGCGAAGCTGTCAAGAATCAGCTCGATGTGGCGGCAGGCCAATATCGGCAAGGGAATGGGGCGGGCCCAGGTTTTGGGCCTGGGCAGAGATAAGATGAAAACATGAGCAAACCGCCGAATTTTATTGCCCACGTAAGAGGAAATGAGACCCAAAGTCTGGAAGCTCATCTGCGTGGTGTCGCACGCTTATCAAAAACGTTTGCAGGAAAACTTGGACTCTCAAGCCAAGGAGAGCTAATCGGTCTGCTCCATGACCTCGGAAAATACAGCGATGCATTTCAGGCTTATATAAAATCTGCAACTGGTTTGCTTAATCAGGATGAAGATGAAGAGTTTGTCGATGCTGCCGGTCTTAGGGGAAAAATTGACCACTCAACCAGCGGTGCCCAACTGGTTTGGCAGGTGCTATCCAAACAGGGACAACTCGGACAAATAGTCGGCCAGACGCTTGGTTTATGCATCGCGTCCCACCACTCCGGCCTGATTGATTGCCTCACATCGAGTCCAAACCGCCCCGTTGAAGATACGTTCACCAAGCGCATGAACAAGGTGAGCCACCGTACCCACCTAGACGAGGCGCTCGAAAAGGCTGATAAAGCCATTCTCGCTAGTGCGCAAGAACTACTTGCCCAGCCAGAAATGATCGAAAGCATTCAAGCCTGGATCAGAAAAATCCTGGGCAAAGTCCCCAGCAAAAATCCAGATAGCCCCGTTTATCAGCAGCAGCTTGGACTTCTCGTTCGCACCCTCTTCAGTTGCCTGATCGACGCCGACCGAATCGACACTGCTGATTTTGAGCATCCCGGACGCGCTAAACAACGGCTGCGCGGCAGCTACGAATCCTGGGAAATACTCATCAAGCGTCTAGAAGCGCATTTGAACAGCTTTGCACCCTGCCACCCCATCGACAATTTGCGGCAGGATATTTCGCGCCACTGTCTGGATGGGGCTGTACGTGATAAAGGCATCTTCACCCTGACTGTACCGACCGGCGGCGGCAAGACACTGGCGAGTCTGCGCTTCGCCTTGCACCATGCCCGCAAGCACGACTTGGACAGGATTATTTATGTCATCCCGTTCACGTCAATCATCGACCAAAATGCCGAGGTCGTCCGGCAAATCCTGGAGCCAAAAGGCGTCGAAGCTGGCAGCGTCGTGCTTGAACACCACTCCAATCTCACCCCGGAAGAACAAAGCTGGCGCGGAAAAATTCTCTCGGAAAACTGGGATGCCCCAGTCGTGTACACCACCTCCGTTCAATTGCTGGAAACCCTTTTTTGGTGCAGGCACACGGGGGGCACGGCGAATGCACCAACTTGCCAACGCCGTGCTGATTTTCGACGAAATCCAGAGCCTGCCGGTCAATTGTGTTCACCTGTTCAACAACGCCATGAATTACCTGGCCGACTTCTGTGGCAGCACAGTCGTACTGTGCACGGCCACCCAGCCGCTACTTGACCGGGTCAATTTGAACAAAGGCGCAATTCGCGTGCCGCAGGGCAACGAACTCATGCCGGATGTGAAGCAACTCTTCGACGACTTGAAGCGTGTCGAAGTCGTCAACCGCAGAAAGCCAGGCGGCTGGTCGCAGGACGAAATCGCGGCGCTGGCATTTGAACAAATCGCAGCGTCAGGGAGTTGCCTGGTTATCGTCAATACGAAAAAGGCGGCGCAGGCCATTTACCGGTTGTGCAAGGAAAACAGCGGTGCCAAGGTTTTCCACCTGAGCACGAACATGTGTCCGGCGCATCGGAAATCAATTTTGAGTGAAGTGCGCACGCGTCTGGATCAAATCCCGTCCGTCCCGACGCTTTGCATCAGCACACAATTGATCGAAGCCGGCGTCGATGTCGATTTCGGCGCTGTCATCCGCTTTACGGCAGGTCTGGATTCCATCGCCCAGGCGGCGGGGCGGTGTAACCGCAATGGCCGTGCAAAGCAAGGATTGGTACATGTCCTCAACCCACGCCCCGAGGACGAGAACCTGGCTAAATTGCCCGACATTCAGGTTGGCCGAGAAAAGGCAGAGCGCGTGCTGGATGATTTTGATGCCAATCCCGAAAACTTCGGTAATAACCGCATCGGCCCGCAGGCGATGGCCTGGTACTACAAGAACTATTTCTTCGACCGGGCAAACGAAATGGGCTACCCCGTCTCCGTTGGCCATGACGACACCCTGCTCAACCTGCTATCTAGCAACACGCTAGCGCTGGAAGACTACAAAAGAACGAAACGCCAAGCTCCGGCAATCTATCTTCGGCAGGCTTTCATGACCGCCGCCAAAGCATTCAAAGCCATCGACGCACCCACGCGCGGCGTTATCGTTCCTTACGGGGATGAAGGCAAACAACTCATCAACGATTTGTGCGCAGCTTACCTGCCAGACAAGGAATTCGAATTGCTGCGCCAGGCGCAGCAATTCAGCGTCAATGTGTTCCAAAACGTGCTTGAAAAACTATCCAAAACGCTGGTCGTGCGGGAAGTTCAAGAAGGCACGGGCATTCTTTACCTGACCGATTCACGCTACTACAGCCAGGAATTCGGCCTGTCCGAAACCCCGGAAGGAAAAATGGAGGTTCTCTGTGTCGCACCGGAATAGCATCGAATTCAAAGTCAGTGCGCGTCACGCCCTGTTCACCGATCCACTGACCCGGATCGGCGGCGAAAAATGCTCGTACCACGTACCGACTTACGAAGCCTTGAAGGGCATCGCCAAGTCCATTTACTGGAAACCCACTTTCATTTGGGTGATCGATGAGGTCAGGGTGATGAAAGCGATCCGCACGCAGACCAAGGGCACCAAACCCTTGGAGTTCGGCGGTGGAAATACCCTAGCCATCTACACCTTTTTGTCCGATGTCGAATACCAGGTGCGCGCGCATTTTGAATGGAACCTGCACCGCCCAGAACTCGAAGAAGACCGGGTGGAAGGAAAGCATTACGCAATCGCCAGACGAATGCTGGAATTAGGTGGGCGGCAGGATGTTTTTCTGGGAACACGAGACTGCCAGGGTTACGTCGAACCCTGCGCATACGGGTCGGAAACCAGCCATTACGACGATGCGGGGGAGTTGGCCTACGGTTTGATGTTCCACGGCTTCGACTACCCCGATGAAACCGGCGAGAACAATCTGCAAGCCCGACTCTGGAAGCCGGTCATGGTCAATGGCTGCATACAATTCGCACGGCCAGATGAGTGTACGGTCCGCAAATTCGTCCGGGCGATGACGCCCAAGAAATTCGGCAAGGGCAAGCTGCGCGATGTCGCGCAGGAAGCCGCCGACCTGGGGGTCTGATATGAGCTGGATACAAAAGCTGTATGAAACTTATGAACAGACAGGTCGATTGCCGAATCGGAATGAAACCCAACCTTGGCCCTTGGCTCATTATTCAAAGAGAGCACACGTTGAGGTTGCCATCGACTCATCCGGTAATTTCAGACGGGTCAGAAAATTAGGGGCCACAGAGTCAGCAACACTAATCCCTGTGACCGAAGCGTCGGTCGGAAGATCAGGAAGCAAAATCGCTCCACACCCGCTTTGTGAAGAAATCAGTTACTGCGCCCGTGACTTCCCGGAAAAAGATGAGAAAAAATATGTGGCTTACATTGCCAATTTGGAGAAATGGTGTGAATCGGCGCAACAACATCCGAAAGCCAAGGCAGTACTAACTTATTTAACCCACGGGAATCTTTGGGCAGACCTTCTCAGCGAAAAAATGATCCCCATGGTTTTCGAAGGCGCTCGCGGAAAAGAAAAAATCAAAGACTCAAAGGTTTTTATTCGCTGGCGAGTTGAATCGCCGGATGACCCTGCATCAGGTACTTGGGAAGACACGAATCTGGTCGAAGCATGGATAGCTTACGACCAGATTCAAAACCCCAAGAATGGGATATGCATGGTTCTTGGCGAGGAAGCACGTCTATGTAAAAACCATCCAAAATTCATCCGCCACTCCGGTGACGGTGCCAAGCTCATCAGCGCCAACGACAGTTCGGGCTACACATTCAGAGGCCGCTTCACCGATGACACCGGCCAGCAGGCGTGTGGCGTGGGCTACGAAGTCACCCAGAAAGCCCACAATGCTCTGCGCTGGTTGATCCAGCGCCAAGCCTACCGAAACGACGATCAGGCGATTGTGAGTTGGGCTGTCGCGGGCACACCGATTCCTGATCCTTTCGGCAACTCGCTGACCTTGATGCTTGCTAGCGAAGCAATTGAAGCGCAGCCCGTAGCACCAGAGTTATCCCATGATGGCGATGTCGGGCAAGCCTTTGCCAAGCGCTTGAATTTAGCCATGGCTGGCTACCGCGCCAAGTTGGGGCCGACAGATGACATCGTCGTCATGGGTCTGGATTCGGCAACGCCGGGGCGAATGGCCATCACGTATTACCGCGAGTTGACCGGTTCCGAGTTTCTTGAGCAGATCGAAGCCTGGCACACGGCACACGCCTGGCCGCAAAATTTCGGCAAGGAACTGAAATTCGTCGGTGCGCCGGCGCCGCGCGACATTGCCGAAGCAGCATTTGGCCGCCGTCTGGACGACAAACTCAAAAAATCCACTGTTGAGCGGCTTTTGCCCTGCATCGTCGATGGGCAGCCACTGCCACGCGATCTCGTTGAATCGACTCTGCGCAGAACCTGCAATCGGGTCGGACTCAGTCACTGGGAATGGGAAAAAACACTGGGCATCGCCTGCGCCCTGTTCAAAGGCGCTTTCAAAAACGAGGAGTATCAAATGTCACTGGAAACCGACCGGGACAGCCGGGATTATCTCTATGGCCGCCTGCTTGCGATTGCCGAGCACATCGAAAGTCGCGCCCTGTACGTGGCGGGCGAAAAACGTGACACCACCGCCGCGAAGTTGATGCAACGCTTTGCCGACCGCCCCGCAAGTACCTGGAGAATCATTGAGCCAGCACTCAAACCCTACATCTCGCGCCTGCGGGCAAAACGCGCAGGATTCATGTACGAGATGGACAAACTGCTTGATGAAATTATTCCCCGTTTCGTCGGCAATGATTTTCTCGACGACAGCAAGCTTTCCGGCGAATTCCTGCTCGGCTACCACTGCCAGCGGCAAATTCTGAACCCGCCCAAGATAGACAACACCGCCCCTACTGAAGACCCCATCGCTGAATAACCCACCGAGGAAACGAACATGAGCGCTCTACAAAACAAAATCGATTTCGCTGTCATCCTCCGCGTCAAAAATGCCAACCCGAACGGCGACCCACTAAACGGCAACCGCCCACGTACCGACTATTCAAACTTCGGTGAAATGAGCGATGTGTCGATCAAGCGAAAAATCCGGGATCGCTTGATCGAGTGCTGGGTCAACGATGGCAAGAATGAGGACGACGGCCACATGATCTTCGTCCAGTCAGACGACCGAAAAGCAGACGAAGCAAGAAGCTTACGTGAGCGTGCAGAACTTGTGCTGGGCAAGGACTTGGGGGCACCAAAGACCGCTGAAAGAGCCTGTGAAAAATGGCTGGATGTACGTGCATTCGGCCAACTCTTCGCCCTGAAGAGCAACAAGAAAGCGGGTAAGAAAAAAGAAGACGGCAGCGACGAAGAGGGCGACACCGGCGTGTCCATCGGAATTCGTGGTCCGGTCACGGTTCAATCTGCTTTCAGCGTCGAACCAATCGATATTTCCAGCCTGCAGATCACCAAAAGCGTGAGCGGCGAAGGCGACGGCACCAAACGCGGCTCCGACACGATGGGAATGAAGCACCGCGTCGATCAAGGGGTTTATAGATTCTTCGGCAGCATGAATCCGCAACTAGCCGTAAAAACTGGCTTCACAGATGCGGATGCCAACACAATAAAACAGGTTTTGCCCAAGCTGTTTGAAAACGACGAAGCGGCAGCGCGGCCTGCGGGCAGCATGGAAGTTTTAAAAGTCATTTGGTGGCAGCACAGCTGCAAAGCAGGCCAATATTCTTCTGCCAAGGTACACCGCACCCTGACTGTGAATGCCAATGGCAGCTATGAACTCGCTAACCTGGATGGGCTGAAGCCCGAGGAAATCAATGGATTCTAAATACCAAAACCCTACTGCCGTCCGGCCCAATACCCCGGGCGGCGGCTTTGGTGGGCAATCGCGATCACTCTGACGAATTCACCCTGAATGCGGAAAACCAGCGTGTATGGAAAACGTTTGAAATATAGCCGGGCTGTTCCATGCGAACCAGGGCTGCCGATGCCGGGTTGTTCGGCGGCCAAGCCTACAACGCGCCGCAATTCCTGGGCGAAAGATCGGCTGGGGGCTGCTCCGCCATTTTCGCGATACCACCGAGTCGCTTCTTCTGCTTCTGCAAGTGCCTCGGGGTTGAATGAAACCCGCATCGGTTAGCGGGCTTTTTCGATGATGGCATCCAGTCGTGCGAATACTTCTTCCGCAGGAATCCAGACTGTTTTGCCCGCGTCCATATCCGCCACGCGCCGGGCGATTTCTTCGTCCCAAGCTTGGGCAATGGCTTCGGGCGTGTCTTCCGCCGGCCCTTCCAGACTAACGATCAGGCGGTGGATGAGTTTGCCGCGATCTTGTGGCGAAAGCTGCAAGGCCTGGTTTTCAAGCTCTTTCAAAATGGCTGCCATGACGTGCTCCTGTAAATACTGCCTAGCGGAAATGGTAGCACTCACGACATGAGTGAGACAGACCCGGTTCCCCTCTCCGCCCTCCAGCACTGGGCCTATTGCCCGCGCCAGTGCGGGCTGATTCATCTGGAGCAGGCGTTTGCCGACAACATTCACACCGCACGTGGCCAGGCGGTGCACCATCTGGTCGACACGCCGGGCTACGAGATCAAGTCCGGCGTGCGGGTGGAGCGCGCGCTGCCGTTGTGGAGCGACCGTCTCAACCTTATCGGCAAGGCCGACCTGGTCGAATTCCACCCGGATGGCAGTGTGTACCCGGTCGAATTCAAACACGGGGCGAAGCGGCAAAAGCTGCACGACGACCTCCAGCTCGCCGCGCAGGCGATGTGTCTGGAAGACATGCTCGGGCGCCCGGTACCTAAAGGCGCGATCTTCCACGCCAGCAGTCACCGGCGGCGGGAGGTCGTCATCACGCCAGAGTTGAGGGAACGGGTAATCGATACCGCGAATGCGATACGTGCGATGCTTGCCTCGGGCGTGCTGCCGCCACCGGTCAACGATTCACGATGCAGGGAATGTTCCTTGAAAGAGATTTGCCAGCCCGAAGCTGTCGCCGGACAAGCCAGGCAGCGACAACAACAGCACAGTCTGTTCGACCCGGAGGCATGAATTGCAAACCATCCAAAACACACTCTACGTCATGACCCCTCTGGCGTATGCCCACCTTGAAAACGCCACCGTGCGTATCGACGTGGAACACGAAAAGAAACTCCAGGTACCGCTGCATCATCTGGGCGGTCTGGTGTGTTTCGGCAACGTTATGGTCTCGCCTGCGTTGATGCATCGTCTGGCCGACGAGGGGAAGTCTCTGGTGCTTCTGGATGACAACGGCCGCTTCAAGGCCCGGCTCGAAGGCCCGGTCTCCGGCAACATCCTTTTGCGCCAAGCCCAACACCGGCAGGCAGACAACGCGGCCTTCAGTCTCGAACTCGCCCGCGCCATCGTCGCCGGCAAACTCAAGAACAGCCGCAGTGTGTTACAGCGCGGCGCGCGTGAAGCAGCGGATGAACAAGAGGCGGCACAGATCACCCGCGCCACCGACAACCTGGCTGCCTCACTGCGCGCCGCCGCTGTCGCCACCAATCTGGACGAACTGCGCGGCGTCGAAGGTGAGGCCGCGCGCGGCTACTTTGCTGCGGTTAACCTCATCGTAAAATCCGCTGCACGCGAACATTTCCAGCTTAACGGCCGCACCCGTCGGCCACCTCTCGACCGCTTCAACGCGCTGATTTCCTTTCTCTACGCCATGCTCATGAACGACTGCCGTTCAGCGCTGGAAGCCGCCGGCCTCGACCCGCAACTCGGCTTTCTGCATGCGGTGCGTCCCGGCCGCGCCGCACTTGCGCTTGATCTTCAGGAAGAATTCCGTGCCGTGCTGTGTGACCGTCTCGCGCTCACCCTCATCAATCGCGGCCAAATCAGTGCCGGCGACTTTGATCTGCGCGAAGGCGGCGCAGTTATGCTGAACGACCGTGGCCGCCGTACCGTCGTCACCGCCTGGCAGGAACGCAAGCAGGAAGAACTCACCCATCCACTCACCGAAACCAAACTGCCGCTTGCGCTCTTGCCCTTCGTTCAGGCGCGATTTATTGCGCGCACCCTGCGCGGCGAAATGGGAAGCTACCTGCCCTATCTGACGAAATAGGCCATGCTCATTATCGTCACCTACGACGTCTCCACCGAAACCGCTGCCGGGCGCAAACGCCTGCGGCGCGTCGCCAAGGCCTGCGAACGCGTCGGCCAGCGAGTGCAAAAGTCCGTTTTCGAATGCACCGTCAACGAAATGCAGTTCGAACAACTTGAGCGCGAATTACTGGATGAAATAGACCCGAATCAAGACAATCTACGCTTCTACCGCATCACCGAGCCCGTCGAGCTTCGCGTCAAACAACACGGCTGCTTCCGGTCCGTCGATTTTGAAGGTCCCTTGGTGATATGACGCGCGAACCCCCATCAACGGCACAAACCCGTCGGCTTCGCGCATGCCGCAACTCATTGTTCTTTAACAATCTGAAGAGCTTGGCAACCACAAAACATCGCCGTTGGATTGCAGCGCAAAGCGGGTTCGCGGAAACTTGTAATGCTGCACAAAACAATCAACAGGTTGCATGTGCGGCCATCGCCCGGCCTCACGGCCGGGCGCGGATTGAAACAATCGTCTTGATCGGCTTGGCCCATCCTTCATGCGCATCGCCCGGCCTCACGGCCGGGCGCGGATTGAAACAGCGCGACCGGGCTGGCCGCGTCGTTGGCGGCGATGCATCGCCCGGCCTCACGGCCGGGCGCGGATTGAAACGTCTCCAATTAAAAGTTAAAACGTGCCCAACAAATCGCATCGCCCGGCCTCACGGCCGGGCGCGGATTGAAACGACGACATGGGCAGCCTGGGCCGGCCCTTCCTCGGCATCGCCCGGCCTCACGGCCGGGCGCGGATTGAAACCTGTGAATTCAAGATCATCGTTCAATGCCTGGACGCATCGCCCGGCCTCACGGCCGGGCGCGGATTGAAACTGGGATCAACACTGAAACCCCAATCAGCACCAAGTCTGCATCGCCCGGCCTCACGGCCGGGCGCGGATTGAAACATCCCGCTGCTCGATCAGCAGATGCGCCTTGCCAAGCATCGCCCGGCCTCACGGCCGGGCGCGGATTGAAACACTAAGCCAACTGAGAGGCCGCCCTGCTGGTAGCTGGCATCGCCCGGCCTCACGGCCGGGCGCGGATTGAAACGACCAGGCCCTCAAGGACACGGCCAAGTCGGCGCAGGCATCGCCCGGCCTCACGGCCGGGCGCGGATTGAAACAATTACTGCACAAAACTTATTAGCAGCCGCCAGCAGCATCGCCCGGCCTCACGGCCGGGCGCGGATTGAAACAGTAGGGCCTGCGCTACGTTGTCAGCATTTCCTGGCATCGCCCGGCCTCACGGCCGGGCGCGGATTGAAACTGCGTACTTTCCAATATTGGCGCCGCCGCCGGGCGCGGATTGAAACGACTCGATCTGCACTGAAACCAACCCAAGCAATCACCTCGCGCGCTTCTCCACGTTCCAGTCGGTTTTGCCGTGGTGAATAGTGCAGATGCGGGTCGCGATGCGTTTTGGAAACATGATGCATATCAATTGCGTGCGAACTGAGCTATACAAAATCTGAATCTGACACAAAACAGGGATGACTTCAGTTTTCAGCAAACAAACAACACTTGGCTTGCACAGCCCGTTCAAAGTGGGGTGCGTCAACTTGACACAGCATTCTATAAATAGATATATTTATCCGTATATGCGAAACACATCATCACATTCGCATAGACTAATTCAGTTATCAATCACGGGAGACGTGTATGGAAGCGACAACCTACAACTATAAGGTCGTCCGCCAGTTCGCCATCATGACGGTGGTCTGGGGGATTGTCGGGATGCTGGTCGGGGTGATCCTAGCCGCGCAACTGATCTGGCCGGACCTGACCTTTGGCATCGAATGGCTTTCTTATGGACGTCTGCGCCCGCTGCATACCAACGCGGTGATTTTTGCGTTTGGCGGCTCGGCGATGTTTGCAGTGTCGTACTACATCGTGCAGCGCACCTGCCAGGTGCGGCTGTGGGCCGAGAAGCTGGCTGCCTTCACCTTCTGGGGCTGGACAGCGGTGATCGTGCTGGCTGCGGTCACCCTGCCGCTGGGCATGACCACTTCCAAGGAATACGCGGAGCTGGAATGGCCGATCGATCTGCTGATCACGGTGGTGTGGGTGTCGTACGCGCTGGTGTTCTTCGGCACCATCATCAAGCGCAAGACCAAGCATATCTACGTTTCCAACTGGTTCTTCGGCGCCTACATCCTGGTGATCGCGCTGCTGCATATCGTCAACAGCGCGGAGCTTCCGGTGACGCTGACCAAGTCCTACTCGGCCTATGCCGGGGTGCAGGACGCGATGGTGCAGTGGTGGTATGGCCATAACGCGGTGGGCTTCTTCCTCACCACCGCCTTCCTCGGCATGATGTATTACTTCATTCCGAAGCAGGCCGGCCGCCCGATCTACTCGTATCGGCTTTCGGTCGTCCACTTCTGGTCGCTCAACTTCATCTACATGTGGGCCGGCCCGCATCACCTGCAATACACCGCGCTGCCCGACTGGGCGCAGTCGCTCGGCATGGTGTTTTCGCTGATGCTGCTGGCGCCTTCCTGGGGCGGCATGATGAACGGCATCATGACGCTGTCGGGTGCATGGCACAAACTACGCACCGACCCCATCCTCAAGTTCATGGTGACCGCGCTGTCGTTCTACGGCATGTCGACCTTCGAAGGTCCGATGATGTCGATCAAGACGGTGAACGCGCTGAGCCACTACACCGAATGGACCATCGGCCACGTGCACTCCGGCGCGCTGGGCTGGGTGGCGATGATCACCATCGGCTCGATGTACTACCTGATTCCGCGCCTGTTCGGCCGCGAGTCGATGTTCAGCACCAAGCTGATCGAATGGCATTTCTGGCTCTCCACCATCGGCGTGGTGCTGTATATCGCCTCGATGTGGATCGCCGGAGTGGCGCAGGGTTTGATGTGGCGCGCGGCGAACGCCGACGGCACGCTGACCTACAGCTTCGCCCAGGTGCTCAACACCATGTATCCGTTCTACGGCATCCGTCTCGCCGGCGGTGCGCTGTTCTTCAGCGGCATGCTGATGATGGCGTACAACGTCTGGCAGACGACGCGACAGGGCCGCGTGGTGAATGACGCCCCCATCCCGCAAGCCGTTCAAGCCTAAGGAGACCGAACATGATTTCGCATGAAACCATAGAAAAGAATATCGGTCTGCTGATCGTGCTGACCGTTCTCATCGTCAGCATCGGCGGCCTGGTGCAGATCGTGCCGCTGTTCTTCCAGACCTCCACCACCACCGCGGTGGCGGGACTGAAACCCTACACGGCGCTGCAGTTGTCGGGTCGCGACATCTACATCCGCGAAGGCTGCGTCGGCTGCCATTCGCAGATGGTGCGTCCGTTCCGCGCCGAAACCGAGCGCTACGGTCACTACTCGGTCGCCGGCGAGTTCATCTACGATCGTCCCTTCCTTTGGGGTTCCAAGCGCACCGGGCCCGACCTGCATCGCGTCGGTGGGCGCTACTCCGACGCCTGGCACGTGGCGCACCTGCTGAACCCGCGCGACGTGGTGCCTGAGTCC
>JAUXVT010000025.1 GCA_030680405.1 Thiobacillus sp. | reverse complement strand
CTGGCGGCCAAGCAGAGCGAAAGTTTCTGAATGCAAGGGCTGATGCGGCGCCGCCTTCAAGTGCGCCCGCTTGTCGGGAGACACCTGATGATGAAGAGTCTGACCTTCGGTTTGGTGCTGGCGCTGGGCGCTTTGAGTTTGACTGCCGCGCACGCGGACAGCGCGGCCAAGCCAAAACGCGGTGGCGTCGTTCAGTCCGCCAACCACCTGGACTTCGAGCTGGTCACGCAGGCCGACGGCGCCTCAATCTACATCGACGACCACGGCAAACCCGTGTCGGTGGTCGGGGCCAGTGGCAAGCTGACCCTGCTGAGCGGTGACGCCAAGTCGGAAGCCGAACTGAAGCCGGCTGGTGACAAGCTCGAGGCCAAGGGCATCAAGCTCGCCAGCGGCAGCAAGGTGGTGGCGTCCGTCACCCTGGCCGACAAGAAGACGGCGACTGTCCGTTTCGCGATCAAGTGAAGCGCAGCGGCCCGGACCCAGACGAACCACATGACCCGCATGACCAGGACCGCGTTGTCGACGACCGCACTCGCACTTGCGCGCAGTGACATCGCTCAGACGAGCCCCTGCGCCGGCGAGCAGCAGCGGACCATCAAGTCGCTGGATGCCCGCGACGTGCGGGCACTGCGACAAGGCCAGGGCATGGGCTTGGCCAGGGCGGCCGGACTGAACGGCTGCCCCGGGCCGATGCACACGCGCGAACTGGGCGAAGCCGTCGTGCAGGCGGAAACGGCACTTGATCAGCTGTTCAACGATCGGCAGGCGATGCCGCCGCGCGTGAGCAAGGCCACCCAGCGCGGCCATGCCGAAGCCGCTTCTTCACGCGACGGCGCGCAACCGTCCGGCCACACGCACCTTCACTGATTTCATCGACAAAGGACAACACCATGAGCCAACCCGCAACCATCGATCATTCCCGCCGCGCCGCCGTCACCCGCCTGGCGGGCGCAGCGGCGCTGATGGCGACACTGCCGTGGCTCGGCGCGCCCGCCCTCGCCCACACCGACAAGCCGCACGCCAGGAAGGGCCCGGTCGTGAAGGAGCAGAAGGACTGGGGCATTGCCGGTGACGCGAAGAACGCCAAGCGCAGCATCGACGTGAGCATGGCCGACAACATGCGGTTCACGCCTGATCGCATCGAGGTTCGGCAAGGCGAGACCGTGAAGTTCGTCGTGCGCAACAGCGGCAAGGTGATGCACGAGTTCGTCATCGGCACCAAGGCCGAGAACGCCAAGCACGCGGAGATGATGGTCAAGTTCCCGAACATGGAGCACGACGAGCCGTACATGGCCCACGTCGGACCCAGCAAGACGGGCGAAATCGTCTGGACCTTCAACCGCGCGGGCAATTTCGAGTTTGCCTGCCTGATCGCGGGCCACTACCAAGGCGGCATGGTCGGCACGGTCAAGGTCACGCCCGGAGGCAAGGCGTGAGGCGGCGCCAAGCGTTGCTCGGCGCGGCCGCTCTGCTCACCGCACCGGCCTTGTTGCGCGCGCAGCCGGGCGCCGTTTTTGTCGAGGTCTGGAAGAGCCCGACATGCGGTTGCTGCAAGGTCTGGGTGGACCACCTCGAAGCCAACGGCTTCCGCGTCAAGGTCCACGATGTCGGCAACTCGGCGGCACGCGCGCGGCTGAAGGTTCCTATGAAGCTGGGTTCGTGCCACACCGCGCTGGTCGGGAGGTATGCGATCGAGGGCCATGTGCCCGCGGCCGACATTCAGCGATTGATCCAGCAGCGGCCCGACGCCATCGGGCTGGCCGTGCCCGGCATGCCGCTGGGCTCCCCAGGTATGGACGGTCCTCATTACGACAACCGGCAAGACCCCTACGACGTCCTGCTCATCGCCAAGGATGGCAGCACCCAGGTCTTCAACAGCTACTTCAAGCGAAAGGAACGCACATGAAACACCTGCGCAGCATCGTCGTGCTGGTTTTGACAGCGCCCGTCGGTGCTGCCACCGCCAGCAACCACATTGTCGACATCCAATGGTCGAACGAGGGCCGCTTTCAGCATCAATCCCAGGTTGCCGCGGGCAAGTTCGTCGAAGTCTGCGGCAAGCTGGCATCGGGCTCCGCCATCCGGTGGAGCTTCGATGCCTCGGCAGCCGTGGACTTCAATGTCCACTACCACGTCGGCAAGGACGTGGTGTTTCCTTTCAAGCTGACTGCTGTGGCCAGCGCCAAAGACACGCTCGACGCGAAGATCGAGCAGGACTACTGCTGGACATGGCGCAATAAGTCGGCGGAAACGGCCACGGTCACGGTCAGGCTGCAGCGCTGATGTCAGCGCCCGTGGACCGCCTCGGCCCGCTGATCGAGCGCCGGAAGGCCGACCCAGGCGGCACACCTACCGCAGCTGGATTCTCTGGGACGAGCGGCTGAAGAACTTTCGTTCGATCCGGCGCGGGCTGGGCGGGCCTCGCCGCTCGGGTCGCTCCGATAGCCGCTGCGCGCCCTGCCGGTGTCGGCGCGCAGCGACACTGCGGCGCAAGCGGCAGTCCTGCCTCAGAACCGGGTGCGCATGCCCAAGGCCAACGAGTTGCCGGTGGTCTTTGCCGTGAGGCTGTCCCGCATCGCCACAGCGTAGATGTCCGTGCGTTTGGACAACGGCGATTTGTAGCCCAGCGACAAGGTTCGGTTGTCGATCTTGGAAGCACCGAGGTTCGCATCGGCGGCACCGTACTGCAGCAGCACGCTCCCCGACCCCAACGGCACCGACACACCCAGGCCCCACAGGTCCGAACCTGTCTTCAGCGCGGCGTACGTCTGCACACGGCTGACCTGGCCAAACGCCTTGAGCCAGAAGAAATCGACCGAAGCACCCAACTGCCATGTGTCCTGCCGGGCCCAGCCGGCGGGTGTGCCAAAGGCGCCGTTGCGCACGCGCTGCCAGGTCGCTGCTGCCGCGAAAGGCCGCGCGAAATAGCGTGCACCCACGCTCAGGTTGGCGCCTGAGGCACCCGCGGCGCCTTCTCCTGCGTTGGCCAGCAGTTCCAAGCTCAGGCCGCCCAGAGCCGGGCTGGCGTAGGCCACCGAGTTGTTCCATCCGGTGTCGCCAAAGAAGGCAAGGCCCGTGGAAGGGGTGAACTGCTGGCGGATCGATGGCGAGAAGCCGAACGAGTCGCCGAAGGCGTTGAAGAGCAAGGTCGAAACGAACAGCGGTGTGGTGTTGCGGCCCAGGCGCACGTTGCCGAAGTTGCCGTGCAGACCGACGAAAGCATTGCGAGTGAAAAAGCCGTCACCGGTGAAGCGGCCGGAGTTGCCCGTGTCCGTTCGCAGGAACGATTCCAGCGCAAAGCTGGCGCGTACCGCGCCGCCCAGGCTCTCACTGCCCCGAAGACCAAACCAGCTCGTGGTCATGCTGCCGCTGGCGACTTGGCTGACGCGTTCGGC
>JAUXVT010000013.1 GCA_030680405.1 Thiobacillus sp. | reverse complement strand
CTGCTTCGCTCAACTCAAATGAATTGCTTCATTAAAAGTATGAGCATTTATGCTAGTTGCTACCCCAGCCTAAGCCAGAACAGCTACCGCACCAACACCCACACCTATCGGCTGTAAATTGTTAAAGATCAATCGATTAGCAGTGCTTTTCGCTGTTTGCGTGTCGCGCTGCGTTTCGAGAAGCTGCGCATTCTACAGAGCAGGAATTATCCGTCAATACTTTCCGCACATTATTTTTAAATAATTGTGACACGGGCGAATCTTCGCTTGCCAACTTGCGCCACCACGGTCGCACCCACCGGCACCGCCAGGCCCTTGTCTTCCACGCGCTCGCCGTCCAGCCTGACGCCGCCACCGGTAATCTGGCGGATGGCATCCGAGGTGCTGGTCACCAGCCCGGCCTGCTTCAACAACTGCGGCACCGGCAACCCCCCTTCGACACCAAGCAGACTGATTTCCGGCATGTCGTCCGGCAGCGCACCTTTCTGGAAGCGCGCCTCGAATTCGGCCAAGGCCAGGGGCGCCGCTGCCGCGCCATGAAAACGCGCCACGATCTCCTGCGCAAACCGCACTTTGATGTCGCGCGGGTTGGCGCCTTCGGCCACCTGACGTTTCCAGCCCGCAATGGTTGCCAGTGATTCGAACGACAAGAGATGGATATAGCGCCACATCAGATAGTCGGACACAGACATCAGCTTGCCGAAAATCTCCTGCGGCGGCTCGTTGATGCCGATGTAGTTGCCGAGCGACTTCGACATCTTGTTGATGCCATCCGTGCCCTCCAGCAGTGGCATGGTCAAGATGCACTGCGGGGGCTGGCCATGATGCTTTTGCAGCTCGCGTCCCATCAGCAGGTTGAACTTCTGGTCGGTGCCGCCCAGCTCAACGTCCGCTTTCAGTTCAACCGAATCGTAGCCTTGGATCAGCGGGTAGAGAAATTCGTGGATCGCAATCGGCTGCTGGCTGGTATAGCGCTTATGAAAATCGTCCCGCTCCAGCATGCGCGCCACGGTGTGCGTCGCCGCCAGACGAATCATGCCGGCCGAGCCCAGTTGTTCCATCCATTCCGAGTTGAAGCGCACCTCGGTCAAGGCCGGATCGAGGATCTTGAACACCTGTTCCTGATAGGTCTTGGCGTTTTCAGCCACCGCCTCCGGAGTCAGCGGCGGACGCGTGGTGTTTTTGCCGGTCGGGTCGCCGATCATGCCGGTAAAGTCGCCCACCAGAAAAATGACCTGATGTCCCAGTGTCTGGAACTGGCGCAATTTATTCAGCAACACGGTGTGACCCAGATGCAGATCCGGTGCCGTCGGGTCGAACCCCGCCTTGATCCGCAGCGGACGACCCGTTTTCAATTTTTCGATCAGTTCGGCTTCCACCAGCAACTCGTCGGCTCCACGCTTGATTTCCCGCAAGGCGTCCTGCATCAAATTCCTCTCTGTAACGGGTCAAGTTTGCTCAGACCTGGCCGTAAAACATGAACACCACTTCACCCAACGCACACAAGCTGCTGTTTGGATTGAAAAAATTACCGGGGTCATTTGTGTTAGACTGCCGGCTCGATTACGGAAGGGAAACGGTCTATGCCGCTCACCAAACTGAGAATCTTAACCGATCGCATGACCGGAGCGGAACGCCGCTTCAGCCTGCGCACCCTGGTTGCACTCTCCAGCCTGCCGCTTTTTGGCGTCGTTGCCGCCTTCGGCCTGGCGCCCGATACCAACACCCTCGACGTCACCCCAGAAACCATTACTGAAGCCATCACCCTGCCGGCGCTGGCCAGCGCCGGCAGGGTCGGCACGTTCGAACGCGAAAGCGTGATTCAGTCCGGCGACACCTTGGCCAACGCGCTGTCGCGGCTCAAGATCGACGATTCTGAAATCCAGCGCTTGCTGGCCACCGATGCGGTGCGTCAGCTGGCGTCCAGCATCCGCGTCGGCAAGCGCATTCAGGCCACCACCACGCAGGACGGCCAGTTGCTGACCATTCAGTTCGAGCGCGGCGACGCCCCCGCCCTGACCGTCCGCTGGCAAGATGACGGCTATGTCGCGGCAGAAAGCAGCGCATTGCTGGAGACCCGCGTGGTGATGCGTTCCGGCCGCATCCTGTCGTCGCTGTATGGCGCAACCGACAGCGCAGGCATCCCTGACAGCATTGCCAACCAGATGGCCGAAACCCTCTCCACCAGCCTGGATTTCCGCGATGACCTGCGCCGCGGCGACACGTTCTCGGTCATTTACACGGTCGACTATCGCAACGGTGAGCCCATTGCCGTCGGCAAGCTGCTGGCTGCCGAATTCGTCAATGCCGGCAAAGCCTACCGTGCCGTCCTGTTCCGCGATCCTTTTGGCCGCGAGGACTATTACACGCCTGAGGGGGAGTCGCTGAAGAAAGGCTTCCTGCGTTCGCCGCTCGAATTCTCCCGCGTGACTTCCAGCTTCAGCAACTCACGCAAGCACCCCATTTTCGGCTTTCACCGCGCCCATACCGGCGTCGACTTCGGTGCGCCCACCGGTACCCGGGTCAAGGCCACCGGCGACGCCACCGTTGTTTTCGCTGGACGCAAAGGCGGCTACGGCAACCTCGTCATCCTGCGGCATCACAACGGATACGAAACCTACTACGCCCACCTGAGCGCATTTGCCTCCGGCATCCGCACCGGCCGGGCCGTTGGCCAGGGCGAGGTCATTGCCTATGTCGGCTCGACCGGCGCTTCCACCGGCGCGCATCTGCACTATGAAGTGCGCATCGCAGGTACGCCATACAACCCCATGGCCATCAAGCTCCCGGGCTCGCCGCCGCTCACCACTGTGCAGCGCGCACAATTCCTGCGGCAGACGAGCGACTGGTCTGACAAGCTGGCCCTGTTGCGCAACACCAACCTTGCCGCACTCGATTGAGTGCAGGGCACACGCATGAGGCGCCGCTCTCCCATAAAGCAGAGCGCTACGTCGGCCTCATGTCAGGCACCAGCCTCGACGGTGTCGATGCTGTAGTCGCCGAAATAGGCCCCGCAGGCCAAACCCGGCTCATCCACTCCCATCACCTGCCCTACGCGGACAGTCTGCGCGCCCAACTGTTGGCGCTACATACGCCGCAGCCCGACGAAATCCATCTTGCCGCCGTCGCCGCCAATGAACTGGCGCACCTGTACGCCGAAGCGATTAAGGGGCTGCTTGACGGGATCGCCCCCGACACCGTGCGCGCAATTGGCTGCCACGGCCAGACCCTGCGTCACCGCCCCGCCGACGGCTACACGCTGCAGATCGGCAATGCCTCCCTGCTGGCTGAACTCACCGGAATCACGGTCATTGCCGACTTCCGCAGCCGCGACATTGCGGCAGGCGGCCAAGGCGCGCCGCTGGTGCCCGCCTTTCACGCTCAGGCGCTGCGGCATCCGGATGTTCACCGTGTCATAGCCAACATCGGCGGCATCGCCAATATCACCGATTTGCCAGTGGGTGGCACGGTGCGCGGCTGGGACACCGGACCCGGCAACATGCTGCTGGACGCGTGGATCAAACGGCACAGCGGCGCACATTACGACCGTGACGGCGCCTGGGCAGCCAGTGGAACCGTCCACCCCGGCCTGCTGGATGCGCTTGCAAACCACGCTTACCTGCAACTACCCCCACCCAAGAGCGCCGGGCGCGAACAGTTCAACCTGGGCTGGCTGGAAACCACGCTAAGCAACCTGAACCAAACGATTGCCCCCGCCGACGTGCAGGCCACCCTGCTCGAATTCACCGCCACGAGCCTGTGCGATGCGGTGAGCCGCGAATGCAGCAGCGCACGGGAACTCTATGTCTGCGGGGGAGGCGCACACAACGGCGCGCTGATGCAGCGCATCCACGCCCACCTGCCGAACGTCCGGGTGACGACCACCGCGGCGCTTGGCATCGACCCGGACTGGGTGGAAGCGCTCGCCTTTGCCTGGCTGGCGCGGCAGACGCTGCATCATGCGCCGGGCAATTTGCCAGTAGTCACGGGCGCACGGGGTGCGCGCATACTGGGCGCGATTTACCCAGCCTGATCGTTGCCAACAATAACGCGGCCGAGGCCGCGTGCATGGAAAAAAACGGCCTCGGCCGCTTTTTTGCTGGGCAAACAGTGCTTACGCCGAGAACGACGAGCCGCAGCCGCAGGTGGTGGTGGCGTTCGGGTTCTTGATCACGAACTGCGCGCCTTCCAGGCCTTCCGAATAGTCGATCTCAGCGCCCACCAGATACTGGAAGCTCATCGAATCGACCAGCAGGGTGACGCCGTTTTTCACCAACACGGTGTCGTCGGCATTCTGCGCTTCGTCGAAGGTGAAGCCGTACTGAAAGCCGGAGCAGCCGCCGCCCGACACAAACACGCGCAGTTTCAGGTCGGGGTTGCCCTCTTCGTCGATCAAGCTTTTGACTTTGCTGGCCGCGCTATCGGAGAAGATCAGCGGGGATTCCATTTCGGTTGCTGCATTCATGGTGATGCTCCTTAAAAAACGTGTGGGGTGATTATCCGCATCACCCGCCCTGCGTCAAGCAAAGACCCTGTTCTGGCTGCGGAGTTCCCCTTGTCAGGGCATACGATTCCATCCCGCCTTGCGGGACTTCTACCCTGAAAGGCAAAGAGCACGTAGTGGATCGGTGTCCTTCAGGGCAGCATCCCCACATCGGCCAGCGCGGTGTCCTCGGGCAGATCGAACAGGATGTTCATGTTCTGCACCGCCTGCCCCGCCGCACCCTTGACCAGATTGTCGATCACCGACAGCACCACGACGGTGTCGCCGCCCTGTGGACGATGCACTGCGATGCGACAGATATTCGCACCACGCACTGAGCGGGTTTCCGGATGCGCGCCGGCGGGCATCACGTCGACGAAGGCTTCGTCCGCGTAACGTTTCTCGAACAGACTCTGCAGGTCAATGTCGGCGCTCACCTTCGCATACAGCGTCGCGTGTATGCCGCGTATCAGCGGTGTCAGATGCGGCACAAAAGTGAATCCCACCGGCTTGCCGGCAAAAATCTCCAGTCCCTGCTTGATTTCCGGCCAGTGGCGATGGCCGCCGACGGCGTAGGCCTTGAAGTTGTCCGCCGCTTCGGCAAACAAGATGTGAGTTTCGGGCTTGCGTCCGGCGCCGGACACGCCCGACTTGGCGTCCGCCACTAGAAAGCCGACGTCCACCACGCCGGATTCCAGCAGCGGCAAAAAGCCCAGCTGAACCGCCGTCGGGTAACAGCCCGGGTTGGCGATCAGCCGCGCGCCGCGGATGCTGGCACGGTTGATCTCGGGCAGGCCGTACACCGCCTCGGCCACCAGATCAGGGCAGGCATGCTCCATCTTGTACCACTGCTCCCACACCGCCACGTCCTTGATGCGGAAGTCCGCCGCCAGGTCGATCACCTTGACGCCGGCATCGAGCAGCGTGCGGGTCTGCTGCATCGCCACGCCGTTGGGGGTGGCGAAGAACACCACGTCACAGTTTTCCAGCCCGGCCTCTTCCGGGGTGGAAAACGCCAGCTTCATCCTTCCGCGCAGGTTGGGGAACATCTCAGCCACCGGCATCCCGGCTTCCTTGCGCGAGGTGATGGCCTTCAGTTCCACCTGCGGATGACGCGTCAGCAGACGCAGCAATTCGACCCCGGTGTAGCCCGTGCCGCCCACAATACCGACTTTGATCATGGTTGATTTCCTTGCAAAGAATGGCCGTCATTTTAACAGGCCGTTGAAGAACGCCACGGGGCCGTGGAGTTCAACGGCCAGTTAAGACAGCCAAATGACCGCAACAAAAAAGCCGCCCTGAAATGGACGGCTTTTTCGATGCTTCCAGCGCGATTAACGCTTGGAGAACTGCTTGCGGCGACGCGCCTTGTGGAAGCCGACTTTTTTCCGTTCGACTTCGCGTGCATCGCGAGTCACCAGGCCTGCCGCTTTCAGCGTGGGCTTCATCCCTACGTCAAGGTCGATAAGCGCGCGTGTAATGCCATGGCGCACTGCACCGGCCTGACCGGATTCGCCGCCGCCTGCAACGTTGACCATGATGTCGAACGTGTTCAGGTTGTCAGTCAGCACCAACGGCTGACGCACGATCATGCGGCCGGTTTCGCGGGAGAAATACTCGTCCACCGGCTTGTCGTTAACGACGATCTTGCCGCTGCCAGCTTTGAGGAACACCCGGGCAACCGATGATTTGCGACGCCCCGTACCGTAATTGTAGTTACCGATCATGATATGACCTTAAATTTTAGCGTTGATTTCCAGGGGCTGGGGCTGTTGAGCCTCGTGCGGATGGTCCGCGCCCGCGTAGATTTTCATTTTCTTGATCATGGCGTAGCCAAGCGGGCCTTTGGGCAGCATGCCCTTGACCGCTTTTTCCAGCGCACGACCGGGGAAACGCTCCTGCATCTTGGCGAAGGTCGTTTCGTAAATACCGCCGGGGTAACCCGAGTGGCGATAATAGACTTTGTCGGTATCCTTGTTGCCGGTCACGCGCATCTTGCTCGCGTTGACCACGACAATGTAGTCACCCGTATCGACGTGAGGGGTGAACTCAGGCTTGTGCTTGCCGCGCAGACGGCGGGCAATCTCGGAAGCCAGGCGACCCAGCACTTTGTTATCAGCATCAACCACGAACCAGTCGCGTTTGACTTCATGCCCTTTAGCGGAAAACGTTTTCATGACCCAACCTCTGCACAGAGGACAATCTCGGAAAGCCGGGAATTTTAACTGCCCACCCGGGGCAAGTCAAACACTGTATGCGATATTCAATATCGCGCTGACATACAATCCTCGCCATGACCATCTGGCTTGACACCAATCTTATCGCCGCCGCCCTGTTGCCGCCGCTACTATTGGTATTGTTCCTGGCCACCGGGCTGATCCTTCACCGCCGCAACCCTCGTCTGGCCATGTCGCTGATCCTGCTTTCCACCACCGCGCTCTACGCCCTGTCCACCCCCTGGGTCGGCGGGCTGCTGCAGAAAAGCCTGGAAATCAGCTTCCCGCTCAGCCCGGCCAAGCTGCAGACGGCAGACGCCATCGTCCTCCTCGGCGGCGGACGGCGCACCAACGCAGCCGAATACGGCGGCGACACCTTGAACAGCATCAGCCTGGAACGCCTGCGTTATGCCGCCATTCTCCATCGCACCAGCGGCCTGCCCATCCTGGCCAGCGGCGGCAAACCCGGCGGCGGCACCCTGAGTGAGGGCCGCATCATGCAGCACATCCTGCAAAGCGAATACGGCATTTCCACCCGGTGGGTCGAAGACGCCGCACTCACCACCTGGGACAACGCCCGCCTCTCCGCGCCGCTCCTGAAAGAACAAAACATCCAGCACATCGTGCTGGTCACCCACGCCTGGCACCTGCGCCGCGCCGTGCCACTGTTCGAAGCGCAGGGGCTCAGTGTCATCCCCGCAGGGCTGCAATTTTCCAGCACCCGCATCGACTCCATCCTCGATGTATTGCCCACCCCCGCCGGGCTGCGCGACAGTACCTTTGCCCTGCACGAATGGCTGGGAATTTTGTGGTACAAACTCCGCTCGATTTTGCCTGAAGGAACCCCATGAAAGCCCGCGTCAAACTCATCGAAGGCGTCAGCTTCGTCGGCCAGAGCGAATCCGGCCACAGCGTCGTCATGGACGGCGCCCCCGAATCCGGCGGCAAGAACCTCGGCGTTCGCCCGATGGAAATGCTGCTGCTGGGGCTGGGCGGCTGCTCCGCCTTCGACGTCGTCCACATCCTGCGCAAAGGCCGCCAGCAGGTCACAGACTGCATCGCTGACATCGAAGCCGAGCGCGCCGGCACCGATCCCAAGGTGTTCACCAGGATTCATGTCCACTTCACCGTCACCGGTAAGGCGCTCGACCCCAAGCGCGTCGAACAGGCCGTCCACCTTTCCGCCGAAAAATACTGCTCGGCCTCGATCATGCTGGGCAAGATGGCCGAGATCACCCACGATTTCGAGGTGGCGGAAAGCTGACCGCAAAAAACGGGCTCCTTCGGGAGCCCGTTTTTACTTATTCATGCACCGTAAGCGATTCTCGCCCAAGTTCGATAGACAAATGATGCCGACTCGAACGCCTGAACAATTTCAAGAATCTATCCACGCACCATCATCTCGAGCTTGTCGTAAGCAATATTCCGGGGAAGCCAGCGATAATCGCGGCGGCGCTCCTGACGGCAGATCGGCGCCTGCTATTATCGGATATGGAACCCACCCCCGCCGAACAACCCGATCAAACCGATAATAATCAAATATATTGCGACGATATAGTTCAGCAGACGCGGCACAACCAGAATGAGAATGCCGGCGATCAGCGAAACCAGCGGGGCGAGGCTTAAAGTCATGTTCATGTTTATTCCTTGGTCATTATTGAACTGGGGGTAGTACCATTATTCGTAATTCGGCCGCACGATTCTGGCGGTCGCCGTTCAGCGGAAAGGATAATACTGCCTAACCCAAGACCCCATTTTTTCCGTACGCACGAAGTCAAAAAATAACCGCAAACACCGGGCCATCCCTCTCCTGTTTTCTTCACCATTTTTTCTTCATCGGGGGTGGCGCCAGTCGCAATGACCTTTAGGCTGCAACTTTTGTTGCGTGCGTCATATCGCCGCGGCCCGCCAACAAACCCGCTATCGAAACGTCCTCATCCAGCGCATCCCAGTGGAGACCATTCTGGCTGATCTCGCACGCGTCTAGCTGCGCCCGGCTGGCATGCATCAAGCGGGGAAACCATGCCAAGAGAACCCCGATAGTGCAGCCATCGGATAATTCAACCCACATGCTGCTGTCATCAAAGCGTACTGATTTAGCAGAAATGTTCATTCCAGATCCTTTCGATCAACTCCACATTCTGTTTCACAACCCCCAGTAGCTCGCGCAGTGTGCGGGCATCAAAACCATTGCTCTCAGCCAACGCAACAGCCGGACCGACCCATACTTGGCTTCTCCACTCGCACCAAGAATATGGACATGCACAGGCTCACGCGGACACCCTTCGTTTGAATAAAAGAAAAAAACAAAAGCCTTTGTATCGCAGTACAACCGGCATAAAGCGAAGTGCGAACTTTGTTTTTTCACTCAAAGGAGGCCGAGATGAGATTCTGTGGCATAGGCCTGCATTCGAACAATAGCGTTGTCGTGGTGACGGACGAGGCGCACATGCTGCGCTTGGGCATTCTGCCCACCGGCCACATCCACCCGCCCGCCGAGCGCGCCTTGCGCGATCTGGCCCGCAAGCGCGTC
>JAUXVT010000068.1 GCA_030680405.1 Thiobacillus sp. | reverse complement strand
CCCGCAAGCATGACCCTAGTCTGGAGAGTTTGCGCAGTGCTGCTGGTGATCGCACTGCTATTCGTGGTGTTGCCGCTGTGGCGCGCGACCTCCAACAACAACGACGTGCTGCGCGATGCCGCCAACCTCGAGATCCTGCGCGACCAGGCCGCCGAAATGGATAAGGACCTGCATAACGGCTTGCTGACGCAGGAAGCTTACGAGCAGGGCAAACTCGAACTGCAGGCGCGCCTGCTGGAAGAAGTTAAAAGTACTGAGCCGTCCGTCAAAAAACCGCGCAACCCCGCCAAGGCGCTGGCAATCGTGCTGGCCGTGTTGCTGCCGATATTCAGCGTATCGCTCTACCTTGTGCTGGGCAATACCAAGGGGCTATTGCCGCAGGAAAGCGTCGGCTTGGCCCAGGGCTTCGGCACCATCAATTCCGCAGCCAAACTGCAGGAACTGGAAAATAAACTGGAACAGCAACCGGAAAACCCGGATGGCTGGCTGCTGCTGGCGCGCTCCTATAGCAATATGCAACGCTTTGCCGACGCGGTGCGCGCGTATGAACAACTGCTCAAACTCGTACCCGATGAAGCGCAATTCTGGGCCGATTATGCTGACGTCTATGCGATGAACAACAACCAATCATTGCTGGGCGAACCGACCAGGTTCATCAACAAGGCGCTGGAACTGGACGGCAACAACTTCCTGGCGCTGGCCTTGTCTGGCTCGGCGGCGATGGAACGCGGCGATTATGCTGCGGCGATCGCGCACTGGACAAAACTGACCGGCTTGTTGCCGCCGGATAACCCCGAACTACCCATGTTCCAGAATGGCATCAAGCAGGCGCGCCAATTCCTCGCGATGCAGAACGGCCAGGGAAACCTGACGCAATTGCCGGCCGGCCATCCCCCGCAAAAAGCAACTGCCGCCGCGGCGGAAGCGATTGCCGGCACGGTCTCATTGAGTCCCGAACTGGCCGGCAAAGCTGCGCCAACCGATACGGTGTTCGTTTTTGCGCGCGCCGCGCGTGACGCGCAAGGCAAAAAAATGCTGCTTGCCGCGTTGCGCAAACAAGTGAAGGACTTGCCGCTGCAATTCACGTTCGACGACAGCATGGCGATGCAACCGCAAGCGAAGCTGTCCAGCTTTGAGCAATTTGAGGTGGTGGCGCGCGTATCCAAAACCGGCAACCCGATCGC
Source organism: Thiobacillus sp. (assembly GCA_030680405.1). Classification (GTDB taxonomy): domain Bacteria; phylum Pseudomonadota; class Gammaproteobacteria; order Burkholderiales; family Thiobacillaceae; genus Thiobacillus. The sequence continues at coordinate 25 of JAUXVT010000068.1, read as the reverse complement.
CCAACCCGGCGACCTGCAAGGAACG
>JAUXVT010000049.1 GCA_030680405.1 Thiobacillus sp. | reverse complement strand
CGGCATGGATGGCATGGCGCTGTTTCGCGCCATCCATGCGCGCGACCCGACGCTGCCGGTGATCGTGCTGACCGCGCACGGCACCATTCCGGATGCCGTGGCCGCCACCCAGCAAGGCCTGTTCGGCTACCTGACCAAACCCTACGATGCCAAGACGCTGGTCGACTTGCTGAAACGCGCCACCCTGCTGGCGGGCAGCAGCCCCGACACGGGCGACGACAGCTGGCGCAGCGAAATTCTCACCGCCAGTCCGGCGATGGACACGCTGCTGGCCGAAGCGCTGCTGGCCGCGCAAAGCGAGGCCGCGCTGCTGATTCAGGGGGAGTCTGGCACTGGCAAGGAACTGCTGGCGCGCGCCATTCACCGCGCCAGTCCGCGCCGTGCCAAGCCATTCGTCGCGATCAACTGCGGTGCGATTCCGGCTGAACTGCTTGAGTCGGAACTGTTCGGCCACATGAAAGGTTCCTTTACCGGAGCGGGGCGCGACCATCCCGGCCTGTTCCTCAGCGCGCATGGCGGCACGGTGTTTCTGGACGAGATCGGCGACATGCCCGCGCCCCTGCAGGTCAAGCTGCTGCGCGTGCTGCAGGAGGGCGAGGTGCGGCCGGTGGGCGCGACCGAAACGCGCGCGGTCGACGTGCGCATCCTGTCGGCCACCCACCGCAATCTGGAAGAGGCGATCGTCAGCGGCGAGTTTCGCGAAGACCTGTATTACCGCCTCAACGTGGTCAACCTGACGCTGCCGCCGCTGCGCGAGCGGCGCGAGGACATTCCGTTGCTGGCGCGGCATTTCCTCACCGTGCTGACCGAAAAATACCGCCGCCGCATCCACGGCTTTGCCCCCGAGGCGCTGGAAATGCTGGTGGCGGCCGACTGGCCGGGCAATATCCGCCAGTTGCACAACGTGCTGGAGCAATGCGTGGCGCTCTGCACCACCTCCACCATTCCGGCCACGCTGGTGGCGCGCGCGCTGCGCGACAAGCCGGCCGAGATCCAGCCGCTGGCCGAGGCGCGCACGGCGTTCGAACGCGATTACCTCATCAGCCTGCTTAAGCTCACCCGCGGGCAGGTCAGTGAAGTGGCGCGGCTGGCCGGACGCAACCGCACCGAGGTTTATCGGCTGCTGCAACGCCACGGCCTGACTCCCGCCCTGTTCAAGGATCGCGACGAAACCGCCTGAGTGTCTGGCACCGACGACACCCGCGCCTGCACGGACACGCGCCCGCCTCCAGCCCCGCAATCCAATAATATGATTCAAAAGCAAATTATTGATTTGGCACACACTCTGCAATAGAGAGGTATCGCCCCCTGGCGCGTTATCAATTCTCAGAGGAGAACACCATGTTCGGATGGGCCATTGCGTTTCTGATCGTCGCCATCATTGCCGGGATTTTCGGCTTTGCCGGCTTGGCCGGCACCACCGCCGGGATCGCCAAAGTGCTGTTTGTCGTCGGTCTGGTGGTGTTTCTGTTATTGCTGGTCACCGGGCGTCGCCCGCCAACTGTTTGAAACCCGTTGTCGCACAGGAAGGGGGGCTTGCCTCCCTTTTTTATTGCCTATTGCCAAGGGCTTGCCGGCACGTCGCCGATAGCGGACAAAACAATCCAATAAAAACAAAAGCTTGAAAACTTCAGCTGTATCCGTCGCCGGCAGGCGACATATCCGCCCGCACAGGCTGATGCAACCAGGCAACCCGCTCCTTACAAATCACCTATCTATCTGTTTTTTTTAATAAAAACAGATCTGGCACGGTCGTCGCTACAGCCAGCCTGAGTGCATCTGCATTCGAATTCAACTCACGACAGGAGATAGACATGAAATCCATTAATTCTCGCTTTCTGACCCTCACGCTTGCCGGCCTGCTGAGCGCCGCCTCTGCGTCTGCCCTGGCCGCCCAGTCCATGCCCGGCGCCACCCGTGGAGCACCCGCCACCCCCTCGGGCGCACCCAGCTTAAAAACCTACGACAGCAATGGGGACGGCAAGATCAGCATCGAGGAATTCAAGCCTCAGGGCGGCCAGGAACAGGCCTTCCGTGAAGGCGACGTCAACCAGGACAAGAGCCTGAGCAGCGATGAATTCCTCAAGAAGGACAAGCCCGGCACCAACCGCTACTGACTGCTTGAGCATTCATTTTGTTGAATCATGATCAGGAGATCAACATGAAGCACCTAAACCATAGCTTTCTGAAACTGGCTCTTGCCGGCGTGCTGAGCGCCGCCTCTGCGTCTGCCTTGGCCACTTCGGCAATGCCGGGTTTCAAGACCTACGACAGCAACGGCGACGGCAAGATCAGCCTCGAGGAATTCAAGGCTCAGGGCGGCCAGGAACAGGCCTTCCGTGAAGGCGACGCCAACCGCGACAACCGTCTGAACAGCGACGAATACGTCAAGGCCATCGCCAACAACGAACGCGTCAAGGCCGGCAAATACGTCGACGACGCGTGGATTACCGCCAAGGTGAAAGCGCTGCTGCTGAAAGACGAAGGCGTGAAAGGGCTGAGCGTGAACGTGGAAACCCACAAGGGCACGGTCCAGCTGGCCGGCTGGGTCAACAGCCCGGCGCAGATTGCCCAGGCAGAAGCCATCGCGCGCAGCGTCGAGGGTGTGAAGGGAATCAGCAACGACCTCCAGGTCAAGCGTTGATCGCTGACCATGGGTTCAAGGCCGGCGCGCGGTTCGCTGCAGCCGGCAGGCCTGACCAACAAAACCAGAGGAGAATAAACATGTACAAGACCACCCAACATCTCAACGACGAACACATGCGACTGTATGAATGGAGCGGGGCTGGAGCCGTGATGCAGCCTGCCATCCCGGCAAAGTCGAAACGCACCCACTCGTGGCATGCCTCATACGATGTGCTGGCGCTGCTGACCAGCCTGCTGATCCTGAACGGTTGCGACAACAAGGGCCCGGCCGAACAGGCGGGTGAGCAGGTCGATTAGGCCGTCAAGGAAATGAAAGAACAAGCGCGCCCGCTGAATAATGGCGATATCACGGCCAATCCGGGTCCAGCGGAGGAAGCCGGGCGCACGCTGGACGAAGCGTGCGAGCAGGCCGGCGAAGACATACAGAAGCCGTAATCAGCCGTCTCCAGGCGAAGCGGGTGAAGCCGCTCCAGCAAAAAAGGCCGGAATCCCGGCCGGTTGCGAGCGATCGGCCTATCAGAACGTGTAGCTGTACATCAGCTGCCAGTTCACCTGGCTGTGTTCGATGGTCATCCCGCCGTTACCGTTAGGAGGCGTGGAACCCGTCCCCGTCACCGATACTTGCGGCACCACGCTCAGCGCAAAATTGAGCTCGGACTGTTTGTTGAAGGCATAGCCGAAGCCTGCCGTGTAGTGATTTTCCATGATCGCCGGCCACAGGTAGTTGACGACTTGATCCGGGATCGGGTTCGTGCCGTGGTTATAGCCGATGCGGCCGGTAAAGGCGTCGTTGAACTTGTAGGCCAGGCCCAGCGCCAGCACGATCTGGTCGTCCCAGTCCTGTTGGAACGGAGCGACGACAGTGCCATCCCGGTAAATGTCCACGGTATTCATGCTGCTGCCCCACATCGCGTCCTTGAGGTCGGCTGCGACCATCAGCCGCTCGCTCGCCTGCCAGGCCAAGCCCAGCGCGAGGGTGGGAGGCATGTCGAAGCCTTCCACCTTGTAGGCGCCGTCCTTCAGGTCAGGCAGGTTGCTTGCAGTCTGATACACGCCGCCGACGGTGAGCACATCGTTGAGCTTGTAAGTGAAGCCAAGCTTGGCCGCCACACTGTAGCCCTTGGCTGCGCCGCTGAAATCGCTGTCGTCCTTGAAATTGATATCTTTGGTTCCATCCGCGTTGAGATCGGCGACCAGATCCATGCCCGCCCACACGATATCGACGCTGCCGCCGACGTTGAAGCGTTCGGTGACAGCATAGGCCAGCGGGAAGATCACCCGGCCCACGCTCACCTGCGCCATGTCGCCATTGGCGTACTCGGTGCCCATGCCGCCCTGGCCGTAGATGCCTGCACCGTACGCCAGCTTGCCCTGCTTTTTCACGTAGCCGATGGCCGGCATGTAGAAGGCATCGGCCCTGGAGGTGCCCATGGGGGTCGTCACGTCCGGACCGACAAAGCCGAGCATCACGTCCAGCCGGCTGCCGTCCGCCATCAGGCCCAGCGTGGCCGGGTTGTTCGCCAGCGCGGCACTGCCGTTGTCATAGGCCATGGACGCGCCGCCCATGCCCGCGGCAATGGGGCCGTAGCCCTCCATGATCATGCCGTTGGTGGCCATGGCCAAGCTGGGCACAGCCAATCCCACCGCGGCAAGCGTGGCCGCGAGTTTATTCAGTTGCATCAGGGTCTCCTGAGGATGCGGGTTATTGGTTTAGAAAAACCGAAAATTCTAACCTACTAACGCACAGCGCTCCTTAAACTTAACTTCCTGCCTTGTGAACCGCCACCATACCCGTGTTGCCATTGCCGCACGATCTGACCGCCTGGTCACGGTTACATAACGTTACACCTCGTTACCTGCCCCAAACATGCCGCTTACACAGCCCCCCTACAGTGCAGTTGTCCGCTGAGCAACCCAACCCCAGCGACACCTCTCAACTGAATAGGAGCGACACCATGAAAAGCAATCTGATTAAAAAAACCCTCGGCGTTCTGACACTGGGCGCCTTGGGCCTGATGGCCACCGGCGCACAGGCCGACTGGGATCGCGGCGGCTACGGTCATGGCCAGAGCGGCCACGCCTACCAGCAAAGCCAGATGTTCAGCCAGCAGATCAATGCACGCCAGGATCGGCAGATGGAACGTATCCAGGCCGGGAAGCGTGAAGGCAGTCTGCGCCGCGCCGAATTCCGCGAGTTGATGCACGAACAACGCGAAATTCGCGCTATGGAACGCTATTTCAGCGCAGATGGCGTGATTGACGCACGCGAATTCAAGCGCCTCGATCATGCGCTGGACATCGCCAGCCACAACATCAAGGTGGAAAAGCAGGATGACCGCCAGGCGCGCAATGCTTACGATCCCAATCGCCGGTTCAACTAAGCCGGCACGGTGCGCGGACGGCGCGCCTGCCGCTCCAGTTGGACTGCGTTTTGTCGCTTAGCCTCAATCACGATAAACAAGGAGCATGCAATGAAGCTTCCCGTCACTCTCGCCCTGGCCGCCCTGGTGGGCACCGGCCCGGTATTCGCCGACCCGCCCGACCACGCGTCCGCGCACGGCTAGTAAAAGAAGCATCACGACGATGACCGCAAGCATTACCCGAAAGCCAGGCACTACGAGGGCGAAAGCGGGATGGTGTATGTCCGCGATTACGGCATTTCGGCCGGCCGCTGCAACCGCGACGAGATCGGCACGGTCATTGGCGGTGCGGTCATCGGCGGCCAGGCCGCCAACCGCGAGGATCGCGTGGTCGGCATGGTGGTCGGCGCGTGCTCGGTGCGGTGCTGGGACACGCCATCGGCGACAGCATGGACGACCGCGACCGCGCCTGCATGGGCCACGCGCTGGAATTCGGCCGCCCCGGCGTGCCGGTGGAATGGCGCCACGATAGCCACGCCTATCACTTCATCCCGCGCGGCGATGCGCGCGATGGTTGCCGCTATGCCACGATGGCGATCGATGGCCGCACGCCGCACGATGTGCTGGCCTGTCCGTCCGGGCGTGGCGAATGGACTTTTCGCCGCAGCTGATCCCCTTGCACCTCATGGCCAGCGACGCCAAGCCTGTTAGAATGCCGGCTTTGCGTCCTGGCCTGCTTCATGTCCGCTCTCAAGAACGATACCTTCCTGCGCGCGCTGCTGCGCTTGCCCACTGAATACACCCCCCTCTGGCTGATGCGCCAAGCCGGCCGCTACCTGCCGGAATACAACGCCACCCGCGCCCGCGCCGGCGATTTTCTGACCCTGTGCAAGACCCCCGATCTGGCGACCGAAGTGACGCTGCAGCCGCTGGCGCGCTATCCGCTCGACGCCGCGATCCTGTTTTCCGACATCCTCACCGTGCCCGACGCGATGGGGCTGGGGCTGTATTTCGCGCCGGGCGAAGGCCCGCGTTTCGAGCGCCCGCTGCGCGACGAATGGGAAATCCGCGACCTCTCTGCGCCCGATCCGGCCGACAAGCTCGGCTACGTGATGGACGCGGTGCGCTCGATCCGCCGCGCGCTGGACGGCTCGGTGCCGCTGATCGGCTTTGCCGGCAGCCCCTACACGCTGGCGTGCTACATGGTCGAAGGCGGCGGCTCGGACGATTACCGCCATATCAAGACCATGCTGTACAGCCGCCCCGACCTGCTGCATCGCATTCTGGAAGTGAACACCCGGGCGGTGACCGATTACCTCAATGCGCAGATCGAAGCCGGCGCACAGGCGGTGATGATTTTCGATACCTGGGGCGGCAACCTCACCCCGCACACGTACAAGGAATTCTCGCTCGCCTACATGGAGCGCATCGTCGCCGGCCTGATCAAGGAACGCGAAGGCCGCCGCGTGCCGAGCATCATCTTCACCAAGGGCGGTGGCAACTGGCTGGAAGCGATGGCCGGGATCGGCGCCGACGCCGTGGGACTGGACTGGACGCTTGATATCGGCGAGGCGCGCCGCCGGGTGGGCGACCAGGTGGCGCTGCAGGGCAACCTCGACCCCTGCGCCCTGCACGGCACCCCGGACATCATTAGCGCCGAAGTAGCGCGCGTCATCGAGAGTTACGGTAATCACCCCGGCCACGTGTTCAACCTCGGCCACGGCATTTCGCAGTTCACCAACCCGGACAACGTCAGCGTGCTGGTCGAGGCGGTGCACAGCCAGAGCCGCGCCGTGCGCGCCGCGCACCGTTCCGCATAGCGCGCCTGAGCGATCTTAGTTTTTGCTTCATTAACCTGGATTCACCATGAAACGTATCTTGATCAGCCTGTTTGCCCTTTTCATCAGCTTCGGTTTCGTCATGCACGATGCCGAAGCCAGGCGCATGGGAGGCAGCAAATCCTTCGGCATGCAGCGCAGCGCGCCGGCCAAGCAGGCTGCTGCGCCGACTCCGCAGCGCCAGCAACCCGGCACCGCGCCGGCCGCCGCCCCGAAGAAAAACTCCTGGATGGGTCCGATTGCCGGCCTGGCCGCCGGTTTAGGCCTGGCCGCGCTGTTCTCGCACCTCGGGCTGGGCGAGGAAATGGGGAATTTCCTGATGCTGGCGCTGCTGGCGATGGCCGCTTTCATGCTGTTCCGCTTCTTCATGCGCCGCAATGCGCCGACGATGCAGTACGCCGGCATGCCGCCCACCGGAATGAATCCTGGCGCACCTGTCGCGTTTGAGCAGACGCCCGCCGCACTGGGCAGCAGCGCCCGCGCCTTCCCGCCCGGATTTGACGCCGACGCCTTCGCGCGTGAGGCCAAGCTCAATTTCATCCGCCTGCAGGCTGCCTTTGACGCCGGCAACCTGGACGACCTGCGCGCCTTCACCTCGCCCGAGGTGTTTGCCGAACTGTCCATGCAACTGGCCGAGCGCGGCGACGCCGCCCAGACGACCGACGTGACGACGCTCAACGCCGAGGTGCTGGAAGCGGTCGATGAGGGCAACCGCCACATCGTTAGCGTGCGCTTCACCGGCCTGGTGCGCGAAGCCGTCGATCAGGACGTCATGCCGCTCGACGAGGTCTGGCACCTCACCAAACCGGCCAGCGGCCAGGGCGGCTGGGCGATTGCAGGCATTCAGCAACAACAACACTAGAAGAAACAAGGCCTTGCGCACCCATAAAGAGCGCTAAAGGCCGTCTTTACGGGAATAGAAGCATCAACTTATGCACACTTTTAGCGCAAGAGAACTTTTTTTGTGTCAATCCCTTGACAGCCGGACCATGTTTATAAGCTCTTGAAAAATATCAGCTTGCTGGTTTGCCTGCTTTTTAGTCTGTCATGCCTGCCCGCCTGAATACGGGCGGTTGAGGGCCGTCAACACAAACCACCCACACAATTATCCACAGCTTGCGTGGACAAAGCCAAATAAGCCTTTCTCAACAGCTGTTTAGTGAACCTTTCCCGACACCCAATCAAGATTCACCGCTAACTTATGCCGTCCCTCCTTCAGGTCGCGCTCGATACGCCGCTTCACCGGTTGTTCGACTATCGCCTGCCGGATGGCGTGGGCGCGGTGCCGCCGGGTAGCCTGGTCGAAGTCCCGTTTGGTCGCACCCATCAGGTCGGCGTCACGCTGGGCCAGCCGGCCGACAGCACGGTCGGGGCGGACAAGCTGCGCGACGTGATCCGCGTGCTGGACGATCGCCCCGCCCTGTCTCCCGACATCCTCCGTCTGGCGCAGTTTTGCGCCGACTATTACCACTATCCGCTGGGCGCGATCCTGCTGGCCACGCTGCCGCCGCGCCTGCGCAACGCCACGCCGTTTGTCGCCGATACGCCCTGGCTGATCGTGACCGAGGCCGGACGGACGGCGCAACCTGCCGCCCGCGCCAAGGCGCAGCGGGCGCTGCTCGACGCCTTGCGGGCGGCGCCGCAGTCGCGCGACACGCTGCGTGCGCAGAAGCAGGGCCGCCACGCGGCCGCGCTGGTGACGGCGGGCTGGGCTGCATGGTCGCGGGTACCGCCCGCAACCAGCGACGCTCCGCAAACGACGCCCCCGCCTTCTGCCACCGCTGAGCAACAGGCCGCGCTCGATCGCCTGCTGCCCGCGCTCACACAATTCGGCGTCCACCTGATCCACGGCATCACCGGCAGCGGCAAGACCGAGCTGTATCTGCGCCTGATCGACGCGGTGCTGGCACGCGACCAGCAAACCCTGGTGCTGATCCCCGAGATTGCCCTCACCCCGCAGCTGGAACAGCATTTCCGCCGCCGCTTTCCCGGACGCCGCATCATCACCCTCCACAGCGGGCTGACCGAAGCCACGCGCACGGAAAACTGGCTCGCCGCACCCAACTGCGACGTGCTGCTCGGCACCCGGCTGTCGGTATTCGCCCCGTTGCCGCGGCTGGGGCTGATCGTGGTGGACGAGGAGCACGACGCCTCGTTCAAGCAGCAGGACAGCCTGCGCTATTCGGCGCGCGACGTCGCGGTGGCGCGCGGCAAGCAGCGCAACGTGCCGGTGGTGCTCGGCTCGGCCACGCCGGCGCTGGAAAGCTATGCCCACGCGCTGGCCGGGCGCTACCAGCTGATCGAACTGAAACAGCGCGCGATCAGCCAGGCGCGGCTGCCGACGATCGAACTGGTCGACTTGAAACATATTCCGATAGACAACGGCCTCACCCGTCCCGCATTGCAGGCGCTCACCGAAACCCTGGCGCGCGGCGAGCAGAGCCTGGTGTTCATCAACCGGCGCGGCTACGCCCCGGCGCTGTATTGCTCGAGTTGCGGCTGGGTGTCGCCCTGCCCGCGCTGTTCGGCGCGGCTGGTGCTGCACCGCACGTCGCATCGGCTGAAATGCCATCACTGCGGATTCGAGACGCGCATCCCGCCCGAATGTCCGGGCTGCGGCAACCCCGATCTCAAGCCGCTCGGCCAGGGCACCCAGCGGCTGGAGGAAACACTCACCACGTTGCTGCCTGCCGCGCGCATCCGCCGCATCGACCGCGATACCATGCGTCCGCGCGCCTGGGCCGAACTCGGCGAAGCGGTGCATGGCGGCGAGGTCGACATCCTGGTCGGCACGCAGATGCTGGCCAAGGGCCACGATTTCCCCAACATGACGCTGGCGCTGATCCTGGATACCGACGGCGCGCTCTACAGCCCGGATTTTCGCGCCACCGAACGCCTGTTCGCCCAGCTGATGCAGGTGGCCGGACGCGCCGGACGCGCCGACAAGCCAGGCTGTGTGCTGATCCAGACCGCTTTCCCCGACCATCCCCTGTTTCGCTATCTGCAGCGCCACGACTACCCCGGCTACGCGCGCGAACTGCTGGCCGAACGCCGCCAGCTCGACCTGCCGCCATTCACCCGGCAGGTGCTGCTGCGCGCCGAGGCGCCCACGATGGACGCGGCGCTGGCCTTCCTGCAGCGCGCCGCCGCGCTGGCGCCCGAGCGCGCAGGCGTCAGCGTGTTCAGCGCCACTCCCGCGCCGATGGCGCGCGTCGCCAATCTGGAGCGCGCGCAGCTGCTGATCCAGTCGGCGCAGCGTCAGGCCTTGCAGCGCTTGGTGGCTGAATGGCGGCCGCAGCTCGACACCATCAAGCCGCGCGTGGCGCGCTGGTCGCTCGATGTCGATCCGCTGGTGTTTTGAGGCCTTGCGCGCGGCGCTTATAATCGCGGGCTACCTATTTATTTCGAACGCTGAGGGTGCGCGCGTTACCTCATCCTCTTTGTAACCATGTCCAACACCCATCCGCTCAAAGAACAGATTGCCCTGCTGATCGGCATCGCCCTCGAAACGGTGGCGCCCGACGCCCCGGTGAGTCTCGAAATCGAGCGCCCGAAAAACCCCGCCCACGGCGATTTTTCCAGCAACGCCGCGATGCAGCTGGCGCGGCCGCTGAAGCGCAATCCGCGCGAACTGGCGCAGCTGATCCTCACCGAGCTGCCGGCATCAAAGCTGATTGCCAGGGCCGAAATTGCCGGCGCGGGCTTCATCAACTTCCACCTTGCGCCCGCCGCTTGGCACGGCATCGTGCCGCAGATCCGTTCGGCCGGGGCGCAATTCGGCCGCGGCGATGCCGGCACCGGGCACAAGGTGCTGGTCGAGTTCGTCTCCGCCAATCCGACCGGCCCGCTGCACGTGGGGCATGGTCGCCAGGCGGCGCTGGGCGACGCAATATGTAACCTCTACGCGGCGCAGGGCTGGCAGGTGTGCCGCGAGTTCTACTACAACGATGCCGGGGTGCAGATCGCCACGCTCGCCAACAGCGTGCAGGCGCGCGCGAAAGGTTTGAAACCGGGCGACGCCGACTGGCCGGAAGCGGCCTACAACGGCGACTACATCGCCGACATCGCGGCGGATTTCCTGGCGAAGCAAACCGTGAAGTCGGACGACCGCGAATTCACCGCGTCGGGCGACGTCGACGATCTCGATTCGATCCGCCAGTTTGCCGTGGCCTATCTGCGCCACGAGCAGGACCTCGACCTCAAGGCGTTTGCGGTGCGCTTCGACCACTATTATCTGGAGTCGAGCCTGTATACCGATGGGCGCGTGGAAGCGACGGTCAAGCGGCTTATTGAAGCCGGCAAGACCTACGAGCAGGACAACGCGCTGTGGCTCAGAACCACCGACTATGGCGACGACAAGGACCGCGTGATGAAAAAATCCGACGGCACCTACACCTATTTCGTGCCGGATGTCGCCTACCACATCGCCAAGTGGGAACGCGGCTACGAGCGCGCGATCAACATCCAGGGCACCGACCACCACGGCACCATTGCCCGGGTTCGAGCCGGGTTGCAGGCCGTGAGCGTCGGCATCCCGCAAGGCTATCCGGACTACCTGCTGCACACGATGGTGCGCGTCATGCGCGGCGGCGAGGAAGTGAAGATCTCCAAGCGCGCCGGCGGCTACGTCACCCTGCGCGACCTCATCGAATGGACCAGCAAGGACGCGGTGCGCTTCTTCCTGCTCTCGCGCAAGGCCGACACCGAATACATCTTCGACGTTGATCTCGCGGTCGCCAAGAACACCGACAATCCGGTGTACTACGTGCAGTACGCCCATGCGCGGATTTGCCGGGTGTTCGAGGAATGGGGTGGCATGGCCGACGCGCTCGATGGTGCCGATCTCGCGCCGTTGATCGCCCCGCACGAACTCGTACTGATGCAGCGCCTGGCCGAATACCCGGAAATCGTTGCCACTGCCGCGCGCGAACTGGCGCCGCATCTGCTGGTGCATTACCTACAAATGCTGGCGGGCGATTTCCACGCCTGGTACAACGCCGAAAAATTCCTGGTCGATGATGCGACGACGAAGCTCGCCCGGCTGGCGCTGGCCGACACCACCCGCATTGCGATCGTGAACGGCCTGGCCTTGCTCGGCGTATCCGCACCGGAGAAAATGTAGTCATGGCAAAACCCGCATTCCGCAACAGCGGCCGCTCGGGCGGCAGTTCCATTTTCACCGGTGTGCTGATCGGCCTCATCGTGGGCGCGGTGCTCGCCGTCGGCGTGGCGCTGTGGGTCACCGGCAACAATCCGTTCAAGTCCGCCACGCCGGCGTCGGCACCCAGCCAGGCCGCGCCCGCCACGCCGGAGACCGCGCCCAGCTTCGATTTCTACAAGGTGTTGCCGAGCGACGCCCCGAGCGAACTGCCGCCGTCCGCTGCGCCCGCACCGCTGTATTACCTGCAGGCGGGCGCGTTCCAGAATGCGGACGATGCCGACAACCTGAAAGCGCAACTGGCGATGCTGGGCGTCGAAGCCGTCATTCAGACCGGCGAAGTGGCCGACAAGGGCGTGTTCCATCGCGTGCGTGTCGGCCCCTTCCGCGCCCTGGATGAAGTGAACCGCACCCGCAGCCTGCTGACGCAGAACGATATCCCGGCCACGCTGGTCAAAGAACTTCCCACCTTACAGGAGACGCCTTGATGTTCACCCGCGCTTTGTCTTTCTTTGCCGCCGCCGTATTTTCCTTGTCTGTCCTGGCCGCCGGCCCGGAGGCCTTCGAGGGACACGATTACACCCGCCTGAAGAATGCGCAGCCGGTCGCCACCGGCAAGAAAGTCGAGGTTCTGGAGTTCTTCTGGTACCGCTGCCCGCATTGCTTTCAGCTCGAGCCCGGTCTCAACACCTGGCTGAAGAAGCTGCCCAAGGACGCCCAGGTTCGCCGCATGCCGGCGGTGTTCCGCGACGACTGGATGCCCGGCGCCAAGCTCTATTACACGCTGGAGCAGATGGGCCTGCTCGACAGCCTGCACCACAAGGTGTTCGACGCCTATCATCTGGAGAACATCAGCCTCAACGACCCGGCCGTGCTGGGCGGCTGGATCGCCAAGCAGGGGGTGGATCGCAAGAAGTTCGAAGGCATCTACAACTCGTTCTCCATCCAGTCCAAGGCCACGCAGGGCGCGCGGATGGCCACCACCTACGGCATCACCGGCGTACCGGCCTTCATCATCGATGGCAAATACGCCACCTCGGTGTCGGCGGCCGGCAGCGAGGCGCGCCTGTTTGAAGTGCTCGACCAGCTGATTGTCAAGGCACGCGCCGAGCGCAGCGGCAAAAAAGTCGCCAAGTAGCGCGCTTGGCATCCACCCCGCTCAAGGTTTTTATCACCGGCGCCAGTTCCGGTCTTGGCGCGGCGCTGGCGCGGCACTATGGCACGTCGGGTGCACAATTGGGGCTGGCTGGGCGCCGGCTCGAAGGCCTGCAGGCCGCCGGACTGGATGCGCGGTTGTACCCGGCTGATGTGCGCGACGCCGCCGCCATGCGAACAGCGGCCGAGGCGTTTTTGAGCGAAGTCGGCCCACCCGACATCGTTATCGCGGCGGCGGGCATCAGCGTCGGCACGCTCACCGAAGCCGGCGAAGACGCAGCGGTGTTCCGCGCAGTGATGGATGCCAATGTGCTGGGGCTGGTGCATACCTTTCAGCCCTTCATCGCGCCCATGCAAACCAGCGGCGGTGTGCTGTGCGGCATTTCCAGCGTGGCCGGGGTGCGCGGCTTGCCCGGCGGCGGCGCCTACTCGGCATCGAAGGCCGCAGCCACCGTCTACCTCGAAGCCTTGCGGCTGGAGCTGAAAGCGCGCGGCATTGCCGTGGTCACCGTCGCGCCCGGCTACATCGACACGCCGATGACGCGGGTGAATCCGTATGCCATGCCATTCAAAATGACGGCCGCGGCAGCCGCGGCCAAGGTGGCGCACTGCATTGCGCGACGCCGCGCCTACACCGTCATTCCCTGGCAGATGGCCTGGGTGGCGCGCTTGCTGAAATGGCTGCCCATTCCAGTTTATGATGTGGTTTTCGAGAAAGCACCGCGCAAGCCACGCGGTCTGCCAACCTAATCAGCGTGACTAAAATTTAGCGGAGAAGCAATGCCAACCCCCTTGAACATCATCCTGATCGACGATCACCCCCTGCTGCGCATGGGCGTGGCAGGCTACATCCAGCAGGAGCCGGATCTGACGCTCACCGCGCAACTGGCCAACGCAGCCGAGCTGCGCGCCTGGCTGGCGGCGGGCAACCGGGCCGATGCCGCGCTGCTCGACCGCTCGCTGCCCGATGCTGACGGGCTGGATCTCGTCTCCGACCTGCGCGACCTTGGCATCAAGGTGATCATGCTCACCATTGCCGATTCCGACGAGGAAATCTCCGAAGCCATCTCCTCGGGAGTCGACGGCTATGTCATCAAGTCCAGCGAGCCCGACCAGGTGCTCGCTGCCATCCGCAGCGTCTGCGACGGCCAGAGCAGTTTCCCGCTCAACATCATGCAGAAGATGGCGCGCGGCGAACTCAACAACAACGCACTGTCCGCACTGACCGCGCGTGAAATGGAAATTGTCGACCACGTGAAGGAAGGTCTGTCCAACAAGGCCATCGCCTACAAGATGACCCTGTCGGAAAACACCGTGCGCAACCACCTGCGCAACATCATGGAAAAGCTCGGCTTGCGTAACCGCGTCCAGGTCGCCACCCTGGCTCTGAAGGAAGACCACAAGCGGCATTGAGCCGCATCCATTCAAACCCGCGGCACAGATAAGCCGCGAGGCCTTGCCTCACTCCACAGTAACGCTTTTTGCCAAATTGCGAGGCTTGTCCACATCGGTGCCCTTTTGCAGGGCGGCGTGATACGACAGCAGTTGCAGCGGCACGGTGTGCAGGATCGGTGACAGCACGCCATTGCTGCCGCCGGGCAGCCGGATGACGTGCACGAAAGCCGATTCCTCGATGTGCACGTCGCCGTCGGCAAACACATACAGCTCGCCGCCGCGCGCGCGCACTTCCTGCATATTCGACTTCAGTTTTTCGATCAGCTGGTCGTTGGGTGCGATCGTGATCACCGGCATGTCCTCGTCCACCAGCGCCAGCGGGCCGTGTTTCAACTCGCCCGCCGGATAGGCTTCGGCGTGAATGTAGGAAATTTCCTTCAGTTTCAGCGCGCCTTCGAGCGCGATCGGGTAATGCACGCCGCGCCCGAGGAACAGCGCGTGGTGCTTGTTGGCGAAGCGCTGCGACCAGGCTTCGACCTGCGGTTCCAGTTCCAGCACCAGTTGCAGCTTATTGGGCAAACTCCGCAGTGCGGCAAGGTGCGCGGTTTCCTGTTCCGGTGTGAGTCGCCCGCGCAGCTTGGCCAGCACCAGCGTCAGCAGAAACAGACCGGCCAGTTGGGTGGTGAAGGCTTTGGTCGAGGCGACGCCGATTTCAGGCCCGGCGCGGGTCAGAAACTTGAGGCGCGACGCACGGGTGAGCGCCGACTCCGGCACGTTGCAGATGGTCAGCGTCTTGTCCTGGCCAAGTGATACAGCGTGATTGAGCGCCGCCAGCGTGTCGGCGGTTTCGCCCGACTGTGAGATGGTGACGATGAGCGCGTCGGGGTTCGGCACGCTGGTGCGATACCGGTATTCGCTGGCGATTTCGGCATGCGCCGGAATCCCCGCGATCTCTTCCAGCCAGTAAGTGGCCACTTTCGCCGCGTGAAAGCTGGTGCCGCAGGCGAGGAAGGTCACCGCGTTCACCTGGCCGAGCACCTCGGCGGCGTCGAAGCCGAACCATTCGGGCTGGATGTGATCCTGCGCCACCGCGATCAGCAGCGTGTCGGTCAGCGCGCGCGGCTGCTCGTGGATTTCCTTCTGCATGAAGTAGCGGTAATTGCCGAGCTCGGCCATGTCGGCCGACAGTTCGGAAATGTGCACGCTGCGATCGGTTTGCTTGCCCGCGGCGTCATACACCGTGACCGACAGCAGGCCGATGTCGGCGACGTCGCCCTCTTCCAGATACATCACGCGCTGGGTCACCGGCAGCAGCGCCGAGACGTCGGAGGCAATGAAATTTTCCTCGATGCCAAGGCCGATCAGGAGCGGGCTGCCCTTGCGCGCACAGATCAAACGATTGGGCGAGTCCTCACTCACCACGCCGATGGCATAGGCGCCTTCGAGTTCGGCCACCGCCGCGCGGGTGGCGGCGAGCAGGTCTTTCGACTGGCGATAATACAGGGCGATCAGGTGGGCGATGACTTCGGTGTCGGTTTCCGACGTGAAGGCAAACCCGGCTGCCTTGAGCCGTGTTCGCAGCGCTTCATGGTTTTCGATGATGCCGTTGTGCACCACCGCCAGGCTGCCGCTCACATGCGGGTGCGCGTTGGCCTCCGACGGCGCACCGTGGGTCGCCCAGCGGGTGTGCGCAATGCCGAGGTGGCCGTGCACCTGCTGCGTCGCGCAATCGGCCGCCAGCGAGGCGACGCGGCCGACGCTGCGCACCCGCGTCAAGCCACCGTTGATGATGACCAGTCCCGCCGAGTCGTAGCCGCGGTATTCCAGCCGGCGCAGGCCTTCGAGCAGAATGGGAACGACGTTACGTTGCGCAACCGCGCCGACAATGCCGCACATGATTAGCCTTCCTTTTTCTGTTTGACCGGGCGTTTCCAGCCGCTGAGTGTGAACTGTTTCGCCCGCGACAAGGTGAGTTCGCCGGCAGGCGCGTCCATGGTCAGCGTGGTGCCGGCGCCCAGGGTCGCGCCACGGCCCACGGTGATCGGCGCCACCAGTTGGGTGTCGGACCCGACAAACACCTCGTCCTCGATGACCGTGCGGTACTTGTTGGCGCCGTCGTAATTGCAGGTGATGGTGCCGGCGCCGATGTTGACCCGCTTGCCCATGGTGGTGTCGCCGATGTAGGACAGATGGTTGATCTTGGAGCCGTCGTCGATCTGGCTGTTCTTGATTTCGACGAAGTTGCCGATGTGCACGTCGCGCGCCAGGGTTGTCCCTGGCCGGATGCGCGAGAAGGGCCCGAGCCGGTTGGCTTCGCCGATGACGGCATCGTCGATCAGGGTGAAGGCGTCGATGCGCGTGCCTGCCGCCACCGTCACGTTGCGCAGAACGCAGTTAGCGCCCACTTGCACGCCATCGCCCACTTGCACGATGCCCTCGAACACACAGTTGACGTCGATCACCACATCGCGCCCGCAGACGAGCGAGCCGCGCACGTCCAGCCGCGCCGGATCCATCAAGGTCACGCCGGCATCGAGCAACGCCTGAGCGATCTCGTTCTGATGGATGCGTTCGAGCGCGGCCAGCTGCGCCTTGCTGTTTACCCCCAGCACTTCCCACTCGAATGCCGGCTGGTGCGTTTCCACCTCCACCCCTTTGCGCACCGCCAGCGCAATGATGTCGGTCAGGTAGTACTCACCCTGCGCGTTGTCGTTCTTCAGTTCGGCTATCCACTGTTTGAGGTGGCGCGTCGCCACCGCGAGGATGCCGGTGTTGACTTCCTGTATTGCGCGCTCGGCAGGTGTCGCGTCCTTGTGCTCGACAATACGCGTGACCTTGCCGTCTTCGCGCACAATGCGGCCATAACCGTCCGGATGCGCCAGATTGACAGTCAACAGCCCCAGCTTTCCCGCCTGCGCGGCCGCCACCAGCGGCTGCAGGGTGGTGGTATGGGTCAGCGGCACATCGCCATACAGCACCAGCGTCACGCTGTCGTCCGAAAGCCGAGGCAGTGCCTGCTTCACGGCATGGCCGGTGCCGTGCTGTTCGGCCTGGAGCACAAACGTCAGCGTGTCGTCAGCCATCGACTGCGGCACTGCCTCGCCGCCAAAGCCATACACCACGCAGGTCTGTGCCGCGCCAAGAGCATGGGCGGCATCCACCACGTGCCCGAGCAGGGGCTTGCCCGCCAGCCGGTGCAGAACCTTGGGCAGGTCGGAGCGCATGCGGGTGCCCTTCCCCGCCGCAAGTATCAAGATTTCAAGTATGGAATGCATTCGTGTCTGCCTGGAGGGTGAGTCGCACCGTCAAAACGGATGAGCAAAACGCGCGCCAAGTATAAAGCCTGGGATGACAGCCCACATGAAAAAGGCGGCCTTTCGCATAGAATGCCGAGGCGGTTTGTTGGCCGCCTGGCAGCGACGATCAAGACTCAATCGAGGTCTGCTCCCGATAATGCCGTTCACAAAAATTGATTTTCGGCTTCAGCGCGATTGGCAGGTTTTTGACGAAGACAGGATGGATTTAGATTGTGCGTATGAGCACGGCGAGCGGTAGCGTTGTCTGCTGCTTTGACCCACACTCCAGACATACGTCAAAACGACAAGTCGATCAGGGTTGCACTTGGCCTATCGTGCCGACAAAAAAAACACCCCTGCATGAGGGGTGTCTGGCAAGAACAAGGGTCAAAAACCTTTGTCTATGCATTTTTATCCGGGGAAATAACCGAAATCTCCGCTTTTCGTTTACTGGAAACGCAGTTACTTCAACGGAACCAATTCGACACGACGGTTCTTGAAGCGGCCTTCATCCGTAGCGTTGTCGGCAACCGGCTGGGATTCGCCGTAGCCCTTGGCGGTCAGGCGATCTGCAGAGACACCCTTGCCAATCAGGAAGTTACGTACTGCTTCAGCGCGTTGCCGGGACAAATTCATATTGTATTTGTCACTGCCCCTGCTATCAGTGTGGCCTGCAACCTCAATGTCCACATCGCCCCATGTCTTCAAAGTAGCGACGTTCTTGTCGAGGTCAGCGATGTCTTCCTGCCGTAGGGCGGCTTTGTCGAAATCAAAATTCACACCTTCCAGCACCAGCTTCTTGGGCGGCGCAGCGGGTTCAGGCGCTACAACAATCGGCACAGGCGCGGGTTCAGGCGCTACATAAACCGGCGCAGTGGGTTTAGGTGCTACATAAACCGGCGCAGGCGCGAGTTCAGGCGCTGCAGCAATCTGCTCGGGCGCAGGCACCTTGCAAGGTGTATCAAGAAGCGGCCGGCCAGGACAGCCGATCGTCTTGTAAAGTTCATAACCGACCGTTTTTCCAGTCGGGCTGGCGGCATTGGAAGGATCGTAAAAAACGCCTTCAGCCGCTTGTGCACTTACAACCCCGGCAGAAATCAGGGTTGCGCCGAGGATGCTGAAAAGAAAAGGGGTTGCACGCATGTTTAAGCTCCTATTTTAAAGATTCAAGCAAAATTTGATGGGCATCTTGGAAATTTTTGTGCTTCCAGGATGGTTCGTCAGCACGATTGATGAAGAATAAGGGAAAGCGTTTGCGGATTCTGTGCGCTAACGAACATAACGCCGCATTTTTCTGCAATCAGATCAGGGAAGGCTCGCAAAACTCACGCCGCAGCACGAATTTTGCGTCAAAAGAATACGACGAAGAGCCTGTCCTCCGCTACGGCAGCAAATAAATAGGGGGACCGAAGTCCCCCTATTCAGCTTAAATGGAAACGCAATTACCTTTGCGGGACCAGTTCGACACGACGGTTCTTGACGCGGCCCTCAAGCGTAGCGTTGCTGGCAACCGGCTGGGATTCACCGTAGCCCCTGGCGGTCAGACGATCTGCCGAGACACCCTTGCTGATCAGGTAGTTACGAACAGCCTCGGCGCGGCGCCGGGACAAGCCCAAATTGTAGTCGTCGGTGCCAATGCTACAAGTATGGCCCGCAACCTCCACGTTCACATCGCCCCATGTCTTCAAAGTAGCGACGTCCTGGTCGAGCTTGGCAAAGTCTTCCTGCCGGATGACAGCCTTGTCGAAATCAAAATTCACGCCTTCCAGCACCAGTTTCATAGCGGGTGCGGGTTCGGTCACGGCAGCAAGCGGGGCAGGCGTGGGTTCAGGCGCTGCAGCAAGCGGGGCAGGCGCGGGTTCGGGCGTCGCAGCAAGCGGGGCAGGCGCGGGCACCGGGCAAGGGACACCGAGAAGCTCCCGGCCAGGACAGCCGATCGTTCTGAAAAGCTCATAACCGATCGTATATCCAGTCGGGCTGGCGGCATTGGAAGGATCGTAAAAAACGCCTTCAGCCGCTTGTGCACTTACAACCCCGGCAGAAATCAGGGTTGCGCCAAGGATGCTGAAAAGAAAAGAGGTTGCACGCATGATCAGGCTCCTATTAAAGATTCAAGAAAAATGGGAAGTGCAGTGTGCCCCGTGTTTAAAAGATGACAAGACGCACCCGATAAACTGGATCGATAACCCGCAAAGCTGATCGTCGTCAACCGCTCCCGCAATCGAAAATGAGCTATCCATGTCTTTTATCAAGCTCCACTATTTGAAAGTAGTTCAACGATCAGTCCAGTCAACCCTTGTTTGGCGCGCCCTCAAGATCACGGTGCTGCAATCGTCACCGGCTTGTTCCCATGTTTTGCATTGCAACTCAGCCCGATTTTTCTCGATATGGGGCGCATTGGACTCATTTTGGATACTTGCACCCTCCCTTTCCCATTAAAAATGGCAACCCGAAGGTTGCCTTTTTGTTCGCGCCTGCTGTGAATCAGGTCAGCTTGCGCAGCTTCTTGATCGCGGCCAGCTGCGCCACGGCCTGGGCCAGTTCGGCCTGCGCTTGCGCATAGTTTAGGGAAGCGGTCTTGTCCTTCATCGCTTCTTCGGCGGCGCGTTTGGCTTCGAGGGCCTTGGCTTCGTCGAGGTCGGCACCGCGAATCGCGGAGTCGGACAGGATGGTGACGACGTGCGGCTGCACTTCGAGAATACCGCCGGAGACATAGACCAGTTCTTCTTCAGCCTGGTTTGGCACCTTAATGCGCACCGAGCCGGGCTTGAGCGTGGTCAACAGCGGGGTGTGACGCGGGTAGATGCCGAGTTCGCCGCGCAGGCCGGGAGCAATCACCACTTCGGCAGTGCCGGAGTAGAGCGATTCTTCTGCGCTGACGATGTGGACGTGCAGGGTCATGGCCATGGTTTTTCTCACCAGGGGTCAGCAGTCCGGGATATGGGTCAGGGAAAAACGCGGCGTAGCCGCACAACCCCTGAATCCTGAATCCTGAATCCCGACCCCAAAAACTTACTGAATCGTCTTCGCCTTTTCGACCGCTTCTTCGATCGGGCCGACCATGTAGAAGGCCTGTTCGGGAAGATGGTCGTATTCGCCTTCGACAATCGCCTTGAAGCTGGCGACGGTCTCTTTGAGCGTGACGTACTTGCCCGGTGCGCCAGTGAACACTTCGGCGACGAAGAAGGGCTGCGACAGGAAGCGCTGGATCTTGCGCGCACGGGCCACAGCCAGTTTGTCTTCGGGCGACAGTTCGTCCATGCCCAGAATCGCGATAATGTCGCGCAATTCCTTGTAGCGCTGCAGGATGGCCTGCACCGAACGGGCAACACCGTAATGTTCTTCGCCGACGACCTGCGGGTCAAGAATACGCGAAGTCGAATCGAGCGGATCCACCGCGGGGTAGATGCCCAGTTCGGCGATCTGACGCGAGAGCACCAAAGTGGCGTCGAGGTGGGCGAAGGTGGTGGCGGGCGACGGGTCGGTCAAGTCATCCGCCGGCACGTACACGGCCTGGAAGGACGTGATCGAGCCGGTGCGGGTGGAGGTGATGCGCTCCTGCAGGCGGCCCATTTCGTCGGCCAGCGTCGGCTGGTAGCCCACCGCGGACGGCATCCGGCCCAGCAGCGCGGACACTTCGGTACCGGCCAGGGTGTAGCGGTAGATGTTGTCGACGAACAGCAGTACGTCGCGGCCTTCGTCACGGAAGTATTCGGCCATGGTCAGGCCGGTCAGCGCGACGCGCAGACGGTTGCCCGGCGGTTCGTTCATCTGGCCGTAGACCAGCGCCACTTTGTCCAGCACGCCGCCTTCTTTCATTTCGTGATAGAAGTCGTTGCCCTCGCGAGTCCGCTCGCCCACGCCGGCGAACACCGAGAAGCCCGAGTGGGCCACGGCGATGTTGCGGATCAGTTCCATCAGCGTCACGGTCTTGCCCACGCCGGCGCCGCCGAACAGGCCGACCTTGCCGCCCTTGGCGATCGGCATGATCAGGTCGATCACCTTGATGCCGGTTTCGAGAATTTCCACCGAGGCAGCCTGGTCGGCATAGGCCGGAGCTTTGCGGTGAATGGGCATATGCTTTTCGGCAGCAACCGGGCCGGCTTCGTCAATGGGGTTGCCGAGCACGTTCATGATGCGGCCGAGCGTAGCCTGGCCGACCGGAACCATGATCGGGTTACCGGTTGCAAGCACGTCCATGCCGCGGCGCAGGCCGTCGGTCGAGCCCATCGCAATGGTGCGCACCACACCGTCGCCCAGTTGCTGCTGAACTTCGAGAGTCAGTTCGGGGGACTGCATTTTCAGCGCTTCGAAGACCCTGGGCATGGAATCACGCGAAAACTCCACGTCCACCACGGCGCCGATGATCTGAACAATTTTTCCGTTGCTCATGTTGATTTCCTAATCAATTAAATTCTGTTGGGCCTTAAACTGCGGCCGCCCCGGCCACAATTTCCGACAGTTCCTTGGTGATCGCGGCCTGGCGGGTCTTGTTGTAGATCAGCTTCAGTTCGCCGATCACGTCCTTGGCATTGTCGGAAGCGGCCTTCATCGCCACCATCCGCGCCGACTGTTCGCATGCGATGTTCTCGGCCACACCCTGATATACCAGCGATTCGATGTAGCGCATCAGCATGTCGTCGACCACCGACTTGGCATCGGGCTCGTAGATATAGTCCCAGTGCGTTTTCAGGCTGGCTTCCTCGGCGTCTTCCATTTGCACCAGCGGCAGCAGCTGGGTCAGCGTCGGTTCCTGCTTCATCGTGTTGACGAAACGGTTGTAGACGATGTAGAGCGCGTCGATCCTGCCTTCCAGATAGGCGTCCAACATGACCTTGACCGGGCCGATCAGTTTGTCCATGCGCGGGGTGTCACCCAGGCCGGTGAGCTGCGACACCACGTTGGCGCCGAGGCGCTGCATGAAACCCAGCCCCTTGTTGCCGAGCGCGGTGACGTCGATGCCGACGCCAGCGGCTTCCCACTGCTTCATCTGGCTCACCACCACGCGGAGGGCATTGGTGTTGAGGCCGCCGCACAGGCCCTTGTCGGAGGTAATGACGAGGAGGCCGACGCGCCTGACATTGTCCCGCGCGATCACGAACGGGTGCTTGTATTCCGTGTGGGCGTACGCCAGGTGCGTTGCCACGCGGGCAATTTTCTCGGCATACGGGCGCGCGGCCTTCATGCGCTCCTGCGCCTTGCGCATTTTGGACGCTGCCACCATTTCCATGGCCTTGGTGATCTTGCACGTGTTTTCCACGCTCTTGATCTTGGTCCGTATCTCTTTTCCGGCTGCCATAGTGGCTCCTAATCAGCGCGGTCTAATTAATAGACGCCGGTTTTCTTGAACTCTTCCACCGCGGCGGTGAGCGCCTTTTCAGTGGCGTCATCCAGGTTGCCGCTGGTTTCGATGGTGTCCATGATGCTGGCGTATTTGGACTTCATGAACGCCTGCAGCGCAGCCTCAAACGGCAGAATCTTGTTGACTTCGACGTCATCCATGTAGCCCTTGTTGACGGCGAACAGGGTCAGCGCCATTTGTGAAACTGACATCGGCGAGTATTGCGCCTGCTTCATCAGTTCGGTGACGCGACGGCCGCGCTCCAGCTGCTTGCGGGTCGCTTCATCCAGATCGGATGCGAACTGGGCGAATGCCGCGAGTTCGCGGTACTGCGCCAGCGCCAGACGAATACCGCCGCCGAGCTTCTTGATGACCTTGGTCTGCGCAGCGCCGCCGACGCGGGACACCGACAGGCCGGCGTTGATCGCGGGGCGGATGCCGGCGTTGAAGAGGTCGGTTTCCAGAAAGATCTGGCCGTCGGTAATCGAAATTACGTTGGTCGGCACGAAGGCGGACACGTCGCCGGCCTGCGTTTCGATGATCGGCAGCGCGGTCAGCGATCCGGTCTTGCCCTTGACGGCGCCGTTGGTGATCTTTTCAACGTAGTCGGCGTTGACGCGCGCGGCGCGCTCCAGCAGGCGCGAGTGCAGGTAGAACACGTCGCCCGGGTAGGCTTCGCGGCCCGGCGGACGGCGCAGCAGCAAGGACACCTGACGGTAGGCCCAAGCCTGCTTGGTCAGATCGTCGTACACGATCAGGGCGTCTTCACCGATGTCGCGGAAGAATTCGCCCATGGTGCAGCCGGCATACGGCGCGATGTACTGCATCGCGGCCGCGTCGGCGGCGGTCGCGGCGACGACGATGGTGTGCTCCATCGCGCCGTGCGCTTCCAGCTTGCGCACCACGTTGGCCACCGAAGAGGCCTTCTGGCCGATGGCGACGTAGATACACTTCACGCCGGTGCCCTTCTGGTTGATGATGGCATCAATCGCAACGGCGGTCTTGCCGGTCTGGCGGTCGCCAATGATGAGTTCGCGCTGACCGCGGCCGACCGGCACCATGGCGTCGATCGACTTGAGGCCGGTCTGCACTGGCTGGTCAACCGATTTACGTTCAATCACGCCAGGGGCGATGCGCTCGATCGGCATGGTTTTGTCGGCGGCGATGGGGCCCTTGGCATCGATCGGCTGACCCAGCGAGTTCACCACACGGCCGAGCAAGCCACGGCCGACCGGCACTTCGAGGATACGCCCGGTGCACTTGGCGACGTCGCCTTCCGTGATGTGTTCGTAGTCGCCCAGGATCACCGCGCCGACCGAGTCACGTTCGAGGTTGAGCGCCACGCCGAAGGTGTTGCCCGGCATTTCGATCATTTCACCCGACATCACGTCGGACAAACCATGAATGCGGACGATACCGTCGGTGACGGAAACGATCGTGCCCTGGGTGCGCAGTTCGCTCGAGGCACCGAGATTTTCGATCTTGGCTTTAATCAGTTCGCTGATTTCGCTTGGATTCAATTGCATTTGTGTTCTCCGAACCGTGAGGTTCCGATAAAGATGAGTTGGATGAGCCTGGCCGCGCCTTAAGCCTGAAGGGCGAAGGACATGCGCTGCAGCCGCCCTTTCACTGAGCCGTCTATCACCTGGTCGCCGATGGCAATGACCGCACCGCCGATCAGCTCGGGATCGACCGCCACCTGAACATTCACCGCGCGGCTGAACTTGGCCTTGAGCCCGGCAACCAGATCGTCGATCTGCGCCTGCGTCAGTGCCTGCGCGCTGGTAATGGTGGCTTCGAGGGTGCCTTCGGCGTTCGCCTTCAGTGTTTCGAACTGCGCACTGATTTCCGGCAGCAGCGACAGGCGATCGTTTTCGGCCAGCACCTTGACGAAGTTGCCACCGCGTTCGGCGAGATCACTACCGGCCACCTCGATGATCAGGTCGGCCACGCGATCAGCCGGCACGGATGGATCGGCGATCAGACGCGCCGCTTGGGCATCCGAGACGATGAGCGCCAGCGATTGCACACGCAACGACCAGACCGCCAGGTCATTTTCGCCCTGCGCCAGGCGGAATACCGCTTCGGCGTAGGGGCGTGCCAGGGTAGACAGTTCGCTCATGATTTACAGCTCGGCTTTCAGCTGACCCAGCAGATCAGCGTGGGTTTGCGCGTTGACTTCGCGGCGCAGAATTTTTTCAGCCCCGGCCACGGCCAGCGCAGCCACCTGATCACGCAGGCTTTCGCGTGCACGGTTGGCTTCCTGTGCGATATTGGCCTGGGCTGCGGCAAGCTGACGGTCGCCTTCTTCCTTGGCAGTCGTTTTCGCTTCCTCGATGATCTGAGCCGCGCGCTTGTCAGCCTGGGCAATCACTTCGGCAGCCTGCGCCTTGGCCTCACGCAACTTGTCAGCGGCCTTTTTGGCGGCCAGTTCCAGTTCGTGCTTGCCACGGTCGCCCGCGGCCAGACCGTCGGCGATCTGCTTCTTGCGCGTTTCGAGCGCGTTCATGATCGGCGGCCACACGAACTTCATGCAGAACCACACGAAGAGGATGAACGTGATGGACTGGCCGATCAAAGTTGCGTTGAAATTCATATCCGCACCTTAATTAATGACGGGAGTTAAACAAGTTCCGTATCAACCCGCGAATTAACCGGCAACGGCGAACAGAACGTACATGGCCAGACCGACAGCGATCATCGGCACGGCGTCGACCAAGCCCATCACGATGAAGAACTGGGTGCGCAACATGGGGATCAGTTCGGGCTGACGGGCAGCGCCTTCAAGGAAGCGGCCACCGAGGATGCCGATACCGACGGCGGCACCAAGTGCGCCCAGGCCCATCATCAGGGCACCAGCGATAAACAGCACGGCTTGAGTCATTTCCATTTGTTGCTCCTAAAAGTAAAAATCAAAGTTGAAAACAAGAAACCAGGATAGATAAATACAACCGAAATCAGTGATGCTCGGCGTGCGCCATGTCCAGATACACAATGGTCAGCGTCATGAAAATAAAGGCCTGCAGCGTGATGATGAGGATGTGGAACACCGCCCACGCCCACTGCAACGCACCACCGAACAGGGCCAGAATCCAGCTGCCGCCGAACATCAACGCGATCAGGATGAAGATCATTTCGCCGGCATACATGTTGCCGAACAGACGCAGGGCGAGCGAAATCGGTTTGGCGATCAGGCCCACGCCTTCGAGCAGCAGGTTGACTGGGAACAGGAATTTGGGGAAGGGCTGGAATGCCAGCTCGGAGAAGAACCCGCCCGCGCCTTTCATCTTGACGCTGTAGTACAGCACCAGGAAGAAGATCGACAGCGACATGCCGAAGGTCACGTTGGGATCGGTCGACGGCACCGCTTTCAGATGCGGCACCCCCGCCATCGTCGCGGCATAGGGCAGCCAGTCAACCGGGATGAGGTCCATCAGGTTCATCAGGAACACCCACATGAACACGGTCAGGGCCAGCGGCGCGACCAGTGCATTCTGATGGGAGAAGGATCCGCGCACGGAATTGTCGATGAACTCGATAACCCACTCGACAAAATTCTGCAAACCGGTCGGCACGCCGACGGTGGCCTTTCTGGCCGCCAGACGGAACAGGAACAGGAACAGGATGCCGAGGCCGATCGAGAACAGCATGCTGTCAACGTTGATCGCCCAGAAGCCCATGGCCTTGGCTTCTGCGGCGCCGTGGGCAAAGCCCCAGCTGCCATCGACATGCTGACCATAGGTGAGGTTTTGCAGGTGGTGCTTGATGTACTCGCCTGAGGAATGGTATTCCGAAGCCATAGTGATCAAATTCAATTAAGTGGGTTTTGGATGGACACGCGATGCGCTCCCATTCAAAACCAACCTTGGCAAAACCCGTCGACTGGACAGGCTATTTTTTATTGTTACGGCCAGTCGCTGCAGCGAGCCAGCCAAACTGGGCCAGCAGCAGCCCCAGCAACAACGGCAAGGGCGCCAGCTTCAGCACCCCGAGGCCCGCAATCAGCAGCGCCACCAGCAGCACCAGCCGCTCAATCCCGACCCGGACGAACAACTTGAACAAACGATGCTGATCCCATTCAGGGTGCTGCATCGACTGCCGCTCGCGCCAGACCAGCACTGCGCTGACCGCCAGCGCCACCAGTGCGCCATACAACACGGCGAGTCCCGCCTCGATTCCGGCAAACATCCCGCCTATCAGTGCGGCGATCGGCGCGAGTCCCGCTTGCGCCAGCGCCACCCGCCGGGTGCCGGAAATACCGATGCGGCGGAGACCGGTGAACATTAGCCGGGCATGATACTAGAATCAGCGAGGTCTATGCAATCATCAAGCAGCTTGATGATGAATTCACTACGTAGTGATGTTGCATAGCCCATCATTACCTGTCCGCCAGGGCGGCGCCCCGCTTTACAGCTGGATGCCCAGGCGCTGCAGCAAGCCCTGCAACTCGTCCGCGCTGGCGAAATGCAGTGTCAGCTTGCCGCTGCCCTTGTTGTTGGTTTGCACGTGGGCCGTCATGCCCAGCGCATCGGACAGCGCCTCTTCCAGGCGGATCACGTCACGCGAGACGGCCTGTTTGGCCGGGGCAGCAGCGGCGTCCTTCAGCCGCGCCACCCGGCGCTCGACTTCTCGCACCGACAGGCCGCGGGTTTCGATTTCGTGCGCCAGCTCGCGCTGTGCACCCGCATGCAAGGGCAGCAGCGCACGCGCGTGGCCCATTTCAATGAGGCCGGCGGTGAGCATGTCCTGCACCGGATGCGACAGATTGAGCAGACGCAGCAGGTTGGACACCGCCGCGCGCGACTTGCCGACCGCCTGCGCAACCGCGTCGTGCGTCATGCCGAATTCGTGAATCAGGCGCTGCATGCCATGCGCCTCGTCAATGGCGTTGAGGTCCTCGCGCTGGATGTTTTCGATCAGCGTCATCGCTGCCACCGCGTCGTCGGCCACTTCGCGCACCAGCACCGGCACCTCGATGAGCCCCACCATCTGCGCGGCACGCCAGCGACGTTCACCGGCAATAATTTCATAGCCGCCCGCAACTTCACGCGCCAGAATCGGCTGCATCAAGCCCTGAGCGCGGATGGAATCGGCCAGCTCCTGCAACGATTCACTGTCCATCTGGGTGCGCGGCTGGTATTTGCCGGGCGCCAGTTGCGTCACATTCATCATGCGCAACTCGCCCTGCGGCGGCGCCGCGTTGTCTTCGCCGCCCAGCAGCGCGTCGAGCCCGCGTCCGAGTCCCTTGAGTTTGGCCATTATGCTGTCTCCCCTACTGTGATGCCTGCGCGCTTGAGTGTTTCCTCGGCCAGTTCCATATACGCTTTTGCGCCCTTGCACTGGCGGTCGTAGGCCAACACCGGCAGCCCGTGGCTGGGCGCTTCGGCCAGCCGCACGTTGCGCGGAATCACGGTGTCGTACACCTTGTCGCCGAAATGCTGCTTGATCTGATCCGACACCTGCTGCGCCAGCGTGCTGCGCGGGTCGAACATCACGCGCAACAACCCCTCGATTCGGATGCCGGGATTGAGCCGCTGCTTGACCTTCTTGATGGTGGCAACCAGATCGGTCAGCCCTTCCAGCGCGTAGTACTCGCACTGCATCGGGATCAGCACCGCCTCCGCCGCCGCAAAGGCGTTGACGGTCAACAGATTCAGCGTCGGCGGGCAATCCATCAGGATGAAGTCGTAGTCGTCGGCCACCTGCGCCAGCGCCGCCTTCAGCCGCAGGTCACGCTGCTCCAGATTCACCAGATCGATCTCCGCGCCCGCGAGTTCGCGGTTGGCCGGGATGACGTCGAAATGGCCCGGCTCAGAACGTATCCGCGCGTCGCGCACGCTCACCTGATTGAGCAGAATCTGATACACGGTCGGCAGTGCAGTGCGCTTTTCGATGCCCGCGCCCATGGTCGCGTTGCCCTGCGGATCAAGGTCGGCCAGCAGCACGCGTTGGCCGAGTTCGGCCAGGCACGCGGCCAGGTTCACCGCCGTCGTCGTCTTGCCGACGCCGCCTTTTTGATTGGCAATTGCCAGGATTCGGCTCATTAAACAGGCTCCAGAACAATCAAATGGCGGCTCGCCCCCAGCGCCGGAACGACAAGTTCGTAGTTAGCGCTCACTTTCACCCAATCCGGCAAGTAGGCAATCTCTTCGTGCGGGATAAGCCCCTTCATCGCCAGCCAGTGGCCAGCGGGCTTGAGCAGATGACGGGTCAGTGTGACGAATTCCTTGAGGTCGGAAAATGCGCGCGAGGTGATGACATCGAAGCCGGCCTCAGGCCGGTAATCCTCCACCCGGGCAGTCACCACATTCACATTGCCCAGCCCCAGATCGGCCTTGGCCTGCAGCAGAAAAGCGGTTTTCTTGGCGATGCTGTCGATCAGCGTCACCTGCAATTCCGGCCGCGCGATCGCCAGCGGGACCCCCGGCAGGCCACCGCCACTGCCGACGTCGAGCACCGTTTCGCCCTGAAAAAAAGGCACCGCCGCCAGCGAATCCAGAAGGTGGTGGCTGACCATGCGCTCGGCGTTGCGCACCGCAGTCAGGTTGTACACGCGGTTCCATTTGTCGAGCAGCGCCAGATAGGCCAGGAGTTTCGCCTCGGCAGCTTCGGGCAACGTCAGCCCGAGGGCGGCAATCCCCGCCACAAGTTGCACCCTGAGGGGCATAAAGGCTTGCGGTGTCATGCGATTTTTTTCTGCTCGTCGGGTTTGAAGCCGCGTTTGGCGTATACCAGCAAAACCGAAATCGCTGCCGGAGTGATCCCCTGCAGCCGCGCCGCCTGGCCTAGGGTTTCGGGGCGGGCCTTTTGCAGGCGCTGGCGCACCTCCATCGACAGCCCGTTGAACAGGCTGTAATCAAGATCGGGCGGCAACCGCAGGGTTTCCTGCTCGCGCTGCCTGTCGATTTCCACGTTCTGGCGGTCGATGTAGCCCTGGTACTTGGCGGCGATCTCAACCTGCTCGGCCACGCACGGGTCGGCCTGCCCTGCTCCGCCACCGGGTAGCGCAAGCACCTGCGCGTAATTTAAATTCGGGCGGCGCAACAACTCGAACAGGCTGTATTCATGCTCGATCGGCTGTCCGATGAGACGGGTGGCTTCCTCCACAGGCAGCATCGCCGGGTTGACCCAAGTCGCCTTGAGCCGCTCGGTTTCACGTGAAACCGCATCCCTTTTCCGGTTGAAGGCGTCCCAGCGCGCATCGTCGACCACGCCGAGTTCGCGCCCGATTTCGGTCAGCCGCATGTCGGCGTTGTCCTCGCGCAATTGCAGGCGGTATTCGGCACGGCTGGTGAACATGCGGTAGGGCTCCGACACGCCGCGCGTGATGAGGTCGTCGACCAGAACGCCAAGGTAGGCTTCGTGCCGCCCCGGGCTCCAGACGTCGCGCCCCCGCACCTGCAAGCCGGCATTGATTCCGGCCAGCAACCCCTGCGCGGCAGCCTCTTCATACCCGGTGGTGCCGTTGATCTGCCCGGCGAAAAACAGCCCGGCGATCGACTTGGTTTCGAGCGAGGCCTTGAGGTTGCGCGGGTCGTAATAGTCATATTCGATGGCGTAGCCGGGACGCAGGATATACGCGTGCTCCAGCCCGGGAATCGAGCGCACGATGGCAAGCTGCACGTCAAACGGCAGCGAAGTTGAAATGCCGTTGGGATAAATCTCGTGGGTGGTCAGCCCCTCGGGTTCAAGGAAGATCTGGTGGCTGGCCTTATCGGCAAAGCGGGTGATCTTGTCCTCGATCGACGGGCAGTAGCGTGGCCCCACCCCTTCGATCACGCCGGTGTACATCGGCGAGCGGTCGAGGCCACCGCGAATGATCTCGTGCGTTGCGGCCGTGGTGTGCGTTATCCAGCACGGGCGCTGTTCGGGGTGCATGGCAGCAACACCCATGAAGGAAAACACCGGCGCCGGGTCGTCCCCAGGCTGGACCTGGGTCTGACTGTAATCGATGGTGCGGCCATCGATGCGCGGCGGCGTCCCGGTTTTCAGCCGGCCGACCGGCAGGTTCAGCTCGCGCAGGCGTGCGGCGAGCGACGCCGCGGGCGGATCGCCCATGCGCCCGGCCTGAAAATTCTCCAACCCCACGTGTACCAGGCCGGCGAGGAAAGTGCCGGTGGTGAGCACCACCGCGCGGCCGCTAAAGACGATGCCAAGCTGGGTTTTCACGCCGACGACGCGGACGCCGTCGAGCACCAGATCGTCGACCGCCTGCTGGAACAGCGTGAGATTGGGCTGGTTTTCCAAGCGCTGCCGGATCGCCGCCTTGTACAGCACCCGGTCGGCCTGTGCCCGGGTGGCGCGCACCGCCGGGCCCTTGGAGGAGTTGAGCGTGCGAAACTGGATCCCCGCCTCGTCGGTGGCCAGCGCCATCGCGCCGCCCAGCGCGTCGACCTCCTTCACCAGATGCCCCTTGCCGATGCCGCCAATCGACGGATTGCACGACATCGCGCCCAAGGTTTCGATGTTGTGCGTGAGCAGCAGCGTCTTCGCGCCCATGCGCGCAGACGCCAGCGCGGCCTCGGTGCCGGCATGGCCGCCGCCGACGACGATGACATCGAATGATTCGGGGAATTTCATGGCCGCCATTCTACCCGTAGCTGGCTTACGTTTCACGTGAAACACAGCCACGCGAGGCCCGCACGCGGGGCGGCAGTCGATCAACTGGCAGCGGCCTTGGCTTCCAGCGCCTCCCAGCGCGTCAGTGCATCGAGCAATTCGGCTTCGATAGCTACGGAGCGTGCGTGCAACTCCGCCGCATCCTGGGGATGATCTTGATGCAGCGCGGGGTCGGCCAGCTGTGCGGCGATCTGCGCCTGCTCGGCTTCCAGCGCCTGAATCTGCGCGGGCAAGGCGTCGAGTTCGCGCGCCTCTTTGTAGCTGAGCTTGCTCTTGGGCGCGGGTTTCGCCGGTGCGGTTGCCTTGGGTGCCACCGCCCGCGAGGTTTCGGACGCTGCGCGTTGCTGCCGTTGTTGCCACGCCTTCCAGTCAGCATAGCCGCCGACGATCTCGGTCAGCTTGCCGTCACCCTCGAACACAATGGACTGGGTAACGACATTGTCCAGAAACGTGCGGTCGTGCGAAACGATGAGCACGGTGCCACTGTAGTCCTGCAATAGCTGCTCGAGCAACTCAAGGGTGTCGATGTCGAGGTCGTTGGTAGGCTCGTCCAGCACCAGCAGGTTGGCCGGGCGCGCAAACAGCCGCGCCAGCAACAACCGGTTGCGCTCGCCGCCGGACAGCGCCGACACCTTGGCGCGCGCCCGCTCGGGGGGAAACAGAAAGTCTTCCAGATAGCTGATGACATGTTTTTTCTGCCCGCCGATTTCGACAAAGTCAGAACCGGGCGAAATCGTGTCGATCAGCGTCGCGTCGTCGTCCAACTGGTTGCGGAACTGGTCGAAGTAGGCCACTTCCAGCTTGGTGCCGCGCTTGATCTTGCCGGACTGCGGCTGCAACTCGCCCAGGATCAGGCGGATCAGGGTGGTCTTGCCTGCGCCGTTCGGGCCGAGCAGGCCCAGCTTATCGCCGCGAAGCAAAGTACCTGAAAAATCGCGGATCAATGTTCTGCCATCGTAGCCGTAGGTGACGTGCTCGAGCTCGGCCACCACCTTACCGGAACGGTCGCCCGCGTCGATCTGGAAGCCGACCTGCCCGGCGCGGCCCATGCGCGCTTCACGGGTGAGGCGCAAGGCCTCGAGTCGCCGCACCCGGCCTTCGTCGCGACAGCGCCTAGCCTGCACGCCCTTGCGGATCCAGACTTCCTCCTGCTTCCAGAATTTGTCGAACTTGCGGTTATGCACCGCTTCAATTTCCAGTTGTTCGGCTTTTTTGGCCTGATATGCAGTGAAGTTGCCCTGGTATTCACGTAACTGGCCGCGATCGAGCTCGACAATGCGGTTGGCGACGCTGTCCAGAAAGCGCCGGTCGTGGGTGATGAACAACAGCGCGCCCTTGAAGTCGTTGAGCAGGCTTTCCAGCCACTCGATTGCGGCAAAGTCGAGATGGTTGGTGGGCTCGTCCAGCAACAGCAATTCGGGGTCGGTGACCAGGGCGCGCGCCAGCGCGACGCGTTTTTTAAGTCCGCCGGACAAGGTATCGACCGCGCGGTCGGCATCCAAAGCCAGGCGCTGCAGGGCTTCCTCCACCCGGCTGTTGAGCCGCCAGGCATCGTGGATTTCAAGTTCATGCGACAGCCGCTCAAGGTCTTCAAACGCGTCCATATCGCCCTCGGCCACACGGTGCGCGACGGCGTGATAATCGGCGAGCAGGCGTTGTGCCTGGCCGACGCCTTCGGCCACCGCTTCGAATACGGTATGACCGGGCTGAAATTGCGGTTCCTGCGGTACATACGCCAGCTTCAAGGCCGGTTTGCGCCAAACGTCGCCGGCATCCGGCGGGTTGATTCCGGCGATGATTTTCAGCAGGCTGGACTTGCCGGTGCCGTTGCGGCCGATCAGGCCGATGCGCTCGCCCGCCTCGATCACGAGCGAAGCGCCGTCGAGCAGCGGCCAGTGGCCGTAGGCCAGTTCGAGTCGATCAAAGGTAAGGAGAGGCATAGGGGGTCAGGGGTCAGGGGTCAGGCGCGGTTGAGGGCGGCGTGGACGGCCCGGGCAATATTTAATGCATGGGGGGTATCGCTGTGCAGACAGATCGTGTCCGCCTTGATTCGAATCGCGCCGCCACCGGGCGTGCTGACCGGCTGGCCTTGCACCAGCGCACGGGCCTGCTCGGCCGCCGCCTGTGGATCGACGATCAGTGCGTTGGGGGTTTCACGTGAAACAAGTTGGCCGTTGGGCTGATAACGGCGGTCAGCAAACGCCTCGTTCAGCACGGCCAGCCCGGCGCCCTGCCCGGCGGCAATCAGCTGCGATCCGGACAGACCCACCAGGGCCAGAGCAGGATCCAATGCCGCCACCGCCCGGGCGATCGCCTGTGCCACGCCCGCATCGCGTGCCGCCACATTATACAGCGCCCCGTGCGGCTTGACGTGCGTCAGGCGCAGCCCCAGCCGCGCCGCCTGCTCGGCCAGCGCCTCGGTCTGCTGCGCCACCCATGCTGCAATTCCATCTTCCGACGCAGCCAGTGCCCGGCGGCCGAACTGGGCGCGATCGGGGTAGCTCGGGTGGGCGCCCACCGCCACGCCATGCTCGGCCGCCAGCCGCAGCGCCCTCGCCATGCTGGCGGCATCGCCGGTATGGCCGCCGCAGGCAATCGACACCCGCGCCAGATAGGGCATCAGGCTGGCGTCGTCGCAGCCTTCACCGATGTCGGCATTGAGTTCGATCATGCCCGTTCCTCGATTTCCCACTGCCCGGCGGCCAGTGGCAGAGCCCTCTCAAGTTCGATGGTCGCAAATCGCACCGCATCACCCAGTCGCAACTGCGCAAGTTTCGGTATATCGGCGGCGATCACCCCGGCAATCACCGGGTAGCCGCCGGTTACCGGGCCGTCCCAAACCAGAATGATCGGCTGGCCATCAGGCGGCACCTGCACCGCACCGGGCAGCACGCCCTGCGACGGCAGTTCTGCCCGCGCATGCATCACCGCCGGCCCGCTCAGCCGCAGGCCGCGACGGTCTGACGCCGCACCCACCCGATAGTTTCCAGTAAAAAACGCCACCAGACCGGCATCGTCAAACTGGCCGGCCTGCGGCCCCGCCACCACGCGCAGAAGCGCGTCCCGCTCGCTTGATGGGGGGTGTGCGCGCGGAGCAGGCGAACCCCGCCCGCCCGGGTACCGCTTGCCAGCCTATCTCCCGCCCGCAACGCCCGGCCCTGATGCCCGCCAAACTCGGCCGGCAGAAACGTGCTGCGGCTGCCCATCACTTGCGGCACTGCCAGCCCGCCGCGCCACGCCAGCCAGCAGCGGCAACCCGCAGCTGCCTGTTCCAGGCTCAGGGTCTCGCCTGCCGCCAGCACCAGGGTTTCGTTCCACGCCAGCGCCGCCCCGCTGCTGCGGGTTGCCGCAAAGCGCGCGCCGGTGAGCGCCACGATGCCCCCCAGCGGAAACCGCAGGCTTGGCCCCTTCAGGGTGATTTCCAGTCCCGCCGCTGCCGCGTTGTTGCCCACCAACCGGTTGGCCGCCACCAGCGCCGCAGGATCCGCCGCACCGCCCGCGGGCACGCCAAGCGCCCCCTTGCCAGGTCGGCCCTGATCCATCACCAGGTCGCACTGGCCGGCGCACAGCACCTCGATCATAGGGGCACAAAGTGCACACGATCGCCCGGCATCAGCAGCGCGGGCGCATCACGCTGCGGGTCGAACATTACGGCCTTTGTATGGCCAATAATCTGCCAGCCACCGGGACCGCCAGCCGGATAAATCCCGGTGAACATGCCGCCTATCGCCACGCTGCCCGCCGCCACCCGCACCCGCGGCGACGCCCGGCGGGGCGCGTGGAGGGCGCGAGGCAGGCCATGCAAGTACGGGAACCCCGGCTGGAACCCCAGGAAAGCGACCGAATATTCCCCTGCTGCATGGCTATTTATATAGGTCGCTGCGTCCATACCCGCCTGTTCTGCCAGCGCTGGCAAGTCCGGCCCGGCGGCTCCGCCGTACTCGACCGCAATTTCATGCAGTGTTCCGGTCAACACCGGCATGCCGGCCAGCGGCGCGGTCAATGCCGTCCATAGATCCGCAGACACCGCCTCGCCCCGCCGCAAAACCAGAAACAAGCTGCCAACTGCCGGGATAATGTCTTCAATTTCCGGTAAGTTCAGCGTGATTAACGCAGTGTAACGCGCCAGCGTAGTATCGCCCGTCACCACCTGCAGCCCGCGTTCGCTTATCCAGCGCCAGGCGGGATGAACGTGCGATTGACCCCTTGTGTACTTTCCCATAGGGTGAAGCGCCTTCTCTAAGTTTTGCATGATGCGGCGAAGAATCAGTACAGTGGTGCGGGTGGCAGCAAGTGTAATGGCAACGCCTGCGCTTGCCGCCATGAGCGCTGACAATCCGGCATTGTCGCAAGAACACGACGCCTCCGAAGCGGCCGTCGTACCGCGCCATGATTGGCGCCTCCACGCCTGGAGTAAG
This sequence comes from Thiobacillus sp., assembly GCA_030680405.1. Taxonomy (GTDB): domain Bacteria; phylum Pseudomonadota; class Gammaproteobacteria; order Burkholderiales; family Thiobacillaceae; genus Thiobacillus. The sequence goes on along the minus strand of JAUXVT010000049.1, from coordinate 131,652 downwards.
CGCGATGCAGTGCCGATCACTCAAACCTGGAACCCCCATTCATTGCCCCTGGTTCCCCGATGAAAGTCTATCAACACATCTTTGAGCACACGCCGGACGCCCTGCTCCTGGTCGATCAGACGGGACGCATCACCCTCGCGAACGCCCAGGCCGAAACCCTGTTCGGCTACGACCGCAGCGAATTGGTCGGCCAGGCTGTTGAAATGCTGGTTCCGCCCCGCTTCGCCGCACGCCATGTCGGCCACCGTCCCGGGTTCATGGCCGAGTCGCACAGCCGGCCGATGGGCGCCGCCGTCGAGCTGTCTGCCCGGCGCAAGGACGGCAGCGAGTTGCCGGTCGACATCATGCTGAGCCCGATGATCATGGACGGCCGCCACTTCACCCTCTGCGTCGTGCGCGACATTACCGAACGCAAGGCAGCGGAAGACAAACTCAGGCAACAGACTGCGGAACTCCAGAAACTGCATGCGGAACTGAAAGAGCTCGCCAACCGGGACAGCCTGACTGGCCTGCTCAACCGGCGCGCATTTCACGAACACGTCGCGCAGATGCTCAGGACAGCCCGTCGTAGAAAGGAAAGCGCTGCCCTGCTCATGATCGATCTGGATCACTTCAAGCAGGTGAACGACCGCTTCGGCCACGCCGAAGGTGACCATGTGCTGAAAATGGTTGCGGCCGCCCTCAAGGCCACCGCGCGGGAAAACGACATTGTGGCGCGCCATGGCGGCGAGGAGTTTGTCGTTGCCGTCCTCGGGGCGAGCGAAGCCGAAAGCATCGCGGCGGCCGAGCGCCTGCGCCTGGCGATTGCGGCCATCAAAAACATAAAAAGCAGCATCACGGCCAGCATTGGCGTCACCACCTGCGCGCCTCAAGTGCATAAACGCGAGGCTTCCCTGATCCTGGAGGAACTGCTCGCCCAGGCGGATCGCGCACTCTATGCCGCCAAGAACAACGGCAGAAACCAGGTCTGCCATTTCAACCGTCTGGCACAACCCGGCACCCCCCTGTAGCTGAGCTTGGTTGTTAGCGACCCCCACGTTAAAGGAACGCCCATGACCCTGCGCCACAGCCTCGACGATCGGCTGTTTTCAGTACGGGCTGGCGGGTTTCGAGGCGATGGCGGCGAGCGTGCGGTTCAGGTAAGGAACGCAGACAACAAAAAAAGGGGGGTTCACGTGAACCCCCCCTTTCTATAGCCGGTGATCGTGCGAGCAATCAGTCCTTGAAACGTCCCCGCACACCGACGCGATTGCCACCACCCCGATTGTCATTGCTGGGGCTGCGCGGCTGGCCGGGACGCGCACTGTTGCCGCGATCACCGTAGCTGCGGGGGGTGGCCGCTTTGGCTTTGGCTTCGCGCTCGCGCTTTTCCCAGTATTCGACGCTGTTGCCGTTGACTTCAGCTTTGGGCGTAGCTTGGGCATCGGCACCCCGATAACCCTCGTTGCGCGGCGGACGGTCACCATAAGCGGCGCGGGGGGCGCCACCAAACGGGCCGCGCGGGGCGCCGTCCGCGCGGTTGCCACGCGGCGCGTCGCTGCGGGCAGGACGATCACCGCTGGGGCGCGCATCGGTACGGTTGCCGCGATCACGGTTGTCACGGCTGTCGCCACGCGGCGGACGGTCGCCGTAGCTGCGCGGTTCGCTGCGCTTGTCGCCAAACCCGCCGCGCGGGCCAGCGTTGCTGCGCGGACGCCCCGCTGCTGCGGGACGACCGGAAGTCGGCTTCTGGGTGGGCTCCAGCCCCGGCAGGGTGTGGACCTCGATACGGTTGCCGGTGTAGCGCTCGATGTTGCGCACCAAGCCGACTTCGCGCATGCCGGCGAAGCTCACCGCGATGCCGGTGCGGCCGGCGCGGCCGGTGCGGCCGATGCGGTGGACATAATCCTCGGCCTGCCGCGGCAGATCGAAGTTGATGACATGGCTGATGCCAGCCACGTCAAGGCCGCGCGCGGCGACGTCGGTGGCCACCAGCACGCGGGTACGGCCTTCACGCAGGCGCTGCAGCGCACGGTTGCGCTGGCCCTGCTGCATGTCGCCATGCAACGCGTCGGAGGCAAAGCCGCTGTCGGCCAGCAAGCCGGAAATTTCCTCGGTGCTGCGCTTGGTCGAGGCAAACACGATGGCCTGCGTCATCTCCACGCCGCGCAACAGCGCATCGAGCAGTCGGTTTTTATGATCCATGTTGTCGGCAAACAGGAGCCGCTGTTCAATCTTGGCTTCCTGTTGGGCCTCGGCCGCGATTTCGATGCGCTGCGCGTCGCGGGTGAGTTCGCGCGCCAGGTTGCCCACCACGCCATCGAGCGTGGCCGAGAACAGCAGTGTCTGGCGATCGCTCGGGCAGCGCGCGGCGATGGCCTTGATGTCGTCGACAAAACCCATGTCCAGCATGCGGTCGGCTTCGTCCAGCACCAGCACTTCCAGGCGCGAGAAGTCGATCTTGCCACGCTCCAGATGGTCGATCAGGCGACCGGGGGTTGCCACCACTACGTCCACCGGCTGGGAGAGACGCTTCAGCTGCAGGCCATACGGCGCACCGCCGACCAGGCAGGCGGTGCGGAAGCGGCGCATCTCGCTGCCATAGGTTATGGCCGCTTTTTCGACCTGCTGCGCGAGTTCGCGCGTCGGGGTGAGCACCAGCACGCGCGGGCCCATGCTTTTTATTGCCGGCTCGGCCAGCAGGCGCTGGATTGACGGCAGCATGAATGCTGCCGTCTTGCCGCTGCCGGTGTGCGACGACACCAGTAGATCACGGCCAGTCAGCGCGGCGGGAATCGCCTGCTGCTGCACCGGCGTGGCATTTTCGTAGCCCGAAGCCAACACGGATTTAAGGAGGAGGGGATCAAGCCCAAGTTCGGAAAAGCTCATGACAATACCTTTTTAGTGCGCTCAAACGCGCAAAACAGACCTGCGCCCGGTTCAAAACCAGACAGGTCATAAAATACGAACCGGAAATAAGCGGCGTTTGAAAAACGCCCAACGGGTCGCGTCGATCACATCGGCGCCAACCACAAGACTTGTCACTGCCGGTTGCGAAAAATAACCGGCGGCACAATAGAGAGGTCGAAGACGATGGGGCTGTGAGAACAGTCCCGAGGCACGGCGGCACAAGCCTGACCTGCCCACTGCTGTATGCACAACTCGAAGAAGTATATCAGAAAACGCTGTAATAGAGGGGCTCGGTTTGAAATGATCTCAGGCGGGGTGATACAGCTTGTGATACAGCCCGCCGCGGTCGATCAGCTCATCGTGCCCGCCCTCTTCCACCACCCGGCCGCTCTCGAACACCAGAATGCGGTCGGCCTGTTTCACCGCCGACAGGCGGTGGGCGATGATGAGCGTAGTGCGCCCGGCCAGAAACCCGCTCAAGGCCTGATGCAGGCGCCGTTCGGTGTCGGTGTCGAGCGCCGAGGTAGCCTCGTCGAGGATGACGATTTTGGGGTTGGCGACAATCATGCGCGCGATCGCCAGCCGTTGCCGCTGCCCGCCGGACAGCCGCACGCCCTGCCGCCCCACCGCCGTATCCAGCCCGTGCGGCAGCGCGGCGATGATGTCTTTCAACTGGGCGATTTCCAGCGCTTGCCACAGCGTGGCGTCGTCGGCCTCGCGCCCCAACGTCAAGTTGGCGCGCACGCTGTCGTTGAACAGCACCGGGTGTTGCAGCACCACGCCGACGTGTTCGCGCACCGTTTCCCAGCCAATCTCGGTCACCGGCGCGTCACCATAAAAAATCAGCCCGGACTTCACCGGATACAGCCCCAGCAAGGCTTGCACCAGCGTCGACTTGCCGCCGCCCGAGGCGCCCACCAGCGCCACCTTTTCGCCCGCCGCCACCGTAAGGCTGACGTCGTCCAACACCGTCTCGCCCTCGTCGTAGGCAAAGCTCACGTGGTCGAGCGCAATGCCGACGGTGGGCTGCCCGGCGAAGGGGTCGCGCAGCGCCGGATGCTGCGGCTCGCTGTGCAGGCCGAGCAAGGCATTGATCCGCCCCAGCGCGGCGTTGGCGGCGTACCAGGAATACTGCATGTTCACCAGTTCCTGCACCGGCGTCATCATGAACCACAGGTAACCAAACACCGCCAACATTTCGCCGATGGAGAGGTCGGAAAACACCACCATCAGCATTGCGCCGGCGCGGAAGGCGTCGAAACCGGCGAGAAACACGAAGAAGGAAAACCGGCTCATCGCGTCCGATTTCCAGGTAAACGCTGCCGCATGCTGGCGGATGTCGGCGGCCTTCTCGGTCACCCGCGCCAGGTAGTGCTTCTCGCGGTTCATCGCGCGGATCTGGGTCAGGGCATCGAGCGTTTCGGCGAGCGCGTCCTGAAACACCTCGAAGGCGCGGTTCTCGAACTTTTTCAGATCCTTGACCCGCTTGCCGAGCCGGGTCGAAAACAGGATCACGATGGGGTTCAGCAGCAGGATGAACAGTGCCAGCTGCCAGTGCATCCAGAACAGCACCGCGGCGACGCCGACCAGCGTCAGAACCGACACGACCAAGCCCGACATCGACGCACCGAGAAAGCTGTCGATGGCGTTGAGGTCAGTCACGAAATGCGAGGTCACCCGCCCTGCGCCCACGGTCTCGAACTGCGACAGCGCGATCCGCGATAGGCGCGAAAGCATGCGCACGCGGATGCGGTACACCACCTCTTTGGCCAGCAGCGAGAAGCTCCGTCCCTGCCACACGTTGAGCAGGATGGCCGTCAGCCGCAGGGCAACCGTCAGCAGTAGCGCCGCGCAGATGAACAGCACCGGGCCGTGCCACGCCGCCGGAAACCACGCGCCGATGGCAGCGACCATTTTGCCCGGATGATGCAGCAGCACCTCGTCGACCATCAGCGGCAGCAGCAGCGGCACCGGCACCGCGGCCGTCACCGCCAGCAACGTAATGAGGTTGGCCTGCAGCAACCGCGCGCGATGGATCTTGAGTTCGTCGGCTATACCGCGCCAAGTCAGCATGACAGACAATCCTGAGGGAGGGAACACGTTTCAAGCATAAGCGCAGGCGCGCTCGGGTAAAAGTCTTGGGGTGTCGCTTACTTGCCGATGCAGAACTTGCTGAAGATTTCGCCCAGTAAATCGTCGGCGGTGAATTCGCCGGTGATTTCCGACAGGGCGACCTGCGCCAGCCGCAGTTCCTCGGCAAACAGTTCGAGTTGCGCGGTCGACTCGCGCGCGGCGGCCAGGTGGCTGGCGGCACGACCTAGCGCATCCAGATGGCGCGCGCGCGCCATGAATGCGCCCTCGCCCGCTGCCTGCCAGCCGGCCAATTCCAGCAATTTTTCACGCAGCAGCTCGACCCCGATGCCGGTCTTGGCGGACAGCCAGATTTCATCGTCCATCGCGCGCGGTGCCTCGCAGGTGACGTCAATCTTGTTGTGAATGGTCAGCCGCGCCACGGCAGGCAGGCGTTGCAGAATGGCCGCTTCCTGCCCGCTCAGGCCGTGCGCGGCGTCCACCAGCAGCAGCGCCACGTCGGCTTTTTCCACCGCCGCCCAGGTGCGGGCGATGCCGAGCTGTTCCACCGCGTCCTCGGTTTCGCGCAAACCCGCGGTATCGATGATATGCAGCTGCACGCCCTGAATCTGGATCGCCTCGCGCACCGTGTCGCGCGTGGTGCCGGCGATCTCGGTGACGATCGCCGCCTCGAATCCGGCCAGCTGGTTGAGCAGGCTCGACTTGCCGACATTCGGCTGGCCGATCAGCACCACTGTCAGGCCTTCACGCAGCAACGCGCCCTGCCTGGCCTGAGAACGTACCGCCTGCAGGCTGGCGTCAATGACATCCAGCCGGCCAAACGCATCGGCGTCGCGCAAAAAATCGATTTCTTCTTCGGGAAAGTCCAGCGTGGCTTCGACCAGCATGCGCAGGCGGGTCAGCGCCTCGACCAGCTCGGCAATCCGCACCGAAAATGCGCCAGACAGCGAGCGCACCGCCGAGCGCACTGCCTCACTGGACGCAGCGTTGATCAGATCGGCAACCGCCTCGGCCTGCGCCAGATCGAGCTTGCCATTGAGGTAGGCGCGCCGGGTGAATTCGCCAGGCTCGGCCAGACGCGCACCGAGTTCGAGACAGCGTTGCAGGATCAGATTCAACACCACCGGCCCGCCGTGTCCTTGCAGCTCCAGCACGTGTTCACCGGTGAATGAGTGCGGCGCGGAAAAATACAGCGCGATGCCCTCGTCGAGCATCCCGCCCTCGCCATCAAGAAAACGGGCAAAGGTGGCGTGACGCGGCTCGGGTACGCGTCCGAGGATCGCTACAGCAAGCGGAGCAATCTCCGCTCCCGATACCCGCACCACCCCCACCCCACCGCGACCGGGCGCGGTGGCGATGGCGGCAATCAGGTCAGGTCTTGCCGGCGGCGGGTTTGCCACCGCCCTGGACCTGCTTGTTGATCGCCCACTGCTGCGCGATGGACAGGATGTTGTTGACGACCCAATACAGCACCAGACCGGCCGGGAAGAACACGAACATGACGGTGAACGCCACCGGCATGATCATCATGATCTTGGCCTGCATTGGGTCCATCGGCTGCGGATTGAGCTTCACCTGCAGGATCGAGGTGATGCCCATGATGACCGGCAGAATGAACCACGGATCCGGCGCGGTCAGGTCGGTAATCCAGCCCAGCCAGGGTGCGCCGCGCATTTCCACCGCCGCGAGCAAAACCCAGTACAGCGCGATAAACACCGGAATCTGGATCAGGATGGGCAGGCAGCCGCCGAGCGGGTTGATTTTCTCGGTCTTGTACATCTCCGCCATCGCCTGATGCAGTTTGGCGCGGTCGTCGCCGTAGGTTTCTTTCAGCTTCTGCAGGCGCGGCGTCAGCTTCTTCATCTTCGCCATCGACTTGTAGCCCGCTGCCGACAACGGATACAGTGCCAGCTTGAGGAGGAAGGTCAGGATAATGATGGCCCAGCCCCAATTGCCGACCAGGCGCTCGATTTTTTCCAGCGACCAGTAAATCGGGTAAGCCAGCGGCGTGAGCCAGCCGTAGTCACGCACCAGGTCGAGCCCTGGCGCGGTTTTTTCCAGCATGGTCTGGGTTTGCGGCCCGGCATAAAGCGGTACGGTAAACGCTTTTTGCTGGCCAGGCGCGAGCGTGCCTTCGGCCAGAATCAGCCCGGCTGAATACTGGCCGTCGCCTAATGCGCGAGTGTAAAACTCTCGCTTGGCGCTACCTTCGGGCAGCCAGGCCGACACGAAGTGGTGCTGCACCATCCCGACCCAACCGTTATCGGCGGTTTTCTCGAAGTCGGTCTTGCCTTCCTGAATGTCCTTGAACTTGACCTTCTGGAATTTCTTGGCGTCGGTATAAAACGCCGGGCCGGTGTAGGTGTACAGGAAAAAAGACGATCCGCGCGGCGCTTCGCCGTGGCGAGTGAACTGGTAGTACGGGGTCAGATCGATGGGCTGGGTTCCACCATTGATGACGCGGGTTCTGACGACGATCTGATAGCTGCCACGCTTGAAAATATAGGTTTTTTCAACGCGCACGCCGGTGGCGGGATCGTTCCATACCAGCGGAACCTCCAACTGTGCGGCACCGCCGGCCAGGCGATAGGTGCCGGGGTTGAGCTGAAACACGCTGCGATGCGTCGGCAGGCCTTCGCCAACCAGGCCACTTTGCGCCAGATAAGGCCGCGTCTGATCGTCTTCGAACAGGGTGAAAATCTGGTTCTTGTCTTCCGTTTCGCGATAAGACAGCAATTGCAACTCACGCAGGTCGCCGCCGTTGGCATCGATGGTGGCGCGCAACACGTCGGTTTCCACCACTGCGCGCACGCCTTTGGCAACACCGGTTTTTTGCGCCGGCGCGGCTGCGGGCGTGTTGAGCGCCTGGCTGGGGGTCGGGGCGCTTGTGGCCGGGGCGCTTGTCGCGGAAGGGGCAGTAGGCGCCGGCGCGCTTTTGTCCTGCCAGGCTTCCCATAACAAAAGCAGCGAGAAGGAAAAAACGATAAAAAGGATCAGCCGCTGGTTATCCATGAGACAAGACGCGTTTAGTTGGGAGAGAATTCCGGTGCAGCTTCACCTGCCGGAGCGGTTGGCCATTTTGCCATGGCCCGATGGCCAGCACGTTTAAACGTGCGTGACAAATCGCGTGCCTCTTCGCCGGCAACCGGCTTGGCAATCAGGCGAACGACGAAGTCACATGCGGGAAGCTCCGGCAAAACCTGCCGGAAGCTTTCGCGCACGCATCGCTTGACGCGGTTGCGGTCCACCGCACGCGCAAGCAGGCGTTTGGCAATCACCATCCCCAACCGCGGGTACCCCATCTGGTTGGGGCGTGCCATCACCATCACATAATCCGTTCGGGCGCGCTGGTTATCGGCAAACACCTGATCGAAATCGGCCTTGTTGACCAAACGCGCATCCATGATGCGCGCACCACCCGCTTTGTTGGGAAGGGTATCGATTAGACAGCCAGACGGGTACGGCCCTTGGCGCGGCGTGCGTTGATCACGGCACGACCAGACTTGGTTTTCATGCGAGCGCGGAAACCGTGGGTGCGCTTGCGACGGACGGTAGATGGCTGATAAGTACGTTTCATGACATATCCTCTCTGGCTGGCGTTGGCCCGATCCCGCCAGAGCAGGACGACCGAACACAAAAAATCTGTTGAAAAACCGCGTATTAAACTCGCCTCGCTGGGAGGATGTCAAGTTTGTGTTGGCACACTACGCTGTACCCAGCCTTTCGTGCCTGTGGATAACCTCGTCGAAGGGGAGTAAGATTTGCATTCGAATCCCATGCAGCTTTCCGCTTCCCACCTTCTAACTATGGATTCCTTCTGGGACCTTTGCCAAGAGCGCTTCCGCGCCAATCTGACCCAGCAGCAATTCAGCACATGGATCAAGCCCCTGGTGTTTGACGATGCGGGCGGCGACGTGCGCATTCTGGCGCCCAATCATTTCGTGATGGACTGGGTGCGTGAAAAATTCGCCGAACACATCGATGGCTGGGCCCAGGAGTTTTACACGCACCCGGTCTCCATCACCTATGCACTGGGCAAAAAACCCAGCGCCCCGCGGCCGCCCGCTGCCCCGGCCGCCGCAGCGTATGCCGCTCCTGCTCGTGCCGCTGCGCCTGCCCAGGTTGGCCTGCGCATCAATCCCGGTTTCAATTTTGATAACTTCGTCTCCGGTCGCGCCAACCAGCTGGCGCGCGCCGCCGCGCTGCAAATTGCCAACAACCCCGGCGTGGCCTACAACCCGTTGTTTGTATATGGCGGCGTGGGACTGGGTAAAACCCACCTGTTGCAAGCCATTGGCAACACCGTGCGCCAGGCCAACCCCGACGCGCGCATCAGCTATATCCATGCCAACGATTATGTGGATGATGTGGTCAAGGCTTACCTGAACAAACAGTTCGATGACCTGAAGCGACGCTACATGTCGCTGGATTTATTGTTGATCGACGATATTCAGTTCCTGGCCAAGAAAGACCGCACCCAGGAAGAGTTTTTCTACGTCTTCAACTCGCTGATCGAGAACAAGAAACAGATCGTCATCACCTGCGACACCTTCCCCAAGGAAATCAGCGGGCTCGACGACCGCCTGAAATCGCGCTTTGCTTGGGGATTGACGGTAGCCGTCGAGCCGCCGGAACTGGAAATGCGGGTAGCCATCCTGCTGGCCAAGGCACAGGCGGAAAATATCAAGCTCGACGAGAACGTCGCCTTCTTTATTGCCAAGCAGGTGCGTTCCAACGTGCGCGAACTGGAAGGCGCCCTGAAACGGGTGATCGCGTTTTCGCGCTTCCATGAAAAACCTATCACGCTGGAACTGGTGAAGGAAGCCCTGCGCGATCTCATCGCATCGACCTCGCGTATCGTCTCGATCGAGAACATCCAGAAAACCGTCGCCGACTTTTACAAGATCAAGGTTGCCGACATGTTTTCCAAAAAACGCACGCGCAATCTGGCGCGTCCGCGCCAGATTGCAATGGCGCTGGCGAAGGAACTCACCAACCAGAGCCTGCCGGAGATCGGCGAATCGTTCGGCGGGCGCGACCACACCACGGTCATTCACGCCTGCCGCAAGGTGGCCGAGCTGCGCGAAACCCAAGCCGACATCGGACGCGACTATCTGATGTTATTACAAAGCCTGACTGGCTGAGGATGAAATGTGGATAAAGCGAGTCGTGCGTAGTTTGGGGGAAATTCATCCCCATCCATCCCACGTTGCCAAGGTTTTACCCCCACCCAAAAAATAATAACAAGCTTTTGTTTTAATTGATAAATTCAACTTATCCCCGGTTTTAGGTCGCCTTTATTATGATTCTCAGGAATATATAAATGCTATTAGTACAAAGCGAACGCAATGCCCTTCTGGCTTCTCTCTCTGCTGTTGTAGGGGTAGTCGAGCGGCGTCACACCCTGCCCATCCTGTCCAATCTTCTGATCGAGAAAAAAACCGGCAAGCTGACCTTGCTGGCGACCGATCTGGAATTGCAGGTCAGCACGCAACTGGAAAACGCGGAAGCGGGCGAAGACTTCGCCATCACCATTGCCGCACGCAAGCTGTTTGACATCATGCGCGCGCTCCCCGACACCGCCAAGGTCAAGCTCGACACCAGGGACAGTCAGGTGGTGGTGAGCGCGGGCAAGTCGCGCTTCACCCTGCAAACGCTGCCTGCTGCGGATTTTCCGCGGATCGAAACGGGCGCCGGGCTGGGCGAGGCGATCAGCCTGCCGCAAAAAACGCTGAAGCGCCTGTTGCAACTGGTGCAGTTCGCCATGGCCAGCCAGGATATCCGGTATTACCTTAACGGCATGCTGCTGGTGCTGGATGGCAAACAATTGCGCGTGGTTGCCACCGATGGCCATCGTCTGAGCTATGCAGAAACCCAGCTGGAAACCGGAGTCGAAGCGCGCGAAGTCATCATTCCGCGCAAGACCGTGGTCGAACTCTCCAAGCTCTTGAGCGATGTGGAGGACCCGGTCGAGCTGCGCATCGGCGCCAATCAGGTCACCATTACCCTGTCCGGTACCGAACTGGTGACCAAGGTGGTGGACGGCAAATTCCCCGACTACCATCGCGTCATCCCTGCCAGCCATCCGCGCCACCTCAAGGCCAACCGTCAGAGCGTGATACAGGCCCTGCAGCGTGCGGCGATCCTGTCGAACGAGAAATTCCGCGGCGTGCGCCTGGTAATGAGCGAGAACACCCTGGGCATTGTCTGCAACAACAACGAACAGGAAGAGGCCGCCGATGAAATCGAAGTCAGCTACAACGGCGACCCACTGGATGTCGGCTTCAACGTGACCTATCTTCTCGATGGCCTGGGCGCACTCAATAGCGAAGAAATCACCCTTTCTCTGGGTGATGCCAACAGCAGCATGCTGCTGACCAGCGAAGGCGAAGCCGGCTTCAAGTACGTTGTGATGCCGATGCGTATCTGAGCCGGACGATATCCCCACACTTTGCAACAACCGATAGGAACACCATGAGCAACAAGCCCGACAACGCGATGTCCGATAACTCGAATGGCGGTTACGACGAAGACAGCATCCAGCAGCTGGAAGGCCTGGAAGCGGTGCGCAAACGCCCCGGCATGTACATTGGTGACACCTCCGACGGCAGCGGCCTGCACCACATGGTGTTCGAAGTGCTGGACAACGCCATCGACGAAGCGCTGGCCGGCTATTGCAACGATATCAAGGTCATCATCCACCCCGACAACTCCATCTCGATTTCCGACAACGGGCGAGGCATTCCGGTCGGGATCAAGTTCGACGATAAGCACGAGCCGAAACGCAGCGCGGCCGAAATCGTCATGACCGTGCTGCACGCGGGCGGCAAGTTCAACCAAAACAGCTACAAGGTATCGGGCGGCCTGCACGGCGTCGGCGTGTCGTGCGTCAACGGCCTGTCGAAATGGCTGAAGTTGATCGTTCGCCGAGACGGCAAGAAATACACGATGGAATTCCATCGCGGCAAGTTCGAAGACCGCATCATCGAAATCCAGAAAGGCGTCGAGGTTTCACCGATGAAAGTTGTCGGCGACACCCAGAATCGCGGCACCGAAGTGCACTTTCTGGCCGATGAGGAAATCTTCGGCAAGGTCGAATATCATTTCGATATACTCGCCAAGCGCATTCGCGAACTGTCCTTCCTCAACAATGGGGTGAAGATCGAGTTGATCGATCATCGCGACGGCAAGAGCGAAAACTTCGCGCATTCGGGCGGCGTCAAGGGCTTCGTCGAATACATTAACCGGGTCAAATCGGTGCTGCATCCGAAAATATTTCACGCTGTAGGTGAAAAGGATGGGATGACCGTCGAAGTCGCCATGCAATGGAATGACAGCTACTCCGAAACGGTGCAGTGTTTCACCAACAATATTCCGCAGCGTGATGGCGGCAGCCACTTGACCGGCCTGCGCATGGCGATGACGCGGGTGCTGAATAAATACATCGAGGAAAACGAGCTGGCAAAAAAGGCCAAGGTCGAAACCACTGGCGACGACATGCGTGAGGGCCTGACCTGTGTGCTCTCGGTCAAGGTTCCCGAACCAAAATTCTCGTCGCAGACCAAGGATAAGCTGGTGTCCAGCGAAGTGCAGCCAGTGGTACAGGAAATTGTCGGTCAGAAGCTCGCCGAATTTCTGCAGGAAAATCCCAGTGACGCCAAGCTTCTGTGCAGCAAGATCATCGATGCCGCACGCGCGCGTGACGCTGCACGCAAGGCGCGTGAAATTACGCGCCGCAAGGGGGTCATGGATGGACTGGGTTTGCCTGGAAAGCTGGCCGACTGCCAGGAAAAAGACCCTTCGCTGTGCGAAATTTATCTGGTCGAGGGCGATTCAGCTGGTGGCTCGGCCAAGCAGGGACGCGACCGCAAATTCCAGGCCATCCTGCCACTCAAGGGCAAGATTCTCAACGTCGAGCGCGCGCGTTTCGATAAGGTCATCGGTAGCCAGGAGATCGCCACCCTGATCACCGCGCTCGGTACCAGCATCGGCAAGGACGATTACAATCCCGACAAGCTGCGCTACCACCGCATCATCATCATGACCGATGCCGACGTCGACGGCGCGCACATCCGCACCCTGCTGCTGACCTTCTACTACCGCCAGATGCCCGAGCTGGTCGAGCGCGGCCACATTTACATCGCCCAGCCGCCGCTGTACAAGGTCAAGCATGGGCGGTCCGAGCGTTACATCAAGGATGAACACGCGTTCAAGGAGCACCTGATGGCTGAGGCGATGAAGGACGCCGAACTGACTCCGATGGACGGCGCCATGCCGATAGCAGGGGAAGCGTTGGAGACGCTGGCGCGCGAGTACTTCCTCGCTGAGGCAGTATGCGAACGCCTGGCACGCTTGCTGCCTGACGACGTGCTGCAGGCCCTGATGCGCATTCCGCGTTTGAGCCTGGCCGATAGTGGAGCCGCCATGCTGAGTGAGGCGAGCCTGGGCGCGGCGCTGGACGCGCAGAAATACGAGATCGCTGCCGAATTCATCAGTGAGACCGACAGTCACCGCCTGCGCATCACCCGCCATTCCCACGGCAACACCTATGTCAACTTCCTCGAAGCGGATCTGCTCGAATCCGGCGATTACAACCAGCTCGTCAAGGTCGGCGATCTGCTGTGCGACCTGATCGGGCTGGGTGCACGCGCCAAGCGCGGCGAGAAGGAAGTCCCGGTGCAAAGTTTCCGCGAGGCCATGGACTGGTTCCTGGCCGAAGTCAAACGCGGCATGAGCATCCAGCGCTATAAGGGCCTGGGGGAGATGAATCCCGCGCAGCTGTGGGAAACCACCATGGATCCCAAGGTGCGCCGGCTGATGAAAGTGCAGATTGAGGACGTGATTTCAGCTGACCAGATTTTCACCACGCTGATGGGTGACGAGGTCGAGCCGCGCCGACACTTCATCGAAACCAACGCGCTGGGGGTGCGCAACCTGGATGTATAAATCCGGGCGTTTACCCGCTTGATCATCCACAAAAAAGCCCGGCAATGCCGGGCTTTTTGCACATCCAGGATAAGCTGGTTTTTCTTTGCTTCAACGGGCAAGCCCGCCTCTTTCCATTCCCGGAAGCCACCGCGGAACCAGTGGACATTCTTCCAGCCGGCCTGAATCGCCATGACGGCGGATTTGTAGCTCCTCCACCAGAGGGTTCCATCGCAATACATCATGAACGGCGTGTTTTTGTCCTTGGGCAGATTGTTCAGCGCGAGCTGGTCGTCTGCCGGATCGAACCCGACTTCCTTGGCACTGCCCTCCTTGTACGTTACTGAAAGGGCACCGGGAATGTAGGCCGTTTCGTATTCCTCTTCCACCCACCCCTGTACGCCGCGCACCAACGGCAAGGCGGAACGCTTCATCAACGGCTGAGTTGCCGTTCTGGATTCAGCATTACAATTCCCCCCGCCCTCATTCAGCTACCGGTAATGAACCACCAGCTACCCGGCTCGGCTTTATACTGAACAACGTGGTGAGAGACTACAGTTAACGGCTAGCTGGAAAAAACTTAATTACGATTCAAATCGATACAGGCGTATGTTCTAGCCAGGTCTGCAGCATGGCGCGTAACCGGTTTTCCTGGACCGGCAGGGTGAAGGCGGCGTCGATACGCAGGCGGGCGCTGACCTTGTCGAGCACGTCCTGGTGGGCTGCTTCGTAAAAAACCAGAATGCGGGTGTTGGGCGCGCCTTGCACCGCGGCCAGGAGGGACTCGAGGTTGGACAGGCGGTCGCGAAAATCCGTCTGGTGGTAAAAGTCTGCCACGATGACGGCGGGCGGTTTTTTTCGCACCAGGCTGATGGCCTTGCGCTCCGACCATTCGGTGACGACCGAGTATCCCAGTTCCTGATACAGCTTTTTGTAGCCTGCTGTGCCGATGAAGGCGCTGACCATGAGCAGGCTGGGTTGCGAGCTCATGCGGAGGCTTTTTTGCTGGCGGGTTTCTTAACGGTGGCTTTTTTGGTCGCTGCTTTTTTGCTGGCGGGTTTTTTCGGTTCGGTATTGGCGGCTTTCGGTTTCTTCGCCGCCGCGGGTTTGGCGGCGGCCATCTTCACCGGTTTTTTGGCGGGTCCCTTGGCGACGCGCGCGGAGATCAGCGCGAGCGCCTCATCCAGCGTGATGGCTTCGGGCGTGATGTCCTTGGGCAGCGTGGCGTTGGTGCTGCCGTGCTTCACATAGGGGCCGTAGCGGCCGCTGCGCACGGTGATATCCTTTCCGTCCTCCGGGTGCGGGCCGAGGTTTTTCAGCAGCGAGGCGGCCGAGTCGGCACCGCGCGGCTCGCGCTCCATCGCCAGCACTTCGAGAGCACGCGGCAGATCGATTTCGTACACACTGTCGGACTTGGGAATCGATTTGAACTTGCCGTCGTGCAGCAGATACGGCCCGAAGCGGCCGTTGTTGGCAACGATCGGCAGGCCGGTGGTCGGATGATGGCCGACCTCGCGCGGCAGCGAGAGAAATTTAAGCGCCAGTTCCAGGGTCGCGTTTTCCAGCGGAATCTCCTTCGGCCACGAAGCGCGGCGCGGTTTCGGCGCCTTCTTGTTCTCCGGCATCTCGCCGATCTGCACATAGGGACCGAAACGTCCGGAGAGCAATTTGACGTCAAGGCCCGAGGCCGGATCCTGGCCCAGGATGTTGTCGCCCTCTGCGGTGGCCGCATGCAGCGGCCGCGTGTAATCGCATTCCGGGTAGCCGGAACAGCCGATGAAGAGACCGCGCTTACTCGCCTGCATGAACAGCGGCTTGCCGCACTTGGGGCAGGCCTCCGAAATCGGGCAGCCGCGCTCGACGTCCTGCTTGGCTTTCAGGTCGCCGTCGAATTCGCTCCAGAATTCGCCCAACAGGCGCGTCCATACCCGCTTGCCGTTCGACACATCGTCGAGCTTGTCTTCCAGCTTGGCGGTGAAGTCGTAATCGACGTAGTGGCTGAAATGCCGGGTGAGAAAGCAGTTGACCAGGCGGCCGATGTCGGTCGGCTGAAAGCGCTTCTTCTCCAGCACCACGTATTCGCGATCCTGCAGGGTGGAAATGATGCTGGCATAGGTGGAAGGGCGGCCGATGCCATATTCCTCCAGCGCCTTCACCAGACTGGCTTCGGTGTAGCGCGGCGGTGGTTGGGTGAAATGCTGCTCGCCGTAGAGCTTGTCGACCGGCAGGGTTTCGCCCTCGGCGAGCGCGGGTAGCTTGGATTCTTCCTCGTCCTCGTCGTCCTGATACACCGCCAGAAACCCGGCAAACGCCAGCGTCTGCCCGGTGGCGCGGAAGGTGCCCTCGCCCACCGTGATGTCGGCGGCGACGGTGTCGAACTGCGCCGCCGTCATCTGGCAGGCGACGGTGCGCTTCCAGATCAGTTCGTAGAGCCTCGCCTGGTCGTGCGAAAGAAACGGGTTCACCGCTTCGGGTGTGCGGGTCACCGAGGTCGGACGCACGGCTTCGTGTGCTTCCTGCGCGTTCTTGGTCTTGGCCTTGTAGGCAATCGCGGCGGGCGGCAGAAAATCCTTGTCGAAGTTGGCGCCCACATACTTGCGGATGTCGGTGATCGCTTCCTGCGCCAGGTTCACCGAGTCGGTTCGCATGTAGGTGATGAGGCCAACCGGGCCTTCGCCGAGATCGATGCCTTCGTACAGCTGCTGCGCAGTGCGCATCACGCGATCGGTGGTCATGCCGAGCTGGCGCACGCCGGCCTGCTGCAGGGTCGAGGTGGTGAACGGAGCGCCGGGATGGCGCGCGCGGCGCTTCTTTTCGATGCGCATCACCGTGGCATCGCGCCCTTCCAGCATCGCCAGCCATTCCTTGCTGCGGGCCTCGTGCTCGACCGAGAACTGGTCGAGCTTTTCGCCCTTGAAGTGGGTGAGTTTGGCGGTGAACGGCTGGGTGCCCTTGTGGCTGTCGAGGTGCAGCGTCCAGTATTCGCGCGCATCGAAGGCCTCGATCTCCAGCTCGCGCTCGACGATCATCCGCAACGCGGGTGACTGCACGCGGCCCGCCGACAGGCCGGGGCTGATTTTCTTCCACAGCAGCGGCGACAGGTTGAAGCCCACCAGATAATCCAGCGCGCGCCGTGCCTGTTGCGCGTCAACCAGGTCGGTCGCGATCTCGCGCGGGTGGCGCACCGCGTCCTGTACGGCGGATTCGGTGATTTCGTAGAAGGCCACCCGCTTCATCGGCGTCTTGACCTTGCGCTCCTTGAGGATTTCGCTGATGTGCCAGGAAATGGCCTCGCCTTCGCGGTCCGGGTCGGTTGCCAGCAGCACTTCATCTGCCTTTTTGGCGGCCTTGACGATGGCTTCGACGTGCTTGGCATTACGCTCGATGACCTGGTATTTCATGCTGAAATTTTCGGTATCGACCGCACCGGTTTTCGGTTCCAGGTCGCGTACGTGGCCGTAGCTGGCGAGGATTTCGTAGTCGGCGCCGAGGTATTTTTTCAGCGTTTTGGATTTGGACGGCGATTCGACGATGACGAGTTTGGACATGGTTATATGGTTTAGTGCAGACGTCCTGGCTCGTGATTAAGCAGCATGTCTTCCAGGTGGGTGAAATGTTCGATTAGCCCGCGGCTCCACAGCACAATCAGCGTCATCCAGCGTACATGATCCGGCTCGATGTCTTCGCCGCCCAGCGCCATCAGACCGGAAATCACCCATTCGCGCGATTCGGGGTCGAGCACGTGAGCGCTGACCAGATAGGCCAGCTCGTTGCGGCAGGCGTCGTTGAGGCGTTTCAACTCTTCGATCGCGTAATGACGGTCATAGGCCTGTGCCAGTCGTTCGTGGGTGGCGCTGCCGCTCAGGTTGGCGTACCAGTCGAGCGCGTCGTTGATGTCGGCTTCTTCAAAACCGGCGGCAAACAGACGTTTTTCCAGCGCGTCGCGATTGGGCGCCAGCTCGGCCATGCGGAAGCTTTCGTAGAGGTAAACCAGGATGTCGAGCATAGTGTCAGTGGATTTTTTGGTAACGCCCGCCGGGCAAGGGTGCAATTCGCCCATCCAGTTCAAGCGTCAACAGCTTCGCTGAAAGCGCATCCAGCGTCAACCCAGTTCTTTGTGCCAGCGTGTCGAGGGTGGTCGGCGCGCCGTCCAGCGCGTCCAGCACCAGGTCGGACAGGGTTTCGGCCAGCACCGGTGGCGCCAGCCGCTGCTGCCAGGCCAGTTCGTCGAGAATGTCGGCGGCGGATTCGACCAGCTTGGCGCCCTGCTTGATCAGCGCATGACAGCCACGCGCCAGCGGCGAATGGATCGAGCCGGGAATGGCGAACACGTCGCGCCCCTGTTCGGTCGCCACCCGTGCGGTGATCAGTGAACCGCTATTGGGCGCGGCTTCCACCACCAGCACGCCGCGGCTCAAGCCGCTGATCAGCCGGTTGCGGCGCGGAAAGTGCCCGGGCAGGGGCGCCGTACCGAGCGCGAATTCCGACACGATCAGCCCGTTTTCGGCCAGCAGGTACGCCAGCGCCTTGTTGCGCGCGGGATAAATGCGGTCGAGCCCGGTGCCGATGATGGCGACGCTCGATCCTGCGCCCGCCAGCCCGCCGCGATGCGCCGCCGCGTCGATGCCGAGCGCCAGCCCGCTGACGATGGTGAGCCCGGCGTTGGACAGCGCCTGGGCAAACGCCTCGGCGTCACGCACGCCCTGCGGCGTGGCGTTGCGGCTGCCGACAATGCCGAGGCAGGGCTGGCTCAACAGGCTGCGCTGCCCCTTGCAATACAGCACGGCGGGGGGGTCGGCGATCTCCAGCAGGCTCTTCGGATAGTCCTCGTCCGCCAGCGTCATCAGGCTGTTGCCGGGCTGGGCGAGCCAGGTGTGGATGGCGTCAAGGTCCGCAGCGTCAGGTTCGGCCAGCAGTGCGTCGCATTGAGCGGGGGAAAGATGCGCCGTCAGCGCGGCACGGCCGGACGCCAAAACGGCCTCCGGGGAACCGAAGGCCGTCAGCAGGCGGATCAGACTGGTGTTGCCGACCCCCGGGGCGAGGGCGAGGCGCAGCCAGGCGTCAAGCACGCTCGATGCGTCTTTCGAGAGCGTGTGTGATCAGGGGTTTTTCACCGTGTCGAGCAGATACACCGGCCGCTCGGACTGCATGATGAGCGCATAGGACACGCGGTCGAACACGCGGTACACCATGATCAAGCCCGTCCGCGCATCCGGAAGCTGCATGGATTCCGTCTGATTTTTGTCCGTGCATCCCCGATCGTAGACTTCCTTGGGATCGAAGAACTGGTCGAAACTGACCTTCTTGCCCGGTTTCAGGCAGCCCACATCCATGTAGGCCCAGGGGCCTGCCTGCACTTCTGCGCTTGGCTTGCAGTCTTCCATGACCTTCCCGGGCTCGTAAAACTGGTCGAGGCTGACCTTTTCTCCGGGCTTGATACAGCCGGAATCCAGGTAAACCCAGCGCTGGCGACCGGCCTTGTCTATTTTGACCACTTTACCGGCGCGGTAAACGGCCAGCACATGGCCCGGTTCGAGGCCATCCTGAGCACCGCGATTGATGACGACGGTCTGGTAGCGTCCCGAATTTGCGAGTCCAGTCGCGCCGTAGGCAGAAATAACCTTGCCGGAAATCAATTTTTCCGGGGCGCGCGGCACAAATTCGAACTGGGTATGCTCCTGAGCCGGTATGAGCTTGTCTTTGGGGAGAATTTCCTGGGTCACCCGCGTGATCCGCAATTTTTGCGGGTTGCCGGGAACCAGGGTTTCTGCGTCGCCCAAATATTCCGCTTCGTGGCCCAGAAGTTTGCCATTATCCGGATCCGTCAAGGCCTGACCTTTGCGATAAATTTGCCACCGCGTTGTGCCAGACTCGTCGCTGGTCGCGTAAACGGTATCGCTCGCGGTCATGATGACACGCTCTTCGTTGGTGCCAATGATCTGCGGGGCTTTTTCCAGTGTTTCATTACTGACCAGCAGCGGCTGGTTCAAAAAGGCGTGGATGGCATTGATGGGGATGGCCGGAATGGCGTCGCCACCGATGTCGGTTGCGCGCACGCTGGGCGACAGCTTGACGGTTTGCATGCCATTTTTGTCGCCCTTGACCAGCGACAGGCGCGGTTCCTTGCCGCTGCGGTCGAGCACGACGAGGTCACCGGGGTAAATCCAGTGCGGATTCTTGATTTCCTCGCGGTTCATGTTCCAGATCTGCGGCCAGCGCCATGGATCCTTGAGGAAACGGCCGGAGATGTCCCACAGGGTGTCGCCCTTGACCACGACATAGGTGTCGGGCGCGTTGTCCTGCAGTTTAAGGGTGTCGGCAAGCGCAGGCATCGCCAGCAACAGGGCAAGAGAAATAACGAGTTGACGCACGGGGGAACCCTCCACTTAGACCTTGTCTAATTTTGCATTGAAAATATACTGTGCGCTTAGCTTACGGCTATCCGCCGCCTTATATTTAGGGCCGTGCGCAAACAAGCGCAGATTCTGCATCAAAGTGTGCGCCCAGCCCATTCATTCGTAAAGTTTTTTATGGCCAGATTCGATATTTTGCATTACCCCGATGCCCGCCTGCACACCGTCGCCAAGCCGGTTGCTGCGGTGGATGCGCGCATCCGTAAACTGGTCGACGACATGGCCGAAACCATGTACGCCGCCCCCGGCATCGGGCTGGCGGCCAGCCAAGTCGACGTCCACGAACGCGTCATCGTCATCGACATTTCCGAAACCCACGACGGGCTGCGCGTGTTCATCAACCCCGAAATCGTCGCCCAGTCCGGCCGTGCCGAAGGCGAGGAAGGCTGCCTGTCGGTGCCCGGCATTTTTGACATGGTGACGCGCGCCGAGCGCGTCACTGTGCGCGCGCTGGATCGCGACGGCAAGCCGTTCGAGCTCAAGGCCGAGGGCCTGCTGGCGGTGTGCATCCAGCACGAAATGGATCACCTAATGGGCAAGGTCTTTGTCGACTACCTGTCGAACCTCAAGCGCAACCGGATCAAGGCCAAACTGGTCAAGCAGGCGCGCGAGCACCGCCCCGACGCCGCGCCGGTGCGCGCGTCGCTCTGAGCCGGCCCGTGCGCATTATCTTTGCCGGCACGCCGCCGTTCGCGGCCGCCGCCCTCAATGCCTTGGCGGAGGCCGGGCATGACATCGTCCTAGTGTTGACCCAGCCCGACCGCCCGGCCGGGCGCGGCATGAAGCTCACGCCCAGCGCGGTCAAGCAGGCGGCGCTGACGCGTGGTCTGCCGGTGTATCAGCCCGCCAGTCTGAAAACATCCGAGACCCAGGCCGAGCTGCGCGCGGCGGATGCCGATGTCATGGTGGTCGCAGCCTACGGCCTGATTTTGCCGCAAGCGGTGCTGGACCTGCCGCGCTTCGGCTGCCTCAATATCCACGCCTCGCTGCTGCCGCGCTGGCGCGGCGCGGCACCGATCCAGCGCGCGATCCTGGCGGGCGACCCGGAAACCGGCATCACCATCATGCAGATGGACGCCGGGCTCGACACCGGGGCGATGCTCTCCAAAACGGTGGTGCCGATTCGCGAAACCGACACCGCAGCCAGCCTGCACGACACCCTGGCTGCGGCAGGCGCCAGCGCCATTGTCGCGGCGCTGGCGAATTACCCCGCGCTGGTGCCGCAGGCGCAGGACGACGCACAGGCTACCTACGCTGCCAAACTTACCAAGGACGAGGCGAGGCTGGACTGGCGCCAGCCTGCCGACGCCCTTGCACGGGCGGTGCGCGCCTACAATCTGGCGCCCGGCGCATGGACGCTGCTGGACGGCGCGCCGCTGAAAATCTGGTCGGCACAGGCCGTTGCCGATGCGGGGGCCCTAAAGGACGCCGATCCACTACGTGCTGAAGTCCCGCAAAGCGGGATGGAGTCGTATGCCCCACAAGGGGACTCCGACTTTCTACGGGCTGAAGCCCGAGAAAGATCGTATGCCCCGGGGGAGGTGCTGCGCGCCGGAGCGTACCAGCTGGTGGTCGCCTGCGGCAGCGGTGCGCTGGCCTTGCAGGAGGTCCAGCCCGCGGGCAGCAAACGGATGGCGGCCGCGGCGTTTCTCGCCGGTCGGCCGTTGTCGCCTGGAACCCGTTTCGGCGCTTGAGACCGGATCCGGCGGCTCGCAGCGGATGCGCGTCGACAACCGCGCGCCCTGCTATCATCCGCCGCTCATCGCTGCGGCTATCCCATGAATCAGCAGACTAACCCGGGCATTTCCCACCATGCATAACCTGCAAAAACTGGCTGCCGGCGCGCTCGAAGAGGTGCTCGCCGGCGCGGCGCTGCACCAGGTGCTGCCGCAGCGCCTGCAGCAATTGAAAACGCTGGGCGAGCGCGGCGCCTTGCAGGACATCGTATATGGCAGCCTGCGCCAGCTGGGCCGCCTGGATGCCTGGCTGGCAGCGCTGCTGGAGCGCCCACTGACCGACCCGCAACTCGGCTGGCTGCTGCGCGTGGCGCTCTATCAGCTGGCCTACACCCGCGCGCCGGCGCACG
This sequence comes from Thiobacillus sp., assembly GCA_030680405.1. Lineage (GTDB taxonomy): Bacteria > Pseudomonadota > Gammaproteobacteria > Burkholderiales > Thiobacillaceae > Thiobacillus. The sequence goes on along the minus strand of JAUXVT010000049.1, from coordinate 109,248 downwards.
CCGTGGTGCACAACGCTGTCGCAGCGGCGGGCGCGGGCTGGCGGCGCGGGCTGGCCAATGCGGTGCTGCGCAATTTCCAGCGGCGCCGTGCCGAGCTGGAAAAGCGCGCGGACGAGCAGCCGTCCGCGCGCTGGTCGCACCCCGACTGGTGGATCCAGAAACTGCAAGCCGAGCACCCGGCGCACTGGCAAGGCATTCTCGAGGCCGGCCAGCAGCACCCGCCATTCACCCTGCGCGTCAATTGTCGCCATGGCGACGTGGCGAGTTATCTGCTGCGCCTGACGGAGGCCGGGCTGCCGGCGCGGCAAACCGGGGCGGACGCCGTCACCCTCGACAAGGCCGTGCCGGTGCACAGCTTGCCGGGCTTTGATCAGGGCGACGTGTCGGTGCAGGACGCCGGCGCGCAGTGGGCGGCACGCCTGCTGGATGCGCAGCCGGGCGAGCGGGTGCTCGATGCCTGCGCGGCACCCGGCGGCAAGACCGGCCATATCCTGGAACGCGCCAACGTGATGTTGACCGCGCTCGATACGGATGCGGCGCGGCTGGCGCGGGTGCAGGAAAACCTCGACCGGCTGCAGTTGAATGCCACCCTGATCGAAGGCGACGCCGCGCAACCCGATGCCTGGTGGGACGGCCGGCCGTTCGACCGCATTCTGGCCGACGTGCCGTGCAGTGCCTCCGGCGTGGTGCGCCGCAACCCCGACATCAAGTGGCTGCGCCGCCCCGACGACATCGCGCAATTTGCCGCGCAGCAGGCCGTGATGCTGGAGGCACTCTGGCGGCTGCTGGCCCCGGGTGGTACATTGCTTTACGCCACCTGCTCGGTATTCAATGAAGAAAACGACGGGCAAGTGCGTGCGTTCATTGCGCGCCATGCGCAGGACGCCGAACGCTGTCCACTTCCTGAACCTTTGTCCGACGGGTCGCTGCTGCCTGATGCCGAGCATGATGGTTTCTTTTACGCCCTGCTGCGCAAGACCTGACCCGGCGTTTCGCTGGCTGGCCGGGCTGTTGCTAGGCTGCTGGCTGGGCGTTGCGGGCAGCGCGCTGGCCAATGACAAAAGCGCGGTCAAACAGGCCGCCATCCAGGCCGCGCCGCAAGGCTATGTGCTGGATGCGGACGTCAACATCGCGCTCAACCCCACATTGGAAGACGCGCTGGCCAAGGGCATCAACCTGCATTTTCTGCTGGAACTGGAACTGACTCGGCCGCGCAACTGGTGGTTTGACGAAGGTATCGCCGAGGCCGAGCGCAAGATGCGGATTTACTACCATCTGCTGCTGCGCCGCTATGTCGTCGAAACCGGCTATACCACCCGGACCGCCGCTACCCTGAGCGAGGCGCTGGCCTTGTTGGGGCGGGTGGACAACTGGCAGGTGCTGGAACGCGGCGCACTCAAATCCGGACGTCGCTACGACGCCCGCCTGCGCCTGCGCCTCGACACAGCGAAACTGCCCAAGCCGCTGTCCATCGGCGCGGTCACCAGCGACAAATGGGAACTGGTCACTCCCTGGTACGGCTGGTCGTTTGATGCCCCCGCTGCTCCCCCCGTCTCGCCGACCTTGCCCTGATGCGCAGTCTGATTGCCGCCGCCCTGATCATGGGCATCGTGCTGTTGTCCGTGCTGTTTTATGCCAGTAGTGACAGCGGTGCGTTCTCAGACACCCTGCCCACCCTGTTCATCGGCGGCGGGGTGCTTGGCGTGGCGCTGCTGGTGTTGCTGGGCTGGCGCCTGTGGTGGCTGCAAAAACGCATCCGCCGCGGCGTGTTCGGCGCCAAACTCACGCTCAAGTTGCTGCTGATGTTTGGTGTCGTCGCCACGCTGCCGGGTCTGGTGGTGTATGGCGCCTCGGTGTTCTTTCTCAACCGTTCGATCGAAACCTGGTTCGACGTGCGGGTCGACAACGCGCTGACCTCCGGCGTCAACCTCGGCCATGCCGCGCTTGACGACCTACTGCGCGAGCTCGATAAAAAAGCGCAGCGCATGGCGCTGACGCTGTCGGACGAAGGCATGGGCTCCATCATCACCAGCCTCTCGACCCTGCGCGAGCAAAGCGCGGTGCAGGAACTGACCCTGTTCGACGAACGCGGCGGCGTCATTGCCCACGTCAGCGGCGAGCGTGGCACCCTGCTGCCGGTGCTGCCGGACCGCGGCGTGCTGTGGCAAGTCCGGCAGCAGAAGCCCTACAGCCGTATCGAGGAAGTGTCCGAGCGCGGGCTCATCATGCGTGTCATTGTGCCGGTGTATACCAGCGCGCTGGCCGGCGAAACGCGCGTGCTGCAGCTGGTGCAGCCAGTGCCCACCAACCTTGCGCGCGATGCGCAGGCGGTGCAACTGGCGTACCAGGAATACCAGCAGATTGCGGTCTCACGGCTGGGGTTGAAGCGTATCTACGGCGTGGCACTCACCCTCACCTTGATGCTGGCCCTGTTGATGACCCTTGTGATTGCCTATCTGCTGTCGGAGCGCCTCGGCGCGCCGCTGCGCTCGCTGGCGCGCGGCACCCGTGCCGTGGCCAAGGGCGATTTTTCGCAGATGCCGTCGGTGAAGAGCCGCGACGAACTGGGTGTACTGATCCAGTCGTTCAACCGCATGACGCGCCAGCTGTCCGACGCGCGCGAACAGGTGGCGCAGAACCATCAGCAGACCGAGCAGGCCAAGGCCTTCCTGGAGCGCGTGCTGGCCAACCTGTCGTCCGGCGTGGTGGTGCTGGACGATGCGCTGCGGGTACGCACCATGAACAGCGCGGCGGCGCAAATTCTCGGGGTGGCGGCCGCAGCGCTCGACGCGCATCCGCTTGCCGAACTGGGTCAGCCGGGCGAGGCATTGCATGCGTTTGGGACCACGGTTGCGGCGCGCTTTGCCGATCACGAAGGCGAATGGCAGGAACAGATCGACTATGCGGGTCACGGTGGCAGCCAGTCGCTGTTGCTGCGCGGCACCCGCCTGCCACCCGGGGTCGAGCGCGGCTATGTGCTGGTATTCGACGACGTGACCAAGCTGATCGACGCCGAGCGCAACGCCGCCTGGAGCGAGGTAGCGCGCCGGTTGGCGCACGAGATCAAAAACCCGCTTACCCCGATCCAGTTGTCGGCCGAGCGCATCGCGCGCAAGCTGGACGGCCGGCTGGAAGTGGCGGACGCCGAGTTCCTGGCGCGCGCCACGCAAACCATCGTCAACCAGGTGGCTGCGATGAAAAGCATGGTCGATGCCTTCGCCAACTATGCGCGGATGCCGCGCGCCAAGCTCGAGGCGATCGATCTGAATGCGCTGGTGCGCGAAGTGCTGGCGTTGTACGACGCCAAGGCGCTTGGCCTGGAGCTGCACCTCGATGCCGACCTGCCGCGCATCGCGGGCGACTCCACATTATTGCGTCAGGTGATCCATAATCTGTTGCAAAATGCGCAGGACGCGCTGACCGGCCACCCCGCACCGAGGGTCGAGGTCAGTACACGCCTCAACAACAATGCAGTTTGTTTGACCGTAACGGACAATGGAGCCGGGTTTCCGGAGCACCTGATGACGCGGCTGTTCGAGCCATACGCAACCACCAAGGCCAAGGGGACAGGCCTGGGCCTGGCCATCGTCAAAAAGATCGTCGAAGAGCATCATGGCAAAATCCAGATTGAAAACCTCAAATCGGGCGGTGCCGCCATCCGCATTGCACTGCCTGTTTCCGCCTCAGCGGGGGAGCATACGTGAGCGGACATATTCTCGTCGTCGATGACGAAGTGGGCATTCGTGAGTTGTTGTCGGAAATCCTCACCGACGAGGGCTACGACGTGCACCTGGCGGAAAACGCCGAAGCAGCGCGCGCCTTTCGCGCGCTGCGGCGTCCGGACCTGGTCCTGCTCGACATCTGGATGCCCGACACCGATGGCGTGACTCTGTTGAAGGAATGGGCGGCCAGCGGCCAGCTCACCATGCCGGTGGTGATGATGTCCGGCCACGGCACCATCGATACCGCCGTCGAAGCCACCCGGCTCGGCGCCGCCGACTTCCTGGAAAAGCCGGTTTCCCTGGCCAAGCTGATCGACACCGTCAACAAGGCGATCAAGCGCGGCGTGGCCCTGCCCCGGCGCTTGCCCAGCATGGACTTGTCGGCGCTCGGCCGTAGCCCGCTGATCCTCGAACTGAAAAAACGCCTCACCCAGATCGCCGGCAATACCGCGCCGGTCCTGTTGCAGGGCGAGACAGGCAGCGGCTTTGAAATCTGTGCCCGTTTCCTGCACCAGCCCGCCAGCCCGTGGGTCGAAATCAAGGATCGCGCGCGTCTGGTGTCCGACCCGCTGAGCTTTGTCGAGGCGCTCGGCAACGGTACGCTTTATCTGCCCGAAGTGTGCGAGCTCGCGCGCCTGGAGCAGAAAGGCCTGGGACTGCTGCTCGACCGTATCGAGGGCAGCGGCGCCCGCCTGGTATGCGCCGCCAGCCGCAGCCCCGACACCATGGTTGCGGCGGGTGAATTCGACAGCCGTCTGTTTTACCGCCTGTCCAGCCTGGCCATCCAGGTGCCGCCGTTGCGCGAGCATCGCGAAGACGTGCCCGAAATCGCCAATTTCATGCTGGTGCAACTGGTTGAGGAAGGCGTTTGCCCGGTGCGGCGGCTGACCACGTCGGCCTTGAACCAGCTGCGCAACTTTGACTGGCCGGGCAACCTGCCGCAGCTCCACAACGTGGTGCGCACGCTGGGGGTCACCGCGCTGGCGAGCGAAATCGACGCTGCCGACGTCAACCGCGTGCTCGCTCCGATGAAGCAGTCCACGCCCGCCGTGGCCCACGGCATCCCGCTAGACATTCCGCTGCGCGAGGCGCGCGACGCCTTCGAGCGCACGTATTTCGAGCACCTGATCCAGCAGGAAGGCGGCAGCATGACGCGGGTCGCCGACAAGTCGGGGCTGGAACGCACCCACCTCTACCGCAAGCTCAAACAGCTGAATATCCGGCATGGGCGGCGTCTCGACGAAGACTTATAACCGCAGGAACGGCGCGTGAAAATCATCATCCTCGGTGCCGGCCAGGTCGGCGCCAATCTGGCCGAAAGCCTGGTCGCCGAAAACAACGACATCACCGTTATCGACCTTGACGCCGCTCGCCTGGCGCTATTGCAGGATCGTTTCGACCTGCGCACCGTGCGCGGCCACGCGGCGCATCCCTCGGTGCTGAAGCAGGCCGGCGCCGAAGACGCCGACATGCTGGTCGCGGTCACGCAAAGCGACGAAACCAATCTGGTGGCGTGCCGCATCGCGTCTACCCTGTTCAATGTGCCCACGCGCATTGCGCGCATCCGCTCGAATGATTTCCTGGGGCAGGAAGCCGGCTTTCTGGCCGAGCACTTCGGGGTCAATGACGTCATCAGCCCCGAGGAGGAAGTGACCGAAACCCTGCGGCGACTGATCGAGCACCCCGAAGCCCTGCAGGTGCTCGACTTCGCCGACGGCAAGGTGCGGCTGGTGGCGGTGCGCGCCTATCATGGCGGCCCCCTGGTGGGGCACGAATTGCAGGACATCAAGCGCCACATGCCAAATCTGGAGTGCCGCATTCCGGCGATCTACCGGCTTGATCGCGGCATTGTGCCCGAGGGCATCACCGTGATCGAGCCGGGCGACGAGGTGTTCTTTCTGGCGCGCAAACAGGATATTCCCTCCGTAATGCGCGAGTTGCGCCGCATGGAGCGTCCGGTCAAGAAAGTCATGATCGCTGGCGGCGGCAATATCGGACGGCGGCTGGCGGCGCGGATCGAACGCAATTACGACGTAAAGGTCATTGATCACAACAAGGCCGTCAGCAGCCTGTTGGCCGAACAGCTGCACCACACGCTGGTATTGCAGGGCGACGCGACCGACGAGGAGCTGCTGGAACAGGAAAACATCGCCGCCATGGATGTGTTCTGTGCGCTCACCAACGACGACGAAGACAACATCATGTCCGCGCTACTGGCCAAAAGAATGGGCGCGCACCGCGTGATCGCGCTGATCAACCGCTCGGCCTATGTTGACCTGGTGCAGGGCGGCGACATCGACATTGCCATCTCGCCGGCGCAGGCCACGGTCGGACCGTTGTTGTCCAAAATCCGCCGCGGCGACATGGTGGCGGTGCATTCCTTGCGGCGCGGCGCGGCCGAAGTGCTGGAGGTGGCGGTGCATGGCGACGCCAAGACCTCCCGGGTCGTGGGCCGGCGTATCGAGGAGATCGACCTGCCCGAAGGCGCGACGATCGCTGCGATCATCCGCAATAACGATGTCATCATCGCCCACCATGACACCCTGATCGAGGCGGAGGATCACCTCATTCTGTTCGTGCTCAACAAGCGCATCATTCCCAAGGTGGAAAAACTGCTCCAGGTGGGCTTCGGTTTCTTCTGATGTCCCGCATTGCCCCCGTTCTTAATGTGTTGTCCAAGGTGGTCATACTGTTCTCGGCCACTTTTCTGCTGCCGCTGGCCCTTTCCTGGGCACTCGATGACGGCGCGCAGCGCGCCTATGACGAAGCCATCGTCATCACGTTTGTAGCGGGGGCGCTCACCTGGTTGCTTACCCGGAAATCGCAGCGTGAACTGCAGAGCCGGGATGGTTTCCTGCTGGTGCTGCTGGCGTGGACAAGCCTGCCTGCTTTTGCCACCCTGCCCCTCCTGTTCTTCATGCCGGACCTCTCGTTCACCGATGCCTATTTCGAAACGGTATCGGGCATTACCACGACGGGTTCCACGATTCTTTCCGGCCTGGATACGCTGCCCCTTTCCATCAATCTGTGGCGCGGTCTGCTGGTATGGTTAGGCGGAATGGGGCTGATCGTGCTGGCGGTCGCCATCCTTCCGCTGCTGGGCGTGGGCGGCATGCAGATCTACAAGGCCGAGACGCCGGGGCCGATGAAGGATACCAAGCTCACCCCGCGCATTACCGAAACCGCCAAGGGCCTGTACCTGATCTATGTCGGCATTTCGGTCGCGTGCGGCCTTTCATTCTGGTTGGCCGGCATGACGCCGTTCGACGCCGTCATGCATACCTTTTCGACGATGGGGCTAGGCGGCTTTTCCTCGCATGATGCGAGCTTCGGTTACTGGAACTCGCCCGCCATCGAGGCGGTGACGGTCGTGTTCATGCTGGTGGCCGGGATCAACTTCTCCACGCACTTTCTGGCGTGGCGGCAGCGCGCGGCAGCAGCCTATCGACTTGATCCTGAAGTTCGCTGGTTTCTGACCGCGACCCTGGGCAGCGCACTCTTGATCGCGGTTTATCTGACCGTCGTGCATGTCTATCCCGATTTTTTTCAGGCGCTGCGCTTTGCCCTTTTCAATACCGTCTCGATTGCCACGACGACCGGGTTTGCCAACACCGATTACAACCAGTGGCCCATTTTTGCGCCGTTGTGGATGCTTTTTCTGTCTTGCTTTGCCTCCTGCTCGGGCAGTACCGGCGGCGGCATGAAAATGGTGCGCGCCCAGCTCCTGTTCAGACAGGGACGACGCGAACTGACCCGCCTTGTCCATCCGGCAGCGCGGCTGCCGGTCAAGCTGGCCGGGCAGGTGGTGCCCAACAATGTCATCTATTCCGTGCTGGCCTTTGCATTCCTGTATGTGTTCGCCATCATCATCATGACGCTGGTGATGACCGCCAGCGGGCTGGAGTTCATTACGGCGTTTTCCGCAGTGGTTGTCTCCATCAACAACACCGGGCCCGGGCTGAATCAGGTTGGCCCCGCTACAACCTACGCGAGTCTCACCGATTTCCAGACCTGGGTCTGCACCATTGCCATGCTGCTGGGGCGGCTGGAGTTGCTGACCGTTCTGGTGGTCTTTACCCGGGCCTTCTGGCGTGCCTGAGCCACTGGAAAACTTTCTTGCCATGCTTGCCAGCGGCCGTGACAACGCACTGCTGCGGTTTTCGCTCGGTAACGAATACCTCAAGCAGGGCGACGCGGTGAAAGCCGCCGAGCACCTGCGCCGCGCGGTCGAGCACGACCCGAAGTATTCCGCCGCCTGGAAGCTGCTGGGCCGGGCACTGACCGATGCGGAGGCCTGGAGCGAAGCACTGGCGGCCTACCAGCAGGGCATCGCGGTGGCCGAGGCGCGGGGTGACAAGCAGGCGGCCAAGGAAATGAGCGTGTTCGCCCGCCGAATTGAGAAACAGCTTGGGTTAAAATCGGACGATTGAATAGTGAAGGAGCAGCAAATGACGCGGATGGTGAATTGTGTGAAGCTCGGGCGCGAGGCCGAAGGTCTGGCCTTCCAGCCGGTGCCGGGCGAGCTGGGCAAGAAGATTTTCGAGAACGTGTCGAAGGAAGCCTGGGCCGGCTGGCAGCGCCACCAGACCATGCTGATCAACGAAAACCGCCTCAACCTGGCTGATCCGCAGGCGCGTGGCTATTTGATGGGGCAGATGGAGCGCTACTTCTTCGGCGGCGGCAACGTCGATGCGGCTGCAGGCTTCGTTCCACCCACCAAGTAAACCCGGTGGGTTTCAAACAAAAAGGACGCCCCCGGGCGTCCGTTTGTATTCGTGTTATGCCAAAAACTACATCACTTCTTTCTCGATCTCTTCCAGCGAGGTGTGCCGCACGTCCTTGCCCTTCACCATGTAGACCACGTATTCCGACATGTTCTTGGCGTGGTCGCCCATGCGCTCGATCGCTTTGGTGACGAACAGGATGTCGATGAAAACCGAAATGGTGCGCGGGTCTTCCATCATGAAGGTGATGAGGTGGCGCAGGTTGAGGCGGAATTCCTCGTCCACCTCCTGATCCTGGCGCGCGATTTCCACTGCCTTGGTGGCGTCCAGGCGGGCAAAGGCGTCGAGTGCCTTGCGCAGCATGTCGAGCACCAGATCGGCCATGTATTTGACTTCGGAGAAGCGCGGCACGCTGATGCGCTCGGCCTGGTGAATCAGCTTGGCCATGCGCGCGATCTTGGCCGCCTCGTCGCCGATGCGCTCGAGGTCGGTGATGGTCTTCACCACCATCATCACCATGCGCAGGTCGGATGCCGTCGGCTGACGGCGCGCGATGATGCGGGTGCAATCCTCGTCGATGGCGACTTCCAGCGCATTGACGTTGTGGTCGTTGGCATCCACCCGCTCGGCCAGCTCCATGTTGCCCGAGACGAGCGCTTCGATGCCGTTGGTTATTTGTTCTTCGACCAGGCCGCCCATTTTCAGCACGCTGGCGCGCACGGCTTCCAGCTCGGCGTCAAACTGCTTGTAGGTGTGTTCAGTTGGCATTGTTTTGGCCTTTCCAATAATTCGCTTTTAATTATATGCCGCGTATTGTGACGGATACATGAACGGCAGGTTTCAACGGGTGCTGAAGGGCAGCGCGTAACGTGACCCGTCTATGTCAAGGTAGAGCACCCAGTCGCGCCGTCCGCTGACACACACCGGCAGGGTCACTTTCGAAGCAAACGTGCCGTCACCGGCCGGGCGCAGGCCATAGCGGTTAAAGCCCATGTCCATGGCGACCATCTGGAATTCCGCGCTGATGCGGCTGGCGCCCATTGCGTGGACGCTCAACTCGAAAGCCTCCAGCGGCGCCGGTCGCACCGAAAAGCGCACACTCGCCGTCGCGCCGCGGTGGCTGAAGGCACAGCCGGCCAGCGGGTCGGCGCAGCTCACCGCCACTGCCTCGGCCGGGCGCTTCAGCCAGTAGCCGGCCACCGCGATCGCCCCCAGCGCGACCACCAGCAGCAGCGGCGCCAGCACACGCTTCATGTCCACGCCCCCCGCAGCAGCGCTACGCCGTGCGCTCCGTGCGACTGCGCCAGCGCCACGTTATCGCGCCCCAGCCCGCCCAGCCCGTACACCGGGATCGGGCTGGCGGCGGCGAGTGTGGAGAACGTGTCCCAGCCCAGCGTGGTGGCGCCCGGATGGGTGAGCGTGGGCAACACCGGCGACAGCAGCGCAAAGTCGGCTTCGATCGCGGCGGCATGCGCCAACTCGGCGGCGTCGTGGCACGACACGCCCACCAGAAAAGAGTCTGGCTCGGCGCAATCGGGGCGTGCTGTCAATTGGGCGGCGGCGGTCGAATCGAGGTGCACGCCGTCGGCGCCTGCTGCGCGCGCCAGCGCCAAATCGCCGTTGACCAGCACGCGCGCGCCGTGCAGATGGGCGCGGCGCACGGTCTCACGCGCCAGCGCCAGCCGCGCGTCGTCCGGCAGCGTCTTGTCGCGCAGCTGGATCAGCCGCAGCCCGTCATGCAGGGCCACGTCCAGCCGCGCCAGAAAACTGTCGACGCCGAGCGATTCGGCATGGGAAATCCCCAGCAGCGGCGGCAGCGACAGCGCCTTCAGGATCGGGAAATTGGCCGGCAGCAACGGCGTGACTTCGACCGCGTCGGGCAGCTGCCAGGAAAAGACCTGCCCTTCATGCGGGTGCGGCTCACCCTGCCATTCGAACACGCGGAAGAAGTTCAGCCGCACGGTTGCATGCGGGTATTCAAACACCCGGGTGATCCAGCGGCAGGCGCGGGTGACGACGATGCCCAGCTCCTCGTGCAACTCGCGCGCCAGCGCGGCGTTCAGCGATTCGCCCGCTTCAACCTTGCCGCCGGGGAATTCCCAGTAGCCCGCATAGACCTTGCCCGGCGGGCGCTGCGCCAGCAGCACGCGGCCATCGGGCTGGGTGAGCACCGCAGCGGCGACTTCGGTGAGGGGAGCCTGACTCATTTTTTACCCGACCAGTTGCGCAAGGACTGCGTGCCGGACTCGGCGGGCGCGGAGCGCCGGGAGCGAGCAGGCACGCCCAGTTCGCGCAGCAGGGGGCTCATTTCTTTCCCGCCCAGTCGCGCGCGAACTGCCACGCCACCCGGCCATTGCGCGCACCGCGCCCGAGCGACCACTGCAGCGCGGCGCGCTCGAACGTCTCATCCGCGGGTGCGCCAAGCGTTGCGGCCCAGTGCCGGGCGATGGCGAGATAGGTGTCCTGATCCATGACGTGAAACGATACCCACAGCCCGAAGCGGTCAGAGAGGGAAATCTTTTCCTCGGTCGCCTCGCCCGGATGCACTTCGCCGCCGAGGTGCTTCGTCTCCAGGTTTTCCGTCATGTATTCCGGCATCAGGTGGCGGCGGTTGCTGGTCGCGTAGATCAGCACATTGTCCGACGGCCCCGCCAGCGAGCCGTCGAGCGCGGCTTTCAGACTGGCGTAACCGGCTTCGTGCTCGGCGAAGCTGAGGTCGTCGATGAAGACGATGAAGCGGTAATCGGCATCCGCCAGCAGGTCGAACAGATCGGGCAGGCTCGGCAGCCCGGCCTTGTCCACTTCGATCAGGCGCAGCCCGCGCGAAGCGTATTTGGCGTGCACCGCCTTCACCAGCGAGGACTTGCCGCAGCCGCGCGCGCCGGTCAGCAGCACGTTGTTGGCGGGCTTGCCGGCAACGAACTGGCGCGTATTGGCATCCACCCGCTGCTTCTGCTCGTCGATCGCCAGCAGGTCGCGCAAGGCCACCCGCTGCGGATGCAGGATGGGTTTCAGCCCGCCCGTCTGCGCCGACCAGCGCGCGGCGCGAACGGTTTTCCAGTCCAGCGGCGCGGGGTTGGACGCTGTGTCGAGGCGGTCGAGCAAACGCTCGAAGCGGGGTAGCAGGGAATCGAGATCAGAGGCCATGCTGAATTCTAGCGGACCTCATCATGCTGGCGACTGGCGACTGGCATCTGTGCAAAGTTTTTCCTAGGCTGTAGTTCACCCGCTGCACGGTGCGCGGGAGAAAGGGGGCACACATGCACAAGATCATGCGATTTTTTCTCGGGGCGCTGTCGCTGCTGGGGGCAGGCGCGCAGGCCCAGCCGCCTGCAGCCGATGCGCAGCTGAGCCGCGGACGCTATCTGGTGGCGACCAGCGGCTGCAATGACTGCCATACCGCCGGCTACATGCAGAAAGACGGCCAGGTGCCCGAAGCCGAGTGGCTGACCGGCGACTCGATGGGCTGGCAGGGACCGTGGGGCACGACGTACGCCGCCAACCTGCGCCTGTTGTTCCAGCAGATCGACGAGAAAATCTGGCTGGCGCGGGCACGTCAGGCGATGCGTCCGCCGATGCCGTCGCCGTCTCTGCGGGCTATGAGCGACGACGACCTCAAGGCGATTTACAGTTACGTGCAGAGCCTGGGCCCGAAGGGCCAGCCGGTGCCGGCCTACGTGCCGCCGGGCGAGAAGGTGACGACGCCGTATTTCGACTTCACGCCGAAAAACCTGCCGCCGGGCAAATGATTCAGGTGCGGTACTCGGCGTTGATCTTGACGTAGTCGTAGGAAAAGTCGCAGGTCCACACCGTGGCGTTCACCTTGCCGCGATTGAGCACCACGCGCACGGTGATGTCGGTTTCCTGCATCACCGCCGCGCCCTGCGCCTCGGTGTAGCTTGCAGCGCGGCCGCCCTTCTCCGCCACCAGCACGCCGCCCAAATAGACCTGCAGGGTGTTGACGTCGAGGTCGCTGACGCCCGCGTAGCCGATGGCGGCGAGGATGCGCCCGAGGTTGGGGTCGCTGGCAAAAAACGCGGTCTTGACCAGCGGCGAACGCGCAATCGCGTAGGCAATCTGCTTGCATTCGTCGTGGTCGCGCCCGCCTTCGATTTGCACGGTGATGAACTTGGTCGCGCCCTCGCCGTCGCGCGCCATCGCCTGCGCCAGCTCGATCGCCACCTCGCTCAAGGTGGCTTTCAGCGCGGCGTAATCGGCGCTGGCGGCGTCGCCAATTTCGGCATTGCCGGCCTGCCCGGTGGCGATCAGGATGAAGCTGTCATTCGTGGAGGTGTCGCCGTCCACGGTGACGCAGTTGAACGACACGTCGGCCACGTCCTTCACCAGCTGCGGCATCAGGCTGGCGGCGATGGCCGCGTCGGTCGCCACAAAACCCAGCATGGTCGCCATGTTGGGATGGATCATGCCGGAGCCCTTGGCGATGCCGGTGACCGTTACCGTCTTGCCGCTCACCTGTGCCTGGCGCGACGCACCCTTGGCGACGATGTCGGTGGTCATGATCGCGTGCGCGGCTTCCGACCAGTGGTTGGGTGCCAGGTCGGCGTAGGCCGCAGGCAGCGCGGGCAGAATCTTGTCGACCGGCAGCGGCTCCAGAATCACCCCGGTGGAAAACGGTAGCACCTGTTCGGTGGCGCAGCCCATGATCCCGGCGACCACCTCGCAGGTCTGGCGCGCGCGGCGCAAGCCTTCTTCGCCGGTGCCGGCGTTGGCATTGCCGGTGTTGATGACCAGCGCGCGGATGGTGCCCTGCGTCAGATGCTGTCTGCACAGCGTGACCGGCGCGGCGCAGAAGCGGTTTTGCGTGAACACGCCGGCCACCCGGGAGCCGGCCGCAAGCTCGATCAGCGTGATGTCGCGCCGCCCGGGTTTCTTGATGCCGGCGGAGGCAATGCCGAGAAGCACGCCGGCAACGGGCAGCAGGGAGGCGGGATCGGGGGGGGTGAGGTTGACGGGCATGGCGGTTAACCAGAACGGAAAACCGCTATTTTATGCCGGGCGGACGGCTAATAGAGGGCGTGGATTTACTGCGTGCGCCCCAGCAACCAGTTCATTACGCGGCGGAATTCGGGCCGCCACGGCCACACCGGATCGAGCTCGATGGAACGCGCCAGTGAGGCCAGCGAAATCAGCGCGAAAACGGAAAACAGCATTTGCGAAACGAGTTGACGGGGGGTGAGCATGCCCAGGGGCGTGTCCAGAAAGCCGGGGATATAAAATAGGCTGGCAAATGCCGCAAAAAGAAATGCCGGGCCGAGGTACATGGTGTTCCCCATCATTCAAGTTGTTGTACCGGGAGCTGAGCAAGCCCTGTGCCAGATTAAAAACCCACGCAAATACAAAGCGCTATGTTTAACGCTTCGGCCGCTCACGCGCAAAATGTAAATTAATTCGACAGCTACTTGCCTTCCGGCGCAGCGGCGAGTTTGCGCAGAATCTCGTGCGACAGCGAATAAAACTGCGGCGTGGGGCCGAGGTCTTCGTAGATCGGATCGCCGTAGTCGTCTTCGGCAATGATGCGATTGCCGGGGATGTAGGGCATGGCCACCTCCAGTTCGTCGAGGGCGGCACGGATCAGGTCGGCCATCAGCTGGGAATCGCTGCGGCCGGGGTACATCACGTGCAGGGCTTCAACGCGTGCAGCATCGCGCAGCGGCAGATGGACGGTGTAGCCACGCACGTCGGTACGTGAATGCCCCTCCGTGCTCCAGCGTTGGATCAATTCGGCGATGCGCATGAGCTTTCCTCTGCCTCACAATGGTTTTGTTATAGCAAAGCCACCCGCAAGGCAAAGCAGGATTTAGGGCGTTAACACGCTCTAATCCATGCGACGCCACACCAGCGTGCGGTTGTTCGCCGGCATGGCGATATCCTGCTGCAGTACCAGGCCCTGCGCGCGTGCCAGCGCGTCCACCGCCTCGAAGTCGCGCACCCCCGAAGCCGGGTCGCGCGTCTTCAGCCAGACGTCGAAGCGGGCGTTGCTCTCCGAGGTGTGGGTGCCGTTGTAGTTGAACGGGCCATACACCGCCAGCACGCCGCCGGGCTCGAGCACCTCGCCCACCCCGGTAAAAAAGTGTTCCACTTCGGGCCAGCTCATGATGTGCAGGGTGTTGGCCGAAAACACCGCGTCGTAGCGGCCGGTGCGCCAGTGGGCCTGGTTGACGTCGAGCGCCAGCGGCGGCAGCACGTTGGGCAGCGCCGCCTCGGCAAGCCATTGCCGGATACCCGCGTGGTGCTGCGGTACATCGGCGGTCTGCCAGCGCAGATGCGGCAGCTCGGCGCCGAAATACACCGCATGCTGGCCGGTGCCGCTGCCGATTTCCAGCACAGCGCCGCAGTCGGCAAATGCCTCGCGCAGCACCGCCAGAATCGGCGCGCAGTTTTGCACGCAGGATTCGGAAAAGGGTTTATCGATCAAAGCCGCTGCCCCGTTTGCTTGCACTGGCACTGGTATTCCAGGCCTTCGCGCGGCGCGGCCTTGCAGGAAAACGCCTGAACGCCGACGTTGCCGCAAATTTCCGTGCATTGGGCTTCTTTTTCCGCGCAGAACGCTGCGTAATCGGGTGCTGCGGGCGACTCGCTGGAACTGAAGGAAATGCAGCCCGCGAGCAGGGCGGGCAACGGCAGCAAGAGGGGGCGCATCATCATTTATTTCTCCTTGGTTGGGGCTGGCATGCAGCGTAGCAGGGTGTAACGGCCGGTTGCCTGCGGCGCAATGTTTACGCGCTGTCCAGATTGACCAGCCGGCCGTCGGCCAGCAGCAGCGCGGCATGCACCGGCTTGCCGGGATACAGCCCGGCCAGCAGGGACTGATATTCCGCCAGTTGGGCGCGGTGGCACTCGGCCAGTTGCGCGTCGGACAGACTGCGGCTGTCGCTACCGGTTTTATAGTCGATCAGCCACACCGCCTCGTCGAATTCCACCACGCGGTCGAGCCGCTGCAGGCGGCCGCTGCGATCCAGCAGCGTCAGTTCGTTGTGCGCGCGCCGAAATTGCGCCGGGTCGAACAGGTGCGCCAGATGCGGCTGCGCCAGCAGGTCGCGCGCCGCGGCCTCGATGGATTCGAACTGGGTTTCCAGCCCCAGACGCGCCGCCAGACCCGGCAGATCGCGCGGCGCACCGGGCGGGGCAAGGCATTCCAGGCAGGCATGGAAGAGCTCGCCGCTCGCCGCGGCCGGATTCGCGGCCGGCAAGGCGATGCGTTGACCTACCGCCGGGGCGTCGAAGCGGGCCGGTGCGGCTGCGACGTCCGTTTCCCGGGCGGCGGCGGGCGGCAGGTCACCCGGCAGGCGCATGTCTTGCCAGGCCGCGTCGACGCGTTGCAGCCAGGCGTTCCTGTCCGCGGCACCGCTCACGATCAGCCCCTGCTCGGCGCGGGTGAGCGCCACATACAGCAGGTTGTCGGATTCGCGCTGCGCCAGTTCGGCCTCTTCCTTGAACCAGCTTTCCCGTGCCGTCCCCCGGTCTTCCTGCTTGCCGAACAGCGAAAAGTGCACGGGCCGGGCAGCGTCGGGCGGCCACGGCGCCAGCACCGCATAGCTGTCGCCACGCGTATGGTCGCTGCCACCGAGCAGCCAGACGATCGGCGCTTCCAGCCCCTTGGCGCCGTGGATGGTCAAGAGGCGCACCGCGTTTTCGCCGTCGGCCGCCAGGCCTTCGCCGGGCGCGGCATCGGCATCGTCGATGAGTGACGCCAGTTCGCGGATGAAACCGGCCAGCGTGGGGTAACGCCCGGCGTCCTGCGTCAGCGCCAGCTGCATGAAGGCGCGCAGGTTGGCCGCCACCTGCGGCCGCATCGCCTCCGGCACGGCGGCGGCGTAGCGTGCTTCGAGGTCGCCCTCGAAATAGATGCGGTCGAGCAGGTCGTGCACCGGCAGGGTGCCGTAGTGGGCGCGCCAGCGGGTCAGCAGTTGCGCCGCGCGCGCCAGCGTGGACGGGCAGTCCGGGTGCCCGGCCAGCGCAATCAGCCGCTCCCAGCCGCGCGTGGCATCTGCTGGGTCGGGTGCGAACACCCGCAGCAGATCGTCGTCGCGGCAGCCGAAGATCGGGCACTTCAGCACGTGCGCCAACTTCAGGTCGGCGTGCGACAGCAGCAGGGTTTCGATGAGCGCAATCACGTCCTGCGCCTCCAGCGCGTGCAGCAGGCCGCCGCGGCGCGAGGTGATGAAGGGGATGCGCGCGGCTTCCAGTTCGCGCTCGTACAGGTGCAGGTGGGTGCGCTTTCTCACCAGCGCCATGACGTCACCGGGGCGCGCCGCGCGCAGCGTGCCGTCATCCATCACCCCCCAGCGGCCCAGCACCTCGTCGCGCAATGCCCGGGCAAACTGTCGCGCTTCCTCGTGTACGGCGCGGTCATCGGCTTCCGGCTGCGGCGTGGTGAGTGGGTTTCGCAGGCCGTCGGCCGCCGCCGCGTCGGGTTTTTCCACGCGGATCGGCAGGCTGCGCAGCGCGCCCGGCCGCGCGGCGTTGGCTGGCGCGCTGCGGTGCGGCGCAAACCCCTCCACCGCGGCAAACACCGGGTTGATCGCCTGCACCACGGCGGGCGCCAGACGTCGCGTCATGTCGGTACTGAAACGGGCAGCGTCGAAATGCGTGTGCAGGAAATCCGCCGCCGCATCGAACACCCGCGCCTCGCCGCGGCGGAAGCGGTAAATCGCCTGCTTGGGGTCGCCCACCATGAACACCGTCATCGCGCTGTCGGCGCCGCGCGCCTCAAGCAGCCAGGTCGACAGCGCCTGCCATTGCAGCGGGTTGGTGTCCTGGAATTCGTCGAGCAGCAGATGACGGTAGCGCGCGTCCAGCTTCAGGGCCAGGGCCGGCGCGTGCTCCTCGCTCTGTAGCAGGCGGCAGGCCAGCCATTCGGCATCGGCAAAATCGATCACCCCCTGCTGCGCCTTGGCGTCCTGGTAGCCGGCGAGTAGTGCGTGGCCGAGCAGCAGGCCGTGGCGGTTGAGCTGCCAGATGCGGATGTCGGTTTGATGCTGGGCGACAACTTCCAGCGCGCTTTCCAGTGCATCGTAATCGCGCAGAAAAGTGTCGGCCTCCGCGCCCATTTGTTTCAGCGTGGGAGCGTTCGCCTTCTTTGCTAGCCGCCCGCCGTCCTTCTTCAGGATCTGCCCGCCCAAGGTCTCGAAGTCTGTGGCGGCCGCCGCCTGCTGAATCGACACACCTTTTTTGCGTTCGGTCTCGCTGCCTTTTTCCAGCGCCAGCCCCACCCGCCGGGTGCGCGCCACCATGACTTCATCGGCCCAGAACGTCGCCACCGGATCGCTGTCCAGATCGGCGTGGAGCAGCGGCCGCAACTGTGCCAGCGCATGGGCCACCGCATCGGGCTGGCCATCGGTATACGCCCACCACTCCGCCCGCGCCTGCACAAAATGCGCCAGCAGCGCGCGTAGACTGTGCTCGCCGAGGTCGGCCAGCAGCGCCAGCAAGGCGGCGCCTTGCGGCGACTCCGGCACGGCGGCCCACTGCGTCAGCAGGCGGTCGCGCACCTCGTTCTGCAGTTGTTTTTCGCGCTCCAGCAGCGGCGCGCCCCATGGCAGACCGGCTTCCAGCGGCGCGCGTTTCAGCAAATCGAGAAACCAGCCGTGGAAGGTCGTCACCGTCGGTCCCGGCTGCGCGGTCAGCACCGTTTCCAGCAGGCCGCGCGCGCGCGGCAGCAGCGCATCGATCTCGTCATCCGGGACGGCCCGTTCGCGCAGGAATATGCGCATCGTCGCATCGTCCGCCAGCGCCAGCACGCGCAGCCACGCATGCAGGCGGTCGATCATCTCCTGCGCCGCCTTGCGCGTGAAGGTGATCGCCAGCAGTTCCGAAGGCGCCGCCCCCGTCAGCAGCAGGCGCAGCATGCGCGACACCAGCAGCCAGGTCTTGCCGCTGCCGGCGCAGGCTTTCACCACCACCGAGCGGGCAGGCGACAGCGCAGTAGCGATATCCAGCGGCTCATTCATGCCACGTCCCCTTGCGGCACAGCCCGCGTGCTTCGCAGTACTGGCAAACAGCGTCGATCCCCGATGCGGGCAGCGCCGCGCCTGCGGCGATGGTTTCGAGCAGCTCCGGCAGGCGGCGGCTGATGGCGTCGACGTCGGTTTCGCCATCCAGCTCGAGTGGGGTGACGGGCGCTTCGTTGATCGGCAGGTAGGCGGCAGCGGCGTCGGCGAGCCATGCGTAAAACGGCAGCTGGACGGCTTCGGCGGGGTCCTTGAGTTTTTTCTTGAGGCCTTGCGCGGCGCCGGTTTTGTAGTCGATGACGGTGCGGGCGTCAGCTTTCTCATCGACGCGGTCGACGCGGCCGTGCAGGGTGATTTCGCCGAGACCGGCGACGCTGAACGGCATTTCGAATGCGGCTTCGCCGGACTGGTAATGCCAGCCTTGGGCAACCCGGTCCAGCCAGGCATCGACGTAGGCGGGCTGGATTTTTCCCCACCGGATGCGCCAGGCGGTGGCGGTCCAGGTGGGCAGCGCGGCGAATTCGGCGTCGGAAATTTCCCTCAGGCGGGCCAGCGCGGCATTGCGCTCGGGCGGCGGGGCGCTGTCGTGAAAGGCTTTGAGGATGTGGTGCAGCGCGTTGCCGTAATCGCTCTTGTCGAGCGCGTCATCGGCTTCGTCGAGTTCGCGGATGCCAAGCACGCTGGTCACGAAAAACCGGTACGGACAGTCGAGCAGGGTCTGGTAGGCGGTGGGCGAATAGCGCCGCGGTAGTTGCGCGGCCGACACTGTCGGCGCGGGTTGCACGCTGGCGCCGGGCAGCGGGCTGGGCTGTGCGGGTGGTTCGCCGCTGGCCTGTTCGGGCAGGGCGGCGCCCCACGCGGCCTGATGCAGGGCCTGCAGCCGCAGCACCAGCGGCGAGGCGGGGTTGGGCTCGTCGTCGTTCCATGCCTGCCAGCTGATGAGCGCGGGGCCTTGGGTCAGCAGTTGCATCAGGTCGGCGGTGGCGGCATTGGCCTCTTCGGCGGCAGTAGGTAGGCCCAACTGTGCGCGGGTGGCCTGGGAAAACAGGCCGGGCGCGGGTCGCGCCGGCAGGTGGCGGGCGTCGGCGCCGATCACCGCCACCGCGTCGAACAGGCGTCCACGCGCGGCGGGCAGCGAGGTCAGCACGATGGGGCTGGTGACGCTGACGTCGATGAAGCTGGCCGACTCCAGCGCCAGATTGAGCCAGCGCCGCCATTCGCCGAAGCCGTATTTTTCGCCGTCATCCGCCAGATCGCGGCGCAGGGTGTCGAGCGTTTCGAGCACGCTGGCGCCGGCGGCATCGGTATTCAGCGGGGCGACGGCGTCGAGCCGGGCAAGGCTGCCGGCGAGTCGCGCGAGCCACACCGCGAGCGGCGCACGGCGCTGTTCAAAACCTTGGCGGGCGTCGAACAGCGCGGCCAACCAGACAGGAAGCGTGACGAATTCACTGCGCGCCAGCCGCTGCATATCCGCCCTGCCTTGCGAAACCCCGTGCCGGCGCAGCGCCAGTTCGAACTGCAGCACCTGATCCTGACGCGCGGCGAGTTCGCCCAGCACGAACGGCGATTTCAGCAGGTCGAGCAATTCGACGTGCGGGAAGTCGCTCGCCACGCATTCCAGCCAGCGGTCGATCACCGCGGCGGCGGCCGTGGTCGACAGCGTCCAGCCGGTTTCGTCGGCCACCAGCACGTCCATACGTTCGAGCAGCGCGCGCACCCGGCGCGCGGTTTCGCGGTCGAGCGCGATGAGCGCAAGGTCGCGCTTGCCGGCGTGCAGCTGGCCGGCCACCCAGGTGGCGACGGCGCGCGCTTCGGCTTCCAGATGCGGCGCCGGACCGAGCGTGATGCGGGCCTGAAGCGGTGATTCGGGGAGGCGCCGGGCCAGCGCGGCGGCGCGGTCGCGTAGCGGCGGAGCGGTCAGCTGCCAGGCCTGCCGCAGGGTCAGAGCCACGGCCGCTTCGGCGTCCGGCTCGAACAGCGTGAGCGGGGCGTGTTCGGCGCTGCGGGCGAGAAACTGCTGCTCGACAGCGGTGAGCGTACCCAGCGCGTAGCCATAAATGGGCTGCGGCACTGCCCCGATTTGTTCAAGCAGTTTGTCGAGCGCGCGCGCATAGCGCGCCTGCGGGTCATAGCCGTCGTTGTTGAGCGCCTGCCACACCGCCTCGATCAGGGCCGTTTCGCGGTCGAGGCTGCCGGCGTGCAGGGCGCGAAGGCGCGAGCCGATGGCGCCGCCCAGCCGCGCAGCCGACAGTTCGTCGGCCAGCGCCAGCAGTTCGCCGGCGAGCGCCCAGCGGTCGACCGCGCCGAGCCAGTCGACGCGCCGCAGCACGCCGTGCAGGCGCGCCAGCCGCCGCGCCTGCGGTTCGGCATGGCCATCGGCCACATTTTCGGCCCAGGCCTTCAGCGGGGTGATGCGCGGTGGGATCAGCACCGCGCGTCCGGCAGCCCGCGCCAGCGCGCGGGCAAAATCCTGCCCGGCGCGGTGGTTAGGGACGAGCACCGTCAGCCCGGACAGGTCAGGCAGGCGGTCGGCGTGCTGATCGAGAAGATGGCGGGCGACGGCTTGCGGCAGCGCAGGGCCGCCCGGAATTTCCAAGCGCTTCAGCGTTCCAGGTACTTGAGCTTGTCCTTGACGCCGGCCCATTCGTCGGCGTCGGGCGGCGCGTCCTTGCTCTCGATGATGACCTTCCACTTCTTGGCGAGCTCGGCGTTGAGCGCGATGTAGGCGCGCTGGTCATCCGGCACGTCGTCCTCGGCAAAAATGGCTTCGACCGGACATTCGGCCACGCACAGGGTGCAGTCGATGCACTCCTCGGGGTCGATGACGAGGAAATTGGGCCCCTCGTGGAAGCAGTCCACCGGGCACACATCGACACAATCGGTATATTTGCACTTGACGCAGGCGTCGGCTACAACATAAGTCATTCGTATTTACCCAGATGATTTGAAAAATGCCCGGATGCTTGCAGGCGGCAATTTTGATGTAGCATATCGGCACAAAACCGAATTTTCCAGCATTACCGCCTTCCCAAACCATCCAGGCCGTGTCCGGCCAACCGCATAATTCAACAAATAGGAGCTTCACCGATGAGCGAGCATGTTCATTACATATCCGACGATTCGTTCGAACAGGAAGTCCTGCAGGCCGGTGTGCCGGTGCTGGTGGATTACTGGGCGGACTGGTGCGGCCCCTGCAAGATGATCTCGCCGATCCTCGACGAAGTCGCCAAGGAATACGCCGGCAAACTCAAGGTATGCAAGCTCAACATCGATGAAAACCAGGCCACCCCGCCGAAGTTTGGCATCCGCGGCATCCCCACCCTGATGATTTTCAAGAACGGCAACGTCGAGGCCACCAAGGTCGGCGCCTTGTCCAAGTCGCAACTCACCGCTTTCGTCGACAGCAACATCTAATTAAAATCTTACCGGATGGCGCACCCCTGCGCCGCCTGCGCGCAGCGCCATCCGGCTTCACCTCTCCCCCACTTCCGGCTCTTTCAAGCGAGCCTATTCAGGCCCCCTCCATGTACCTTTCCGAACTCAAGCAGAAACCGATCACCGAACTTCTTGAACTTGCCGCCACCAACGGCATCGACAACGCCAACCGCTTCCGCAAGCAGGAACTGATCTTCGCCATCCTGAAAGCGGTGGCGAAACGCGGCGAGAGCATCTACGGAGACGGCGTGCTGGAAGTGCTGCCGGACGGCTTTGGCTTTTTGCGTTCGCCGGAAGCCTCGTATCTGGCCAACACCGACGACATCTACGTGTCGCCGTCGCAGATCCGCCGCTTCAACCTGCACACCGGCGACAAGATCGAAGGCGAGATTCGCACTCCCAAGGACGGCGAACGCTATTCGGCGATGACCAAGCTCGACAAGATCAACGACGAGCCGCCCGAGGCCAGCAAGAACAAGATCCTGTTCGAGAACCTCACTCCGCTGCATCCTGACCAGCCGCTCAAGCTGGAACGCGACGTCAAGGCCGAGGAAAACATCACCAGCCGCGTGATCGACATCGTCGCCCCGATCGGCAAAGGCCAGCGCGGCCTGCTGGTGGCGCCGCCCAAAACCGGCAAGACGGTGATGCTGCAGCACATCGCCCATGCCATCACCTCCAACCATCCTGATGTCGTGCTGTTCGTGCTGCTGATCGACGAGCGCCCGGAAGAAGTGACCGAAATGAGCCGCACCGTGCGCGGCGAAGTCATCGCCTCCACCTTCGACGAACCCGCCAGCCGTCACGTGCAGGTGGCGGAAATGGTGATCGATCGCGCCAAGCGCCTGGTCGAGCACAAGAAGGACGTGGTGATCCTGCTCGATTCCATCACCCGTCTCGCGCGCGCCTACAACACCGTGCAGCCCGCCTCCGGCAAGGTGCTCACCGGCGGCGTCGACGCCAACGCGCTACAAAAGCCGAAGCGCTTCTTCGGCGCCGCGCGCAATATCGAGGAAGGCGGCAGCCTTACCATCATCGCCACCGCGCTGGTCGACACCGGTAGTCGAATGGACGACGTGATCTACGAGGAATTCAAGGGCACCGGCAACCTCGAAATTCACCTCGACCGCAAAATGGCCGAGAAGCGCCAGTATCCCGCCATCAACGTCAACCGCTCCGGCACCCGCCGCGAAGAACTCCTGCTGCCGCCCGACATCCTGCAGAAGGTGTGGGTGCTGCGCAAGCTGCTGTACCCGATGGACGACATGGAGGCGATGGAATTTTTGCTGGATAAAATCCGTGCGACGAAAAACAACAGCGAGTTCTTCGACTCGATGCGACGGGGTTGATCGGGGCTCGTGTCTCCGCTATACTCCCGCGTTCTCCGAATTCAACCCATTTAAGGAATTGCCATGAAAGCCGGCATTCACCCCGATTACCAAGAAGTGTCCGTGACCTGCTCCTGCGGCAGCATCTTCGTAACCCGTTCCACCCTGGGCAAACCGGCCCTGCACGTGGAAGTCTGCGCGTCCTGCCATCCGTTCTACACCGGCAAGCAGAAGATCGTCGACACCGCCGGTCGCGTCGAGAAGTTCCGCCAGCGCTATGGTATGAAATCAACCGCGGCATGAAGTAAGCCGGTCTGCACGATGGATGCAAAAAGCGGCTTTGGCCGCTTTTTGCATTTTTGCGGCGCTGCAACGGTATCATTTCGTGCGCCGCCTTCTCGAGGAACAGACTGACGTGACCCCCCGCGTTTTTCGTCGTATTGCCGTAATCGCCTTCGGTTCGCTGGCGCTGACCCACTGCGCGCAGAATCCGGTCACCGGCGACAAGGACTTCGTGCTGATGTCCGAGCAGCAGGAAATTCAGATGGGCGCGCAGGCGCATCAGGATGTGCTGAAGGAATACGCGGCGCTGGATAATACGGCGATGCAGGCCTACGTGAACGAGGTCGGCCAGCGGCTGGCGCAGCAAAGCCACCGGTCGCATCTGCCATGGCATTTCACCGTGGTCGACAGCCCCGATGTGAATGCCTTTGCCTTGCCCGGTGGCTATGTCTACATCACGCGCGGCATCATGGCGTATCTGAATTCCGAGGCCGAGCTGGCGGGTGTGGTCGGCCACGAAATCGGCCACGTCACCGCGCGCCACGGCGTGCGCCAGCAAAGCGCGTCCACTGCGGTGGGATTGGGCGCGGTGCTGGGATCGATCCTGGTCCCCGGGGTGGGCAATCAGGCGGCCGCCACCCTGCTGCAAACGCTGGCGCAGGCCTGGACCGCCGGCTACGGCCGCGAGCATGAACTGGAATCCGACCGCCTCGGTGCGGAATATCTGGCCAGGACCGGCTACAACCCGCAGGCGATGATCGAAGTCATCGGCACGCTGAAAAATCAGGAGCTGTTTGCCGCCGAACAGGCCAGGCGCGACGGCCGCCAGCCACGCACCTATCACGGCACCTTCGACACCCACCCCAGCAACGATGCGCGCCTCAAGCAGGTGGTGAGCGCGGCGAACCAATACACCGTCACCCAAGCGCGCGAGGGGCGCAGCGACTACCTGCAGAAAATGGCGGGTGTGTATTTCGGCGACAGCCCCGATCAGGGCATGATCCGCAACAATGCGCTGCTGCACGAAAAGCTCGGCCTGGCGATCCAGTTCCCGTCAGGCTGGCGGGTGCAGAACCGTCCCGACCGGGTGATGGCGATGAGCCCCCAGGGCGATGCGCTGGTCGAACTGCAGCAGGGACCGAAAAACAACAAGCCGCTGGAAACCTTGCAAAAGGGAATCAAGCTGGATGTTGGCGCGCGCTACGACAGTGGCAGCCTCAGCGGCTATCCGGCCGCATTCGCGGCGGGCGCGCAGCAGGGCAAGCCGGTGGTGGTGGCGGCCGTGGTGTTCAACGGAACGCAGTACCTGATAGCCGGCATGGCCAGGGACAAGGCGACCTACGACCGCGAGCGCAGCACCCTGCGCGCGGCAATCAACAGTTTCCGTGCGATCACCCCGGCCGAGCGGCAGGCAGCCCGGCCGCATGTGCTGCAGCTGATCACGGCGCAGCCCGGCATGACGATGGCCGGCTTGGCGCGGCAGTCGCCGCTGGGGGCCGACGCCGAAAGCCAGCTGCGCCTGATGAACGATCTCTATCCCAGCGGCGAGCCCAAGCCGGGCCAGCGCCTCAAAATTGTTCAGTAAGCGCCCACCCTCCCTTTTGCAGTTCGGGCTGTTGCTGCTCTGCGCGGCCTGGCTGCTGCCTGGGCTGGTGGGGCACGCGCCGTGGAAGGGCGGCGACGGCGAGCACTTCGTCCAGTTGTGGCTGCTGCTGCAAAGCGACGTTGCGCCACAGGCCGTGTCCGCCACGCCGCCCCTGTATTACTGGGTGGCGACCACCACCGCCTGGCTCACTTCGCCCGTTCTGGCCCTGCACGACGGCGCGCGGCTGGCCTCGGGCCTGTTTGTCGCGCTGGCGCTGTTTTTTGTCGCACGCACCGCCCGCGCGCTGTATGGCGCGGAAGCCGGCTGGGCCGCCGCGCTCACCTTGCTGGGCTGCATGGGCCTGCTGGTGCGCGGCCACGAACTCAATGCCTTTACCGCCCAGTTCGCCGCCGCCGCGATCATGCTGTATGGCCTGGCCAGCTTGCCGCAGAGTGCGCGCAGCGGCTGGGCACTGGGCGCCGGAGCAGCGCTCATGCTGCTCGCCGGCGGCGCGGCAGAAGCAGTGTTGTTGCTGGCGCTGGCGGCGGTGTTGCCACTGCTGCTGGAGGATTATCGCACTCCGACGGCGCGGCGCGCGCTGATGTGGGGGGTCAGCCTCGCGCTCCTGGCCGGCGCGGCATGGCTGGCTTATCTTGCCACGCAGGCGATCCCGTTGGCGCGCACGCTTAACCTGCAGCGCTGGTTTGGGGGGGCGGGGCTGCGTCCCGCTTTCTACCCCGGCATCCTCGGCTGGTACGCCTGGCCGGCATGGCCGCTGGCGGCCTGGGCGCTATATCGCAGCCGGCGCCAGTGGCGCGCGCCGGGCATTGTGCTGCCGGCCGGCGCGCTGCTGGGTCTGCTCGGACTGTATGCATTCGACGCGCATCCTAGCGAAGAGCAGGGCCTCATTCTGCTGCTGCCGCTGGCGCTGCTGGGCGCAACCGGACTGTTCAGCTTGCGGCGCGGCGCGGCCTATGCCTTGCTGTGGTTTGCGGTCATGCTGTTCGGCTTCATCGCGCTGGTGTTGTGGGTCTACTGGAGCGCGCACGACCTCGGCAACCCGGCGCGACTGGCGGCGCGACTGACCAAACTGGGCATGACCGGGGTCGGTGAGTTGCGTCCATGGGCGCTGGCGCTGGGTCTCGTTGTGACCCTGGCCTGGATCGTGTTTCTCACCCGCGTCAGCCGTTCGCCGCTGCGCCCCATGCTGGTGTGGACGGCGGGCATGACCTTTATCTGGGTGCTGCTGATGGCGCTGTTCCAGGCGCCGCTCGACCGCCGCCTGAGCTATGCCAGCGTCGGCGAGGTGCTGACGGAGCGAGTGCCGCCCGCCGACTGCATCCAGACCTATCGGGTGCGCAGTCAGCAGCGCCTGCTGCTGGCCTATCACAGCGGCCGCCAGTTTGCTCCCGCTGACCCCAGCTGCAACTGGCTGCTGGTGGAAACCCGCCGCCGCGAAGACGCACCGCGTATCCCGGCCGGCTGGGTCAAGCAGTGGGAAGGCGCGCGTCCCGGCGACCGCTCCGATCGCTTCCATCTCTATGCCCGGCAGCGGCAGTAAATTGGAGTCGGCGCGGGTCGTTGCCGTCGTCCTGGCGGGCGGCCAGGGCCGCCGCATGGGAGGTGCCGATAAAGGCTTGATTGATTATCAGGGGCGCCCGTTGATCGAATGGGTGCTCGCCGCCCTCATCCCGCAGGTCGACGAGCTCGTGATCAGCGCCAACCGCAATTTCGATACCTATGCAGCGTACGGTCACCGTGTGCTGCCGGACACCCTGCCCGATTTTCCCGGCCCGCTGGCGGGCGTGCTGGCGGCGCTGCAGACGGTTGCGGCAGACTGGCTGGTGGTCGCGCCGTGCGACACGCCACACCTGCCCACCGATCTGGTGCTGCGCCTGCTGGGCGCGGCGCAGCTGGAAAGAGTGCCGCTGGCGGTGGCGGCGGACGACGCGCGCGTGCACTACGGCTGCTTCATCGTGCGCACCGATCAGCGCGACAACCTCGCCGCATTTCTCGCGCGCGGCGAACGCGCGGTGCGCCACTGGCAGGCGGGGCTGGCTTCGACGACGGTGCGGTTCGATGCTGCCGGCTTTGCCAACCTCAATCAGCCCAACGATCTCCAGCCCTGATTCGCAGCATCAACCCTGCCGGCGCCAAGCTCAACTCGCCCTGTCGGCGCCGAGCCCACCTAGCCCTGTGGCGCTGGCCCTAATTAGCCTTGTCGGCTTTCGGCAATCTGCGCGCAATACTGCTGCAAATGTTCCGGCACCCCGGGCGGGCAGGTGCCGCAGCCGCGGTTGCCGGGCACGGCGTAGTCGATGAACTTGGGGTAGGCAAGCTTCAGGCCATTCATCAGCGCGACGAAGTCTTCCAGCGTGCGGTCGCCGCCGAGGCGGGGATTGCGCGTCTTTTCCTGGCCGATGGTGCTGATGCGGCGCTGTTCGTAGTCGTGGGCGGGATAGACCAGGGTGTCGTCATCGAGCGCGAACAGTTTGCCACGCACCGAGTGATACAGTGCGGTGGCGTCGCCGTTCTGGAAATCGGTGCGGCCGCAGGCTTCGATCAGCAGCGCATCGCCGCTGTACAGCCGGCCGTAGTGCAGATAGGCGAAGTGGTTGTCGGTGTGGCCGGGCGTGTGGATCGGCGCCAGTTCGACCGAGCCCATTCTGAATGGCGTGCCTTCGACGATGCCGACGTCGGTGCACGGCAGCTGGTCGAGCGCGGGGCCGGCGACCTGGCTGCCGGCGACCTCCTTCAGTTTCTTGGCCGAGGTGATGTGGTCGGCGTGGATGTGCGTTTCCACGGTGAACGCGAGCTTGAGTCCGAGTGCGTTGACTGCGGCCAGGTCGCGCTCCCAAGTCGGCAGCACTGGGTCGATCAGCAGCGCCTGACCGGTTGCCTTGCAGCCGATGAGGTAAGTGTAGGTGCTGGAAACGGGTTCGAACAGCTGTTTGAAAATCATGTGAGTCTCCCGATGGATGTTCAGGATGCGGCCAAAGCGTCGTCCAGAAGTTCCATCCAGTGCCGCACCGGAATCTGGCTGCCGGATTGCAGATGGGTGAGGCAGCCGATATTGGCGGTGACGATCATCTCCGGCGCGCCTGCTTGCAGATGGCCGAGCTTGCGCGCCTTGAGTTGGTTGGCGATGTCGGGCTGCAGGATCGAATAGGTGCCGGCCGAGCCGCAGCACAGGTGTTTTTCGACCACCGCAGTGAGCTCGAATCCGGCTTGCGTGAGCAGCGCTTCGACGCCGCCCGTGAGCTTCTGCCCGTGTTGCAGGGTGCACGGCGGGTGGTAGGCGATGCGTTGGGGCGCGGGATGGGCCGTCAGACGCTTCAAGGCGTCCGCTTCGGCGACGAGCACTTCGGAAATATCTTTCGTCGTGGTGGACACCCGCGCCGCCTTGTCGGCATAGGCGGGGTCGTGGCGCAGCAGCCAGCCGTAATCCTTCACCATCACCCCGCAGCCCGAGGCGGTCATCACGATGGCCTCCACCCCGGCATCGAGATGCGGCAGCCAGGCGTCGATGTTGCGGCGCGCGGCGTCGAGGCCATCGTCGCTGTCGTTCAGGTGATGCGCGAGCGCGCCGCAGCAGCCGGCCTTGTCGGCAGCGATCAGGCTGATCCCGATGCGGTCGAGCACGCGCGCGGTGGCGGCATTGATGTTGGGCTTGAGACCGGGTTGCACGCAGCCCTGCAGCACCAACATGCGGCGGGCATGAACCGGCTGCGGCCAGACGCCTGCCGGATCGGACGCCGGGATGTGAGTCTGTAGAAAACCGGGCAGCAGGCTGCGCACGCATTGGACGAGTTTCAGCGCGCTGTTGAACAGCGTGGGCGACAACAGGCCGGTTTTGAGCGCGGCGCGGGTGGCGGCCTCGCGCGCGCCGCGCCCGACTTTTTTCTCGACGAGGTGGCGTCCGATGTCGAGCAGCTTGCCGTATTCCACCCCCGACGGACAGGTGGTTTCGCAGTTGCGGCAGGTCAGGCAGCGGTCGAGGTGGCGCTGGGTTTTGGCGGTCGGTGTCGTGCCCTCGAGTACTTGTTTGATGAGGTAGATGCGGCCGCGCGGCGAATCGAGTTCGTTGCCCAGCAGCTGGTAGGTCGGGCAGGTGGCGAGACAAAACCCGCAATGCACGCAGCTGCGCAGGATGCGTTCGGCGGTGTCGCCGTCGGGGGTGTTGCGGAAGGAGTCGGCGAGCGTGGTCTGCATGTCAGAAGTCCGGATACAGGCGCCCGCGATTGAAAATACCCTTGGGGTCGAAGCGCTGCTTCAGGTTGCGGTGCAGGGTCAGCAGCGCCGGCGCGAGCGGGGCGAACGCGCCGTCGGCCGGCGCATTGCCGCGGAACAGGGCGGCGTGGCCGCCGCAGCCGCGCGCCGCTTCGCGCAGGGCAGCCGCTGGCAGGTCGCTGGCCAGCCAGCGCACGGCGCCGCCCCACTCGATCCATTGCGCGTCGCCCAGATTCAAAGGTGGCGTGGTGGGGTTGACCGCCAGCCGCCATAGGCTTTGATTGAAAGTTGACGGGCGCTTGTCGAAAAACGGCGTGGTCTGGTCGCGCAGGCGCTGCCAGAAGGCGCCTGCTTCGTGAGGCGGCTCGCCGCCGAGCTTGACCTGTGCAGCGCGCACGGCCGAGGGCGCACCCGACAAGCGCACGCTGAGCAGGCCGGCATGCCAGCTGGTGGCCGACAACGGCAGGGGCTGCCCCGCCCACAGGTTCATTCTCTGAATCGCGGCGGCTTCGTCGAGTTCGAATTGCAAGGTGGTCTCTGCCGCGGGCCTGGGCAGCACCTTCAGCGAGACTTCGGTGAGCAGGCCGAGCGTGCCCAGCGCGCCGACCATCAGCCGCGACACGTCGTAGCCGGCGACGTTCTTGATCACCTGGCCGCCGAAGCGCAGCGGCTGACCGCTGCCATCGATCATCCGGATGCCGAGCACGAAATCGCGAACCGACCCGGCGTAGGGGCGGCGCGGGCCGGACAGGCCGCTGGCCACGCAGCCGCCGAGGGTGGCCGCCCCGTTGAAGTGCGGCGGCTCGAACGCCAGCATCTGCTTGTGCTCGGCGAGCAGGGTTTCGAGTTCGGCCAGCGGCGTGCCGGCGCGCGCGGTCAGCACCAGTTCCTTCGGCTGGTAATCGACCACGCCGGCGAGGCTGCGGGTGTCGAGCACGTCGCCCGCCGCCGCATTGCCGTAAAACGCCTTGCTGCCGCCGCCTTGGATGACGAGCGGCGTTTCCGCGGCATGCGCCGCGCGAATGCGGTCGATATATTCCGTCAGCATCAGAACCTCGGCAATTCCGGGTGCGGTAGCTGTCCGCCTTGGATGTGCATCGCCCCCCACTCGGCGCAGCGATGCAGCTCGGGCACGGCCTTGCCGGGGTTGAGCAATTTGTCCGGATCGAACGCGGCTTTCACGTCATGGAAGCGCGCGAGCTCCGGCGCGGCGAATTGCGCGCACATCTGGTTGATCTTCTCCAGTCCGACGCCGTGCTCGCCGGTGATGGTGCCGCCGACTTCGACGCACAATTCCAGAATCCTGCCACCGAAACTTTCGGCTTTGGCGAGCTCGCCCGGCTGGTTGGCGTCGAACAGGATCAGCGGATGCAGGTTGCCATCACCGGCGTGAAACACGTTGGCCACCGCCAGGCCATATTCCGTGCTCATCTCGCGGATGCGGCGCAGCACGTGCGGCAGCTGGCCGCGCGGGATGGTGCCGTCCATGCAGTAGTAATCCGGCGTCAGCCGCCCCACCGCGGGGAACGCCGCCTTGCGCCCGGCCCAGAAGCGGAGGCGCTGTTCCTCGCTCTCGGCGGTGCGAATCTCGGTGGCGCCGGAGGCGGCCAGCACCTCGCGCACGGTGAAGATGTCGTCCGAGACCTCCTCGTTCACGCCGTCGATTTCGCACAGCAGCAGCGCCTCGCAGTTGAGCGGATAGCCGGCGTGGACGAAGGCTTCGGCGGCCTGGATGGCGAGCTTGTCCATCATTTCCAGCCCGGCCGGGATGATGCCGGCGGCGATGATGTTGCCGACTGCGGCGCCCGCTGTCGTCACGTCGTCGAACGCCGCCAGCACCACCTGTGCGCGCTCGGGACGCGGTAAGAGCTTGACCGTGACTTCGGTGATGATTGCGAGCATGCCTTCCGAGCCGGTCAATAGCGCCAGCAAATCGTAGCCTGCGGAATCGAGTGATTCGCTGCCGATTTCGAGCAGCTCGCCCGAAATGGTCCAGGCGCGCAGCTTGAGGATGTTGTGCACGGTCAGCCCGTATTTCAGGCAATGCACGCCGCCCGAATTTTCTGCCACGTTGCCGCCGATTGAACAGGCAATCTGCGACGAGGGATCGGGCGCGTAATACAGGCCGTAGGCCGCCGCGGCCTCGGAAATGGCGAGGTTGCGTACCCCCGGCTGCACCGTGGCGGTGCGGGCCAGCGGATCAATCTGTTTGATCTGGTTGAGCCTGGACAGCACCAGCAGCAGCGCCCCCGCGATCGGCAGGGCGCCCGCCGCCAGCCCGGTACCGGCGCCGCGCGCCACCACCGCGACCTGGTGCTGATGGCACAGCTGCAGGATCGCTGCCACCTGCACCTCGGTTCCCGGCAGCGCCACCACGTCGGGGGTGGCGCGATAGGCCGAGAGGCCATCCGATTCGAACGGGCGGGTGTCCTCCGGCGCGGTCAGCAGGCTGTCGGCGGGCAGCAGCGTCCGCAGGGATTTCAGGAAAGCAGGCTCAATCCGGGCAGTCATGCCCGGATTATCGCATTGCGCCCCTTGCTCCGCGCCCGCTTTGTTGGCATCGTGGCGGCCATGACTGCCACCACGCTCGCCCCCGCCACCCGTTATCAGATTGCCGCCTGGCTCATGATGGCCACCGGTTTGCTGCTTGTCCTTTACTTGCGTTTGTTGCCGGCCATCCTTGCCGGCCTGCTGGTGGTGCAGCTCGTCCACCTGCTGGCGCCGCGGTTTGTCGTCGGCAAACTCGGCCATACCTGGTCCAAGGTGCTGGTGGTGTCCTTGATCACCCTCATCGTGCTGGGCGCACTGGGCGGCGTCACCGCGGGCGCCATTCTGTATTTGCGCACCGAAGGCGGACTCACCGGCCTGCTCACCAAAATGGCCGAGGTCATCGAAAACTCGCGCGAGCTGTTGCCGGCATGGGCCGGGGAATGGCTGCCGCAGGGCGACGAGTCGGTGATTCGCGCCGGTCTGGTCGAATGGCTGCGCGACCATGCGCAGGAGCTGCGCAAACTGGGCGGCGACGCCGGCCGCGTGCTGTTGCTGATCCTGGTCGGCTTCATCATCGGCAGTTTCGTCGCGCTGCGCGAAGCCTCGCCCCACCACTCGATGGCGCCCCTGGCGCAAGCCCTGTGCGAACGCGTCCAACGGCTCAGCGAAGCGTTCCGCCGCGTGGTGTTCGCGCAGGTGCGGATCTCCGCGCTCAATGCCCTGCTGACCTGGATTTATCTTGTCCTGATTCTGCCCGCGTTCGGTGTCGAGCTGCCTTTCGTCAAAACCATGCTGCTGGTCACCTTTGTCGTCGGCCTGCTGCCGGTGCTGGGCAACCTCATATCCAACAGCATTATCGTCATCATTTCGCTGTCGCATTCGCTCTATGTCGCCGCGGGCTCGCTCGTATTCCTGGTTGTCATCCACAAGCTCGAATATTTCGTGAATGCCCGTATCATTGGCGGCCAGATCAAGGCGCGCGCGTGGGAGCTGCTCATCGCCATGCTGGTGATGGAAGCCGCCTTCGGCGTGCCGGGTGTGATCGCCGCACCGGTGTTCTACGCGTATATCAAGAAAGAACTATCCGATAGGGAATTAATTTAATGGCAAGCGACACCGAATCACTCGTCATCACCGCCAGCGGCGAAGACAAAATTGGCCTGGTGGAAGGCTTCACCCGCCGCATCAGCGAGTCGGGCTGCAACATCGAGGAATCGCGCATGGCCGCGCTCGGCGGACGCTTTGCGCTGCTGATGCGCGTTTCCGGCAGCTGGGACGCGCTGGCCAAGCTGGAAGCCCGGTTGCCGGCAGTGGGCGAGGAACTCGGCCTGTCGCTCACCCAGCAGCGCACCCGCCCCATCCGTCCGGAAAAACCGCTGATCCCGTACACCGTCGAAGTCGCTGCGCTTGACCAGCCTGGCATCGTCAACAGCCTCGCCAATTTCTTCGCGCGGCTGCACATCAACATCGAAGCGCTCGACACCGAAACCTACCCCGCCCCCCACACCGGCGCACCGATGTTCGCCGTCCATATGACGCTGGGCATTCCCGCTGACGCCCACATCGCCACCCTGCGCGGCGATTTTCTCGATTACTGCGACGACCAGAATCTCGACGCGACCTTCGAGCCGGTGCGGATGTAAGCGGGCGGGATCGCTCGGTACGGGTCTGTACAACCCAGGTTCTCCACTACAGAGACACAGCGAGCTGGGCGATGATTCATCGGGTGATATAAACCCGGTTTAATTCAACGCATTGGTTTTAACGGATTTCTCCGTGCCTCTGTGGTTCAAATGCTTTTCCAGGTTCAATTCAAGTAATCCATCATGTCCAGTCTGCTCACCATTGCCCACGGCAGCCGCCGCGCGGCATCGAACGATGAAGTGCGCCAGTTGGCAGATGCCGTGCGTGCGCAACCTGGCCAGGCTTACGCGCACGTCGAAACGGCTTTTCTGGAATTGGCCGAACCGAGCATTCCGGACGGCCTGGTGGCACTGGTGGGGAAAGGCGCGACCGAAATCGTGGCGTTTCCCTATTTCCTTGCAGCAGGTACGCATGTGGCGCAGGACATCCCCGACGCCATCGCTGAATTCACGGCGAA
The DNA here is from genome assembly GCA_030680405.1 of Thiobacillus sp. GTDB lineage: Bacteria > Pseudomonadota > Gammaproteobacteria > Burkholderiales > Thiobacillaceae > Thiobacillus. The sequence goes on along the minus strand of JAUXVT010000049.1, from coordinate 75,380 downwards.
GCATCCCGAAGTGGCGGTGCGGCTGACGCAGCATCTGGGCGCGTCAGCCGTATTGCCCGCCGCCATTCTCAACGTCGCGGGCTGATCGGTTTAAATTCTTCACCATCGGGTGAAAACCGTTCCCGGTGCAACACCTTGTTTAAAGGGTTTCTCCGTGCCTCTGTGGTTAAACCGATTTTTCTGACCTACCCGCTCTCGCTGACGTTGAGCTCGATGTAGAACATCGGGATCACCTCGTCGTGCGCGGCTTTGCGTGGCTGGCTGCGCACCAGCGCCGCTTCCACGCGTGCAGCCTGCAGTGCCGGGCGGTCGATGATGGCGGGATACAGCCGATAGTGCTTCTCGATCAACTCGGCCTGCTGGCAGGCGCAGGCTTCGAGCGCGCTGCGTGTGGTGGGATCGAGCTGCAGCAGCAGCACCCATGGCGCCTGCCAAGCGTGATAGTCGTGCACCAGCCGGGTATGCGCTGCGTCCATGCCGGCGGTGGCGATGAACAGCGGGGGGAAGGCGTCGGCGTCGAGCACGCGCCCGCGCAGGGGGTCGCCGCCTTTCAGCGTATGCAGTCCCAGCCCGGCACCGTCGTCGGCGCGGCGAAACCATTGCACCACGCCGCTGGCGAGGTTGTTTACATAATGCGTTAGATACATCCCTGCAGGTTCGGCCAGACCGGCAATTGCCGCACTCTGAAAATGCGCCTGCGCGGCCATGCCGGCGCGCCAGTCGAGTGGCGGTTTGGTGTCGGTTTCGCTGTCGGTGCGCACGCTGTGCAGCAGCGCCAGCGGCTGGTCGTTGCGGTCGAGCAGCCACAGCTCGAATTGGTCACGAAAGGAAAACGGTACATCGCGGTGCACCTTGAGCAGGTGCTCGTACACCACCGCGCCCATGTCCTCCAGCCGCCTGAAGTCGTCGGACGGATACAGCGGCCCGCGCTTGAGGCCTTTTTCCGCCGACCAGTGGCCGTAGCGGATGTCGGAGATCTGCGCCCGCCGCCCGGCGCGCCCCAGGTCGTCGAGCAGCGCGTCGTTGGCCACATAGATATCCCACTCGATGCCGTCGGTCGTCACTGCCTCGGCCGACTGAAAACGAATGGTGTGCACCACTCCGCGAAACGGGTTGAGCAGGCGCTGGGCGTAGCACTCGATCTGCATGAGACTGTACGCTACATCAGGTGTTGGTGCGGGTGGATCATGGCCGTGTGCGACCGGTTGTCTCCTCGCTGCTGGCCGTGCTCATCCAGGCAAACAGCGTCGAGCGCATCGCTTCTTCCACCGACATGTTGATCGGCTGCACCCAGTCGCGCGGCACAAACACCGTGTAGCCGCCAATCATGTAGCCCATCGGCAGATAAACCGCCACACGGTCGCCCTGCAGGAAACCGGCAGGCAGGTCGTCGACGCTTTGGCGAGTGACCAGCCCCACCAGTTCAATATCCTGCCCCGGCATTCTGAGGACCACCACCATTTGCTGGGCGGTCTGGCTGCGCTGGGGTGAAAAATAATCGGCAAAGCTCTTGAGTGAAGAATAAACACTCTTCACCACCGGCAGATTGGTGAAGGGCAGTTCCACGAGCGACAGCAGCTTGCCCACGCCGCGCTGCGACACCAGAAATCCGAGCAGGAAAATGCCTGTGATCCCCAGCAGCAGGCCCATGCCCGGCACATAAAATTTGCCGATGAACGGCCGGATCAGCCGCATCGCCAGCGTCTCGCTCCAGCTCAGAAAGACATAGAACAGGTAGACCGTCAGCCCGAGTGGCAAGGCGGTGATCAGGCCACGAAAAAAATACCGATAGAGGCTCTTGGTCAATTTTGGATCCCGAGACGGCGCATAAAAATGTTTACTCTGTTTTAAATAGCATAGTAGCGGGGCGTTGCTAGAAGCAGCGCACCTTTCTTCGGAGGATTCACTGCCCCCGGCATGTGCGCGGCATCGTCTCGATCAAGCGTTCGCTGTAAGCCGGCTCGATAAAAGATTTGCGCGAACAGGCTTCAGTCTCGCGCAGCGCTGCCGATTATTCTCCTGATGTGCCCAGGTTTGTCGTGGAGGAATGAAACGTGCTGAATCGTCTTGTCGGAATGTGGTCGGGTAAGGATACTGCAGCCGCGCCGCCGCCTCGTGCCGTGCCGGCCGAGGTGGCGTCGGCACCCGGGCCGGCGGCCAAAGCGCCCTCGGTGATGCGCCGCGAGGCCATGCTGGGCCGCGACCAGCGGGTAGCGGGCTATACTTTCATGCTGCGTCGCGCGCTGGACGACCAGCGCGATTCGAACCTGCCCGATGTGCAGCGCATCTACGACGAGACCCTGCTCGGCAACCTTCAGCGCATGGAGATTGCGCGCCTGCTTGAACAGCGGCAGGCATTCGTGCCGGTTGCACCTGCCAGCCTGAATCATGCGCTTATCGATGGCTGGCCTGCTGCCGGCACGGTGTGGCTCCTGAATACCGTCGCCCAGCCCCGGATCGACGAGCCCATGCTAGCCCGCCTGGGTGAATTGAAGTCACGCGGGTTCAGCTTTGCGCTGCATGCCGACGCGGGCGTGCGACCCGAGTGGCATGGGCTGTTGCAGCTTGCGGATTATGTGCTGATGGATGTCGGCAGCGAGGACATTCCTGCCATTACCTCGCAAATAGCCGCCGTGTCCAAAGCGGCCGCAGGCAAGCGTTTTGTCGCGACCGGCGTGCAAACGCTGGAAGCGTTCCACATGTGCCACAAGCTGCAGTTTGCGCTGTTCATGGGGCCTTTCATCACCCGCCGCGAAAACCTCGACAATCCGGTCATGGGGCCGTCGCGCGCCAAGGTGCTGGACCTGATGAACCGGGTGCGCACCGGCGCCGAGCAGCCGGAACTGGCGGCACAGTTCCGCCACGATCCGGCGCTGTCGATGCGCCTGCTGCGCTACGTTAATTCCCCCGGCATGGGGCTGATGAACAAGATCGGCGGCATCGAGCAGGCGCTGATGGTGATGGGGCAGGACAAGCTGTATCGCTGGCTGACGCTGATCCTGTTTACCGGTGGCAAAGCCCAGGAGCTCGATCACGCGGTGCTGGAAAATGCCCTAGTGCGTGGCCGGGTGGCTGAGCAGTTGGCCGGGCGCGCGCTGTTTGCCAAGGCGCGCGATGAAATTTTCGTCGCCGGCCTGTTTTCGCTGCTCGACGTGGTGATGCGCATGCCGATGGAGCAGGTACTGAAGCAGATCAGCCTGCCTGCCGAAATCACCGAGGCCATCATCTCGCAGCGCGGGCCGTATGCGCCCTATCTGGCGCTGGCCATTGCCTGTGAGCAGGACGACCAGAGCAGCATCGAAGCCTTGGCCAAGCGGATCGGGCGCGACGTGGCCGACATCAACGCCGTGCATATGGACGCGCTGCTGTGGGCGCAACAGCTGTCCGACGTATGAGCTGAACATGGCGACCGTTGCCGCCAGCGCCGCCGCGTGGTGTGTCTACATGCTGCGCTGCGCAGACGGGTCGCTTTACACCGGCATCACCACCGATATCGCCCGCCGCGTCGCCGAACATAACGGCAATAGCGCTCTGGGTGCCCGCTACACCCGCAGCCGCCGCCCGGTGCAACTGGTCTATGTCGAAGCCGCAGCCAACCGCGCGGAGGCCACGCGGCGTGAGGCGACGATCAAACTGTTGGATCGCGCCCGCAAGCTGGCGTTGTGCGCTGCTACGCCGTAAATCCGCTTTTCTGCTTCAACTGTCGTTTGAGCCATTCAGGCGCGCCTGCAACAGCGGGATGACGGCCTCGACGGCACGCCGCCCGGCGTCGATGGCGACGCTGGCGCGGTGAAACTCCATCAGCCCCAGGTCCGCGAGCTGAGGCGTCACCATCACGTCCGGCGGTTCGCCTGCCAGCCGGCTGCGCGTGATCAGCACCTGCATGATGTTGATGCTGCTTGCCAGCACGTCGAGCATGGCGGGGAACTTGGGCCCATCGTCATGGTTGATGCCGAGTTGCGACATGCCCGTCTGGATGCGCGCCATCACCGTGTCGGCCAGGGTTTCAGTCTCGGGTGAGGCGCACGTGGGTTTCGCTTTGGCGGGCTTGGGTTTGAGGTGGCGGCCCAGCAGGTCGGCGTTTAGATCGACAGCGATGACGACGTCCGCCCCCATCGCGCGGCACAGCGACACCGGCACCGGATTAACCAGTCCGCCGTCGACCAGCCAGCTGCCATCGCGCTGCACCGGGGTGAACAGCCCGGGCAGTGCAATCGAGGCGCGCACTGCATCCGATACCCCGCCCTCACGCAGCCATACTTCGCGGCCGCGCCGCAGATCGGTGGCGACGGCGCCGAACGGGCGCGCCAGTTCGCGGATGTCGTGGTCGACAAAATGGTTGCGGAAAAACTCGATCAGCTTGTCGCCCTTGATCAGCCCGCCGTTGAGCGAAAAATCCAGGAAACTCACCACGGTCTGCAGGCGCAGGCTGCGCACCCAGGTCTCCAGACGGTCGAGTTCACCGCCCACATAGGCGGCGCCCACCAGCGCGCCGATCGAAGTGCCGCAGACGATGTCGGGTTCGATGCCGGCATTCTGCAGCGCGCGGATGACGCCGATGTGCGCCCAGCCGCGTGCCGAGCCGCCGCCGAGGGCGAGTCCGATGCGGGTGGGGGGTGGCGTTATATGCAGGCGTGTCGCATTCATTTGGCTAGCTTAACCGGCTTCGCATTCGATGCGGCGACACGGTGCTGGGTTGTCCGGCTTGATTATCCATGACGGGAATCCGTGACGGCTGGATCTGGGAGGTGAAGCGGATGGGATGGCCCTGCCTTGAAAGCGCTCCGGCAAGCAAAAAAAAATGGCCCCGAATCGAGGCCGCGTGCAAGCTAGTAGTTTGCTTACTTGGGAATCTGGGCGTTATACAGACGCTTGTTTTCCTGCATCAGCAGGTTGGCGGAAAAATACTCTTTGGCGTTCGTTGGCAGGGTATCGGAGGCCCCTGCTGCGCTGCCCGTGATGGAGTTAAGAGCATGCTTGCCTTCAGGGGTTTTCCCCACGCCGACGAGAATGGCGGTTAGTTTTTCTTTTCCAGGTTGCTCAAGTCCTTGTCGATGCTCAGTGCAAACCCTGGAACGCGGATGGATTCGCCGATGATCTTGTATTTCCCGGGCTCCTGTTCGTTCATCATTCGCCAGGGGCCGGGGCCGGTGCAAATCGCATCGAGGCTGTTTAGCGAGAGCTGCTGGACCATGACATCCTGAAACTTTCCTTCGTAGACTGCGGCCAGGTCCTTGTCAGGACGCAGCCCGGCCTTGTTGAGTGCAGAGATGCACAGGGGGCCCGCGGCAGTATCCCGGGAGGCAATCCCCATCCGGGTGCCCTTGAGGTCGGCGATGGTTTTATAGGGCTTGTCGGCAGTAACGACGACCAAACCATAAATCGGCTTGTCCCATTTGGCGACAGGCTCAAAACCTTCCTCGATGGCATCCGCCGTAACATGAAGGGGACCGAGGAAGATCGTATAACGGCCCGCGCCCAGGTGACGGTCCATGTTCTTGAAGCTCTGGCTGATTTCCATCTTTACGTTGGCGCCGCTCGCTTGGGCGATATGGTCGACTAGGAGTTTGAACATGGCCTTGAGTTCGGCTTGGTTATCCTTGCTGGCACTGCCGGCAAAAATGCCCAATCAGTAGTCGGCGCCATGAGACAGCGCTGGCAAACTGAGCAGGACGCCCAAAATCAGGGCGCCTGGCAAAGGGGAATGGCGGGGCATGTCAGTTTCCTTTTCGTAAAACAGTTTCAGAAGTAAATGATGATCACTGAATCAAGCCAGTCGTCTTTTGCGTCGTGTTGCCAGCTTGCATTCGCTTGATTTACGGTGGCCGACTAGGAAACTAGAGATATGCAACGTAAATATTAGAGCGAACACCTGCATTTGCGTGGCTATGCACGCCTCGATTTTCGGAAAAAGCCTGCTCCGTGCGGGGTGTGCTGCTTGCTTAATCCGCTTCGCGTTCGAGACCGCAGCATTGCGCCTGTTCGCTCGCGGGCGACTGGCTGAGGATGGCGCCGGTGACCGGGTTGGGGCGAAACACGGTGCAGCCCTTGAGGCCGAGCGCATACGCCTGCCGGTAGATGCCCACGAAGCGCTCGAATGGGATATCAGCCGCGACATTGATGGTTTTGGAAATGGCGTTGTCGACCAAGGGCTGCAGTGCGGCCTGCATGTGCAGATGGGCAAGCGGATCGATCTGCCGCGCCTCGATCAGGGCAGGCGGTGTGCCGGCGCGGCCCTGCTGCCGCCACAGGTGGAGCGCGTGGTCGATCACGCGGTGGGTGCGATAGCTGCCATCCGTTCCCAGCACGCGACGCTCGGCCTCGGCGGCGAAAAGCGGCTCGATGCCGCTGGAAAGATTATTGGCCAGCAGGCTGATGGTGCCGGCCGGCGCGATGGCTAAAAGATGGCTGTTGCGGATGCCGTGCGCGGCGATGGCATCGCGAATCGCTTCTGGCAGTCGGGTGCAGAAGCCGCTGGCCAGAAACGCCTCATGGTCGAGATCGGGGAATGCCCCTTTCTCGCTGGCGAGGTCAATGGACGCACGGTAGGCTGCGTCGCGGATGGCCTGCGCCGCACGCGCGGCCAGCGTGCGTGCGGCTCCGCTGTCGTAGCGCAGGCCGAGCAGCACCAGCGCGTCCGCCAGCCCGGTGATGCCGAGCCCGATACGCCGTGTGTGCCGGGCCTGTTCGGCCTGCGCCGGCAGCGGGTAGCGGGAGACGTCGATGACGTTGTCGAGAAAGCGCACAGCGAGTTGCGCCGCGTCGGCCAGCGCTTCGAGGTCGAGACGGGTATCGACGGCGAAAGGCGACGCCACGAAGGCGACCAGATTGAGCGAACCGAGGTCGCAGGCACCGTAGGGCGGCAGGGGAATTTCCCCGCAGGGGTTGGTGGCGGTGAGCGTCTCGCGGTCGATGAGGGTGTTGTCGCGGTTGATGGTGTCGACGAACAGCACCCCGGGTTCGGCGGTGTCGTAGGCCGCGCGCAGGATGCGTTGCCACAACGCGCGCGCCTTCACCGTGCGCAGCACGCGGCAGGGCACCGGCACGGCGCTGCCAGTCCAGTGCCGCAGAACAGTGGCGCTACCCGCTGACTCGCCCGGGTGGGTAGGGAAAACCAGCGGCCAGTCACGGTCTTCCGCCACCGCGGCCATGAAATCGTCGCTGACCTGCACCGACAGGTTGAAATGCCGCAGCACCGCGGGATCGCGCTTGGCGTCGACGAAGGTTTCGATATCGGGGTGGTCGCAGCGCAGCGTCGCCATCATCGCGCCGCGTCGCGCGCCGGTGGACAGCATGGTGGCGCACATGGCGTCCCAGATGCGCATGAAGGACACCGGGCCGGAGGCGATGCTGCCGGTGGCTTGTGCCACCATGCCGGCCGGGCGCAGGGTGGAAAAATCGTAGCCCACGCCGCCGCCCTGCTGCATGGTGAGCGCGCCTTCCTTCAGCGCCTCGAAAATGCTCACCAGGTCGTCGGCGATTTCGCCCATGACGAAGCAGTTGAACAGAGTCACCCGGTGCCCGGTTCCGGCACCGGCGAGAATGCGCCCACCGGGCAGAAAGCGGAAATGCTCCAGCAGGCCGTAAAAGCGTTCTGCCCAGCGCTCGCGTTCATTGCTTTCTGCTGCCGCGATGGCCTGCGCCACCCGCTGCCAGCTGGCGCGGATGTCGGCTTCGCCCGCGGCACGGTAGCGGGTTTCCCAGATATGCCGGGAGATTTCCATGCTGAAAGGCTCGGGCGGTGTCATGGTGTGGCGATGGGGTTGAAGAGTTGAGGCATTATCCGTTTATAGCTGCTTTGCCGTCCTTCCGGTTTTTATGATGAATTCGTCCCACCCCTATGCTGCGCTGACCCCTGACTGCGCGCTCGATGCGCTCGACTCGACCGGCTTCAAGGCCGATGGCCGCCTGCTGGCGCTGAACAGCTACGAAAATCGCGTCTACCAGATGGGCGTCGAGGATGCCGCACCCGCGGGGGGTACGCCGCCAGACATTCATGCCCTTCAGGGTGCTCGCCCTTCGGGCGGTCTTGGCGCAGCACTGGTGGTGGTCAAGTTCTATCGCCCTGGACGCTGGAGCGACGCCGCCATTCTGGAAGAGCATGCGTTCACCACCGAGCTGGCCGCACGCGAAATCCCGGTTGTCGCCCCGCTGGAATTGAACGGCGCCACCCTGCACCGCCACGCCGGTTTCCGCTTCGCCGTGTACCCGAAACAGGGTGGGCGCATGCCCGAGTTCGACCGCGTCGACACCCTGCAACGGATGGGCCGCTTTCTCGGTCGCATCCACGCGGTCGGCGCGCAGGCGAATTTTTCGCACCGCCCGACCCTCGACCTCGAGACCTTCGGATTCGCGTCGCGCGATTTCCTGTGCGCAGGAAACTGGCTGCCGCCGGATCTCGTTGCCGCGTGGGACAGCGTGGTCGAGCATGCGCTCGCAAGCGTGGCGTATTGCTACGAACGCGCCGGCAAGGTGCGCGCCATCCGCCTGCACGGTGACTGCCATGCCGGCAACGTGCTGTGGACCGACGCCGGGCCGCATTTCGTCGATTTCGACGACAGCCGCATGGGGCCGGCGGTGCAGGATCTGTGGATGCTGATGTCCGGGGAGCGTGAGGAGCAGCAGGCGCAGATCACCGAGATCCTGACGGGCTACGAGGACTTCGCCGAATTCGACCCGCGTGAACTGCATCTGGTCGAGGCACTCAGAACCTTGAGGCTGATCCACTACTCGGCCTGGCTTGCGCGCCGCTGGGGCGACCCGGCTTTCCCTGCCGCGTTTCCGTGGTTCAATACGCCGCAGTACTGGCAGGCGCGCATCCTCGAATTGCGCGAGCAGATCGCGCTGATGGACGAGCCGCCGCTGGTGGCGTGATGAATTTCAGCGCGCCGGGCGTGGCAGTGGACGAATGCCGGACGCTAGCCTATTATCGGAATAACGGAATTTCCGTATTGCGGAGAATCAAAATGCGTGAAACCCTCATCGTGTCCAATCGCGGCCAGATCACCCTGCCGGCCGACATGCGCAAGCAACTCGGCATCGCACCCGGCAGCGCCGTGATTATCGAAACGCGCAACGGCGAGCTTGCCCTGAAGCCCGCAGCTGTGCTGGAGATCGAACGCTATTCCGACGAACAGATTGCCCAGTGGGACAGCGAAGACAAGCTGACCGCAGCTGAGCGCAAGCGCATTCTGGCCCGGCTGCAGAAAGCCTGATGCGGCTCTTTCTGGACGCCAACGTTCTTTTTACGGCGGCGCACAATCCCAAGGGCAAGGCCGCCCTGGTCATCGAGCTCGGCCAGGCGGGACTCTGGCAACTGGTCACCAGCGCCTACGCGCTGGAAGAAGCGCCCCGCAACCTGGCGCTCAAGTTCCCCGACGGCCTGGAACGGCTGGGCGCGCTGGCTCAAGGCCTGCGCATGTCGCCCGACGCGGCGGGCGCGGATTGCCCTGCGGGATTGCCGGACAAGGACTGTCCCATCTATCGCGCCGCGCACGCCTGCCGGGCGGATGTCCTGCTCACCGGCGACCTCCGCGATTTCGGGTTTCTAATGAATGACCGCAACAAGGCGGATGGCCTGCTGATTCAGACGGTCGCCGATTTTCTGAATGCACGCTGACTGCGTCCGGCATGAACTCGCCACTCGAAAAATCCTGTCCTTTTTGCCAACTTGATCCCAAACGCATCCTCGCCGAGGAGCTAAAATTCCCCCCCAATCATGCTTAATAAAAACCTGATTCCTGTTGAGGTGGGCATTGTTCAATCGGCTCAGCGGATTGATAGCGATTTTTGGGACGATGTCGTCCGCGCTGTTCGCAGCGAATACCTATCAGATGTCCAAGCCTACCCATGGATCATTGGGTTTTCTGGTGGCAAGGATTCGACCGTTGTTGCCCAGGCTGTCTTCGAAGCCTTGCTAGAGATTCCGCCATCGCAACGACAACGCCATGTCCATTTGGTGTCCAACGATACTCAGGTAGAAAGCCCGATGGTCATGGCACATCTAGCCAAGGTGCAGGCCGCAATTGCCAGTATGGCCAAAAGCCTCCGCTTGCCAGTCACTGTAGTGACGACCCGTCCTGCGCCAGACAAAACTTTCTGGACGCTGTTGATCGGCAAGGGCTACCCCAGCCCGAACCAGACGATGCGCTGGTGTACCGACCGCCTAAAAATTCAACCGACTAGCCGGTACATCCTAGACAACGTGTCCGCCCACGGCGCAGCCATCGTAGCGCTGGGTGTGCGCCTTGACGAAAGCGATAGCCGCCGCAACTCGATTAACAAATTTCAAAACCTTGCGGGATCGAACCTCACACCGCACAGCGAGTTGCCAGGGGCGTTTATTTATCGTCCGATTGTTCACCTTACCGTGGACGATGTCTGGGATGTATTGGGACGCTGCCAGCCACCATGGGGTGGAACCCACCGTGATTTGATCCAGTTATACCGCGATGCCGAAGGCGGAGAATGCCCCGTGGTACTGAGTAAGGACGAGGCCGCAGGATGCGGCACATCCAACAGCCGTTTTGGTTGCTGGACGTGCACAGTTGTCGAGAAAGATAAGAGTCTTCAAGGTTTTGTGGACGCAGGCAATCACCACTTCTCTGCATTGATCGAGTTTCGCCAATGGCTTAAAGAAATTCGCAACGATCCGCGCTATCGCTCAATCATGCGGCGTAATGGTGAAATTACATTTAACGCACGTGGCGAGCAGATAAAGCACGTGCCGGGACCGTTCACCATTCAGGCGCGCAAAATGATTTTGGATAAACTGCTGGCTACTCAAGCTGAGTATGGTGATCTGCTGATTTCAACCGATGAAATTCAGAGAATTCACGCCATTTGGGCCGAGGAAATCAGCAAACCGGTCAAACAACAAGGGGACGTAGTATGAGTGATGTGTTTCTAGGTGATTTGCCGTTATGGTCTGACCCTAACGCGCGTGCCGTACTTGAAGAGCTATGCGTCAAGCACGGCGTTCCTATGGACGTTCTCGAAGAACTGGTTGGCATCCAGCGTGAGCGCTCGGGCGAGGAACGCGCGCACAACGTGTACGGTTGACCAGGAGCGGGCACTGTACTCACGCGAGCATGAAAAATTTGTGCAAGCCAACCCAGTGAAATCCATGGTCGGGCGCGCAGAACGCGTGTGCGCGCTTATCAGCGAATTGGTTCCGCAGTTGTATACCTTGAAGGTGGGACAGTTGGCTGAGGAAATGACTGACGTATACAAGAAGCTGGCTCACAAGAACCAGGTGCACCGCATCGACATCGATGAGACCGGCCAAACTCGCATCCTGAGTCGTGAAGGTGACGAAATCCCGTTCGATAAATCGGCGGGTGAGAATCAGGTGTTCGCCACCGCATTGCTTGCTGGTCTGGCGAACATCTCAGGTATCGACGCCCCGCTGGTGGTGGACACCCCGTTGGGACGTCTTGACAGCACTCACCGCGCCAACATTCTGAAATACTGGGTATCGGACAAGAGTCGCCAAGTCATTCTTCTGTCGCAGGACAAAGAGATTGATCGGGACACTTACGCAATGCTGGAGCCAAGCGTCAGCAAGATATATCTACTGCAACACTCAGAGATTGGCAGCGGAGTGGGGCGTACGGTAGCAACCGAGAATGAGTATTTCGAGGAGTTTATGGGATGAACGCCATCACATTGGAACAAGTGCTGCTGGCGGGTTTTCAGACCTCGGCGGAAGCGGATCGGCGTACAGAGCAGTTGCGGTCCAACTTAGGGTTGTCTGCCAAGAATCGTATCGCGCGTCTGGCGATTGGCCGTTCCTTATCCGAGTCTTCCTACCCAACAGGTAATCTTGACGGGGCGGGTAATGCAGAGCAAAGCAGGTGCCGTTCAATTGGAAACCATGAAGGATGCATTACGCCCGCTGTTCTCCCGGCGCAAGAACATCTCGCTGGAAGACATTGGACTGGCTCTACGTGACTTCTATGATGACCGTAAGTTGAAGACTGACAGCGTCATTTCCACGATTAGTGACTTGACCGAACGAACCATTTTTCAACCCGAAATGTCACCCGCGCAGTTCTTCTCGCAAAGCTGGATCATCACGTTCGCGAATGCGCACGACACCCAGAAAAACCTCGCAGCGTACTTGTTACTTGATGCCCTAAACACGTTCCTGAAACGCGCCCCAGAGGCACCGCAGGACGCTCAAGGTCACCGCGCTATTCGTGCTGTTTTGGCCATCGATGAGGCGCGCCACTTATTAGCATCGCGACACAAGGCGCTGTCCGACAACATCCGATTGCATCGCTCCAAAGGGCTTATGGTGGCACTGGCATCCCAAAGCCCGGACGACTATGACGGTGCAGGCGATGATTATCTCGAAAACATTGGTTTGCCGGTTTGCTTCAAGACCAACGCAGCAAGCAATCAGGTATTGCAGAACATGTTTAGGGGCAAAGTGAGCTTCGCGGCACTACCGACAGGGGTGTTCATGACAGTGAAAGAATCGAAGCCGATTAAGGTTAAGGCCTTCTAGGAATAGCGATGAGCATGGCTTCGGATAACGAGAACTCAAAAAAGAAAAGCTCGATAGAGGCTATAGCTTGGTATGGCCTGTTTGCAGTCGTTATCGGGGGTGGAGCCGGTGTTTGGCTACCGCTCCTTATCCCCGGAAAAACTCTCGCTTCAGATGGTCTAGCCACTTATATTTTCGCAATCTTAGCTCCGTTGTTAGCCGACGCGGTCTTGCACGAGCCTTACTGGAAAAAGCTTTCGAAAATTATTCGGATGCGCCTAATAGCACTTTGCGGTATTGCTGGTGCGTTAGCGATTGTTGCGTTAGTTCGCGACGGTAAACCAGGAGACTGGACAACGGGCCTACTGGGTATGGTCGCGTCTTTAGTCGTTTGGTTTTTTATTTCTTTGTACTCGGGGCGGTTTGAACCCGACGAAACCATTCCGCCCACGGGCTCGCTGGGTGGTTCTGATGTTTCGCCTGCCAATCTGGGCGGTGGAGGACTCCAGTGATGACCGAAACCGATAGCATCAACAGGCTCGCTATTCGAGTTAACCAACCCCTTGGGACGTTTTATGCTTTTTCTCTTGGTGCCGACGTATTAGATCGAATAACTTATTCTCAGCCAGCCGAAGTTATGGAGCGGATGGAGCAGGAAACGGACGAGAACAAAGGTGGATACTCAATTTTTGGTACCCAACGAGGAGAAAATAAAAAGCGATTAGATGAAATCGCATCGTTCATCAGAACAACTGAAGCCACATTCCCCAATGCCATCATACTCGCGGCAAACTACGATCAAGAGGGAAGATATATTGAAGACGAGGCGCGAAGATGGGCCATTGAAGGACCAGATGAAGGGCCATGGAAGCTGCACATACCTTCATCAAGCGAGCGATCAGCATCAATCATTGATGGCCAGCACCGTCTTCATGCTTTCAACAGATTGCCGCCGGGCGCACCTGAACGATCAATGGAATTACTGTGTGTCGTATTTCTTGAGCTACCGACGCCATACCACGCCTACGTGTTTGCGACCATCAACTTCAATCAGAAAAAAGTAGATCGTAGTCTTGCCTACGAACTATTTGGTTTCGATGTAGATGAGCGGCCCGCACAATATTGGTCCCCGGAAACATTGGCAGTCTATTTGACGCGGTTAATGAACACAGAGAAAAAGTCGCCGCTGTTCCGGTCGATCTTTCCGGCGGCAGATTCTGACAGACTGTTTTCGGATGCTGATGGGCAAGCTGACGGTGACGTACGAGTGTCCATGGCGACCATTGTAGATGGCATATTGCGGCTACTTTCAAAGAATCCCAGGGAAGATCGCAACATTGTTCGACGCCCAGAAAACAGAGAACTTGGTCGGGAGAGCCTTTCTCCGATCAACGGAGTGCCGTTACGTACCCTGTACATCCAAGGCAACGATAAGGCTATTTATGATCTGCTCTGCAATTACTTCGCAGCAGTCCGGTTCACTGTTTGGTCTACAGCTGGTAAGGGATCATATTTGCGCAAAACTGTGGGCGTTCAAGCGTTGTTCGATGTGCTACGTGAGCTTTTAATCTCGAAGCCCATAACGGCTGCTAATTTTTCCTACGACGCATTGGTGATGACTTTGACGCCTTGCTCCAATTTGGACCCGACAGGTGATAAATACCAAGCATCTGGTATCGGACGAAGTGATATTCGGCGCGAATTGTTGCAAGCGCTGAAAATGGCTGCAACGTAATTTAGCGAATGAAAAGATCTGTGTGAGTTATGTGTGGCATAGCAGGCGAATTCCGGTTCGACAACAAGGCACCCGACGCGGCGGCGATGGGGCGGATGCTGGCGAAACTGGCGCGGCGCGGGCCGGATGCCGAAGGCCAGCACGCCGACGGCCCGGTGCGGCTGGGTCACCGGCGGCTGGCGATCATCGACCTGTCGCCGCGTTCGCAGCAGCCGATGGTGGACGCCGCCAGCGGCACCGCGCTGGTTTTCAACGGCACCATCTACAACTATCCGGAACTGCGCGCCGAACTGATCGGGCACGGCCACGTTTTTCATTCCGACGGCGATACCGAAGTCATTCTGCGTGCGTATCTCGAATGGGGCGAAGCCTGCGTCGAGCGCCTGCACGGCATGTTTGCGTTCGCCATCTGGAACCGCGAAGTGCTTTTCCTGGCGCGCGACCGCCTCGGCATCAAGCCGCTGTATTACAGCGAAAACCTCGGCTGCTTCCGCTTCGCCTCGACCCCGCAGGCGCTGCTGGCGGCCGGCGGCGTCGACACCGGCATCGACGCGGTGGCGCTGCATCACCTGTTCACCCTGCATGCGGTGGTGCCGGCGCCGCGCACGATCTTCAACGGCGTCCGCAAGCTCGCCCCCGGAACCACGCTGACGGTGAATGCGCGCGGCGAACTCAGCCACAAGAAGTACTGGTCGCTGAAGGCGCAACGTCCGGCAGTCCCCAAGACCGAGGCCGAATGGACCGAGGCCATCCACGACAGCCTGCGACAGGCGGTGAAGAAGCGCATCGAGATCGCCGACGTCAAGGTCGGCGTGCTGCTCTCCGGCGGGCTCGATTCGAGCCTGCTGGTGGCGCTGCTGGCCGAGCAGGGCGTGCCCGACCTGATGACGTTTTCGGTCGGCTTCGAGGACCAGCCGGAGGAACGCGGCAACGAGTTCGAATACTCTGATCCGGTGGCCGAAATGTACGGCACGCGCCACCACAAGTACCTCATTCCCAATTCGGAAGTGCTGCGCCGCCTGCCCGAGGCAGTGGACGCGATGAGCGAGCCGATGTTCGCACAGGACGCGGTGGCGTTCTATCTGCTGGCCGAACAGGTCAGCAAGACGGTCAAGGTGGTGCAGAGCGGGCAGGGGGCCGACGAAGTGTTCGGCGGCTACTTCTGGTATCCGCGGATGGCGGCGGAACCCTCGGGGAGTTATCTTGAGCGCTTCCGCCGTCATTACTTCGACCGCGACCACGACGAGTTTTTGCAAATGACCATGCCCGCGTATCACGGGCTGGATTACACCGCGGAAACGATTGCCGCGCATCTGGCGGAACCTTTCGCCGATGAATTCATCGATCAGGTGTTGCGCATGGACACGACCATGCTCATCACCGACGACCCGGTCAAACGCGTCGACAACATGACGATGGCGTGGGGACTGGAGGCGCGCGTGCCCTTCCTTGATCACCAGCTGGTGGAATTGGCAGCGTCGATGCCGCCCGAGCTCAAGCTGGCGTCGGACGGCAAGCACGTGCTGAAAAAAATCGCGCGCGGGCGGGTGCCGGATGCGGTGATCGACCGCAAGAAGGGCTATTTTCCGATGCCTGCGCTCAAGTTTGTACGCGGAGAATTCTTGAACTTCATGCAGGACATCCTGAATTCGCAGGCCTGCCGCGAGCGTGGTCTGTACCACCGTGCCTACGTGAACAAACTGCTGGATGCCCCGGAGCAGCACCACACCCGCATCCAGGGCAGCAAGCTGTGGCACCTGGCCCTCCTGGAATACTGGCTGCAGAAACATGCGTAAACTTTTTCTGCTGCTGGCCGTCCTGGCGGCGTTTTCCGCCCACGCCCAGACCGGTTTCGACAGCTGGCTCGCCGCCTTCCGTCAGGACGCCGAGGCACAGGGTATTTCCGCCGCCACGCTCGACGCCGCACTGACCGGCATCACGCCGGTCGAGCGCGTGGTCGAGCTCGATGGGCGCCAGCCCGAATTCCTGCAAACCTTTGCCGATTATCTGGGGCGGCGCGTCACCGCGGACCAGGTCGCGCGCGGCCAGGCGTTGATGACCGAACACGCCACGCTGCTCGATGCGGCCGAACAGCAGTACGGCATTCCGAAAGCCGTGCTGGTGGCGTTCTGGGGGCTGGAAACCCACTACGGCACCGTGCTCGGCAGCCTCAACATTCCGGCGAGCCTCGCGACGCTCGCCTTTGAAGGTCGCCGCAGCGATTTCTTTCGCAGCCAGCTGCTCGACGCGCTGCGCATCATCGACGCCGGGCATGTCGATGCGGTCGACATGAACGGCTCGTGGGCCGGCGCGATGGGGCATATGCAGTTCATGCCGTCGACCTTCCGCGCCTACGCGGTCGATGGTGATGGCGATGCCCGCATCGACCTGTGGCAATCGCTCCCCGATGCCATGCACTCGGCCGCGAACTATCTCAAACGCGCAGGCTGGCGTGCGGGCGAACCGGTGGCCATCGAAGTGCGCTTGCCGGAAGGTTTCGACTGGCAGCGCGGTGGCGTCCACCGTCTGCCGGTGGCGGAATGGATGGCGCTCGGCGTGCAGACGGTGGACGCCACCACGCTGCCGGCTGTGACCGGGTGTGCCGCCATCGTGCTGCCACAAGGCTGGCAGGGGCCGGCCTTCATGGTGTTCGACAACTTCGACGTGGTGATGCGCTGGAACCGCTCGGTGAATTATGCGCTGGCGGTGGCGCAACTGGCGCAACTGGTGGCGGGCGGCGGCGCGCTGGTCGCGCCCGCGGGCGAAGTGGGCGCGCTCGGCACGGCGCAACTGAAAACGCTGCAGCAGGCGTTGAACGAAATGGGTTTCGACGTCGGCACGGCGGACGGCCTGCTCGGCCCGCGCACGCAAACCGCCATCCGGCGCTATCAGGTCGTGCACGACCTGCCGGCCGACGGCTACCCCGCACCCAGCGTGCTGGCGCATGTCGAGCAAACCCACGCCGCCGCAGCGGTAGCGGGCAAACTCATCCTGGCACCTGCGCCCACCTTTGCCGAGTCGACCAGTCAGCCTGATTCAGGAGAATAACGTGAGCGATGCGCGTAATGTTTTAGGCAGCCCGTTGCAGGTGTGCAGCGTGTCGCCGATGACCGGTTTTGTCCGCGATGGTGTCTGCCATACCGGGCCGCAGGACATCGGCAGCCACACCGTGTGCGCGCAGATGACCGAGGCGTTTCTCGCCTATTCGCTGCAGCGCGGCAACGACCTCGTCACCCCGGTGCCGGAATACGATTTCCCGGGTTTGAAGCCTGGCGACCGCTGGTGCGTGTGCGCGCTGCGCTGGCTGGACGCGGCCGAAGCCGGCGTCGCGCCGCCGGTGATCCTTGACGCCACCCATGCGAGCGCGCTGCGCCATGTGGCGCTGGCCGACCTGCAATATCACGCACTCCAGATCCCATGAGCCTGCAATGCTGGAAATGCGGCGCCAGCCTGGCCGGCATGCTGCTGCCGCTGTCGCGCCGCGAAACCTGTCCCAGCTGCCGTGCCGAGCTGCACGTGTGCAAAATGTGCCGTCACTATGATGCCCACCGCGCCGGCCAGTGCCGCGAACTGGCGGCCGAACGTGTCGCCGACAAGACCCGCGTCAACGATTGCGACTGGTTCGTGCCGCGGCCGGAAGCCTATCGGGGCGGCGGCGCAGCGATGGCGCAGGTCAGCCGAGGTGCGCTGGATGCCCTGTTTGTAATCCAAGCCGGCGCGAATCAGGCCGGCGCAGATCAACCCGGCGGCGGCGAATCCGCCAAGCCTGCGCCACCCGCTTCGCTCGACGACCTGTTCAAGAAATAGCCGGCTGCCGCAATTGCCGCAGCGCCTGCCATTCGTACAGCAGCAGTCCCGCGCCGATGAGCGCGATGCCCGCCCAGCCGCTGGCCGGTATGAATTCGGCGTTGAGCGTCTGCCCCAACAACAACGCGGTGACGGGGGTGACTAGCGTGATCAGTGCAACGCGTCCGGCATCCAGATGCTTGATCACGTAGTAATACAGCGTGAAGCCCACCACCGACCCCAGTACACCGAGATAGACGATGGCCGCGCTGGCGCGCAGCGTGGTATCAGGCGGCAGTTGCGCGGAATCGGCCACCGCCCAGGCCAGCACGAAGCAGGGGACAGCGACGCCGAGTGAACCGGTGGTGATGGCGAGCGCGGAGGCGCGCAGGTTTAGCCGTTTGATCCACACCAGCCCCAGTGCCTGCGCGGTCATGCCCGCCACCACGGCGAGCATGCCGAGCGTGGCTTGGCCATCGCCCGGCCACGGCTGGCCGAAGATGAGCCACAGTCCGACCAACGCCAACGCCAGACCCGCAATGCGGATTGGCGTAAGCGTGCGCTCACTCAGCCACAGCGCGGCGAACACGCCGGTGACCAGCGGCGACAGCCCGAAGATGACCGAAATCAGCCCCGACGGAATATGCAGCGCGCCCCAGTACGTGAGTAGCATCGCCACGAACATCGACAGGCCACTGATCGCGTAAAGCCGCCGTGCGGCCGGGGTGAACGGAAACGCGGTGCGGGTGGCGCGCAGCAGCAGAAGGCAGATCGCCAGCCCGATCAGCATCCGCGCCATCACCGCGAAGCTGAAACTCGCTCCCTGCGCGCTCCATTGAATGGCGAGCGGCGTGGTCGACCAGATGAGGATGACGCCGAGATAGGCGACGGGGACGGACATGAAGCGCAGGGTTGGATGGGGGGATCGCGCGGGGCGGGGTGAGATCCCGTGCGGCGTTAAAGCGTGTAATCGCCTGTGCGTTCGGGTTGGTAGGTGACCTCGACGATGCGCGCACGCACGCCTTGCCCGCCTGGCACCACCCATTCGACGTGCTGGCCGACCGTGAGACCGAGCACGGCAATGCCTGCCGGCGCCATCACCGACAGCTGGCTTGGCGCACCGGTGAAGTCGCGCGGATAAACCAGCGTCATTTCCACTTCTTTACCGGCGGTCTCGACCACAAAGCGGGTACGCGAATTCATGGTGACGACATCGGCCGGCATCTCCTCGGAGCGGGCGATGCGCGCGCGATCGAGTTCGCCGCGCAGCGCATCCGCGCTGGGCTGGCTGTCCGGCAGCGTGGCGAGCATCGCTTCGAGGCGTTCCAGATCGCGCTCGGATACGATAATGGCGGGTCGATTGGTGATTTCCATGGGGTGCTCCTGCATCAAAGCGCAAAATGAAAACCGCCCGGTGCGAAGCCCGGGCGGTGCACGTGGAACTGTAGCACTGAAGGGGGTGTCAGGCCAGCCCGCCCTGCGATCCATGGTTACGCTTGGGGCGGCAGCTTATCCAGGCTCTCTGCCGCGATCTCGCGCACGTCGGGACACTCGTCTGTCAGACGAGTGTCCAGCCATGGGCGCGCAGCGGCATCCCTGGCCAGTCCAAGATAATGACAGGCATCTGCCCGCACCCGCGCCTCGGCATGCTGCGACAGTTCGCCCAGGCGCGGCAGCAGCGCGCGCAGGGTGTCGCTTGCGGCGAATTCCTCCAGCAGCGCGCCGGCGCCCAGCCGCACGTTGAGGCTGGCGTCCACGTTGCCGACGATGGGCAGCACCGCCGCCAGCAGGGCGGGGTCGGCCTCGATCATCGCCTGCGCGCGCGGCAACTGGCCTTCCTTCAGCAGCATATGGAAGTAATCGGCCATCCCCGCCTCGCTGTCGGCCTTGGCCGCCCACTCCGCGAGTTCGGCCTTGCTATGCATGCCGGTAAGTTCGATGCGGCCAATCCTGACCCACGGCACCGAGCGCACCCCCAGGGTTTGTCCCACCTCGGGATGCTGCTCCAGGTTGACTGCCTCCAGCCGGCCGAGCGTGCCCTGTTTGACCAGGTCGGCGAGTGCGGACAGCATCGCCGGGCAGTGCGGGCAGTGGGTGGAAATCAGCAACAGGGCGTCAGGTGCGGGCATGGAATTTAACGGGATAATGGCGTGCATGGAATTTACCATCCTCCCCGTCACCCCGTATCAACAAAACTGCTCGCTGGTGTGGGACGAAGCGGGCCGCGCGGCGCTGATCGATCCCGGCGGCGAGGCGGAGCGTCTGCTGGCGGAAGTGGCCCGGCGCGGACTCACCCTGCAAAGCATCCTGCTCACCCACGGCCACCTCGACCACGTCGGCGCGGCGGTGGAACTGCGCGATGCGCTGGGCATCCCCATCATCGGCCCGCAGCGCGAAGAGCAGTTCTGGCTCGACATCCTGCCGCAGCAGGCCGAACTGTTCGGCTTTCCGCCCGCGCTGGCGTTCACCCCCGACCAGTGGCTGAATGACGGCGACCGGGTCGACGTGGGTTCGATCCATTTCGACGTGCTGCACTGCCCCGGCCACACTCCAGGCCACGTGGTGTTTTTCCAGCCGGAGGCGCGGCTCGCCTTCGTCGGCGACGTGCTGTTCAAGGGCTCGATCGGCCGCACCGATTTCCCGCGCGGCGACCATGCGGCGCTGCTGGCCGCCATCCGCGAAAAGCTGTTCCCACTCGGTGACGACGTGCGCTTCGTACCGGGGCACGGCGCGATGTCCACTTTCGGACACGAACGTCGTGAGAACCCCTTCGTCGGCATGGCGTCAGACTGATTGCGTTCCTTGCAAAAACAAAAGGAGACTGACATGAGCCCCGCCCTTTTTCTGCGTGCCCTGCTCCCCGTTGCAATGCTGCTGAGCGCCGCGGCGCAGGCGCAAAACCTGTCCGCCATCGTCCTTCCCCCTCCCGAAGCGCCCTCGACGACGCAGGCTGCGCAAAGCCAGCTCGACGCGGTAAATGCGCGGGTGCCGCAGCTCGACACGGCGGGCCTGCTGGCACAACTGAAGGCACAGCCGGGAACCGTGGTGATCGATGTGCGCACCCCGGCCGAGCTGACTCTGTCGGGCTATATCGATGCGCCGCGCTTCTTCAATATCGCGCGCGGTTGGCTGGAATTCCAGATCGAGGCGGCGGTGCCGGACAAGGCCACGCCCATCGTCGTCTATTGCGGCGTCAGCCAGCGCAGTCCGCTGGCCGTCGACACGCTCATCAAGCTCGGCTACACCAACGTCAAGAACTACCGCGACGGCTTCTTCAACTGGAAGCGCGCCGGCCTGCCCACCCTGCAACTCGACAAGGCGCCGGCATCCTTCCTCTACGACCTGCCGCAGGAAGTCATTCCCGGCGTGTGGTCGGCGATCGGCGCCACCGCGCCGGGCACCTACGAAAATTCCGGCCACAACAACAACCTGTCCTTCGTTATCACCGACGACGGCGTGCTGGTGGTGAACGCCGGCGACAACTACCTGCTGGCGCAAAGCTTGCACGAGGAGATCAAGAAGCGCACCGCGCAGCCGGTCAAATACGTGGTGCTGGAAAACAGCCAGGGCCACGCCATGCTCGGCTCCAAATACTGGAAGGAACAGGGCGTCACCATCATCGCGCACCGCGACACCGCGGCGTACATGGAAAAGACCGGCTACGATTCGCTGGAGGTCATGCGCAGCCGCGCACGCGACAAGGCGTTCAAAACCGAATTCGTCATGCCGGACAAGCTCTACGATGACCGGCTCGACCTGAAAATGGGTTCATGGAACCTACAGATCCTGCACCTGGGCTCCTCGCACAGCCACGGCGACACCATGGTGTGGCTGCCCGAGAAAAAGCTGGTGATCGCTGGCGACACCGCCTTCCACGTGCGCATGTTGCCCATCTTCGAAGACACCGACACCGCCAAGTGGATCGAGACCTGGGGCAAGTTCGAGGCGCTCGGCGCGCAAATCGTCATCCCCGGCCACGGCGGACCGACCGACATGGCGACGGTGCGCAAGTGGACGCGCGACTACTTGGTGCACCTGCGCGAAAAAGTGGCCGAAGTCATCAAGAATGGCGGCTCGCTCGACGATGCCTACAAGGTCGACCAGTCGGCCTACCTGCACCTGCACACCGCAGACGAACTCGCGCGCAGCAACGCCGGGCGGGTGTATCGGGCGATGGAGTTCGAATAGGCGCTGCCGGCCGGGGCTTATTAAATGGTCGTTGCGAGGAGCGTAGCGACGCGGCAATCCAGAATGTCTGCCGCACCAACACACTGGATTTCCTCGCTGAGTTGATGCCCTTCAGGGTGCTCGCAATGACAGGAGAAATGTTTATTCAGTGCCTGCCTGAAGCGGCGTGATGGCACCGACCAGCGCGCCCGCGGCGTCGGCGGTGGCGTGCCCGCGATCCCGCCGCGGGTTGTACTCGACAATTTCCATCGCCACGAAGGCCGGGTCGCCGCGCAGGTGGGACAGGGCGGCGGCGAGTTCGGCGCGGCGCAGGCCGCCGGGCACCGGCGTGCCCACGCCCGGCTCCTCCTCGGGGTCGAGCGCATCCAGATCCACGCTCACACCGAAACCCGAAGTGCCGTGCCGCACGATGGCCAGCGCCTCGTCGAATACTTCGGCCAGTCCGCGCCGGTGGATTTCATCCATGTTGAACACCCGCACGCCCAAGCGGTGCAGCAGCGCGGCCTCGCCTGCCTCGTAACTGCGCACGCCGATCAGGCACACGTATTCGGGGTGCAGCTTGGCTTCGGGGCCGTCGATCGCGGTGAGCGCCGCCTCGCCGTGGCCGAGCAGGCAGGCCAGCGGCATGCCGTGAATCTGCCCGCTCGGCGTGGTGGCGAAGGTGTGGCTGTCCATGTGGGCGTCGATCCAGATCAGGCCGACCGGCCCCTTTTGCTGAAGCGCGCGATGCACGCCGCTCCAGGTGCCGATGGCGCAGGAATGGTCGCCGCCCACCACCAGCGGAAAATGGCCCGCCTGCAGAACGGTTTCCACTTCCGCGGCCAGCCGCGCGCCGAGCGCCACGACGGCATGCAGCGGCGTGTCCGCCGCTTCGCGCGGCACGCGAAGGATCGCGTCCCACGCCACATGCTGCAGCGGCGTGTCATGAAACACCCGGTAGCGGCGCAGGGCATCCGGCCCCTCGGCGCAGGCCGGGTCGGGCGCGCCGGCACCGCTGGCAGCGCCGATGACCATGATGCTGCGCGGGGAGGAAACGGGGGCCGGCTTCATGCTGTCAGCCTAGCAGGCGTACCGGCTTATCCCAGCCCGCCGAGATTCACGTATTTCGTTTCCAGATATTCGTCGATGCCAGTGCGCCCGCCCTCGCGCCCCAGCCCCGACTGCTTGACGCCGCCGAACGTCGCCTCGGCGGTGGAAATCACCCCGGCGTTGATGCCCACCATGCCGTAGTCGAGCTGCTCCGCCAGCTGCCAGGCGCGGCCGAGGTCGCGCGTGTAGGCATAGGCGCCAAGCCCAAACTCGGTGTCGTTGGCCAGCCGGATGACCTCGGCCTCGTCGGCAAAGCGGATCAGCGGCGCCACCGGGCCGAAGGTCTCGTCGCGGCAGATCTGCATGTCGGGGGTGCAGTGGCTCAACACCGTCGGCTGGAAGAACTGCCCGCCGAGTGCGTGGCGGTGGCCGCCGGTGAGCAGCGTCGCGCCGTGCGCCAGCGCGTCGGCAATGTGCGCCTCGACTTTCTCCAGCGCGGCGGCGCTGATCAGCGGGCCGGTTTCCACACCGGGCGTGAAGCCCTCGCCCACCTTCAACTGCGCCACCACGGCGGCAAATTTTTCGGCGAAGGCATCGAAGATCGATTCCTGCACGAACACGCGGTTGGCGCACACGCAGGTCTGCCCGCTGTTGCGGTACTTGCTGGCGAGCGCGCCCGCCACCGCGGCGTCGAGATCGGCGTCGTCGAACACGATGAAAGGCGCGTTGCCGCCGAGTTCGAGCGAGACGTGCTTCAGCGTGGAAGCACTCTGCGCGAGGAGCTGCTTGCCTACCGTGGTCGAGCCGGTGAACGACACCTTGCGCACCAGCGGGTGCGAGGTCAGCACGCCGCCGATGGTCGCCGCGTCGCCGGTGACCACATTCAGCACCCCCGGCGGCAGCCCCGCACGTTGCGCCAGTTCCGCCAGCGCCAGCGCGGTAAACGGCGTCTGCGATGCCGGCTTCGCCACCACCGTGCAGCCCGCAGCGAGCGCCGCGCCGGCTTTTCGGGTGAGCATCGCGGCGGGGAAATTCCACGGCGTGATCAGCGCCGCCACGCCCACCGGCTGCTTCAGCGTGAATAGGCGCCGGTCCGCCCACGGCGACGGCACCACGTCGCCGTAGACGCGCCGTGCTTCCTCGGCGAACCACTCGATGAAACTCGCCGCATAATCGATCTCGCCGCGCGCCTCGGCAAGCGGTTTGCCCTGTTCGGAAACCATGATCGCGGCGAGATCATCGCGGTGGACGAGGATCAGATCGAACCAGCGACGCAGCAGCTGCGCGCGGGCTTTTGCAGGCGTCGCGCGCCAGCCGGCAAACGCCGAGTGCGCCGCTTCGATCGCGCGTTCGACATCGGTCGCGCTGCAGCGCGGCGCATGGCCGACTGTTTCCGCATTGGCCGGGTTGTGAACGGCGAAGCGCGCGCCGTCGGCGGCGTCACGCCATTCGCCGCCGATTCGTACCTGCTGCTTGAGTAATGAGGGATCGGTGAGTTTCACTTTAAGCATCATTGAGCGGTTTTCCGCTGAATTTGGGCCATTGGTTGTAGCCAATAGCAGGATTGTTTGCCTGCAGCGAAAGGAAGTACTCGACTTCATTCCGATTGACCTCGGTGTCTGACGCGGAATCGGACTCCCAAAGAATCTCTCTTCTGATGGTGAAGTCGCGACGTAGTTCGCGGGTGAAGTCCTTGGCAATGAGCGCGTCACTGGCGCTGCCGAAATAGTTGATGCTGTCGGTCAGGTCTTTGCCGACGTAGATTTTGTTGTTCGGATAGGTGATCTTGTAGATCACTTTCACTTGATCACACTCCCGGTTGCACGCGTGCTACAGGCTGCGTAGCGCCGCATGTTCTAGCGTTTGCCTTGGTCGATCAGCCCTTCAAGCAGCCCGATCAGCGCCTGCCCCGGTGTGTCACTCGCGGGCAAATGTCGCACCACAACCCCGCGCGCCTCGCACGCTTCTGCATTGACAACAGCAGGACCGGTAACGACGATGCGGGTGAGCTTGTGCAGCTGGCCGAGGCTGTCGGCATCGATCGGGCAGGCGTGGGTGATGGCGGTGGTGGCCCAGAACAGGCGCGGTACGATGTCGGCCGCTTCGGTGGCGGGGTATTCGCTCCAGTTGTGGTCGAAGTCGGGGATGGGCAGGTCGTCGCCGCCCAGTGCTGCGCGGTCGAGGAAGACGATGCGCTCTTTGGCGCTCATTTTCCCTCGCCGACCAGCCGCTCCAGCGCGCGCATGATGGCCGAGGAATCGAGTTCGCTGTCGCCGGCACCCATCAGCGCGTTCATCTGCTGCGCGATTAGCGCGGCGCCGGGCAGGGGGGTGGCGGTTTCCTGCGCGTTGTCCATGACGATGGCCATGTCCTTGTGGTGCAGCTTGACCTTGAAGCCGGGCTTGTAGTTGGAGTCGAGCATGCGCTGGCCGTGGACTTCGAGGATGCGGCTGCCGGCGAAGCCGCCCATGAGCGCCTCGCGCATCTTGACCGGGTCGACGCCGTTGCGCCGCGCCAAGAGGATCGCTTCCGCCACACCCTCGAAGGTGAGGCCGACGACGATCTGGTTGCAGCATTTGACAACCTGGCCCGCGCCGTGGCCGCCGACATGGACGATGTTCTCGCCGAGGATTTCGAACAGCGGACGCACTTTCTCGAAGATCGGCGCTTCGCCGCCGACCATGATCGACAGCGTGCCTTCCTTTGCGCCGGTCTCGCCGCCCGACACCGGGGCGTCGAGCATGTGCACGCCGCGTTCGGCCAGGGCGGCAGCGATGCGGCGGGTGGCGGCGGGCGACACGGTGCTCATGTCGACGATGGTGTGGCCGGGCCTGGCGCCGTGCACCATGCCGCGGTCGCCGAGGATGATCTGTTCGACGTCGGTGGTGTCGGAGACGACGGTGAAGCTGATGTCGGCCTCGGCGGTGACTTCGGCAGGCGTGCCCTTGCCGAGTGCGCCGGCGACCAGCATCGGTTCGAGGCGGTCGAAGCGGCGTCCGTAGACGAACAGTTGATGGCCGGCGCGCAGCAGGTTTTCCGCCATGGGGCGGCCCATGATGCCGCTTCCGATGAATCCGATTTTCATGATGCGAACCCTTTCACGACGACAAGCCAGAATGGCAGCGTAACCAATCCCACCAGCGTTGACCAGCCCATGATGAGGCCCGCCAGACGGGTATCCAGTCCAAACCGGTCGGCCAGCGCAATCACCATCACCATGGTCGGCATGGCGGCTTCCAGTACCGCCGCCTCGCCCGGCTCGGTGAGCTTGCCCGGCCATGCCAGCGCGATGCCGAGTGCCAGCAGCGGCATCAGCGCCAGCTTGATGAGAAGCGCCACGGCGACGGCCTTTTGCGGGCGCAGGTCGTGCCAGGGAATGGTCAGGCCGAGCACGAACAGCATCAGGGGAATAGTCGGGCTGCCGGCCCAGCGCGCGGCTTCCACCAACGGGTCGAGCGCCGCACCCGAGAGGTTGACCGTGATGCCGGCGGCGAACCCCCATACCGGCGGCAATTTTAGCCACATCGACAGGAAGGAGGCGTGCTCGGTGTGCTTTCCGCAGCGGAAGGCGATCCACACGCCGAGCGACCACACCAGCGGCGTGGTGGCGAGCATGTCGGCGAAGAAGGGATAGCGCGCGCCCGATTCGCCGTACACCGTGGTGAGGAAGGGATAGCCGAAGAACAGCACGTTGCCGAAGCCGGACGCCAGCATGATGGCGCCGCGCTGCGGCCGCGACAGGCCGTGCCCGAGCGGGGTGGCGAACAGCGCCAGCGTGGCCAGCGCGAGGCCGAACAGCGTGGCCGCGCCCAGAATCAGGGGCACTTGCAGCAGGCTGAGGTCGACGGTGGCGGCCGCGCCTGCCGCAAAAAAAAGCATGGGCGCAAAAAAATTCAGCACCAGCCGATTGATCTCGCCGCGCAGGCCGACGATGGAAATGCCCGTTTGCCAGCGCGGCCAGATAGCGCCCGCGGCGATCAGCAGGAACAAGGGCAGCAGCGTTTTAAGCAGCAGTTGCTGCGCGAGATCGGCAGACATGAAACGGGATGCGGACGGACGGGGCGTTCATCATAACGCCGCCGCGAGAGCCTTGGCGCGGGTTCGTCCCACAAGGGGATCTCGATGCCCCTTGTGGGCACTCCGACTTTCTATGGGCTCAAGCCCGTGAAAGATCGTATGCCCTGAAGGACTCCGATCCACTACGCGCTGAAGCGCGTGTGGAGTCGTATGCGCCAGAGCGAGAGGCGATC
Organism: Thiobacillus sp.; assembly: GCA_030680405.1. Taxonomy (GTDB): domain Bacteria; phylum Pseudomonadota; class Gammaproteobacteria; order Burkholderiales; family Thiobacillaceae; genus Thiobacillus. The sequence continues at coordinate 47,902 of JAUXVT010000049.1, read as the reverse complement.
AGGTTCGCGAGGCGGGGATGTAGCGGGTGTCGGCGTGGCGTGACGTGCTGCCGGATTCCAGCCAGGCCTTGATGCGGGCAGCGTCGCCGGCGCGGCGGTTGGTGCCCATGGCGTCGAGCAGCACGATGATGACGTCACGCTGCGCTACCTGCGCCTGCATCACCAGGCAATGTCCGGCCTCGTTGATGAAACCGGTTTTCGACAGGCCGATGTGCCAGTCGTCCATGCGCGTCAGGCGGTTGGTGTTGTTGAAGGCCACCGTGCGGTAGTACACCTGCGATTTGCGGTGTCTTTTCTTCAGCACCACGCGCTGGGTTCCGAGGGTATAGCTGCCGGTGGTGCTGATTTGGCGGATTTCGGGATAGTTCTGATAAGCGTAATTGGCGAGCTTGGCGAGATCGAGCGCGGTCGAGCGGTTGCTGCTCGACAGCCCGGTCGGCTCGACGTACACCGTGTCGTGCATGTCCAGCGCGCGTGCCATGCGGTTCATGGCGGCAACGAAGCGCTCCAGCCCGCCCGGGTAGGTGCGCGCCAGCGCATGCGCCGCGCGGTTGTCGGACGCAATCAGCGCCAGATGCAGCAACTGGCCGCGCGTGTAGCTGGCGCCGATGGCCAGCCGCGAGCCGGTGCCCTTGAGGGTGTCGCGGTCTTTGGCGGTGATGGTGATGGGTTCGTCCAGCGGCTGCGCAGCGTCCATCACCAGCATCGCCGTCATCAGCTTGGTGATCGAGGCGATTGGCGTCTGCAGGGTGGCGTTTTTGGCCAGTAGCGGCTGTCCGCTCGCCTGGTCGAACACCAGCACCGATTGCGCGCTCAGCTCCGGCATCGACGCGTAGTCGGGCGCCGATTGCGGGGCGGACAGGGTCGCGCCCATCTGATCGCTCCACTGCAGGGAGGTGCGGCCATCGAGCGCGGCGGCGCTGGCATGCACGCACAATAAAATCAATCCGGACAGAACAGCTTTCATATGCATTTGCTTCTATGAAGGGCGGCAGGAATGTAACACCATAGGCAATATACGGACATACTGACCAAAACTTGAAAACAACAGTTCATGGCAATGGCCCAACTATTTTAAGTCCCAGATTGACGGTGTAGCAAAATTTATTATATATAGCAATGAGATGCGAGAACTTCCGAACAATTTACTAAAGAAATCAGAGCTAACGGCCTGTCTCTGTGCCCCCGGCGTGGTGGCCGAGGTGCTGGAGCAGCTGATGCGAGGCAACGTCACGCAGGCAGAGTTCGATGCCTGCGTGCGCTACGATCCCGTGCTGGCGTTGCGCCTGCGGCTGCGGCCTGCCGATTTCAGCGCGCAGCAGGATCTTTTGCGTGCGCTGTTGCTGGCGGCGCCGGTCGCGGCGGGTGCGGCGCAGGCGACCTATGCCGTGCGCTGGCGGCAGTCGATTGGCGTCGCGCATCTGGCGCAGGCGCTGGGGGTACGCTCCGGCGTGGCGGATGCCGAGGCGGCCTGGACCGCGGGCCAGGCCCACAATCTGGCTGGCTATCTCGACACCGGCATCACTCCGCCGGCGCACGCCGCCGACTGGCTGACCGGGCTCGACCCCGACGGCTGGCTGGCCGATGCCGTGCGCTATCACGCCGAGCCGCTGGCGCGTGGGCGCGCCGCGCATCCGCTGGTGCGCATCGTCCAGCTTGCCTATCAACTCGTTACCCGTGCCGACGCGGTGGACAGCGTGGACGTGCGCGCTGCGCTCGCCGCCCTGCAGCTGGGCGCGGGCGAAGCCGCCCAGTTGCTGGCCGACAGCCAGGCGCAGACGCGCCAGCTGGCGCAGCGCTTCGGGCTGATCGATGCGGTGGCGCAGACGAATGGCGCGGGATTTGAGCGTCTCGCCCGCCTGTATGCGGGGCAGGCGGCGCAATCGGCGCTGCACAGCCACTTCCGCCATGCACGCGGGGCCGACCAGGTGTTCGCCCTGCTGCAGGATACGTTGCATGCGCTGTTTGGCATTGAGCGCGCAGGGCTGTTTGCGCCTGCCGCCGACGGCACCCTGCGGATGACGCAGCTGATCCCCGCGGCCTCCGGCCTGAGCGCGCTGGCGATTCCACCCGACGACGCCCATTCGGCGCTGCCGCGCGCGCTGGCGCACAACGCCTCCCAGCAGTTCGAGCGCGGCGAGGCGGACGCGGCGCTGGTCGATGAACAGATTGCCCGCCTGCTCGGCGTGTCGCGCTTTATTTGCCAGCCGCTGGCGCTGCACGATGGCCGGACGGGCGTGCTGGTGGCGGGCGATGCCTTGCCCGCCACCAGCATGTCTCCGCTATGGCGCTTCACCCTGGCCGAGTGTGCCGAAGCCTTGATGCCTATTCCAGCGGCGGTGCCCTTGCCCGCACCGGCTGCGCCCGTTGCGCAAAGCGACGACATCCCGCGTGACCGGGTGCGGCGCGCCGTTCATGAAGTGGCCAACCCCCTCACCATCATGCGCAATTACGTCAACCTGCTGTCCGACCGCCTGGGGGCGGATTCGACGGTGCAGCGCGACCTCGGCATCATCGGCGACGAAATCGAGCGGGTGGCGCGCATCGTGCGCGGCATCACCGCAACCGAAGAAATCGCAGCGCCAGCCACGACGCTTGAGCTGGTGTCGGTCAACAGCGTCGTTTCCGAACTGGTGCGGATGGCGCTCGGCACCCTGCTCACGCCGAACAAGGTCAACGTGCAGATCGACCTCAACCCCGACGTGCCGCCGCTGCCGCTGCAGAAAGATTTGCTGAAGCAGGTGCTGTTCAACCTCGCCAAGAATGCGGTCGAGGCCATGCACGCCGGCGGTCATCTCAAATTCACCACGCGGCTGGTCGATGTGGAGGGCCAGCGCCAGGTCGAAATCGAAGTGGCCGACACCGGCCCCGGCCTGCCGGCAGCGGTGGCGTCACACTTGTTTGAACCGGTGGTCAGCGAAAAGGGCGGCGACCATGCCGGGCTCGGCCTGACCATCAGCCGCAGCCTGATCGAGCGCATGAACGGCCATCTCAGCTGCACCAGCACGCCGCAAGGCACCCATTTTCTGATCCGCCTGCCGACCTTGCAAAACAGCCAGGCCCCACTTGCGACATCACGTTACGGGCCAATGTAACCCGTGCCCAAGGAGAACCCCCGTGTCAGACGACCCCATTGAATTCTTGCCGCCGCACAGTACGGTCAGCAGCTTTCCGGTGCGCCCGCGCCTCTTGGTGGTGGACGATGAGCCGTTGATTCTGGAAGGCCTTGCGCGTCTGCTGGCCACCCGCGATTATGACGTGGTGGCAGCCAACGGCGGCTGCGAAGCCGTGATCGCCATTGGCAAACAGCAGTTCGATGCGATCCTGCTCGACCTCGGCATGCCGGACCTGAATGGCAGCGAGGTGCTGCGCTTTGTCGCCGACCGCAGCGCGGACACGCCGGTAATCGTGGTGTCCGGCGAGAGCACCATCGATGCGGCGATCCGCGCCCTGCGCGGCGGCGCCGCCGACTTTGTGCGCAAGCCGTATGAACCCGAAGAACTGCTGCGCCGCATCGAGAATACGCTGACGCGGCGGCGGCTGGAGAGGGAAAACAACCACATCCTGCAGCGTTTGCAGCAGTCGGAAAAGTGGCATCGCTTTCTGGTCAACAGCTCGCCTGATTTCATCTATACGCTGGATTGCGAAGGCCGTTTCACCTTCGTCAACGATCGCGTCGAAAGCCTGATCGGCTACCGTCGCGAAGATCTGCTGGGCCAGCATTACAGCCTGGTGATTCACGAAGACGACATCGCGCGCGCCGAACACGTATTCAACGAACGCCGCGCTGGTGACCGCAACACGCGCAACATCGAAATCAGCCTCAAGTGCAACCCGGGAATGCGCCGTCCGCGCCTGATGAATGGCCGCTGCAAATCGGTCGAGCTCACCGCCACCGGCATGTACGACGAGGAAGCCAGCCCGTTCGAGCAGCGCTTCATCGGCAGCTACGGCGTCGCCAAGGACATCACCGAACGCAAGCAGGCCGAGGAAACGGTGCACTATCAGGCCTATCATGACCTGCTCACTGGGCTGCCCAACCGCGCGCTGTTCCGCGACCATCTCGGCCTCATGCTGGCGCAGGCCAAGCGCAACCAGAAACCGCTGGCGGTGCTTAGCCTCGACCTCGATCACTTCAAGGTGATCAACGACTCGCTCGGCCATACCATCGGTGACGAACTGCTGCTCGCCGTCGGCGCGCGGCTGCGTCAGTGTCTGCGCGAAGGCGACACGCTCGCGCGCCTGGGCGGCGACGAGTTCGCCGTTCTGCTGCCCACCCTGGTGTCACGCAGCGACGTCGACCACATCTGCCGCAAGATCATCCAGGTGCTGTCCAAGCCGGTGTACGTCAAGGGCCACGAAATCTACATCTCGGTCAGCATCGGTGCCTGCGTCGCGCCGGAAGACGGTGACATGATCGACAGCCTCATCCGCCAGGCCGAAATCGCCATGTACCAGGCCAAGTCGCAGGGGCGCAGCCGTTTGCAGTTCTGGGAATCCGGCATGCAGGCGCCCTATTCCGAACGCATGCAGATCGAAGCCGACCTGCGCCGCGCGCTGGCGCGCAACGAGCTAGTGCTGTTCTATCAGCCGCAGGTTGACACTGTCACCGGCGAAGTGCGCGGATTCGAAGCCCTGTTGCGCTGGTGGCATCCACAGCGCGGTTTGCTGACCCCCGCTGATTTCATCCCGGTGGCCGAAGAGTCCGGCGTCATCGTCCCCATCGGCGACTGGGTGCTGCGCCAAGCCAGCGCGCAAATGGCTGATTGGCGCAAGGCCGGGCTGCCGCCGGTGCGCATGTCGGTCAACATTTCCGCACGCCAGCTCGAAAGCCCCGACTTCGTCGACAGCGTCATGCGCGCGGTGCAGGTGTATTCGCTGGACGGCCATCTGATGGAACTGGAAATCACCGAAAGCCTGCTGATGCGCGATTTCGAAGCCAATGCCATCAAGCTCGGACGCTTGTCCGCCGCAGGCATCCGGCTCGCCATCGACGACTTCGGCACCGGTTACTGTTCGTTCAAATACCTGTCACGTTTCCCCATCCACACCCTCAAGATTGACCAGTCCTTTGTGCAGGACCTCGACCGCGAAGAGAACATGTCCATCGTCAACGCCATGGTCGCCATGGGGCGCGGCATGAGCCTCAACGTCGTCGCCGAAGGGGTCGAGACCGCGTCCCAACACGCCAAGCTGAAACAGATGCAATGCCACGAAATGCAGGGCTATTACTACAGTCCCCCGATTTCCAGCCACGAAGCCACCACCCTGCTGGGCCGGCATGCGCGGGGGTTTGACCATGCGGAGCATTTGGCGGTGGGTTGAGCCTGGCGTGAGCCAGCAGGCGCCACGACTGCGCGGGCAAATATGACGGGACGCCAAAATGAAAAACCCTGGAAGCCAAGCTTGACCGGGGTTTTTTGACGTCTGCTGCCGCGTATGCGGCAGCACTTGGAAATCTTGGTGGCCAGGAGTGGAATCGAACCACCGACACGCGGATTTTCAATCCGCTGCTCTACCAACTGAGCTACCTGGCCAAAAGAGGGCGCAATTTAACCGGTTTGCCCCCTTCCCGTCAAGGAAAAGCCGTGCTGTTTCAGCTCAGCACGCCAATCCATGCAGGCCGCACAGGTGGCGTTTGAGGAATGCCAGCATGATCCATAACCAAAACAGCAGGAAGAAGGTGAGTATCGGCACGTGGGCGTCGAGAATGAAGCGCGGGGCGATAAAACGCACGGCGCGCACCACCGGGCGGGTGACGATGCGCAGCACGCGGTAGAAGACGTTGTCCTCGCGATATTTGCCGGCCAGCAGCGCCAGCAGACCTTGCCCGAGCAGGGCAAAGCCGGCGACTTCAACCAGGGTGCGCAGAATCGAAACCAGCAGGATGTCGAGCGGCATGGCGAGTGTTCCTGAAACGAATCGGCGATTTTAACGCAGCTTGTCAGGCTGTCGCTTGCCCGTGACAATGTGCGCTGATTTCACTCTGTATTAACTTCACGATGAATTATGACCGTGTACGGCATGGCCTGCGGGGCATGTTCTTCAACATGCTGGGCCAGCCGAAGCGCGCGCTGGCCGCGTACCGCGACTGCCATCGTGCCGACCCGAGCCATGTCGGCACGCTGCGCACGCTGGCCTGGCTGGAGGCGCATCAGGAGCGCTGGACCGCGGCGGAAGCCTGGTTTGAATGCGCGATCGAGATCGAACCGAACGACGCCCACACCTGGTTCAACCTCGGCTACGTGCGCGACAGGGGCGGCATGGACGAGGCGGCGATCGCGGCCATGCAGCGGGCGACCGAGTTGAACCCGAACAACGACCGCGCCTGGTATGGGCTGGGGATGCTGCACGCGCGGCATGGCCGCCACGCCGCCGCCGCCGCGGCGCTGACCGAAGCCGGTCGGCTGCAGCCGATGAACGGGCTGGCCTGGTATGCGCTGGGCATGGCGTGGCAGCATTGCAACGAACCGGACAAGGTGGCGGCGGTGATCGAGCACACGCTGACGCATGATCCGCAGACCGCGCAGCGGTTGATCCATGACACCGGACGCAGCGATTACGCGCATCGGCTCGGTTGAGAATTGCAGGCGTAAAAAAGCCAGCCTCGCGAGGCTGGCTTTTTTGTTGCGCGCCCGCGGGCGCGCTTGACGCGGCAATCAGGTTGCGCGGGTCTCGATGTCGCCTTCCAGGCTTGGATAGCGCACGTGGTCGACCAGTTGCTGGATTTCCAGGCTGGGCGCACGCGAGATCAGCGTGCCGATGATGACGCCGAGGAAGCCGATCGGCATGCCGAACACGCCGGCGGCGATGGGCTTGATGGCGAACCATTCGTTGGCGGGCACGCCACCGAAGAACGGGTAGGTGATGTACATGTAGTACATGCACACGCCCAGACCGGCGAGCATGCCGATGACCGCGCCGAGGTAGTTGGCGCGCTTCCAGAACACGCCGAGCACCAGCGCCGGGAAGAATGCCGAGGCTGCCAGCGAGAACGCTGCGCCGACCAGGAACAGGATGTCACCTGGTTTCAGCGAGGCGGTGTACGCGGCGAGGATGGCGACCACCAGCAGCAGGCTCCTGGAGATGGCCAGGCGACGTATGGTCGAGGCCTTCGGGTCGATCATCTTGTAGTAGACGTCGTGCGACAGCGCGTTGGCGATGGTCAGCAGCAGGCCGTCGGCGGTCGACAGCGCAGCAGCCAGACCGCCCGCCGCCACCATCCCTGAGATCACGTAGGGCAGGCCGGCGATCTCCGGCGTCGCCAGCACGATGAGGTCGCCGCCGATGGTGATCTCGGCGAGTTGCACGATGCCGTCCAGGTTGATGTCGACAATCTTCATCAGGGTCGCATCCACCGCCTGCCAGTTCTCCACCCACGCCGGCAGCGAAGAGAACGGCAAGCCGACCAGGTTGTTGTAGACCTCGAACTTGACCAGCACCGCCAGCGCGGGCGCGGTGAAGTACAGCAGGAAGATGAACAGCAGCGACCAGAACACCGACTTGCGCGCCTCCCGCACGGATGGCGTGGTGTAGTAGCGCATCAGGATGTGTGGCAGCGAGGCGGTGCCGACCATCAAGCACAGCACCAGGGCGATGAAGTTGCGGCGTTTGTCGTTGGAAGCCTGCTGATCCTCGGCTTGCGCGGCGGCAATTTCCGCTGCGCTGGCGTCGGGGTTGTCCTTCAGCAGCTTCTTCTCCGCGCCCTTGCCGGCAAACGGGGTGGCATGCGCGGCGACCGGACCGGTCTTGGCCTTGGCGCCGTCGGCCGATTTCTGCCACTGCGCCTTGAGTGCGTCGGGGGTGGCCGGGAAGTCGGCGGGACTACCGGCTTCCGTGCGCTGGGCTTCGAGGAGGGCGGCACCATTGCCGGCGGCCACGGCTTCGTCCAGCGCCGCGATCCTGGCTTCGAACGACGCCTGCTGTGCCTTGAACGCCGCGCGCGCGGAGGCTTCGGCCGCACCCAGTGCAGTGGCGGGGTTGTTGAGCTCGTTTTCCTTTAGCGTCACCTTCTGCAGCACCTGACCGTAGGCGATCTGCGGGACCGGATTGCCGGTGTGAACCACCGACAGCCAGACCACCGGAATCATGTAGGCGATGATCAGGACGATGTACTGCGCCACCTGGGTCCAGGTCACTGCGCGCATGCCGCCGAGGAAGGAGCACACCAGGATGCCGGCCAGACCGACGAACACGCCGATCTGGAATTCCAGGCCGGTGAGGCGGGCGGTGATGATGCCGACGCCGTAGATCTGCGCAATCACGTAGGTGAAGGAGCAGATGATGGCGGCGACAACGCCGATGGTGCGCGGCAGGTTGCCGCCGTAGCGGCTACCGAGGAAGTCGGGGATGGTGAACTGGCCGAACTTGCGCAGATAGGGCGCGAGGAACAGCGCCACCAGCACGTAGCCGCCGGTCCAACCCATCACGAAGGCGAGGCCGTCAAACCCTGACAGATACAGGGTGCCTGCCATGCCGATAAAGGACGCCGCCGACATCCAGTCGGCGCCGGTCGCCATGCCGTTGAACAGGGCGGGCACGCGCCGGCCGGCGACGTAGTACTCCGACACGTCGGCGGTTCTCGACATGACACCGATGCCGGCATACAGCGAGATGGTGGCGGCGAGGAAGATATAGCCGATCCATCTGGGGGAAAGGCCCATCTGCTCCAGTATCGCGAGCACGATGACGAAGGCGATGAAGCCGCCGGTGTAGAAGGTGTAGTACTTCTTGAGCTGCTGGAAGAACTGGCTCTGTGTGAGTGCGGTCATGTTATTCCTCCCCCTCGTGTACGCCGTATTCCAGGTCCAGCTGGTTCATGCGCCGGGCGTAGAACCAGATGATCAGAACATAGATGATCAGAGATCCCTGAGCGCCCATGTAGAAGGCGAAGGGGAAGCCCATGATGACGATTTGATTGAGCTGGGGGGCGAAATAGATGACGACAAAAGTCGCCACGAACCAGATGGCGAGCAGGATCGCGGTGATCCGCAGATTCTTGCGCCAGTACTCCTGATGTCTCTCCGACAACTGCATGGCAATTCCTCCGTGAGCGTGAGTGGGGAACGCGCTTTATTGATTGATGTTGCGCGTGCGCGGAGTTTAAGGAGTTGTTTCGCAGCCTACTAACAGATTAGTAGGCGCTAATGTACTGATAACCAGCGCCGGGCGCGCAACAGTCCGCGCAGTTGCTGCGCGGTGGTGAGGTTTTCGCGTTGCGCCGACTGCAGCAGGACCAGCCACAGTTCAGCCGTGGCATAGGCGTCGGCCAGCGCGCCGTGGCGCGCGTACACGGCGATGCCGAAATGCGCCAGCCAGTCGTCGAGGTGACGGCAGTGCGGAGCCGCGTCGGGGAACAGCAGCGGAGCGACCACCGCCGCGTCGAACCACGGTGCGGCGATTGACAGGCCCAGTTGCTCGCGCACTGCGCGCTCTAAAACCGTCTGGTCGAATGCCGCGTGAAAAGCGACCAGGGGCGCGCCCCGGGTGAATTCCAGCCAGCTGAGCAGCGCTTCGTGCGGCGCCTGGCCGGCGCGCTGTTCGCTGCCGCTGATGCCGTGGATCAGGATGTTGGCGGCAGCGGTCGATTGCGCCTGCGTGAGCCCGACTTCCAGACTGGCATCGAGTGCGATGCGCTGGTGCTCGATCGCCACCGCGCCGATCGCCAGCAGCGGATCGCGCTGCGCGTCCAGCCCGCCGGTTTCCACATCGACCACGCACCAGCGCATGTCGGCAAGCGGCTGCCTGAGGTCGACCTTCTGCCGGGCCAGCGCTGTGCGCCGCGCGCTGCTGGCGGCGTCCAGGGCGGGCAGCGTGCGTTTTGCAAACGGCCAGATCACAGCCCGTAATCCATCGCCAGCCGCGCCTGCACCTTGCGCGCCTGGCGCAGCGCTTCTTTCAGGATGCGGCGGTCGAGCGGATTCAGCGTGTCGGGATCGAGATAATTGTCGGGTGCGATGCCGGCGCGCTGCTGCCCGTGCTGGTGGCGCAGCCGCAATAGCTGCAGAAAGTGGAACGCGCGGTTCCAGTCGGCCAACTCGGTATCGGGAATATGCAGCGCGTGCGCTGCCGCCCGCAGCCGCTTGGCGGTGTTGGTCTGCGGGCTGCCGGTCGCCAGCGCAAAAATTCGCACCGCGTCGACAAAGGGCGTGGCGCCATTGAGCTTGAGGTCGAGCGTGTGCGGGTGGGCATCGCTGTCGGACAGCACGAAGTCGCGCACCACGCCCAACGGCGGGCGATTGCGCAGGGCGTTGCCCGCCATCTGGTGCAGGAAGCGCGGATTCTTTTGCGCGGCGCGGTTGAGCCAGGCGCGCAGGTCGAGCGCCAGCGCGGCATCGCCGGCGAGCGGGCGAAAGTCGAAAAAGATGCTGGCGTTGAGCAGGGCTTCGGGACTGCCGTGATCGATCCATTGTGTGAACTGCTGCTGCCAGTCGGCCGCCGACAGGCACCACTGCGGATTGCTCGCCATGATGCCGCCCTTGCACAGCGGAAACCCGCAGGCACCGAGCTGATGGTTCACACGCAGCGCAAAGGCCAGCAGCGCGTCACGCTGGCTGTCGTCCGCAGCGGCAAAAATCAGTGCGTTGTCCTGGTCGGTGGCGAGCGTCTGTTCCATGCGGCCTTCCGAGCCAAGCGCCAGCCAGCACCAGCGCAGCCCGATCAACGCATCATCGGCCTCGCATTCCAGCGCGATGATGCGCTCGGTGAGGCGGTCATTCAGGCTGGAAATGATCGTGGTGAGGTTTTCCGCATCCATCCCCTGCGCCAGCAGGCTGTGCACCAGATCGCCGATATCGTGTGCCAGCGCGGGCAGGCGGCCGGGGTCTTCGCTGCGTGCAATGGTTGAGGTGATGCCTTCCACCGACAGGCGGCGCAGGGCGAACACGTCCTTTTCCGACACCACCCCGGCCAGCCGCCCCTCTCTGACCAGCGGGATGTGATGGATGCCCTGGCGCGCCATCAGCACCAGCGCATCCGCCATCGGCGCATCGGCCGAGAGGGTCGCCGGATCCGGCGTCATCACCTGGGCAATCGGGGTGGCGAGCGGCACGCCGGCCAGCGTCACGCGTGCCAGCACATCCTTCAGGGTGAGAATGCCGAGCGGTTGCCCGGCTTCGTCGGTGACCACCACCGACCCCACCCGCGCGGCCTCCATCGCCGCCAGGGCGTCGGCGAGCGGGGTATCGGGCAGCACGCTCAGGGGCGTGCGCCGGATCAGGCTGGCGAGCGGGCGCGCAAAGCGGCTTTCGTCGTCGAGTGCCAGCGCGTATTCCGACTGTACCGCACGCTGCGAATCTTCCAGCAGGCTGGCGATGCGGCGCGTGCAGAAATCATTGAACTCGGTGCTCTTCGCCAGCAGCGCATGGAAATCGGCGGCCGCCAGCAGGTAGCAGAAGGTATCCGTTGCTGCGACGTAGCGGTTGGCCGCGCCGCGTCCGGCCAGTAGCGCACCCAGCGGAAACGTTTCGCCCGTCGCCAGCTGCAGCACCGTGTGACCTTCGGCGGTGGCGCCTGCCACGGTGCCCTGCTTGATGATGAACAGCGCATCGGGTGGTGTGTCGGCTGGTTCAAGCAGCACCGCGTCGCGTGCGAAATAGGCCACCGACAGGCGCTGCACCAGCCATAAAAGCGCGTCTTCCGTCATCGCCGAAAACGGCGCCTGCCGCCGCAGCGCTTCAATGGTTGCGCGGTGCAGGCTGTTGGCGAGCGGGAGCGAGGCAATCATGCGATCCCCTCGGGGCCCTTCGGTGTATGGCGCGGTCGGTCGGGGCGAGTGGGTTCACGGGTGGCGCATTGCATGACAAAACCTCCTCGGAATTCAGGTCTGATGATAGCGGAAGCGCGCATAAAAAAGCCCCGCCGAAGCGGGGCCTTGGGACTGCCTGAACAGCTGAGCTTTACATCATGCCGCCCATGCCGCCCATGCCGCCCATATCGCCCATGCCGCCACCCATCGGGCCAGCCTGCTTGTCTTCCGGCAGGTCGGAGACCATGCAGTCGGTGGTCAGCATCAAGCCGGCGATCGACGCAGCGTTCTGCAGGGCAATGCGGGTAACCTTGGTCGGGTCGAGCACGCCCATCGTCACCATGTCGCCGTATTCGCCGGTGCCGGCGTTGTAGCCAAAATTGCCCTTGCCTTCCAGCACCTTGTTGACAACGACGGAGGGTTCTTCGCCACAGTTCTTGACGATCTGACGCAGCGGTTCTTCGATGGCGCGCAGCACGATCTTCACGCCGGCGTCCTGGTCGTGGTTGTCGCCCTTCACCGCAGCTGCAGCGGCCTTGGCGCGCAGCAGCGCGACGCCGCCGCCGGGGACGATGCCTTCTTCAACGGCGGCACGGGTGGCGTGCAGCGCGTCTTCGACGCGGGCCTTCTTCTCGTTCATTTCGACTTCGGTCGCCGCGCCCACTTTGATGATGGCCACGCCACCAGCCAGCTTGGCTTTACGCTCTTGCAGTTTCTCTTTGTCGTAGTCGGAGGTGACTTCGTCGATCTGCTTGTTGATCTGGGCGATGCGGCCCTTGATCGCGTTGGCATCACCGGCGCCGTCGATGATGGTGGTGTTTTCCTTGCCGATCTCGATGCGCTTGGCGCGTCCCAGATCGGTCAGCTGCGCTTTTTCCAGGCTCAAACCGACTTCTTCGGCGATCACGGTGCCGCCGGTGAGGATGGCCATGTCTTCCAGCATCGCCTTGCGGCGGTCGCCGAAGCCCGGGGCTTTGACGGCGCAGGTCTTGAGGATGCCGCGGATGTTGTTCACCACCAGGGTGGCGAGCGCTTCGCCGTCGACGTCTTCAGCGACGATCATCAGCGGCTTGCCGGCCTTGGCCACCTGTTCCAGCACGGGCAGCAGGTCGCGGATGTTAGAGATTTTCTTGTCGAACAGCAGGATGAAGGGATCTTCCATGATCGCCATCTGCTTGTCGGGGTTGTTGATGAAGTAGGGCGACAGGTAGCCGCGGTCGAACTGCATGCCTTCGACCACGTCGAGCTCGTTTTCCAGACCCGAGCTGTCTTCAACCGTGATGACGCCTTCCTTGCCGACCTTGTCCATGGCGGCGGCGATGATGTCGCCGATCGAGGCATCGGAGTTGGCGGAAATGGAACCGACCTGGGCGATTTCCTTGCTGCTGGTGCAGGGCACGGAAATTTTCTTCAGTTCGGCGGTGATGGCGATCACGGCCTTGTCGATGCCGCGCTTCAGGTCCATCGGGTTCATCCCGGCGGCCACGTATTTCATGCCTTCGTTGACGATGGACTGCGCCAGCACGGTCGCAGTGGTGGTGCCGTCACCGGCGATGTCGGAGGTCTTGGAGGCGACTTCCTTCACCATCTGCGCGCCCATGTTCTCCAGCTTGTCCTTCAGCTCGATTTCCTTGGCGACCGACACGCCGTCCTTGGTCACGGTGGGTGCGCCGTAGGGACGGTCGAGCACCACGTTGCGGCCTTTCGGGCCGAGGGTCACCTTGACGGCGTCAGCCAGAATGTTGACGCCAGCCACCATGCGGTGACGGGCGGAATCGCCAAAACGTACGTCTTTTGCAGCCATGTTTTACTCCTAGATTTGAATTCGGTTGGGATCGTGTTGTGAGCGCTTGCTTACTGTGAAGCGATTACTGCTCAACCACGCCCATGATGTCTTCTTCGCGCATCACCAGCAGTTCGTCGCCTTCGACCTTGACGGTCTGGCCGGCGTACTTGCCGAACAGCACGCGGTCGCCGACTTTGACGTCGAGCGGAATCAGTTTGCCCTGGTCGTCTTTTTTGCCTGCGCCGACGGCGACGATTTCGCCCTGGTCAGGTTTTTCGGTCGCGGTGTCGGGGATCACGATGCCGGAAGCGGTCTTGCGCTCTTCTTCCATGCGTTTGACAATCACTCGGTCGTGCAGAGGACGGATTTTCATTGCAAAGTCTCCATTGCGGTAGCGTTGATAACTGGCAGCCTGGGCTGCCCGAAAATAAGAAAGCGGCGAAGATGTTGTTAGCACTCGCCGCCATTGAGTGCTAATAGTAGGGGCGTACTGTGACAATTTCAAGCCCATGGATGATCTTTTAAGTCGTACCCGTGCCGCCGTCTGGCACCCCTGCACCCAGATGAAGCAGCTGGAAGCCGCCCCGCCGCTGGCGATTGCTCGCGGCGAGGGGGCGTGGCTGATCGACACCGACGGTCGGCGCTATCTCGACGCGATTTCAAGCTGGTGGGTCAATCTGTTCGGCCACTGCAACCCGCGTATCAATGCGGCGATCACCGACCAGCTCGGCAAAATCGAGCACGTGATGCTGGCCGGCGCCACCCACGCCCCGGTGGTGGAACTGTCGGAACGGCTGGCAAAGCTGACCGGGCTGGGTCATGCGTTTTACGGTTCCGATGGCGCCTCGGCCACCGAAATCGCGCTGAAAATGAGCGCCCACTTCTGGCGCAATTCAGGCCGGCCAGAGAAAAACGGATTCATCAGCCTGAAAAACGGCTATCACGGTGAAACTGTCGGTGCGCTGTCGGTGACCGATATTCCCTTGTTCAAGTCCACCTACGCGCCTTTGCTGCGGCACACGGTGCAAGTACCCACTCCGGATGCGCGGCTCGCCGAGCCGGGGGAATCGGCCAAGGCCTATGCGCTGCGCTGCGCCGACGCGCTGGAAGCCCATCTCGCCGAGCACGCCGCCACCATTGCTGCTTTCATCGTCGAGCCGCTGGTGCAGGGTGCGGCGGGCATGGCGATGTATCACCCGGCGTATCTGACCCGCGTGCGTGAATTGTGTAACCGATATGGGGTGCATCTGATCGCCGACGAAATCGCCGTCGGCTTTGGTCGAACCGGGACGATGTTCGCCTGCGAACAGGCGCCCCCGCTCCCCCTTGCGGGATCGGACTTTAACCCAGTCCGCCCCGATTTCATCTGCCTGTCCAAGGGCATCACCGGCGGCTACTTGGCGCTGTCGGCCGTGCTGACGACCGATGACATCTATGCCGCGTTTTACGGCACCGCCACCGCGCGCGGCTTCCTGCATTCGCATTCCTACACCGGCAACCCACTCGCCTGCCGGGCGGCGCTGGCGGTGCTGGACATCTTTGAGCACGACAACGTGATTGCCGCCAATCGGGTCAGGGCCATCGAATTCACAAGGATTCTGTCGGAAGTGGCCGCGCACACCCGGGTGCATCATTTCCGCTCGCGCGGCATGATCTGGGCGTTCGACGTGGCGGACGCCAGCCCCGGTTTCGTTTCCCGCTTCCACCAGGCGATGCTGGCGCAAGGCGTGTTCATCCGTCCGATCGGCAACACGGTGTATGCCATGCCGCCCTATGTGACGAGCGCCGACGACATGCGCGGGTTGGCGGATGCGGTGCTGGTCTGTCTCGATAATCCGGAAATCTGAACCTGCCTGAACAGGGCGTTGAGGTTGACGCCTGGCCGTTGCCCGGTTAAGGTAGTAATCAATCACTATCTAATCAGGGCCAAGCCATGTCCGACGAACCGCCACGCAAGCGGCTGGGAGCCGACGAGCGGCGCGAGGAAATCATCCGCGTGACGCTGGAGCTTGCCGCCAAACAGGGCGTCGACGATGTCACCACGCAGGACATGGCGCAGGCGATGGGGGTGACGCAGGGCGCGGTGTTCCGCCACTTCCCGAGCAAGGACGCGATCTGGATGGCGGTGATGCAGTGGGTGCGCGACCGCCTGATGACCGTGCTGGGCCGCGCCGCGGCGCAAGGGCATGACCCGCTGGACGCGCTGCAGCGCATGTTTTTCGCCCACATCGACTTCATCGCCGGCCACCCGGCGATTCCGCGCGTGCTGATGTCCGAGCACCTGCACGGCCGCAGCGCCGTGCTGCGCCAGTTGGTGACCGAAATCATGCTGGGCTACGAGGCGAAAATCGCCGGCCTGCTGAAAGACGCGCAGGCGCAGGGCCTGGCGCGCGCCGACCTCGACACCCATGCCGCCGCCACCCTCTACATCGGCATGATTCAAGGGCTGGTGCTGCAAACCTCCATCCTGCGCGGCCAGCGCACCCTCGCGGCGGAAGCCGCACGCACCTTCCCGGTTTTTCTGCAAGCCATTCGCCCACCCATCTCCCAAGGAGCCACACCATGAAAATTTGCCACGCCTTACTTGCCGCCGTACTGAGCCTGAACATGACGGCAGCCCTTGCGCAGGATGCCCACGCTCACGCACCTGGCCACGACGGCCGCGCCGTGCTGGAACTGACCCCGGGCGAGCGCGCCATGATCCTCGAAGAGATGCGGATGTTTCTGGCCGGCGTGCAGAAAATGACCGGCGCCTTCGGCAAGCAGGACATGCCGGCAGTCGCGGAAGCCGCGCGCGGCATGGGGCAGAAAATGGTGCATGAGGTGCCGCCCGAGCTGCGCGCCAAGCTGCCGATGGAATTCCGCCAGCAAGGGTTTTCGGTGCATCGCGATTTTGACCAGATCGCGCTGGATGCCGACAGCATGAAAGACGTGAGCTACAGCCTCAACCAGCTTTCGGCCACGCTGCAGAAGTGCGTGGCTTGCCACGCCACCTATCAGATCCAGACGCCTGCGCTCAACACCATGCACTGATCTGCCATGAAACTCGGCGATGCCTTAAAAATCAGCAAGCGCAGCCTGCTCCTGACCGCGGGCGCGGTGGGCTTCATCGCCGCCTTCGTCTGGCTGCTTGCCACGCGCGGACCGCTGGCGCCGGTGGGGGTGGAGACCGCCACGGTCACGCGTGCCGATCTGCGACCTGATGTGTACGGCATCGGCACGGTGGAGGCGCAGCACGCTTATACCGTGGGGCCGATCCAGGCGGGTCGGGTGCTGCAGGTTCTGGTTGATCAGGGCGACCTGGTGCAGGCTGGACAACTGCTGGCCGAAATCGACCCGGTGGATCTGCGCCAGCGTACCGAGGCAGCGTCCAGCGCCGCGGCGCGCGCCCGACAGGCGGCGCTGGCGGCGCAGGCTCAGGTGGCCGAGGCGGACAGCCGCGCGCGGATGGCGCAGGCCAACAGCGAGCGTTACCAGGTGCTTTACCGGCAGAACTTCGTCGCCAAGGAAATGGCCGACAGCCGCCGTCACGAAGCGTCGGCCGCAACGGCGGCACTGACCGCGGCGCGCGCCAATGCCGTCGGGGCGCAGCGCGAGATCGGCCGCGCCGATGCCGAATTGCAAGGCATCGGTCAATTGCGCAACAGCCTTAAGTTGCAGAGCCCAATCGACGGCGTGGTGACCGCACGCGAAGCCGAGCCCGGCACCACCGTGGTCGCCGGGCAGGCGGTACTGCGGCTGGTCGATCCGGCGCGGCTGTGGGTGCGCGCCCGCGTCGACCAAGCGCGTGCGCAGGGCGTTGTGGTGGGGCAAGCGGCGGATATCGTGCTGCGCTCGGCACCGGGCACGGCCCTGCCCGGAAAAGTGGTGCGGGTCGACCTGCAGAGCGATGCGCTGACTGAGGAACGCATCATCAACGTGGCCTTCGATCCCGCGCCCGCACAGCTGTACCTGGGCGAGCTGGCGGAAGTTGCGATCCAGCTGCCCGGCGCGCGCGATGTGCTGACGATGCCGCGCGCCGCACTCGCGCAACACAACGGCAGGATCGGTGTGTGGCAGATCGAGCAAGGCCTTACGCGCTTCCAGCCGGTGCAGCCCGGGGTGCAGACCGTGGAGCACGTGCAGATCGTCTCGGGGCTGCAAGCCGGCGACAGCGTCATCGTCTACAGCGCGAAACAGCTCGACGACGGCGTGCGGGTGCGCGAACAGCGGCTGACGCCGCGATGAGCGAACCGCACGGTCATGATTAACTTAGCCCGCCGCGACATCGCCCATCACCTCAAAAGCTACCTTCTGACCGGGCTGGGGCTGGGCCTGCTGATCGGGGTGACGCTGACCATGGCCGGGGTGTACCGCGGCATGGTCGACGACGCCAAGGTGCTGCTGCGTGCGGTTGACGCCGACGTCTGGGTGGTGCAGCAGAACACCCTCGGCCCGTTCGCCGAACCGTCGAGCGTGCCGGACGATCTCTACCGCGCCTTGCTGGGGCTGGAGGGCGTGGCGCAGGCCGGCAACGTCGCCTACCTCACCATGCAGGTGTCGCATCGGGGCAAATCGCAGCGCGTGATGGTGGCGGGCTACGAGGCGGGCAAGCCGGGCGGGCCGGCGTTTCTGGTGGCGGGCCGCCCCATCGCTCGCGCGCATTACGAGGCGGTGGCCGACGCCAGGACTGGGTTTCGAGTGGGCGACGTAGTGCGCATCCGCCGCAACGATTACACCGTGGTCGGGCTGACCCGGCGCATGGTGTCGTCCGGCGGCGACCCGATGCTGTTCATCCCGCTGAAGGATGCGCAGGAAGCGCAGTTCCTCAAGGACAACGACGCCATCGTCGAGGACCGCAAGCGGCTCGCCGCCAACCCGGCGGTCAACCGGCCCGGCCAGCCTGGCGTGCTCGACGCGGTGCAGGCGATCCAGACCTCCAGCCACAAGGTCAATGCCGTGCTGCTGCGGCTGCAGCCGGGTATGGATGCGCATGCAGTGGCCGACACGATTGCGCGCTGGCAGCGTTTCACCGCCTACACCAGCAACGACATGGAAGAGATCCTGGTGGCCAAGCTGATCGCCACCGCCGCCAAGCAGATCGGCCTGTTCCTGATGATCCTCGCGGTGGTGAGCGCGGCCATCGTCGCCTTCATCATCTATACGATGACGCTCGGCAAGATCAAGGAAATCGCGGTGCTGAAACTCATCGGCACCAAGAACCGCACCATTGCCGCGATGATCATGCAGGAGGCGCTGGGGCTCGGGGTGATCGGCTTTTTCGTCGGCAAGTTCGCCGCCACCCTGTGGGCGCCGGCCTTCCCAAAATACGTCCTGCTCGAAACCGGCGACGCCGCGCGTGCCTTCGTGCTGACCCTGGTGGTGTGCGCGCTGGCTTCGGTGCTGGCGATCCGCGCCGCGCTCCGGATCGACCCGGCGGAGGCGATCGGTGGCTGAGCAGCCGGCGATCCTCATCGAAGGCATCACCAAGCGCTACGGCAGCGGCGGCGCCGCGGTCGATGCGCTGAAGGGCGTCGACATGACCGTCTATCCCGGTGAGGTGGTGGGGCTGATCGGCCCGTCCGGCTCCGGCAAGACCACGCTGCTGAAATGCCTGGGCGCGGTGATCGAGCCGACCGCCGGCAAGTTCACCCTCGGCGGCGCGGTGATTTTCGACAACGGCTGGAAGACCGGCGATCTGCGCGCGCTGCGCCGCGACCGTATCGGTTTCGTGTTCCAGGCGCCCTATCTGATCCCGTTTCTCGACGCCACCGACAACGTCGCGCTGTTGCCGATGCTGGCCGGCGTGCCCAATGCCGCGGCGCGCGCGACCGCGCTGGAGATGCTCACCGCGCTCGACGTGCAGCACCGCGCGCAGGCGCGCATTGCCGAACTGTCCGGCGGCGAGCAGCAGCGCGTGGCGATTGCGCGCGCGCTCGCCAACAAGCCGCCGATCATCCTCGCCGACGAACCGACCGCGCCGCTCGACAGCGAGCGCGCGCTCACCGTGGTGAATATCCTCAACCGCCTGGCGCAGGAATTCCGCACCGCGATCATCGTCGTCACTCACGACGAAAAGATCATTCCCACCTTCAAACGCATTTACCATATCCGCGACGGCAAGACCTACGAAGAAACAGGCGAAGGACGATCCCTATGAAACTGACTTTTCTCGGCGCGGCGCGCGAAGTGACCGGCTCCAGCTATCTGCTGGAGGCGGACGGCGTACGTTTTCTGGTCGATTGCGGCCTGTTCCAGGGCGGGCGCGAGACGCGCGAGAAAAACCGCCGCGCCTTTGTGTTCGATCCGCGCACGATCGATTTCGTCATCCTCACCCATGCCCACATCGACCACTCCGGCCTGCTGCCGCGTCTGGTTGCGCTCGGCTTCAGGGGCACGGTGCACACCACTCGCGCCACCTGCGACCTGCTCGCCGTGATGCTGCCGGATTCGGCGCACATCCAGGAAAAGGAAGCCGAATACGCAACCCTCAACCGCTTCCGCCAGAGTATGGCCAAACGCGATGCCGCGCGCGGACTGCCGCCGCGCGACACGGCGCCGCTGTACACCGTGGCGCAGGCGCAGGCCTCGTTGAAGCAGTTGAATCCGGTCGATTATGATCTGGAAATCGCGCCGCACCCCCAGGTGCGCTGCACCTTCCGCGATGCTGGCCACATTCTGGGCTCGGCGATCGTCGAGGTGTGGGTGGGCGAAGGCCCGCGTCGCCGCAAGATCGTTTTTTCCGGCGACCTCGGCCAGCCCGCGCGGCCGTTGCTGCGCGACCCCACGCACATCCACGACGCCGACTACCTGGTGGTCGAATCGACCTACGGCAACCGCGACCACAAGAGCATGGAAGCGACGCAGGACGAACTGGTGGAGGCGATCAACGATACCCTGGAAAAAAAGGGCGGCAACGTCATCATTCCCGCCTTTGCGGTGGGCCGCACCCAGGACATTCTCTACCTGCTGGCCGACCTGACCCGCCAGGCGCGCATCCCCATGCTTTCCGTATTCGTCGATTCTCCGATGGCCACCGCCGCCACTGAAATCACCTTCAAACACATGGCGCTGCTGGATGCCGAAACCCATGAACTGATGGGTCGACACGGCGGCGCCGCGCATTTTCGCAAGCTTGACTTCGTCGAGGACGTGGAGGAATCGAAGGCGCTCGACCGCATCACGGGGGGCGCCGTCATTATCTCGGCCAGCGGCATGTGCGAGGCGGGGCGCATCAAGTTCCACCTGCGCGCCAACCTGCCGCGCCGCGAATCGACCATCCTCATCACCGGCTTTCAGGCTGCCGGCACCTTCGGCCGCCGCCTGGTCGACGGCGCCAAACGCGTGCGCCTGCTGGGTGACGACATTCCGGTGCGCGCCGACCTCTACACCCTGGGCGGCCTGTCGGCGCACGCCGACCGCACGGCGCTGCTCGCCTGGCTCGGGCACTTCCGCAGCAGGCCGCGTCAGGTGTTCGTGGTGCACGGCGAGGAAGCGGTGGCGACCGGGTTCGCCGCCGACCTGCGGACGCGGTTCGGCTGGGACGCGATGGCCCCGACGCCCGGCCACAGCGTTATCCTGGACTAGAAGGCAAAAAATGGCTGGAAAATACTATTCGCCCGGACGCATTCTGTTGGCCCTGTTGGGCGCTGGCCTGCTGAATCATGCGCAGGCTGCCTCGATTGCCGACTGGGAAGGCTGCAGTTCGATCCCGGCAGATGTCGATCGCCTGGCGTGCTACGACCGCGTGTCGGGACGTGCGCAGCCCGAGGCCGAGCCTGTCCCGGCTGCCGCTGCCGAGAGCGCTTCGCAGCCTGCCCCGTCACCTGTCGTGGCGCAAGCCACGCAGCCGGATTCCGGGCTGCTGTCAACGCTGTCGCGCCACTGGGAGCTCGATGACCAAGCCAAGCAGGGCGCTTTTCTGTTTAGGCCGCACCACCCGAATTATTTCCTGCCAATCAAATACAGCAATTCGCCCAACAACACCCCATTCCGGGAGTCGTTGACCCGGCCCGATCTGGGGCTCGACCCCGTCGAGGCCGAATTGCAGCTGAGCTTCAAGATCAAGGGGATGGAAGGCGTGTTCGGTTACGACAACGCCGACCTGTGGTTCGGCTACACCATCACCTCGTTCTGGCAGGCCTACAACGACACCATTTCCTCACCGTTTCGCGAGACCAACTACGAACCGGAAGCGATCCTGGCTTACCGCACGAATTACGAGATTGCCGGTTTTCGCGGCCGTTTCCTCAACCTGGGGATGGTGCACCAGTCGAATGGCCGCAGCGAAGAGCTGTCGCGCAGCTGGAACCGGGTTTATGCGCAGTTCGGATTCGAGCGCGGCAATCTGGCGCTGCTGATCCGCCCTTGGTACCGAATTCCGGAACGCGATGAAGACGACAACCCCGACATCGAGGATTATCTGGGGCACGGTGATCTGCTGGCGGTTTACCGCAAGGGCCGCAACGCGTATTCGCTTTTGCTGCGCAACAACTTCAGGTCCATGGACAACCGCGGTGCAGTGAAACTCAACTGGAGCTTTCCACTGTATGGGCGGCTGAAGGGCTATGTGCAGTACTTCAACGGCTATGGCGAGTCGCTGGTTGACTATAACCACAGCCAGCAGTCGTTCGGTTTCGGGGTCAGCCTGACCGAAGGCATGTAGGCACTAAGGTGCTTTCGTCAGCGCCTGCTCCAGCAGCTGGTGCACGTATTTTACCGGGATGGCGTAGCTGATTCCGCTCGGCGCGGAGAGCGCGGCTTCCTTCGCGCCTTTCACATACACCGAATTGACCACCCCCAGCACCTCGCCGGTGTCGGGGTGCCACACCGGGCTGCCGCTGTTTCCGGGGTAAGCGATGGCGTCGAGACCGAACACCTCATAGGCATCTTTCGCCTGCTTCAGCGTGCGC
Organism: Thiobacillus sp.; assembly: GCA_030680405.1. Classification (GTDB taxonomy): domain Bacteria; phylum Pseudomonadota; class Gammaproteobacteria; order Burkholderiales; family Thiobacillaceae; genus Thiobacillus. The sequence goes on along the minus strand of JAUXVT010000049.1, from coordinate 25,479 downwards.
ACGGTGAGCTGCGAGGCGCTGGCGAGCGGCGTAAAAATGGGAATGATGGCGGCGAGCCCGGCGCGGTGGGTGGACGGATTGAGCCCCAGCACCGAGCCGATCGGATAGCCGGTGAAATACAGCTGCGAGCCTTCGCGCACGCGGCTTGAGTCGCCCAGTTTCAGCGCGGGCAGCGGGTCGCCCTCGATTTTTAGCAAGGCCAGGTCGCGCGCGCGGTCGGTGGCGATCAGCTTGGCGGGGCGCACCGCCATCTGGCGGTCGCGCCCGATGAAGACGGCGTGGGTTTCATTTTTCTCGCTGTTCAGTGGCTTGGCGAAAATGTGGGCGCACGACACGATGTAGGTGCCGTCCAGCACGGCAAAGCCGGTGCCCTGCAGGTTGGCACGCGGGCTGCCGGTGGGGTTGAATACCCCGACGCCAACCACGCCCGGCTTCACGGATTGCAGCGTGTCGGCGACGTCGGCCAGCGCAGGAAAGCTCATCACCAGCGCCAGCAGCGCCAAGACCGCCCGCAAGGAGTACGCCGGTGGGTGCCCCGCTGCTGCGCTGCGACCCTTTCGCAGCGCCCAACGGGTACGCCGCTTGCTGACCCATGAAGCGGCCAGTCGCCGGACATGATCGGGAAGCGTCATGCAAATTCGATACAATCCGGGCGGCAGCAAAGACTTTTTATTCATAGGGGAATCCAGGTATGAGCGTTGTTGCGGTTGTAGGGCTGGGCTACGTGGGCCTGCCGTTGGCGGTGGAATTCGGCAAGATAATGACCACCATCGGCTATGACCTCTCGGTTGAAAAAATCGAGCATTACCGTCGATTCTGCGACCCTACCGGCGAGGTTTCAGCGGAGAACCTCAAGGCCGCGACACAGCTGACGGTCACCAGCGACCCCGCCGATCTAGCGAAAGCCGACTTCATCATCGTCGCCGTGCCCACCCCGGTCGACGCGGCGCACATCCCGGATTTCTCGCCGCTGGTTGGCTCGTCCACCACGGTCGGCAAATACATGAAGAAGGGGGCGACTGTGGTGTATGAATCCACAGTCTACCCCGGCGCCACCGAAGAGGTCTGCATCCCGATTCTGGAGAAGAACTCCGGCATGAAATGGATGCAGGACTTCCACGTCGGCTACTCGCCCGAGCGCGTCAACCCAGGCGACAAGGAGCGCACGATTACCAAGATCGTGAAAGTGGTGTCGGGCGATGACGCCGCCACCCTGGACAAAGTGGCTGAACTGTATGGCAGCGTGATTACCGCCGGCGTGCATCGCGCCAGTTCGATCAAGGTGGCCGAAGCCGCCAAGGTGATCGAAAACACCCAGCGCGACCTCAACATTGCACTGATGAACGAACTCTCGCTGATCTTCCACCGCCTCGGCATCGACACGCTTGAGGTGCTGAAAGCCGCCGGCACCAAGTGGAACTTCCTGCCCTTTCGCCCCGGTCTGGTCGGCGGCCACTGCATCGGCGTCGATCCCTACTACCTCACCCACAAGGCCGATATGCTCGGCTACCATCCGCAGGTCATCCTCGCCGGCCGCCGCATCAACGACGGCATGGGGGCCTACGTGGCGCAGGAAACGGTGAAAAACATGATCGCCAACGGTGTGCAGGTGAAAGGCGCCAAGGTCAACGTGCTGGGCCTCACCTTCAAGGAAAACTGCCCCGATCTGCGCAACTCCAAGGTGGTCGACGTCATCCGCGAACTGCAATCCTTCGGCTGCGACGTCCATGTGCACGATCCGCTGGGCGAAGCGAAAGAAGCCGAGCATGAATACGGCATCAGCCTCGCCGCGTGGGACGATCTGCCGGAATGCGATGCGCTCATCGCCGCCGTATCGCACAGCGCGTATCTGGAAAAGTCCTTTAGCGAACTCACCGCCAAGCTGAAAAAAGGCGGCGCCTTCACCGACGTCAAATCGGCCTACGATCCGGCTGCAGTGGAAGCTGCCGGCTTCGCGCTCTGGAGGCTGTAATGACCGCGTTCGATGCCCTGAAAACGCAGCTCCAGGCCGAGCCCAAAACCTGGCTCGTCACCGGCGCCGCCGGCTTCATTGGCTGCAATCTGGTCGAAGCCCTGTTGCTGCTCGACCAGCGCGTCGTCGGGCTCGACAACTTCGCCACCGGCCACGAAAAAAATCTCGCGCAAGTGCAGGCCAGCGTCGGCCCCGAACGCTGGGCGCGTTTCAGCTTCAAGCTCGGCGACATCCGCGACCTCATCACCTGCCACGCGGTATGCAAAGGGGTCGATTATGTTTTGCATCAGGCCGCGCTCGGCTCGGTGCCGCGCTCGATCGAAGACCCGCTGTCCACCCACGCCGCCAACAACACCGGCTTTCTCAACATGCTGGTCGCCGCGCGCGACGCCAGGGTCAAGCGCTTCGTCTACGCCGCGTCAAGCTCGACCTACGGCGATCATCCCGGCCTGCCCAAGGTGGAGGACGTCATCGGCAAGCCGCTGTCGCCCTACGCGGTGACCAAGCTGGTGAACGAGCTGTATGCCGATGTGTTTGGCCGCTGCTACGGCATGGAATCGATCGGCCTCAGGTACTTCAACATCTTCGGCCGCCGCCAGGACCCCAACGGCGCTTACGCTGCCGTGGTGCCGAAGTGGGTGTCGAGCATGATCCACAACGAGCCGGTGTACATCAACGGCGACGGCGAAACCAGCCGCGACTTCTGCTACATCGACAACGTCATCCAGGCCAACCTGCTCGCCGCCACCAGCCAGCACCCCGAGGTGGCCAACCAGGTCTACAACGTCGCCGTCGGCGAGCGCACCACGCTCAACCAGCTGTTCGAAGCCATTCGTTCATTGTTGGCGCCGAAGTGTTCCCATCTGGCCGACTTCAAGCCCGTCTACCGCGACTTCCGTGCCGGCGATGTGCGCCATTCGCTCGCCGACATTACCAAGGCCCGCACGCGCCTGGGATACGAGCCCACGCATCGCATCGGCGGAGGCCTGGCCGAGGCAATGGACTGGTATGTGCGGGATCTGGGCTAAGCATGTATGCGCGCCGGCATTACGCTGGACGGAGTGAATGAAGGCTCCGGCCCTGTTGTACCGAAGAGCGGAAGAATGATGTGTACCAAAAATGATGAAATGTGACGAACACGCGCTGGCTGGGCCAGCGGGCGAAGCCAGGCCAGGCGCGCTGGAAACCCTGCTGCGGCGCATGCAGACCGAGAGCGATTTTCCCGCCTTGTCCGAGGCCATCGGCGACATCAACCGCATTGCCTCTTCCGACCGGGAGGGGGTCAACGAGCTTTCCAACACCATCCTCAGAGACTTTGCGCTGACCAACAAGCTGCTGAAGCTGGTCAATGTCGCGTTCTACAACCAGGTCGGCGGCGGTTCGATCAGCACCATTTCGCGCGCGGTGGTGATCCTTGGGTTCGACGCTGTGCGGTCGATCGCCCTCAGCCTGATCCTGTTCGACAATCTGGAAAACAAGGCGCACGCGCAGCAGTTGAAGGAGGAATTCGTCAAGGTGCTGTACGCCGGCATGCTGGCGCACGAGATGGCGGGCAAGGCGCAGGTGAAGGATGTGGAGGAGGCCTTTATCGGCGCCATGCTGCATAACCTTGGGCGCATGCTGGCCATGTTTTATTTCCCCGAAGAAAGCGCGGCGATCCGGCAGCGTGTTGAGGTGGAAGGGTTGAGCGATGCCAGGGCCTCGATCAAGGTGCTGGGGCTGTCGTTCGAGAATCTGGGGATGGGCATTGCCCGAAGCTGGGGTTTTCCGGACCAGCTGGTTCAGTCCATGAAAGTGCTTCCTGGCGATAAAGTCAGAAAAAGCACAAACAATACGGACAGGTTGCGGGCGCTTGCGGCATTTTCCAACGAGTTGTGCGAGATCATCCTCAGCACGCCGGATGCGGACCGCAGCAAGGCGCTGGCCAAACTTACGACGCGCTTCGGCGACAGCCTGGCGTTGACGGAGAAGCAGCTCACCGGGCTGATGGAAAAGTCGATTCAGGACATCGCCCAGTTCGCCCTGGCGGTGAATGTGAACCTGAAACAGAGCGCCTTCGCGCAACAGGCGTCGAAATGGGCGGGGATGGCTACAGCGCCGGGCGCGGCGCCCGCGCCAGAAGCAGGCAAAGACACGCCGCAGGGCGAGGCGCATGATGCCAGGACGGTGCTGGATGCCAGCGTGCTGCACGAACACGCACCAATACTCGAGACGAATCCGGACGAGGACGCCAGCACGTCACAGCAGCGCACCAGCGAGAAGACCCAGTCCATCCTGACCTCGGGGCTGCAGGACGTCGGCAATTCGCTGATCGACGACACCGTTTCAATCAACGATATCCTGCGCATGATCCTGGAAGCGATATATACCGGCATGGGTTTCGCGCATGTGGTGTTGTGTATCAAGGATGGCCGCCACAACACGATGTGTGGCAAATTCGGTTTCGGTGATGGCGTACAAAGCCTGATCAAGGCCTTTGATTTTTCCCTGGCGGCGCAGCCGGATGTGTTCCTCGTCGCACTGCAGAACAATGCTGACATCCTCATCACCGACATCGACGATCCGAAAATCGCGACGCGGATCCCGCCGTGGTACCGGCAGAATGTATCGGCGCGCACCTTCGTGCTGTTCCCAATCATCGTGAAAGGCAAGCCGATCGGTTTGATCTACGCCGACCGGCAGCAGCCCGGCGACATCACGATTCCAGAGAAAGAGCTTTCGCTGCTCAAATCGCTGCGCAATCAGGCCGTGCTCGCCATCAGGCAGTCTCTCTGACGGCTGCGACAAACCCTGCACCGGAATTCGGCATAATGGCATGATGCCGTCTGCCCGAATCGCTTCCCGTTTTCTCGCCGGCCTGCTGCTTGCAGGTCTTGTCGTTTCCGCCCGCGGAGCCGGGTTTCCCGCTGTCTTTACCGAAGCGCTGAATCAGGCCGGCATTCCGCTCGGCCGCGTGGCCGTGGTGGTGCAGCCGCTGGACGCGGCGGCGCCTGTGCTCAGCCATAACGCCGAGGCGGCGCTGAATCCGGCCTCGGTGATGAAGCTGGTCACCAGCTTTGCGGCATTAAACCAACTTGGCCCCGGCTATACATGGACGACCGATGTCTGGGCAGACGGCACGATAGCGGACGGCGTGCTGAACGGCGACCTCGTCATCAAGGGCCATGGCGACCCCACCCTGACGCTGGAGCGGATGTGGCTGTTGCAGCGTGAGTTGCGGGCACGCGGGGTGCGCCACATTCGCGGCGATCTGGTGCTCGATCTCAGCCATTTCGATCTGCCGCCGATCGACCCTGGTGCGTTCGATGGTGAGCCGTTTGCCCCATACAACGCCGCGCCGGGCGCATTGGTGGCCAACTTCAGCGCGATGACGCTGCGTCTGAAGCCCGGCGCGGATCAGGTGCTGATCGTGCCGGACATCGCGCTGCCGGGCGTGACGCTGACTTCGCGCCTGGTGCTGGTGGACGGTGCGGAATGCAATGGCTGGAAGGATGCGCTCACGCCGGCCCTCCCCGACCCCGAGCGCCTGGAGCTGGTGGTGACCGGGCGCTATGCGCGCGGCTGCGGCGAACAGGCGTGGTCGCTCAGCCTGTTTGAGCCGGCGGCCACGTTCGATTTTATTTTTCGCGGGCTGTGGGCCGAATCGGGCGGCACGCTGACCGGCACGACCGTGCCGGGCATGGCGCCGCAGACCGAACCGTTGTTGAAATTCGCCTCGGAGCCGCTGACCGAAGCCCTCACCCGTCTCAATAAATATTCCAACAACCTGATGACGCGCAACCTGTTTCTGACGCTGGGCGCGGAAAGATATGGTGCACCAGCGACGCCCGAAAAAGGCGCGCGTGCGGTGCGCGACGTGCTGACGCAGCGAGGCATCTCTACCCGCAAGCTGGTACTGGAAAACGGCGCGGGACTGTCGCGCATCGAGCGCATCAGCGCGGACGCGCTGACCCAATTGCTACGTGCCGCATACCACAGCCCGCTGTTCGCGGAGTTCCAGTCGGCATTGCCGATCGTCGCCATCGACGGCACGCTGAAGCACCGCTTCAACGGCAGCCCGCTCACCGGCAATGCACACCTGAAAACCGGCACCCTGCGCGACGTCAGCGCACTGGCCGGCTATGTGTACACGGTGAATGGTCAGCGCGTCAGTTTCGTCATGCTGGTCAATCATCCCAATGCGCGCCGCAGCGAGGCGGCACAGCGCGCGCTGCTGGAGTGGGTGCATACGACTCCACACGGGCTTCAGCCCGTAGTGGATCGGAGCCCTTTAGGGCAGGCCGGAGGGGCGGCGCCGCGATGAGCCCCGGTTGCCGTGTGATGGGGCTGTTTCTGGTGTTGCTGGCGCTGTTCCAGGCGCTGCCGGTGGCGGTGGAAGCCTGGCAGGCCCGGCAGTGGTCGGATACGGCAACAGAATGGGTGCAGCTGGCGCTGCTGCCGGGTGCGCTGGGGCTGTATCTGCGCTATTTCAGCATCCTCGGTTGCCGCCAGTGCGGGGACGACGATGACGTTCGATAAGCTGCCCGACTGGACGGCGTGGCTGGCGCAGGATGCCGACGGCACCTGGTGGGGTTATGAGGCCGAGCCCAATAAGCAGGAGTATGGCTGGTACGAAAATGAAGTCGGACGCATCATGCGGCTGGGGCAGGCGCCGCCGCCGGCAGACTGGGAGGCGACGCTATCTGCATGGCCTCCCAAACGCGATAACGGCGAGGCCTGACGCGCTCAGGACGCGGCAGGCACGTCCAGTTGCAGCTGTCCATCCTTCACCGGGATGCGCGGACCGGGTTGATGGTCCATGCGCACCTGGCCTTCTTCCTTGCCCATGCGGTAGCGCACGTCGTAGCCGATGGTTTGGGTGTGCGATTCGTAAACGGTCTTGCAGCGCCTCTCGGTACGGCTGACGGTGTTCTTTTCCTGCATGTTCTTCTGCACCTGGTTTCCGGCGTAGCCGCCGGCCGCAGCGCCGGCGATGGTGGCCAGGGTGCGTCCGCTCCCACCGCCCACCTGGTTGCCGAGCAGGCCGCCTGCCACCGCACCGATCGCGGTCCCGGCGACCCGGTTGGGATCCTTGACTGGCGCCTGTTCGTTGATGACCACGTCGTCGCACACCTTTTTGGGCGTTTTCGTGGTTTCGGTCACCGGCTTGACGGCCAGCACCTCGGCAAATTCCGGCTCCGGATTGAGCGCCTTGTAGCCCGCCACGCCGCCAATCGCGGTTACGGCAACGGCCCCTGCTATCACGCCTGTCAACATCGATTTATTCATGATCTCTCCTTGAAGGTTTGGGGTGGCGACACGTTCCACACGCTAGAAAATAACACGGATTTTCCGGAACCTGAGCCAGGGTTATTTGGGCTGCAGAAGGTCGATCCTGAAGCTGTCCTCATAGGGCGGGACATTGCATTCGATGACGTCCGAGGGCGCCACATCGAGGCGGACGCCGACGATGTCGGTGCGCACCGGCAGTTTCGCCGCGCCGCGGTCCACCAGCACCACGGTGCGAATCTCGGCCGGCTGCCTGCACGCCAGATATTCCACTGCGCGTAGCATGGAATGCCCGCGATACATCACGTCATCCACCACCAGCACCGTGTGGCCTGCGAGGTCGAGGCTGGCGTGGGTCGGATTCTCCGTCAGCCGGGTTTCGGGATAGAGCAGGGTGAGGTCGTCCGCATAACGTTTGATCTGCAGGTCCAGCCGCACGCAGCGGGTGAGGCCGTAGGCCTCGGTCAGGCGCGCATGCAGCCGGTCGGCCAGGGGCGCGCCGCGCCGCAGGATGCCGACAATCGCAACCTGCGTGCGTCCGGTCAGCAGGCCTGCTGCCTGGCGGGCCATGTCAGTGACGATGGCATCGAGTTGTGAGGGATTGTAGAGGCAGGTACGCCTGCCCTGGGGTTTGTCTGTCATGGTTGCGGCCCTGCATGCGGGGTTCGGAGAGTGCTCATGCCGTCGCTTCGGCAACCTGGTTGGCCCAGGACATCGCGTTGATCTCGGCCGCAGTCAGGTCCGACAATGACAGGGCTTCGCATTGCACCAGCAAGGAAAGCGTGTAGCTCAGGTCGGGGTGTTCGACGCTTTCGACCAGCTGGAGCAGCCTGCCCAATTCGCCTTCCCGGCGCAGCAGGGCTGCTGCAAGGCGATCGCCCAGGTTCAGTTCGCTGACGATGTCGGCCAGCGGCTTGTCGATGAGGCTGTCGATCAGGGACAGGATTCCGGCCATGAACGCCTCGTCGCAGTAATCGGCGCCACGGTATTCGACGCTGGGCTGTTGTTTCTCGGCCAGCAGCTCCATCATTTTGCCGCGTGTGGCAGCCAGCAACAGCAGCGGGCTTGGATAAGGCGCGCCGGCCTGCAGGGTGAACAACAACAGCTGCAGCCAGCGCTGCAATTGCTTGCGGCCCAATACCATGAGGGCCTGCGGGACCGAGGCAATGCTGCACCTGACGCCGCTGGCCACCGAGTTCACCAGCCGCATCAGGTTGTAGGTCAGATTGGGATGCTGCTTGAAAATCTGCTCGATCTGCTGTGTGTCGGCATCCTTCATCACCAGCCCCAACAGCCGGATGAGCGCCAGCTGGCCCGGATCGGCGCGCTTGGCGGAGAGCACCGAGGGACGCGCAAAGTAATAGCCCTGGAACAGATCGAAGCCGAGTAACTGGCAATAGGCGGCCTGTTCGGCGCTGTCCACTTTTTCGGCCAGCAGCTTCACCGGCCATTGCTTCAGCTGGCTGACCGCCGATTGGAGTTCCTCGCTGTTGTGCAGCAATAAATCCACTTTGACGATGTCGACCAGCGCCAGCAGCGGGCGGTAGCTGTCGTCGAAAACGAAGTCGTCCAGCGCCAGCATAAAGCCCTGTTGTTTGAGCGCGCGGCAACGTTCGACCACGGCCTCGGTGACGATGATGGTTTCGAGCAGCTCCAGCACCACCTGCGACCTGGGCAGCAATTCCACCATGTCGGACAGCAGCATGTCGGCACTGACGTTGATGAAGCCCAGTTGTTTGCCGAGCACGGTCTGCACGCCCATCTCGCTGAACGCGTGATGGATGACGCTGGCGGTCGCCTGCATGTCGTCGGTGACGGTCACGCTGGACGTGTTGGCGGTACGAAACAACAGCTCGTACGCAACAATGCGCTGGTCGCGGTCGAGAATGGGCTGGCGGCCGAGGAAAATGTCCCGGGTTGTCATGCCTACAGATTCAGATCTTTCCACAGCGCGTCGACCCGCGCCTTCACTGCCGCATCCATCATGATCGGCGTGCCCCATTCGCGGGTGGTTTCGCCCGGCCACTTGTTGGTGGCGTCAATGCCCATTTTGCTGCCGAGTCCGGAGACGGGGCTGGCGAAGTCGAGGTAATCGATCGGCGTGTTCTCAACCAATAAAGTATCCCGCGCCGGGTCGACGCGGGTAGTGAGCGCCCAGATCACTTCCTTCCAGTTGCGCACGTTGACGTCGTCGTCGGTGACCAGAATGAACTTGGTGTACATGAACTGGCGCAGGAAACTCCACACCCCGAACATCACGCGCTTGGCGTGGCCGGGGTAGGCTTTCTTCATGCTCACCACCGCCATGCGATAGGAGCAGCCCTCGGGCGGCAGGTAGAAGTCGGTGATCTCGGGAAACTGCTTCTGCAAGAGCGGCACGAACACTTCGTTCAGCGCCATACCGAGGATCGCCGGTTCGTCCGGCGGCTTGCCGGTGTAGGTGCTGTGATAGATCGGGTCGCGCCGCATCGTCATGCGCTCGACGGTGAACACCGGGAAGGTTTCCTGCTCGTTGTAGTAGCCGGTGTGGTCGCCGTAAGGTCCTTCGAGTGCAGTTTCACCAGGATGGATCACGCCTTCGAGAACGATCTCTGCCGACGCGGGAACCTGCAGGTCATTGCCGAGGCATTTCACCACTTCGGTCTTGGCGCCGCGTAACAGCCCGGCAAACTGGTATTCCGACAGCGAATCCGGCACCGGGGTGACCGCGCCGAGGATGGTCGCCGGGTCGGCGCCGAGCGCCACCGCAAGCGGAAACGGCTCGCCCGGATGCGCCAGATGATGCTCGCGAAAATCCAGCGCGCCGCCGCGATGCGCCAGCCAGCGCATGATGAGCTTGTTCGGCGCGATTAGCTGCTGGCGATAGATGCCGAGGTTTTGGCGCTGTTTGTGCGGGCCGCGCGTGACAGTCAGCCCCCAGGTGATGAGCGGCGCCACGTCGCCGGGCCAGCAGTGCTGGATCGGCAGGCGGCCGAGATCAACGTCGGCGCCCTCCCACACCACTTCCTGGCACGGCGCGCTGCGGACTTCCTTCGGCGCCATGTTCAACACCTGCTTCAGCACCGGCCACTTGTCCCAGGCATCACGCAGGCCTTTCGGCGGTTCGGGTTCTTTCAGATAGGCCAGCAGTTTGCCGACTTCGCGCAGCCGCGCCGGGTCGTCTTCGCCCATCCCCAGCGCCACGCGCCTGACCGTGCCGAACAGATTCGCCAGCACCGGCATATGGCTGCCTTTGGGGTGTTCGAACAGCAGCGCCGGCCCGCCGGCACGCAGCACGCGGTCGGCGATTTCGGTCATTTCGAGTTTGGGATCGACTTCGACGGCGATGCGCTTGAGCTCGCCCATGGTTTCGAGTTGAGCGATGAAGTCGCGCAGGTCGCGATAGATCATGGATGGCCGATCATGAGCGGGTGCGTTCGAGGGCGGGCTGCGGCATCAGTTGATGTACTCGAACAGGGTGACGACCTTGGCCACGCCCGACGTGGTGCGCGCGATCTCGGTGGCGACGTCGGCTTCGGCCTGCGTCACCAGCCCCATCAGGTAGACCACGCCGGTTTCGGTCACCACCTTGATCTTGGTGCCGGGCACGCGTTCGTCGCGCAGCAGGCGGGCCTTGACGTTGCCGGTAATGGTGGTGTCGTTGGCCCGGGAGGTGAACGAGGTGACGCCCGAGATGCTGAGTTCGTTGAACACCGTACGCACGTCGGGAACACCCTTGACGATGGCGGTGGCGCGTGTGCGGGTGGGCTCGTCCGGGACCTGGCCGGTCAGCAGCACCTGGCGGTTGTAGCTGGTCACGGAGATTTTGCCGGTTTTTTCCGGAAGGGCTTCGCCCAGGCGGTTTATCGCGCGCAATTCGATTTCCTCGTCGCCGACAAATACGCCGGCAGTGCGGCGGTCGAGCGCAACCGCCGTACTCGTGGCAGCACCGCCCACGACGACCGCGGCGCATCCGTGCAATTGCGACAGCGCCACACCCACCAGCGCGATTTGGATCAGTTTGTTCATTCCTCGACTCCTAATAAAACGCTGTCCACCGCATCGCACAGGCAATGGATGATCAGCAGATGGACTTCCTGAATGCGCGCCGTGGATTCGGCGGGCACGCACAGGAAGACGTCGTCTTCCTGCATTCGTTCCGCCAGGCCACCGCCGCTGCGTCCGGTCAGCGCGATCACCGGCATGTTGCGCGTGTGGGCGGCGGCCACCGCCTGCAGCACATTGGGCGAATTGCCGCTGGTGGAAATCGCCAGCAGGATGTCGCCCGGCTGGCCCAGTGCCTTCACCTGACGCGCAAACACCTGTTCGTAAGCGAGATCGTTGGCGATCGAGGTCAGGGTGGACGTGTCGGCGGTCAGCGAAATCGCTGCCAGGCCGGGGCGCTCCTGCTCGAAGCGGTTGATCATCTTGGAAGCGAAATGCTGCGCATCCGCCGCCGAGCCGCCGTTGCCGCAGGCGAGGATTTTTCCGCCCTGCGTGAGGCAATGCACCATGTGGCGCGCGGCCTGTTCAATCGCCGGGGCAAGCGCTGGGGCAGCATTCAGCTGGGTCTGCGCCGAGGCCTGAAAGTGGCCGGATATTCTGTCGAGTAAGGGCATATAAAAAATTATCCTACATCGTCAAACGCGTTTTTGATCCAGTCGGGCGGCATGTCGCCTGATAGCGCCACCACGTCGAAGCGGCAGGGTGGCAGCGTTTTCAGCGTGCTCAGATACTGGCGCGCGGCGGCCAGCAGCTTCTTCTGTTTGGCCGGCGTCACGCTGGCGGCGGCACCGCCGAAATCGCTGCGGCTACGCAGCCGCACTTCAACGAATACCCGGGTGGGCCCGTCCTGCATGACAAGATCGATCTCGCCGAAGCGGCAGCGCCAGTTGCGCGCCAGCAGCTTCAGGCCATGCGTTTGCAGGAACGCTTCGGCACGCGCTTCGGCGGATTGTCCGAGCAGGGATTTCAACATCTGAGACAATGGCGGCACATGAACGAAACAGCCCATCATACCCCTCTGCCGCCCGCGCTTTACGTCGTCGCCACGCCCATCGGCAACCTCGGCGACATCACATTAAGGGCAATCGATACGCTGAAACGCGTGGATCGCGTGGCGGCGGAAGACACCCGGGTGTCGGGGCAGCTGCTCGCGCATTTCGATATCAGAAAGCCGCTGGTGTCCATCCGCGAGCACAACGAACGCGAAGCGGCCGACAGGGTGATCGCGTGGATTGTCGCGGGCGAGGCGGTGGCCTATGTGTCGGATGCGGGCACGCCGGCGGTGTCCGATCCCGGCGCGCGGCTGGTGGCGGCGGTGCGCGCGGCGGGACTGATGGTGGTGCCGGTTCCGGGCGTCTCGGCGGTAACCGCGGCGCTGTCGGCCGCCGGGGTGGAGTTCGGGCAATGGCTGTTTCATGGATTTTTGCCTCCCAGATCCGGCGCGCGCCGCGCGCAACTGCAAACGCTCGCGGCGCTGCCGGTGGCGCTGGTGTTTTACGAGGCGCCACACCGCATCGAAGAAACGCTGGCCGACATGGCGGCGGTGCTGGACAGTTCGCGATCGGTGACGCTGGCGCGCGAACTGACCAAGCGATTCGAGACCATCGTCACCCTGCCGCTGCGTGACGCGCTGGCCTGGCTGGCTGCCGACCCCAACCATGTGCGCGGCGAATTCGTCGTCATCGTGCATCCGCCGGCGGCGGCAGCAGCCATGGTCGATAGCGAGGCGATGCGCGTGCTCGATGTGTTGCTGGGCGCGTTGCCGCCCACCCTGGCCGCCAAGCTCGCGTCGCAGATCACCGGGCGCAGCAAGGCCGAACTCTATAAAATGACCCTGGCATTAAAACCGCAGGCCGACCAGTGACCGACACCCTCACGATTGCCCGCCCCGACGACTGGCACATCCACTTTCGCGATGGCGCCGCCATGCAGAGCGTGCTGCCCGACACCGCGCGGGTGTTCGGCCGCGCCATCGCCATGCCCAATCTCATGCCGCCGGTGGTGAACGTGGCGGACGCGGCGGCGTATCGCAAGCGTCTGCTTGCGGCAGCAAGTGGCACGGCGTTCGAGCCGTTGATGACGCTTTATCTCACCGACAACATGCAGCCCGATGAAATCCGCCGCGCGCGCACAAGCGGCTTTGTGCACGCGGTGAAGTATTACCCGGCCGGCGCCACGACGAATTCCGATTCCGGCGTCACCGAACTGACCAAGGCCTACAAGGCGATCGCGGCGATGGAGGAAGTCGGGATGCCGCTGCTGCTGCACGGCGAAGTGGTCGATCCCGATGTCGATGTGTTCGACCGCGAGGCGGTATTCATCGAGCGCCATCTGACGGGGCTGCTGCGCGATTTCCCCAAGCTGAAAATCGTGCTGGAGCATATCACCACACGCCAGGCCGCCGAATTCGTGACGGCAGCGCCGGCCAACGTCGCCGCCACCATCACCGTGCATCATCTGCTATACAACCGCAACGCCATGTTCAAAGGCGGCATCCGCCCGCACCTCTACTGTCTGCCGGTGCTGAAGCGGGAGACACACCGGCAGGCGCTGATTGCCGCGGCCATCTCCGGCAATCCCAAATTTTTTCTCGGCACCGATTCCGCGCCGCATGCGGTGGGCGCCAAGGAAACCGCCTGTGGCTGTGCCGGCATCTATTCCGCCCACGCCGCGATCGAGCTGTATGCCGAAGCCTTTGAAGACGCCGGCGCGCTGGGCAAGCTGGAGGCCTTCGCCAGCTTTTATGGCGCCGCTTTCTATGGCCTGCCGCGCCACGCCGACACCATCACGCTCAGGCGTGAAAGCTGGACGGTGCCGGCCAGCCTCAAGCTGGGCGAGACATCCCTGGTGCCGCTGCGCGCGGGCGAAACCATCCACTGGCGCGTCGTCGCATAAAAAAACCGGGCATCACGCCCGGTTGAGTGAGGAGGCCACGCGGTTCAGGGCATACGATTCCACACGCGCTTCAGCGCGTAGTGGATCGGAGTCCTTTAGGGGAAGGCCGGAATGGTCGGTTCGGTCCCCGAGCTCATCGCCTCGGGGTGGTACGCGGCGATGAGCTTCTTGATCTCATCGACCCGTCCAGACGGCACATCGATCATCATCAGGATGTGCCCGGCAGCGATGGCCGACTCGAAGCTTTTCAGCCGCGAGTTGGGAATCGAGCTGGCGACCATGCTGGCGACCCAGGCGCCAAACGCGGCGCCGATCAGCGCGGTGAGCAGAATGGTGACCAGTTGCAGATCCACGCCGGCAGGCGGAAAAAACACGGCCACCAGCCCGGCAATGATGCCGATGCCGCCACCCACCGCCAGCCCGGTTTCGGCGCCGTGGACGAAATCGCTTTTCTGCAGGATCGAGGCTTCATGCAGACCCGTCAGCGGCATGCCTTCCTTGGCCATGACGTGAATGTGACCGTCCTCGACGCGGGCGAGCAAGAGCTCATTACGAATTTGCCGGGCGCTGCCAACATCCGGCACCATGAAGTACAGACGTCTTCTCATGATCGGTCTCCTGGTGGGGGTCGTCATCTGACCCATATACCTTTGATTAGCAAATCAGCTGCTTTAGTCAAGGTAAGGCTTTATAATTCAAGCGGGAAAGTTGGTCAGACAACCGCTGCCACGCAAGTGGGAGAGGAAAGTCCGGGCTCCATAGAGCAGGATGCTGGCTAACGGCCAGACGCCGCGAGGCGAGGAATAGGGCCACAGAGACGAGCGTATTAAGTTACGGTGAAACGCGGTAACCTCCATCCGGAGCAACACCAAATAGGCAGACGATGACGCGGCTCGCCGAGTCTGCGGGTAGGTGGCTGGAGCCGGGCAGCAATGACCGGCCTAGAGGAATGGTTGTCCACGACAGAACCCGGCTTATCGACCGACTTTTCCACTTTTCATGTAATTCAAATACTTAGCATTTTTATCTAAAAACATAATCAGAATTAGCCGCTAAGCTCCGGTTTTTCCAGAAACTTATCCACAACCCAAAACCACCCCTAAGTCCTTGAGGCGTAGGGGTTTTTTTGCGTCTGCTGGCTTGACCCCCCCAAAACTATCCCCTATAGTGGGTGCAAGTGGTGATTGGTGGGAAGTTGTGGGAGAATGCGCCCATCCAAACACAGCCAAATTTAATATAAGGGGGGAGCATGTTTCGGGGGGTCGCAACAGTCAGTCTGGATAGCAAGAACCGGCTTGTGGTGCCGGCACGCTACCGCGACGCCCTTCTGGTGAATGGCGGCGGGCGCGTGGTGATCACCGCCGACCCCAGCCAGTGCCTGCTGCTCTACCCACTACCCGAGTGGGAGCCGATCGAGAAAAAACTCAACGGCCTGTCCGACTTCAATCCCCGTACCCGCAGCCTCAAACAATTACTCGTTGGTTATGCGCATGACATGGACATGGATAGCGCTGGTCGTGTGTTGCTGCCGCCAATGCTGCGCAAGTTCGCCGAGCTGGATAAAAACGTGGTGATGGTGGGGCAGGGCAGCAAGGTGGAGTTGTGGAACGAGGCGCGCTGGGAGGCGCAGGTGTCGCAGGCGCTGACGTTCAGTGACGATGCGCTGCCGCCCGAACTGGAAGGCTTTACGTTGTGATGGAAACCGCCCATGTGCCGGTGCTGGCACAGGAGGCGGTGGCGGCGCTGGTAATCAAGCCCGATGGCGTGTATGTCGACGCCACGTTCGGACGCGGCGGCCATAGCCGGCTGATTCTGGCGCAACTGGGGCCAGCCGGACGTCTGATCGCACTGGACCGCGACCCCGATGCCATTCGTGCCGGTGCGGCCCTGCAGGATGCGCGGCTGACGTTGGTGCAAAGCGCGTTTTCGCGCCTGGGCGCGGTGCTCGACGAAATGGGCGTGGCGCGGGTGGATGGAATTTTGCTGGATATCGGGGTGTCGTCGCCTCAGCTCGATGACGCGACGCGTGGATTCAGCTTCCGCTTCGATGCGCCGCTCGACATGCGCATGGATCCGGGAAGCGGGATGTCGGCGGCAGACTGGCTGGCGACGGCGGCAGAGGGGGAAATCAGTGAAGTCATCCGCACCTATGGGGAAGAGCGGTTTGCTAAATCGATTGCGCGCGCGATTGTTGCGGCACGCCAGGAAGAAACCATCCGCAGCACCGGGCAGCTGGCGAGCCTCATCGCCGCCGCGGTCAAGCGGCGCGAACCGGGGCAACACCCGGCGACCCGCAGCTTCCAGGCTATACGGATTTATCTCAACCGCGAACTGGAAGAGCTGAGTGCCGTGCTGCCGCAATGCGTGGACAAGCTGCAACCCGGTGGGCGACTCGCGGTCATTAGTTTTCATTCGCTGGAAGACCGTATCGTCAAGCGCTTCATGCGTGACGAGGCGCTGGGCGAGCAGGCGCCTCGCCGCCTGCCGATTCCGGCCGCCATGCTGAAACCGGGGCGGCTGAAACTGGTGGGGCGCGCCCAACGCGCGACAGACGCCGAAGTGGCAGCCAACCCGCGTGCGCGCAGTGCCGTGTTGCGGGTGGCCGAACGGATGGGCGAGGCGACATGAGCCGTCTCAACATCATCCTTGCGCTGCTGCTGGTGGCATGTGCGCTGGCCGTGATCCAGGCGCAGCACCGTTCGCGTACGTATTTTGTGGAACTGGAACGTTTGAAAAAGCAGGCGCGTGTGTTGGACGAGCAGTGGGGGCAATTGCAGCTGGAGCAGAGCACCTGGGCCAACTTGGCGCGGGTCGATGCGCTCGCGCGTAGCCGGCTCGGCCTGGTGGCGCCGCCGCAAGACCGGGTTCACGTTGAAACGCTGGTGGATGCGCCATGAATTACCACTCGCGCAAACTGCTCAAGCTTAATCTTGCCCCCTGGCGCATGGCGGCCGTGGGCAGTCTGCTGCTCGCCGGGCTGACAGTGGTGGCCGGACGGGCGTTCTATCTGCAGGGGCTCAACACCGATTATCTGCAGGGCAAGGGCGATGCGGTGGCCAACCGCAACCTCACCCTCCCCACGCATCGCGGCCAGGTGTCCGACCGTCATGGTCGGCTGCTGGCGATCAGCACGCCGGTTGAGTCCTTGTGGGCGCGTCCGGTCGAACTCAAGTTGACGACTGCGCAGTACGCGCATCTGGCCGAGGTGCTGGGCATTTCGCCGCCCGAACTGACGAAAAAACTAACACGCAAAACGCGCGGCGAATTCAGCGTGCGGCGCCCCGTCACGCCGGAGCAGGCGGTCAAGATCGCCGCCATGGGGGTGCCGGGCCTGCATCTGCGGCGCGAATTCCGCCGCTATTACCCGGCGGGCGAAGTGGCTGCGCACGTGGTGGGTTTCACCAATGTGGATGATCTCGGCCAGGAAGGCGTCGAGCGTGCCTATCAGGACTGGCTGGTCGGACGTGAGGGCGAGCGCCAGATCCTGCGCGATCGCCGCGGCAATACCATCCGCGATCTGGCGCCGATCAAAACCGCGCAGATGGGCGGCAATCTGGCGCTGGCGCTCGACCTCAAGATTCAATATCTGGCACACCGCGAACTCGCGGCGGCGATTGCCACTCACAAGGCCAAGGGCGGCAGCGTGGTGGTGCTTGACGCCAAGACCGGCGAGATTCTCGCGCTGGCCAACCAACCGATCTTCAACCCCAACAACCGCCACAATTACCAGCCGGGACCGATGCGCAATCGCGCGGTGATCGACACCTTCGAGCCGGGTTCCACCATCAAGCCCTTCGTTGCGGCGGCGGTGCTGGAGCGCGGCCTGTTCCATCCTGACAGTGTCATCGACACGCCGGAAACCTGGCGTGTCGGAACCAAGCTGGTGCGCGACACCCACCCGCATCCCCAGTTGACGGTGAGCGAAATCATCCAGAAATCGAGCAACGTCGGCGCGGTGAAGCTGGCCATGTCGCTGACCCCTCAGCAATACTGGGAGGTGTTGCACCGTTCCGGTTTCGGCCAGTTGCCGGGGTCGGGCTTCCCTGGCGAGACCGCCGGGCGGCTGCGCGATGCCAGCACCTGGAAGCCGGTCGAGCACGCCACCATGGCGTATGGCTATGGCCTGTCGGTCAGCCTGTTGCAGCTGACCCGCGCCTACATGGCCTTCGCCAATGACGGCGAAGTGATGCCCTTGTCGTTTCTCAAGCGCGAGCCGCAGGAAATTGTCGGCGAGCGAGTATTCTCCCCGAGCGTGGCGCGCGAAGTGCGCGCCATGATGGAGGCGGTGACGCAGGAAGGCGGGACTGGCCTGCGCACCCGGGTGCCGGGTTATCGCGTGGCAGGAAAAACCGGCACCGCGCACAAGCTGGTTAATGGCCGCTACGCAGCCGACCGCTATCTGTCTTCCTTTGTCGGCATGGCCCCGGCGTCCAACCCGCGTCTCATCATCGGGGTGGTGATCGACGAGCCGTCCGACGGCGTGTACTACGGCGGCAGCGTCGCCGGCCCGGTGTTCGCCCAGGTGATGGCCGCCAGCTTGCGTCAGCTCGCGCTGCCGCCCGATGCGCCGGAAACCGCGACGCGGATGACGCAGAGCACGCCACCTGTGCTGGCGCGCGTGGAGGGGGGGCGCGGTGGCTAAAGCCGGTGCCAGCCTTACTTCCGCCTCGCTCGCGTCCCAGGCGATCCGGGAATCCGTGCCGCATATTCTGGAGCGGCTCGGTATTGCCGTCGCCGAGCTCGTCAATGACAGCCGCAAGGCCATGCCGGGTAAAGTATTCGTCGCCTATCCGGGAGAGACGCGCGATGGCCGCAACTTCATCGCGCAGGCGGTGGCGCAGCGCGTCGATGGCGTGTTGTGGGAGGCCGATCACTATCAGTGGGATCCGGCACTCGTCATTCCCAACGCCGGGGTGCTCGGACTGAAAACCCGCATCGGCGAGATCGCCGCGCATATCTATGGCAAGCCATCGCGTGCGCTGCACATGGTTGGCGTCACCGGCACCAACGGCAAGACTTCGGTGGCGCACTGGGTGGCGCAGGCCTTCTCGCAGCTGGGGCGCAAAACCGCGGTCATCGGCACCGTCGGCAACGGCTTCCCCGGCGCGCTCACGCCCGCACTCAACACCACGCCCGACGCCATCGAGCTGCAGCAGCGTCTCGCGCATTACCGGCAGCAGGGGGCGGCCGCGTGCGCGATGGAGGTGTCCTCGCACGGCCTGGCGCAGGGGCGCGTCAATGGCACGTCTTTCAACGTTGCCGTGCTGACCAATCTGTCGCGCGACCACCTCGACTACCACGGCGACATGGACAGCTACGCCGACGCCAAGGCGCGGCTGTTCAGCTGGCCGGGGCTGGACTGGGTGGTGGTCAATGTCGACGACGCCTTCGGCCAGCGGCTGGAGAGTGAGACCCGGCCCGCGCGCGTCGCCGGCTATGGTTTCTATCGCGGTGCCGTGGTGGGGGAAAAGCTGCGTCTGTCGCAAGCGGGGCTGCATCTTATGGTGCACACCGACTGGGGCAATGCCGAGATCGATGCGCCGCTGCTGGGCCGCTTCAATGCTGCCAACCTGCTGGCGGTGCTCACCACCCTGCTGGTCTCCGACGTGAAACTGGACGACGCATGCCAGGCGCTGGCGCACATCACGCCGCCGCCGGGGCGAATGCAGACCCTCGGTGGCGACGCGCACCCGCTGGTGGTGGTGGACTACGCCCACACCCCCGATGCGCTGGAAAAGGTGCTCGCCACCCTGCGCGAAATTGTCAGCGGCGGGCGCCTGATTTGCGTCTTTGGCTGCGGCGGCAACCGCGACCGCGGCAAGCGTCCGCTGATGGGGCGGGCCGTGGCCGAAGGCGCCGACGAAGTCTGGATCACCAGCGACAACCCGCGCAACGAAGACCCGCGCCACATCATTGACGACATCCTCTCCGGCACAGGCGGCAAGCCGCACGTCGAGCCGGATCGCGCGCGCGCGATTTTCGAGGCCATCGGCGGCGCGCATCACGGCGACGTCGTGCTGATCGCCGGCAAGGGTCACGAGGACTACCAGGAAAACGCTGGCGAGCGGCTGCCGTTCTCCGATGTGGCCGTTGCCCGAAAAGCCTTGGAGGCGTGGAGCTGATGGCCATGATGCGTTTGTCCGAAGCCGCCGCCATGCTCGGTGTACCGTTTAATGGTGTGGATGCCGAGATGCTGCGCGTCTCCACCGACAGCCGCAGCATTCAGCCGGGCGATCTCTTCATCGCACTGCGCGGCGTGAAATTCGATGGCGGCGCTTTCGCCACACAGGCCTTGCGGCAAGGCGCGGCCGGCGTGATGCTGGACGCCGCGCAGGCGCCCGAAATCGTGGCTGCCATCCGCGTCGACGATACTCGTCTCGCGCTCGGCAGACTGGCCACCGCCTGGCGCCAGCGCTTTGCCCTTCCGGTTGTCGCCATCACCGGCAGCAATGGCAAGACCACGGTGAAGGAAATGCTGGCGGCCATTCTGCGGGAGGAAACCGCTTCGAATGCTGCAGTGCTCCATACCGAAGGCAACCTCAACAACGACATTGGGCTGCCGCTGATGCTGCTGCGCTTGCGCGAGACGCATCAGTTCGCCGTGCTCGAAATGGGCATGAACCACGCGGGCGAAATCGACTATCTGACGCGGCTGGCGCGGCCCGGGGTGGCGGTGGTCAACAACGCGATGACCGCGCATATCGGTTTTCTCGGTTCGGTCGAAGCCATCGCGCGCGCCAAGGGTGAAATCTTCAACGGACTGCCGGACGCCGGCATCGCGGTGTTCAATGCCGACGACGCGCACGCTTGGCTGTGGCGCGAATCCAATGCGCGGCGCAGCATGATCGACTTCGGTCTCAAACAGCCGGCGGTGGTGCGCGGGCAATACCAGCCCAACATCTTTGGTTCGGCGCTCACCCTCACCCTCCCCAACGCCACCCTCGACATCGCCCTGCAGGTACCAGGCGAGCACAATGTGATGAACGCACTCGCCGCCGCTGCCGCCGCATTCGCGCTCGACGTCAGCTATCGCAGCATCGTTGCCGGGCTGTCCGGTTTCAGCGGCGTCAAGGGCCGTCTGCAAAGAAAGCCTGCGCTGCACGGCAGCACCTTCATCGACGACACCTACAACGCCAATCCAGATTCGGTGAAAGCCGCACTGGCGGTGCTGGCGCAGCAACCCGGCAAGAAGCTGCTGGTGCTGGGCGATATGGGCGAACTGGGCAGCGATGCGGCGGCGATGCACGCGCAAATCGGGCTGGACGCGCGCGCCGCCGGGGTGAGCAAACTCCTTGCGCTGGGGGAGTTGACGAAAGAAACCGTCGCTGCATTCGGCGCCGGCGCGATGCACTTCGAGCGGATCCAGGAACTCCTCGCCGAACTCGAAAACGAACTGACTGCCGACACCATCGTGCTGGTGAAAGGCTCGCGCTTTATGCAGATGGAGCGGGTGGTGCAAAGCTTCATGGAAGGACACTGACATGCTCTTGTGGCTGTTTCAACAACTTGGCCAGGACATTCGCGCTTTCAACGTCTTCAATTACCTGACGCTGCGCGCGGTGCTGGCCACACTCACCGCGCTGACGATTTCCTTTATCGTCGGCCCGGCCGTGATCCGCAAGCTCACCACACTGAAAATCGGCCAGTCGGTGCGCAGCGACGGCCCGCAAACGCATCTGGTCAAAGCCGGCACGCCGACCATGGGCGGCGCGCTGATCCTGGTATCGGTCGCTGTCACCACGCTGCTGTGGGCGGACCTGTCGAACCAATACGTTTGGGTCGCGCTGCTCACCCTGCTCGGCTTTGGCGTCATTGGCTGGGTTGACGACTGGCGCAAGGTGGTCGAGAAAAACTCGCGCGGTCTAGCCTCGCGCTGGAAGTATTTCTGGCAGTCGGTGATCGGTCTGGCGGTCGCGGTCTACCTGTGGCAAACCGCCAGCCTGCCTGCGCACACCGAGCTCATCATCCCCTTCCTCAAGCACGCCACGCTCCCCCTGGCGGCCGCGGCCTTCATCGCGCTCACCTACTTCGTCATCGTTGGCTCCAGCAATGCGGTCAACCTCACCGACGGCCTCGACGGCCTGGCGATCCTGCCGACCGTGATGGTGGCCTCGGCGCTGGCGATCTTCGCCTACGTCGCCGGCAACGCCGTGTTCTCCAAATACCTCGGCATGCCCTACATTCCGGGCGCCGGCGAACTGGCGATCTTCTGCGCCGCGATGGCGGGTGCCGGGCTCGCCTTCCTGTGGTTCAACGCCTACCCGGCGGAAGTCTTCATGGGCGACGTCGGCGCGCTGGCGCTGGGCGCGGCGCTCGGCGTGGTCGCCGTCATCGTGCGGCAGGAAATCATTCTCTTCATCATGTGCGGCGTGTTCGTGGTCGAGACCCTGTCGGTGATCGTGCAGGTCGCCTCGTTCAAGCTCACCGGCAAGCGCGTGTTCCGCATGGCGCCGATTCATCACCACTACGAACTGAAAGGCTGGAAAGAGAATCAGGTGGTGGTGCGGTTCTGGATCATCAGCATGATGCTGGTGCTGATTGGCCTGTCGAGCCTGAAACTGAGATGAAAAGCATGAACCACAGAGGCACAGAGGCACCGAGAAAGGCGCTATGGCTCGCTTTATCCGTAGGGATGATGAGTCTCCTGCCCATACAGGGGGTTTTCTCTGTGTCTCTATGCCTCGGTGGTGAAAGGTTTTATCTGTCATGAACTACGACAGCCTGCAACTCTCCGGCAAGACCATCCTGGTGCTGGGCCTGGGCGACACCGGGCTGTCGTGCGCGCGCTGGTTGGCGGCGCGCGGCGCGCGGGTGAGCGTGGCCGACAGCCGCGCCGCGCCGCCGCATGCCGGACGTTTGGCCGAACTGCTGCCGCAGGTGCCGCTCTACACCGGCCCCTTCGACGATGTGCTGCTGCAGGCAACGGAATTGCTGGTCGTCAGCCCCGGCGTGCCGCTGGCCGAGCCTGCAGTGGCCCGTGCGGTTGCGGCGGGCATCGAGAGGGTGGGCGACGTCGAACTGTTCGCGCGTGCCATCCGTGCACTCAACGCACAGCGAGAGCATCCCATGCGGGTGATCGCCATCACTGGTAGCAACGGCAAGAGCACCGTCACCGCGATGTGCGGCGACATGTGCCGGATGGCGGGGCTGACCACCTGCGTGGCAGGCAACATCGGCCTGCCGGTGCTGGATGCGCTGTACGAGATCGAGCAGGGAATCGCGCCGGCGCCACAGGTGTGGGTGCTGGAACTTTCCAGCTTCCAGCTCGAAACAACGTCCAGCCTCAGCGCCGATGCCGCCACCGTGCTCAACCTGTCGGAAGACCACATGGATCGCTACCCCGACATGGATGCCTACGCCGCGGCGAAGGCGCGGATTTTCAGCGGCGACGGCATACAGGTAGTGAACCGTGATGATGCGCGCACGCTGGCGATGGCGCTGCCGGGCCGGCGGGTGGTCAGCTTTGGCTTGGACCGCAGCCCGCGCGATGAAAACCTCGGCCTGTGTGAGGATGAACTCTGCCTGGGCGGCGACATGCTGATGCCGCTGTCTGCGCTGCCGGTAACCGGGCTGCATAACGCCGCCAACGCACTGGCGGCGCTGGCGCTGACTCGCGCGCTGGGCCTGCCGATGGAAGCGCTGTTGCGCGGGCTGCTGCATTTCAAGGGCTTGCCGCACCGGGTGGAGAAGGTCGCCGAGATCGAGGGCGTGACCTACTACGACGATTCCAAGGGCACCAACGTCGGCGCCACCGAAGCCGCGCTGTACGGCATGGGTGCGCGCAAGGCGGTGGTGATTCTGGGCGGCGATGGCAAGGGGCAGGATTTCAGCCCGCTCAAGGCTGCCGTCGAAGCCAACGCCCGCGCGGTGCTGCTGATCGGACGCGACGCGCCATTGATCGCGACCGCCCTCTCGGGCAGCGGGGTGGACAGCTATCCGGTTGCCGGCTTGCCCGAAGCGGTTGAACTGGCGCAGCGTCTGGCGCAGCCCGGCGATGCAGTGTTGCTGTCCCCCGCGTGTGCCAGCTTCGACATGTTCCGCAACTACATCCATCGCGCCGAAGTATTTGTTGATGCCGTGAAAAAGCTGGCGGCGGCAAGGGCGGCAGGCTGATGCTCTACACCGCGCGCGCCCCCAAACCCAGCGCCGAGCTCGACTTCGGTCTGCTGTGGCTGGCGCTCGGCCTGCTGGCGGTCGGTCTGGTGATGGTGTATTCCGCCTCGCTCGCGATTGCTGAGGCGGCTAGGTACACCGGCTACAACGGCGAATTCTATTTGCTGCGGCAGGGTATCTTCATCGCGCTCGGCGTTGGCGTCGGGATCGCCGCCTTCCAGGTGCCGATGCGGGTGTGGCAGCAGGCGGCGCCCTACCTCTTCCTCGCCGGCCTGTTGCTGTTAGTGGTGGTGCTGATCCCCGGCATCGGGCGCGAGGTCAACGGCAGCCGCCGCTGGATTCCGCTCGGCTTCGCCAACCTGCAACCCTCCGAGCTGATGAAGTTCCTCGCCGTGCTGTACGCCGCCGACTACACCACGCGCAAGGCCGCTTTCATGCACGATTTCAAGAAGGGCTTCCTGCCGATGGCCGCGGTGATGATCCTGGCTGGCGCCCTGCTGCTGCGCGAGCCGGACTTCGGCGCCTTCGTCGTGATCGTGTCGATCGCCATGGGCATCCTGTTTCTGGGCGGGCTCAACTGGAAGGTGTTCGCCGGGTTGATCGTGGTGCTGATGATCGGATTTGCGCTGCTGATCTTCACCTCGGAATACCGGATGCAGCGCATCCTCGGCTTCATGGATCCGTTTGCCGACCCGTATGGCAAGGGCTATCAGCTGTCTCATGCGCTGATCGCCTTCGGTCGTGGCGAATGGCTGGGCCTGGGGCTGGGCGGCAGCGTCGAAAAACTGTTCTACCTGCCCGAGGCGCATACCGATTTCCTGCTGGCGGTGATCGCCGAGGAATTCGGCTTCATCGGCGTGGCGATGGTGATCGCGCTGTTCGCCTGGCTCATCGTCAAGGCCTTCCTGATCGGCCATCGCGCGGCCCAGTTGGAGCGCAACTTCTGTGCATTGGTGGCGCAGGGTATCGGCATCTGGCTCGGCGTGCAGGCGCTCATCAACATGGGGGTGAACGTCGGCCTGCTGCCGACCAAGGGCCTGACGCTGCCCTTCCTGTCGTTCGGCGGCAGCGGCATCGTCGCCAACTGCCTGGCGATCGCGGTGCTGTTGCGCATCGACTGGGAGCATCGGCAGATGATGCGGGGAAAAACCTTCTGATGGCCCACGTGAATCGCACCCTGATGGTGATGGCTGGCGGCACCGGCGGTCACGTCTACCCCGCGCTGGCGGTGGCGGATGCCTTGCGCG
>JAUXVT010000065.1 GCA_030680405.1 Thiobacillus sp. | reverse complement strand
TGTCGCCGGGATCGGGCGGAACTGTCGGTGATGATGCTGGCAAAGCGCGTGATCGATTCGCCTGCACTGCTCCGAAAACTCAAAGACCCGTGGCCTTGTCGGCACGTGTTGCGAAGTCAGGTGAGCGCCGCAATCAATCGCACAATGGCCGCATGATTCGTGGGGAAACCTCAGGCTCAGAGCCCATTTGTTCGCGGCTGCATCAATGAATCAAGCCACTTGAAAAACTCGAGTGTGTTTTCAATTTTGCAGTACAGCCGCCCAGCGCGTCAGTTTTTCTTCAAAAGGCATGGCCGCATGGGCAGGGCTGGTGGACGGAAGTGTTTCGTAGCGGATGGCGCGCATGGTGGCCGGCAAGCCGGGCAGAACGAACCGGCGGTAGAGATCTGCAGCTTTGCCGCCGTTGAAGCAGATCAAGCCGATGCCCGGATGGGTTTCAATGAACGAGGCGAGGTCATTAGGCACCACGCTTGTATGCACGATCGAGGCGTCGAGGCTTCCCGGCCGTTGCGCAGCGGCGCAGACGTCCCACAGGGCGATCCCGTTCTGGATAAGGCGTTGCATGCGTTCCTCGTAGGGCAATTCCGGGCCTGCGCTAAAGAGTCGCCCCATGATTTTCCAGAATGCATTTTGAGGCTGGGCGTAGTACTGCTGCCGCTGGAGCGAAACCTGTCCGGGCAGGCTTCCGAGGATCAGAACCCGCACGTGCGCGTCGGCGATGGGCGGGAAGCACTTGTCATGCATTGGCTAAAGCGAAACTGGGGGCTGTCTCCATTTGTCTTCTTCTTGCTGGGTATTAAAAATATTTTCTAGCCAGGATATTTTCTAGCCCAGGCCCCGTTCAAAACACGTCAGGCGTACATCCACGCTGAGCGACAGGGCCGTCAACGCCGCGGCCTCCGCGCGGCCCTCGGCATTGGCGCGGTAGAGATGCTGTGTCATGGCCAGCAGATCGGCAATCTGCTCGGCACTGGTCAGTTCTATGGAGAAGCGAACCGTTTCCGTTGGCAAGCGGCTAAAGCCTTCTGGTGTTTGCATGTCGGCCGTGCGTTCCGGTTTCAGGCTGGGGTAGATGATTTCGCGCAGTTCGCGCAGATGGTCTGGCCCGGCATCGACCAGCAACAGTTGACCGCCCGCCTTGAGCACCCGCGCAAACTCCGCATACACGGGGAAGCCGAAAATGTACAGAACTCGATCAAGCGTGCCCGACTGCACCGGCAGGTTGGCGTTGCTGCCCACGACCCAGTTGGATCGCTTGTCTTGTTTCGCGGCCGACAATACGGCCCATTTGGAAATATCCAGCCCCAGCAGTGCCAGTGCTTGTTCATCAGGTGTCGCAGCGGCCAACTGACGCAGGTAGTAACCTTCCCCACAACCGGCATCGAGACAACTGCTTGTTACGTCAGCGGGCAGATTTGCCAGCACGGCCTGGTTTACCGCAGCGGCAATCGGCTGGTAAAAACCGGCCGTCAGAAAACGTCGCCGCGCCGCGACCATTTCTTTGCTATCGTCCGGATCGCGCGAGCGTTTATTTTGCACCGGTAGTAAATGGGTATAGCCCTGACTGGCGATGTCATAACTGTGGCCGGAAGCGCAGCTCCAGGCGGAACCATTGCAATGCAAAGGCATGCCGTCCAACGCGCCTGCGCCTGCGGGGTCAAGTCTTGCATGGCAACATCATCCCTTCGCCTCGGACCCGTATACAGCCGGATGCGTTAATGCAAGACCTGACCCCGTTGTTCCACTTCTTGCGTGTCACTCAGGCTTCCGGTGGCTGTGGCTTCGCCCGACGCTTGGCCGCGCAATTCAATTGCGACGCCCACTACTTTGCCAGACGCATCGCGAAAGTATCTGAGGTCGCCGACAGCTTCAATGCCCCGGAAGACAAGCTCTTCTACTCGCCGACGTTCGTCGGCGTCGGCCTTCATGCCATTTAGAGCTTGAACGTAGTAGAGATGCGATATTCCCAAACCGGCCAGAGCACTGAGCACGGTGAGTACGATGTCGCGCCGTGGAGAGGCACGGCGCAACCATTTGCCAAGTACGGATAGCGCAAGCATGTGGTTTCCTCTGTCGCATAACATCCAGTGGAACCGGTTGTTATGTGGTTGGCTTCCAATTTGGATCGCAATGAATGTTGAGGGTGATAAATGAGGCCTGAACTGACCTCATTTGTTACTCGGAACTAGCCAAAACGAGTAAGTGAATAACCGCGTCCGATGATGTACTTGAGAAATTCGCGACCGTCCTCGGTTATTGAAACAACATCGCCCTCTACCGACACCCCCTTTGCAGCGTCTGTAAGCCACGCGAGCCATGACTCGAAGGCGTAATTCCGATAATAGTCGGAGAAGGTTCGAGCGGCTTGATCGTAAAAGCCCCGAACCTGAGTGAGAGTTAGTGCTTGTGTATTGACGGCCTGTAGAACCGCCAATTGGCTGCCGAGGATTGAAAAATTTACTGTTTCAAAATGCCAGCCGATTTGCCAGCCGCTAAGCGAGCGAACAAGTTGAGCCTCATGCTCAACTGGAGGAAGCTTCTGCAACCACTCACGAATAGGTGTTTCGAAACGCCCGACAAGGGAGTTCGGTGGTGGCAACTCAGCTGGTGGCGTGTTCGTTGTTAGGAGGGGGGCCTCATCCGAACCTTGCTGCTGGGGAGAGGGATCAAACTCGGCAGATCCAAACTTTCTCAAACGATCGACTGCTTTCCCAATGGCTGACTCGAACTTGCCTACAGCAAACAAGCCTAATCGATAAAGCATGAATGCCCAGATAACAGTTGCAGTAGTTGATTGAAGAAAATCAGCGAGCCAATTCATTTTGGTGTCTCAAATAACGCAGTAGAAATTACTACCGCCTTGTTTTATTGATTGTGGTGACGTTCGCCGAGGCAAACATATCTATCTCCCTTTTACCCCTGCGCACAGCCGAGTGCATTTGGGATAGGGCTTAGGATTGCAGCATTCGGATGGGGGCGCAACTTCGTGACCAGATTAGTGGCAATAAAAAAGCGCGACTGATTGCTCAGCCGCGCTCGGTACAACGGTTAAGGCCGTTCGTGTTTCGACACGAACGGCTTTTTATTAACTCGGTAACATCGCCAGCAACCCATTCAACCGTCGCACGAAGCTCGCCGGATCGTCGAGCTGGCCGCCTTCGGCGAGCAGGGCCTGCTCGAACAGCAGGTTGGCCCAGTCGGCGAAGCAGGCGTCGTCGGTTTCGCTGTTGAGTCGCGTGACCAGTGCATGGGTCGGGTTGACCTCCAGCGTGGGCTTCACGGTGGGCGCGGCCTGGCCGGCGGCCTTGAGCAGGCGTTCGAGGTTGGCGCTCATGTCGCCTTCGCCGGTGACCAGACAAGCCGGCGAGTCGGTGAGGCGGTGGGTGACGCGGACTTCCTTCACACGCTCGCCCAGGGTCGATTTGATGCGCTCGACCAGCGGCTTCATCGCGTCCTCGGCTTCCCTCTGCGCGGTCTTCTCGGCTTCGTCTTCCAGCGCGCCCAGGTCGAGGCCGCCCTTGGCGACGGACTTGAGCGGCTTGCCGTCGAACTCGTGCAGGTTGCCGGTGAGCCATTCGTCGACGCGGTCGGACAAGAGCAGCACTTCGATGCCTTTCTTGCGGAAGATTTCGAGGTGCGGGCTGTGCTGGGCGGCGGCGAAGCTGTCGGCGGTGATGGTGTAGATCGCTCCCTGGCCTTCCTTCATGCGGCCGATGTAGTCCTTGAGCGAGACGACCTGGGCATCAGTGTCGGTGTGGGTGGAGGCGAAGCGGAGCAGGGCGGCGATGCGCTCCTTGTTGGCGAAGTCCTCGCCCGGGCCTTCCTTCAGTACCTTGCCGAACGCGTTCCAGAACTCGACGTATTTCTCGGGCTGGTTTTCGGCCAGGTCTTCCAGCAGGCCCAGCACCTTCTTCACCGAGCCGGCCTTGATGGCGTCGATGTCGCGGCTGTGCTGCAGGATCTCGCGCGAGACGTTGAGTGGCAGGTCGGCCGAGTCGATCACGCCGCGCACGAAGCGCAGGTATTGAGGCATCAGCTGCTCGGCGTCGTCCATGATGAAGACGCGGCGTACGTAGAGCTTGATGCCGTGGCGCTTCTCGCGGTCGTAGAGGTCGAACGGCGCGTGCGACGGCACGTAGAGCAGCGAGATGTATTCCTGCTTGCCCTCGACGCGGTTGTGCGACCAGGCGAGCGGCGGCTCGAAGTCATGGGCGACGTGCTTGTAGAACTCCTTGTATTCCTCTTCGCTGACGTCCTTCTTGGCGCGCGCCCACAGGGCGGAGGCGCGGTTGACGGTTTCGTCATCAAGGGTGGGCGTTTCCACGCCGTCTTTCCATTCCGTCTTCTTCATCACGATGGGCAGGGTGATGTGGTCGGAATAGGTGCGGATGACGGACTTGATCTTGTAATCCGACAGGAATTCGTCTTCGCCTTCGCGCAGATGCAGCACGATCTCGGTGCCGCGCGCGGGCTTGTCGACGGTTTCCAGCGTGTAGTCGCCGGCGCCCTCGGATTCCCAGCGCACGCCGTGCTCGGACGTGAGGCCGGCGCGGCGGGTGGTCAGCGTGATGCGGTCGGCGACGATGAAGGCGGAATAGAAGCCGACGCCGAACTGGCCGATCAGCGCGGCGTCCTTCTTCTGGTCGCCGGACAGCTGGCTGAAGAACTCGCGGGTGCCGGACTTGGCGATGGTGCCGATGTGCTCGATGACTTCCTGCCGGCTCATGCCGATGCCGTTGTCGGAAATCGTCAGCGTAC
Organism: Thiobacillus sp.; assembly: GCA_030680405.1. Taxonomy (GTDB): domain Bacteria; phylum Pseudomonadota; class Gammaproteobacteria; order Burkholderiales; family Thiobacillaceae; genus Thiobacillus. Next base: position 29,395 of record JAUXVT010000065.1, on the reverse strand, counting down.
GCGCCTCGCGGTCGAAGGCGATGCGGATCTTGAGGTCGGGGTCGTTTTCATACAGCGCGGAATCGGACAGGCCCTCGAAGCGCAGCTTGTCGGCGGCGTCGGAGGCATTGGAAATCAGTTCGCGCAGGAAAATATCCTTGTTGGAATACAAGGAATGGATCATCAGCTGCAACAGCTGTTTGACTTCGGCCTGGAAGCCGAGGGTTTCTTTGGTGGCGGACATGCCTTTATCTCCCGTTAACGTACAAACATAACGGGAAGAGTTGGGGGCGGGGTCGGCGGGTTTCAAGTCCCGCCGCCGCCACTCATTTCTGTTTGGTCAACAGGGCCAGCAACTCGGTCTGCGCGTTGTAGGGCTTGGCGCCGCGCGCGCTGCGGCGGCGGTAGCTGCCGTCGGGCAGCATCTCCCAAGCCTGCACGTTGTCGCGTAGATAGGGTTTGAGGCCCTCGGCGATGACGCGCTTTTTCAGCTTGGGGTTGAGGATGGGGAAGCCGGTTTCGATGCGGCGGAAGAAGTTGCGGTCCATCCAGTCGGCGGAGGACAGATAGACCTGCTCGTCGCCGCTATTTTTGAAATAGAAGATCCGCGAGTGTTCGAGGAAGCGCCCGACGATGGAGCGCACCCGGATGTTGTCGGACAGGCCGGGAATGCCGGGGCGCAGCGCACACACGCCGCGGATGATGAGGTCGATCTTGACCCCGGCCTGCGACGCGGCGTAAAGCGCGGCGATGACCTGCGGTTCCAGCAGCGCATTCATTTTTGCCACGATGGCGGCGGGCTTGCCGGCGGCCGCGTGCTCGGCCTCGCGGTTGATCGCGGCGACGACTTCGCTGTGCAGGGTGAACGGCGACTGCCACAGGCGCTTGAGTTTGCCCGCCTTACCCAGGCCGGTGATCTGGGTGAACAGGCTGTTGACGTCGGCGGTCATGGCCTCGTCAGCGGTCAGCAGGCCGAAGTCGGTGTACATGCGCGCGGTGCGGGCGTGGTAGTTGCCGGTGCCCAGGTGCGCGTAGCGGCGCAGCTCGCCTTCCTCGCGGCGGATCACCAGCGCCAGCTTGGCGTGGGTCTTGTGGCCGACCACGCCGTAGATGACATGGGCGCCGACTTCTTCCAGCTTGGCGGCCCAGTTGATGTTGGCTTCCTCGTCGAAGCGCGCCAGCAGTTCGACCACCACGGTGACTTCCTTGCCCGACTGCGCGGCGCGAATCAGCGCCTGCATCAGTTTCGAGTCGGTGCCGGTGCGGTACACCGTCTGGCGCATGGCGACGACGTTGGGGTCGGCGGCCGCCTGCTCGATGAAATCGATCACCGGCTGGAACGATTCAAACGGGTGGTGCAGCAGGATGTCGCCCTTGCGGATCTGCGCAAAGATATCTTCCTGCATGGCCAGCCGGGCGGGCAGGGCGGGGACGAAGGGGGGGAACTTCAGCTCGGGACGGTCGACCCAGTCGGGCACCTGCATCAGGCGCACCAGGTTCACCGGGCCGTTCTCCTGGTAGAGGGCGTCGGCGTCGAGTTCGAACTGTTCCAGCAGGAAAGCCGCCATCGAAGGCGAGCAGTTGTCGGCCACTTCCAGCCGCACCGCCGCGCCGAAGTGCCGCTGCGGCAGTTCGCCCTGCAGGGCCTGGCGCAGGTTCTTGATTTCCTCGTCGTCGACAAACAAATCGGAATTGCGGGTGACGCGGACCTGGTAGCAGCCTTCCACTTTCATCCCGGTAAACAGCTCGCCGACGTGCGCGTGCAGGATCGACGACAGGAACACGAAGCCGTATTCGCAGCCAGCGATTTCTTCCGGCATGCGGATCACCCGTGGCAGCGAGCGCGGCGCCTGCACCACGGCGGCGCCGGAATTGCGGCCGAAGGCGTCACGCCCGGACAGTTCGACCGCGAAGTTGAGGCTCTTGTTGAGCACGCGCGGGAAGGGGTGCGAGGGGTCGAGCCCCACCGGCGTCAGCACCGGCATCAGCTCACGGAAAAAGTAATCGCGTATCCATGCCGCCTGGGTTTCGTTCCACTGCGTGCGGCGGAAAAAGTGAATGTCGTGTGCGGCCAGCTGGGGAATGATTTCGTTGTTGAAGAGTTCGTACTGTTTGGCCACCAGCGCATGCGCTGTCTCCGATACCGCGCGGTATTGCTGGCGTGGCGTCATGCCGTCGGGCGAACGCTGGGCGGAATTGGCACGAATCTGCTCCTTCAGCCCGGCTACCCGCACCTCGAAGAATTCGTCCATGTTGCTGGAGAAGATGCAGAGAAACTTCAGCCGTTCCAGCAGCGGCACAGCGGGATCGTCGGCCTGCGCCAGCACGCGGCGGTGGAAGGCGAGGATGCCGAGTTCGCGGTTGATCAGGGTTTCGGGACTGGGAAGATTCATGGTCTGGTTATCTGTTGCATGCTTCAATGATAGGCGCACGCTATTTTTCTGACATGACAGTGATATGACAACGCCGCACCCGGTTGAAATCGAACTCAAGCTGTCGCTGCCCCCGCAGCAGGTCGAAGCCTTCCTTAAACGGATGGCGCGGCGGCGCAGCGCGCCCGTGCAGCAGGAACTGATTACCCGTTATTTCGACACGCCGGAGTTTGCCTTGAGCGCGCAGGGCGTCGCGCTCAGGGTTCGGCGGGTCGGGCGGCGCTGGCTGCAAACGCTGAAAACCGAGGGCGAGCGGTGCGGCGGGCTGTCGCAGCGTGCCGAATATGAAATGGCGATTGCCCGCGGCACGCCGGACTGGACCCGTTTCCCGGCCGAGGCGCTGGCGCTTGTGCCCGAGGTGCTGCGCGCGCAACTGGTGCCGGTGTTTGAAACGCATTTCAGGCGTACTGCCTGGCTGCTCAAGGGCAAGGGCAGTGCGCAGATCGAGGTGGCGCTGGACGTGGGCGAGGTGCGCGCCGGCGAGCGCAGCCAGCCGATCTGCGAGATCGAGCTCGAACTGAAGGCCGGCCAGCCGGATGCCCTGTTCGCGCTGGCGCTGGACTGGGCACAGCAGCTTGACTGCGTGCCGCTGGATATCAGCAAGGCCGAGCGCGGCGTGCGCCTGGCGCATGGCGAAGGCGCGGCGCCGGTCAAGTCCGCGCCGGTGGCGCTGAGCAGTGACATGAGCGTGGAAGACGGTTTTGCCGCGATCTGCCAGGCGTGCCTCGCGCAGTTCCAGGCCAATTTTCCGGGGGTGCTGGCGTCCGACGACATCGAATACGTGCACCAGGCGCGGGTGGCGCTGCGGCGGCTGCGTGCGGCGCTGCGACTATATCGCCGGGTATGTGGGTTGCCGGACGAGTTGATGGATGGTCTGCGCACGCTGGCTGCCGCGCTCGGCCCGGCGCGCGACTGGGATGTGCTGTGCGCGGAGACCCTGCCCGTGATCGCGCCGCACTATCCCGACAGCGATTCCTGGCAGCGCGGCATGCACGCGCTGGAGGCGCATCGCGCCGAGGTGCGTGCGACCATGCGGGCGGCGATGACGCAGGCGCACCCGGGCGCATGGCTGCTGGCGTTGCAGCGCTGGCTGCTGCAGCGCGGCTGGCGTGTCGTTCCGGAAGCGCAGCGCTTCATCCAGTTGTCGCCGTTGAACCCATGGGCGCGCCGGGCACTGCAGAAAGGGCATCGTCCCATCGTCCGCGGCGCGCGCGCGTTCGAGCAACTGCAAGCGGCGCAGCGTCATGCTCTGCGCATTGCCATCAAGCGCCAGCGCTACGCGGCCGAGTTTTTCCAGACCTTGTTCGGCAAACGCAGGCAGGGCCGATACCAGAGCGTTCTGCGCAACGCGCAGGACAGCCTCGGGCGTGCCAACGATGCGCATATTGCGTGGGGCTTGCTGACGGCGGCGCAGGCGGATACGGGGCCGATGGGGGACTTCGTCCTTGGCTGGCTGGCCGCGAAACAGGCGGAGGCAGCGGACGGCGAAAGCGCCAGGCATTTGCAGGATTTGATGAAATTGAAGCCTTACTGGTAATTCATGCCGATCCGCAGTTGGGGTGACGTCGTGGTGGCTGGATGGCGCGCAGGCCTGTTATCTTCCCTTCTCCCGCTTATTGCACAATAGGCACCTGCACGCATTCAGGATCAGACTTTTTTGAGGTAAGCCGGATGGATCTCATTTTGTGGCGACACACCGAGGCGGAGGACGCACTCCCCGACCTCACCCGCGAACTCACCGGCCGCGGCCGCAAGCAGGCGGCGCGCATGGCCGACTGGCTCAATCCACGGCTGCCGCCGGATATTCGCATTCTGGTCAGTCCGGCTACCCGCGCTCGGCAAACCGCACAGGCGCTGGGGCGCGAATATGAGCAGGCGCCCGCACTGGCGCCGGGGGCCAGCGCCGAAGACGTGCTGGCCGCCGCAGGCTGGCCGGATGCCGCCTATCCGGTGCTGATCGTCGGGCATCAGCCCACGCTGGGGCAGGTGGCGATGCAGCTCATGGCCGGGCAGGCGGGCGATCTGGCGGTCAAAAAAGGCGGTATCTGGTGGTTCCAGGGCCGCGAGCGGGCGGGCCAATTGCAAGTGGTATTGCGCGCTGTGGCCACGCCTGACTGGTTATAATCGCCATGTGACTACCCAACCCATCAAGGCTATCCAGCCGAACCCGACAACACAGGCGAGGTGCGTGCCGTGCCGGGTCGGCTGAGCAGTGTGCGCGACCTGATCGCGGAAGCGAGCCCTTGGCGCCGCTTCATGCTTGCCCTGCTGGTGCTGCTGCCCCTGGCCGCGCTGGCCGCCGCCTATCTGTGGTTCAACCCCCCTGTCTATCGCGTGCTGTATACGCAGCTGTCTGACCGCGCCGGCGGCGAAGTCATCGCCACGCTCGAACAACTCGACATCCCTTATCGCCTGTCTGCCGCCGACGGCACCATCGAAGTGCCGGCCGGGCAGTTGCACGCGGCGCGCTATCGTCTGGCCGCGCGGGGCCTGCCCAAATCCGATGCCGATGCGCAGGATGAAGTCGACCGCGCCCCCCGCTTCGGTGCGTCGTCGCTGCAGGAACAGCAACGCTATCAGCACACGCTCGAAATCGACCTGGCGCGTTCGATCCAGGCGCTGGAAGCGGTCGAGCTTGCACGCGTCCACCTTGCCCTGCCCAAGGTCTCGCCGTTCCTGCGCGATGCGCCGCCCGCCACCGCTGCGGTGCTGGTGCGATTGCGCCCGGGCGCGCAACTGTCGGTGGAGCAAGTGACGACGATCCAGACCCTGGTGGCCGCCAGCGTGCCGCGCTTGAAACGGGGCGAGGTGCAGGTGCTCGATCCGCGCGGGATATTGCTCGGGGGCGCGGGGCCCGAAGTCGCGCAGTCGCAGCGTCTGACGCTGGAGCAGGATCTGGCGCGGCGGGCGCTGGCGGTGCTGACGCCGTGGCTGGGCGCAGACCGCGTCAGCGTGCAGGTGACCGCCACGCTGGAAGACAGCGAAACCCGACAGACGGTCGAGCGCGTGCGCAATGTCGTGGTGGCCGGGCAGACGCGCCCACTGGAGAAAACCGTGCGCACCACGCGCGTGCCGGAAGGCCGCATCCAGTGCGTGAATGCCATCGTGATTCTGGGATTCGATGCCAGCGCTGACGAACTCAAGCGCGCCGGGCAGCTGGCGCGTCAGGCGCTGGGATTGCAGTCGGCGCGCGGCGACACCCTGAACGTGTATGCGTTGCCTGCGGTGGCGCCCAAACCGCAGACCGAGCTTCCCGCTGTGACGCCCCAGGAGCAGGCGCCCATCCCGATTCCCCAGGTGCAGCCGGTCAGCCCGCCACTGCGCGTGCCCCGTCCTGTTGCCTTTCCGCCATGGGCACTGGCGACCGCCGCGGCGATCCTGCTCCTGCTCGGAGTGGTCGGCTGGCTGCGTGCCCGCCGGGCACCCATCACCGAAGCACACGTGGAAGACTTCGACGCCGAACTCGACGCTGCTCGCAATCAGGTGCTGGCCGATCCGCGCGTGACGGCGGATGTCATCAAGCTGTGGATGCGCACATGAGCCAGGCAGGCATCGAAAAATCCGCCGTACTGCTGCTCGCTTTGGGCGAGGAGGCAACGGCTGCCGTGTTTCGTTACCTGAGCCCGCTGGAAGTGAGCCGTCTGGGCAGCGCCATGCGCGAACTGGAGGTGCTGCCGCGCGAACGTGTGCGCGCTATCCTGCGCGATTACGCTGCCGAAGCCGCCGAGCAGACCGGGTTTGCTGCGGATACCGGGCGTTTTCTCGATGAGACGCTCAAGCTTGCACTGAGCCCGGAACGCGCGCAGGCGATGCTGCAGCGTCTGGGCGCTTCGGGTGCGCAGGCGCTGGAAAAGCTGGCCTGGCGCGAACCGGCGGAGCTTGCCGGCTTGCTGGAGGCGCAACCGCCGCAGCTGATTGCCGTCGTGATGGCGCAGCTGCCGCGCGACGTCGCCGCTGCGGTGCTCGACGTGCTGCCCGGCAAAACGCGCGCGGACACCTTGCAGAGCCTGGCGCACAGCGACGCGCCCAGCCCCGACATGCTGCGCGATCTGGACGACTGGCTGGCCAGCCTCGAGCCCGCTGCGCCGCCGCAGGGTGAAGCCACGGTCGCCAGCCTGCTGGGGCAGATGAGCGAGGGCAGTGCCGCTGCCGCCCTGAGCCAGCTCGACCAGAACGATACGGACCTGGCCGCGCGACTGCGCGTGCGCCATCTCGCGTTCGAAGACCTGGCGCGGCTGCCCGAGGCGAGTCGCAAGACCTTTCTGCGCAACATTGGCGCGCGCACCCTGCTGCATGCGCTCAAGGGCAGCGACGGGCGGGTGCTCGATGCACTCACTGCGGTGATGAGTCCGACCGCCGCGCAGCGCATGCGCGATGATCTCGATACCCTGGGTGCGCTGCCGGTGACCGCAATCCAGGCCGCGCAGGACGATGCCGGCGCGACCTTGCGGCGGCTGGCGGCAGAGGGGGCGATCCTGTTCCCGGAAGAGGAGGCGGCATGAGCACACACGACGACACCACTGCGTTTGAACAGTGGGAGGTGGTGGAACTGGCCGCGTCCGCAAGCGAAGAGGCGGCGCCCGCCGAGGATGCCGAGGCCGAACTGGCCAGGCTGCGCGAAGCCGCGCGTGCCGAGGGCTACGCCGAAGGGCTGGCCGCCGGGCGGGTGGAAGGGGAGCAGGCCTGCGGGCGCATCAAGCAGCTGGTCGACAGTTTCGGCAACACCCTCGACAACTTCGATTTCCGCCTCGCCGACATGGTGCTGGAACTGGCGCTCGACGTGGCGCGCCAAGTGGTGGCGGGTGAGCTCGCGGCCCGCCCGGAACGTATTCTCGATGTGGTCAATCTGGCGTTGAAACAGATGGCGGAAACCAGCCGCGAGGCGCGCCTGCTGCTGAATCCGGATGACGCCGCGCTGGTGCGGCCGCATCTCGATCAGGTGCTGGACAAGAACCGCCTGCGCATCGTGGAAGACGTTCGCATTGTGCGCGGCGGCTGCCTGATCGAAACCGCGCAGGGCGATCTCGATGCCACGCTGCCCGCGCGCTGGCGCCAGGTGGTGCTGGTGCTCGGTTCCAACCAGAACTGGATCGAATAATCCTGGGAACCCCGGTTGACCGCTCTTGCCGCGCAATCGTTATCATCCTTTTTCATGGATCACAGTCGGGATATTTCATTGCTATTAAAAAACGCTACGCATTCGATTGCACGACTGTCGAGCCATCTGGCGGCGTTGCTCCTTGTTGCATGGAATGACCATGCCGCCTCGCACCCGCGAGGGGAAGGCCGTGGCTGTAAAGCCGCTCAGGCGGCAACAGCCACGCTCTCGTGCCTTGCCAGCCGGCTCGACAGCCGCACACTCGAACGCGTCCAACCGGGGTTCACAGGATAATGGACCGCATCGTCCGCCTGCGTGAATATTTGGCCAACTGCCGCCGCGCGGTGAGGTGGGCGACGCCGATTGCGGCCAGCGGACGGCTCACCCGGGTGTCCGGGCTGGTGATGGAAGCGGTGGGGCTGCGGCTGCCGGTGGGCAGCCAGTGTCATGTGCAGGTTCCCGGCGGACAGAGCATCGAAGCCGAGGTGGCCGGGTTTTCCGGCGACCGCCTGTTCATCATGCCGGCCACCGACATTTACGGCGTGATGCCGGGCGCGCGGGTGATTCCAGACAACCCGATGGCGGCGCAGCCGCCGCGCCTGGGGATGCGCTATGTGCCGCGTCGTCGCGCGCAGGACCGGGTGCGCCAGGTGCCGGTCGGCGAGGCCCTGCTGGGGCGTGTGCTCGACGGTGCCGGGCGGCCGCTCGATGGTCTCGGCCCGCTGTCGCTGGAGCGCCGCGTGCCCCTGTACAGCCGCCCGATCAATCCGCTGGAACGTGCACCGATCCGGCAGACGCTGGACGTCGGCGTGCGCGCGATCAACGGCCTGTTGACGGTGGGGCGCGGGCAGCGGCTCGGCCTGTTTGCCGGCAGCGGCGTCGGTAAAAGTATATTGCTCGGCATGATGGCGCGCTACACCGAAGCCGACGTGGTGGTGGTGGGACTGATCGGCGAACGCGGCCGCGAGGTCAAGGAAGTCATCGACCGCATCCTTGGCGCCGAGGGCATGGCGCGCGCGGTGGTGGTGGCCGCGCCCGCCGACCATCCGCCGCTGATGCGCCTGAACGGCGCGGCCTATGCGATGTCGATCGCCGAGTATTTTCGCGACCAGGGCAAGCACGTGCTGCTGATCATGGATTCGCTCACCCGCTACGCGATGGCGCAGCGCGAGGTGGCGCTGGCGATCGGCGAGCCGCCCGCCACCAAGGGTTATCCGCCGTCGGTCTTTGCCAAGCTGCCGCAACTGGCTGAGCGCGCCGGCAATGGCCGCAGCGGCAGCGGTTCGGTCACCGCGTTTTTCACCGTGCTGATGGAAGGCGACGACCAGCAGGATCCGATTGCCGATGCTGCGCGCGCGATCCTCGATGGCCACATCGTATTGAGCCGCGATCTGGCCGATGCCGGGCATTACCCCGCCATCGATATCGAAGCCTCGATCAGCCGTGTCCAGCCCGACCTGCTCTCCGAGGAGGCGCTGGAGCGCACCCGCCGCTTCAAATATCTCTATTCGCGCTACATGCGCAGCCGCGACCTGCTGGCCGTCGGTGCCTATATGCCGGGCGCCGATCTGGTGCTGGACGAGGGCGTGCGGCTGTATCCCAGAATGCAGGGCTATCTGATGCAGGGCATGCGTGAACGCGCGTCGCTGGATTCTGCCCGTACAGGACTGGATGAGGTGCTCGGTTGAAGCCGTTTTCCCTGGCACGGATTCTGCAGCTGGCCGAGCGCCGTGCCGAAGGTCTGTCGCGCGCGGTCAAGCTCGCGCACGGCGTCTGGCTACGCGCGCGCGGGCGCCAGGTGCAGCTGACCACGCTGCGCGATGCGCACGTTGCGCAGTTGGCCAGCCAGTTGCGCGATGGCGTGTCAGCGGCGCAGCTGCGGGAGATGAATCGTCTGCAGCACGCGCAGGCCGCCGAAATGCAGGCCGCACAAGCCGCCATCGACGCCGCGCACCGCGACTGGCGGGCGCGGCTGGCCGAATGGATGCAGGTGGAGCAACGGGTCAAGGCACTGCGCCTGCTGGAGCAGCGCCACCGGGCGCAGGCCGCGATCCAGCAAAGACGCAGCGAGCAACGTGAGCACGACGAACTGGTTGAACTGACGCATCGCCAGGATGCCGGGCGGCGGGTACGTTGATGCGTCTGCTGGAACTTACGCCCGCGGAAATCGCTTTTCTGGCAGCGCCCCCCCCGGCGTCCGACAGCTTGCAGGTGCGGCTGACCCGCAAGCTTGCCGCGACGCTGACCGCGCGCCTGCGCCTGCCGGTTCACGCGATGGCGCAACCGTCCGCTGCGCCTGTCGACGCACCGGCGTCGCCAAAATGGCAACCCGATGCCGCGCTTGCCACCATGTGGCTGACGCGCCGTCTTGGTGGGCAGCGCGTGATGGGGGTGACCTCCTTTGTGCCCCACACCTTGATCCACACCCTGGATGCCGCGCTGGCGGAAAGCTGGCTGGATGCGGCGGCGCAGGCCTGGCTGCCTTCTGCACTGGTGTGGCAGATCACGGCAGCTCGCACGCAGGCAACGCTCGCCGTGAATCTGCCGCACCACACATCCGACATGACGCGCTGGGCGCGAGGAGTGATACGGCATGGCTAAGTTTGTTGCGGCAGGCGCGTTGCTGCTGATTCCGTCCTCGGCGCTGGCCGCGCCCGACACCGCCAGCAGCATGCTGACCGTGCTGCTGAGTCTGGGGCTGATCCTGGGCGGATTCGTCGCGGTGGCGTGGCTCGCCCGCCGCTATCTGCCGGGCATGGGCTCACAAGACGCCGTCAAGGTGGTGGGGACGACCCCGGTCGGCACCCGCGAGCGTGTGGTGGTAGTAGAGATTGACAACACCTGGCTGTTGCTGGGCGTGGGCGGCGGCAATGTGCGGCTGCTGCATACCCTGCCCAAACCCGCTGACCCCAGCAAACCCCAGGCGGAGCGTGCGCCATGAGATGGCTACTGGGGGGCGGGCTGTTCCTGTTGGCGACGGCTGCGTGGGCCGCCGACAGCAGCGTGCCGCTGCTGAGCGTGACGCCCGGCGCGGGGGGGCAGGTGATCGGCGTGCCGGGCGCGAGCCTGCCCTGGCTGCTGCTGTTCCCGTTCTTGCCGGCCCTGCTGCTGGCGTTTACCGCCTTCACCCGCATCGTCGTGGTGCTGTTCCTGCTGCGGCAGGGCCTGGGCAGCCACACCGCGCCGCCGAATCTGGTGCTGACGGGGCTGGCAGTGTTGCTGACGATTTTTGTGATGTCGCCCGCGCTCAAGACCATCGATGCCGAGGCCTATCAGCCCTACCTTTCCGGGGCGCTGAGCTTCAACGACGCCGCCGAACATGCCGCGCAGCCGCTAAAAAGCTTCATGCTGCGGCAAACCCGCGCCGAGGATCTGAGCCTGTTTATCGGCGATGACAAAACCATCGACCCCAAACTGGCGGATAGCGTGCCGCTGGCCGCGCTGGCGCCAGCGTTTCTCACCAGCGAACTCAAGACCGCATTCCAGATCGGCTTCATGGTCGTGCTGCCATTCCTGGTGATCGACCTGGTGGTCGCCGCCGTGCTGACCGCGCTGGGCATAATCATGCTGCCGCCGCAACTGGTGTCGCTGCCCTTGAAGCTGCTGTTGTTCGTCACGGTCGATGGCTGGCACCTGCTGGTCGGCTCGCTGATCGGAAGTTTTTGATGGAAGGCCTCGCCCGCGACACGCTCTGGCTGGTGATGCTGCTTGCCGCGCCGCTGTTGCTGGCGGGGCTGTTGACCGCATTCGCCATCAGCCTGTTCCAGGCCGCCACCCAAATCCTCGAGCCCACGCTGTCCTTCGTGCCCAAGCTCATCGTCATGCTGATCGTGCTGGCGGTGCTGGGTAGTTGGATGGGCGGGCAACTGGTCGAGTTTGCGCGCGCCTTGCTGACCGATTTCCCAAATCTCGTTGAGTGAATGGCCTATGCCCCTGAGCGAAGCGAGCTTGGCGGTCTGGCTGTTCGCCTTCGCCCGTCTCGCCGGGTGGGCCGTGTTCGACCCGCTGACCGGGCGCTTGCCACTGCTGCTGCGTTTGTTCATGGCCGCCGTGCTGGCCGCTGTGTTGATCCCGGGCTTGTCGGTCGATGCGATCGAACCTTTCACCACGCAAGGCATGCTGGCATTGGGCATGGAAGTCGTATGGGGCGCAGCGCTGGCGCTTTGCGTGCGGCTGGTTTTTGCTGCTGTCGAGGCCATGTTGGTATGGACCGGCCACACCGCGACCGGCGGCCTGCTGACACTGACCGCCGAGCAGGCGGCGCCCGCGGACGCTGCCTGGCGCGCGCTGGCGGGGTGGCTGGCGGCAATGGCGTTTCTGGCTGCCAGTGGCCATCTGCTGGTCGTCGACGCGCTGCGTGACAGCTTTTCCGTCATGCCGGTTGCCGTCCTGCCCGCCGCAGCCGACCTGCGTCAGCTGGCCGAAGCCGCCAGCTGGCTGTTCGCCACCGGCGTGCAGCTGGCCTTGCCGCTGCTGGCGCTGGCGCTGCTGATCCAGCTGGCATTCGGCATCGTGGCGCGCACCACGCCGGGGCTGGACATGTTCTCGGTCGGGCTGGGGATGGCGGCGCTGGGGCTGATGGCCGCCTGGGTGGGGGCGGTGCCGCTAATCGCCCACGGCGTCGGGCTGGGCATTGAGCAGCTGGCGGGTTGGCTGGGCCGGCTCAGATGAGCATGGGTCATCAGGAAATGATGTCGTATGACAAGAGACCTCGGCGCGCCATGCGTGACTGTTATAGCGTCAGCCTGAAACGAAACTGGAATTTTATGCCGTGACAGAGAACCCGATCTCAGATGCCCTGGTCCTATTTGGCGCCACGGGCGACCTTGCCCGACGCAAGATATTCCCCGCGCTGCATGACATGCTGCGGCATGGCCGCACGCTGCCGCCTATTATCTGCGTAGCGCACTCTCCGGGGTGGGATATTGAGCGCTTGCGTGCCCACGCCCATGATGGCATCGCCAATTTTGGCGGTGGGGTGGATGAGACGGTGTTCCGTAATCTCGCCAGTTTGCTGACCTATATCAACGGCGACTACGAAGACCCGGCTACTTATGTAGCGCTGCGCCGCGCCCTTGAGCACCGGCAACGCCCGCTGCATTACTTTGCCATTCCTCCGGTCATGTTTCCCGTGGTGGTGCGCGGACTGGCTGCGGCTGGTTGCACAGAGGGTGCGCGCGTGGTGGTGGAGAAGCCCTTTGGGCGCGACCTGGATTCGGCGCGATCGCTCAATGCAACGCTGTACGAGGCGTTGCCGGAATCGGGAATCTTCCGCATCGATCATTATTTAGGCAAGGAAGCGGTGCAGAACATTCTGTATTTCCGTTTTGCTAATTCTTTTCTCGAACCGATCTGGAACCGCAACCATATCCGGCAGATACAGATCACCATGTCAGAGAACTTCGGCGTGGCAGGTCGGGGGCGCTTTTACGATTCTGTCGGGGCCATTCGCGACGTGCTGCAGAACCATCTGTTGCAGATCCTCGCCCTGCTGGCCATGGAGCCGCCACTCGGCACCAGTGCAGAAGCGGTTCGTGATGAACAGGCCAAATTGCTCAAGGCCATCCGCCCACTGGAGCCTGGCGACCTGGTTCGGGGGCAGTACGAAGGCTACCGAAATGAGGAAGGTATCGCGCACGGATCGGACACGGAGACCTTTGCTGCCGTGCGATTCTACGTGGATACCTGGCGCTGGGCGGGCGTGCCATTCATTGTGCGCACAGGCAAAAACCTGCCGCTCACCACCACCGAGATTCGCGCCGAGTTTCAGGTTCCGCCGCAGCGCGTATTCGCGCTGTCCGAGACCGGACCGTTGGCGCCCAATTACCTGCGCATGCGGTTGTCGCCCACCGTATCCATCGCGCTGGGCGCGCGTACCAAGAATGCGGGTGATCGCATGGTAGGACGGCCCGTGGAGCTGTATGTCTGCAACAATCATCCGGAAGAGATGAGCGCCTATGAGCGCCTGCTCGGTGACGCCATGGACGGCGAGGCCATGCTCTTTGCACGCCAGGATGCAGTGGAAGCCGCATGGCGCGTGGTCGAGCCCGTGCTTTTGTATCGCGACCCAGCGTATATCTATGAACAGGGCACATGGGGCCCGGCTGAGGCCGATCTGCTGCTTGCCGGTGGACGTTGGCATAACCCACGTCCCCCGCAGAGCTAGGGGGCCGGCCGCGTGATCGCGGGATGTGTGCGGTGTCTCTGTTGAGCCATCGAACTACGGATAAATAGATGATCCAGAGTTGCGTCCAGTTAGATCTGATTTAGAAAAAGCCTGGCACGACCAGATAGATTAGAATGCGGGGTTTATCGTTACATCGTCGGGAACAACGGCGCATTATTGAAACAAGAGCGGCGGAAACAAGATGGCAGAAATAAATACAGCCAGAGGAAGCCTGGTTGCGATAATCACCCCCATGTCAGATGACGGCGCGCTCGATCTCGCCGCGCTGCGCCGCCTGGTCGACTGGCACATCGCAGAGGGAACGGACGGCATCGTTATCGTCGGCACCACCGGCGAATCGCCCACGGTCAGCTACGACGAGCATTGTCTGCTGATCCGCACCACGGTCGAACAGGCCGCCGGGCGGGTACCGGTGATCGCGGGAACCGGCGCAAACTCGACCACCGAAGCGATCGAACTCACTGAATGCGCCAAGCGCGCCGGCGCGCAGGCCGGGCTGTCGGTGGTGCCTTACTACAACAAGCCGACCCAGGAAGGCCTGTACCAGCATTACAAAAAAATCGCCGAAGCGGTCGACCTGCCGTTGATTCTCTACAACGTGCCCGGGCGCACGGTGGCCGACCTGTCCAACGACACCACGCTGCGCCTGGCCGAAATGCCCGGCATCGTCGGCTTGAAGGACGCCACCGGCAGCATGGAGCGCGCGGCCGACCTGTTGCGGCGCGCGCCGAAGGACTTTGCGCTGTACAGCGGCGACGACGCCTCGGCGATGCCTTTCATGCTACTGGGTGGCCATGGCGTGATTTCGGTCACCGCCAACGTCGCGCCGAAACTGATGCACGAGATGTGCGTGGCGGCGTTCGAGGGGAACCTGGCACGTGCGCGCGAACTCAACAACGCGTTGCTGCCGCTGCACAGCAAGCTGTTTGTCGAAGCCAACCCCATTCCGGTCAAGTGGGCGTGCGCCGAGATGGGATTGATTCCGTCCGGCCTGCGCCTGCCATTGACCCCGTTATCTGCCGGACTGCACGACACCCTGCGTGACGCGATGCGCCACGCCAAATTAATCTAGCGCGGCGTATCGCCGCGCCGGTTTGATGTAAGCCCATCGATTGATTTAGGAAACCTTATGCGTTTATTGCCCCTGTTTTTGATACTTGCCCTGACCGCGTCGGGTTGCGGCATGATCGAATCCAAAAAGATCGATTACAAATCGGCCGGCAAGCTGCCGACACTGGAAATGCCGCCCGACCTCACCGCGCCGACGGGAGATAACCGCTACGCGATTCCTGATGCTCAGGGTGGTGGCACCGCCACCCTGTCGACCTACAGCCAGGAACGCAAGACCGCGCCGAGCGGCGTGCAAACTCTGCTGCCGGCGCAGGACAAGGCGCGCATCGAGCGAGCCGGCACCCAGCGCTGGCTGGTGGTGCAGGCAACGCCGCAGCAGGTGTGGCCGCTGATCAAGGATTTCTGGCAGGAGACCGGTTTCATCGTTAACCTGGAATCGCCCGAAACCGGCGTGATCGAAACCGACTGGGCGGAAAACCGCGCCAAGATCCCGCAGGACGTGATTCGCCGCACCCTCGGCAAGGTGCTCGACGGCCTGTATTCCACCGCCGAGCGCGACAAGTTTCGCACGCGTATCGAAGCGGGCAAGGACGGTACCGAAATCTACATCAGCCACCGCGGCATGATGGAAGTGTATGCCACCGAGGGCAAGGACAAGACCGTGTGGCAGCCGCGCCCGGCTGACCCCGAACTCGAGGCCGAAATGCTGCGTCGCCTGATGCTGCGCTTCGGCGTGGAACAGGGTCGGGCCGAGACCCTGCTGGCCAAACAGCAGACACCGGAACAGGCGCGCATCGTCAAGGAAGCGGGCGCCCCGGTGCTGGAAATGGACGAGAATTTCGACCGCGCCTGGCGCCGCGTCGGCCTCGCGCTGGATCGCGTGGGCTTTGCGGTGGAAGACCGCGACCGCTCCAAGGGCGTGTATTTCGTGCGCTACATCGATCCCGGCATCGACAATGACAGCAAGCGCGACGAAGGCGTGCTGGCCAAGTTTGCCTTCTGGCGCAGCAAGAAGGATCAGACCTCGCCGCAACTGCAGATCGTGGTGAACGAGGCGGGTGACAAGAGCCGTGTCAGCGTCACGGGCGCCGACGGCAAGACGGCCGATGCCAGCACGCAGAACCGCATTATCAATCTGCTGCATAAAGAGTTGAAGTGACGCGGGAAGCGACGTAATGCGATTCGCCAGCCTCGGCAGCGGCAGCGAAGGCAATGGCCTGGTAGTCGAGGCCGGCCGTAGCCGGGTGCTGATGGACTGCGGTTTTGGTCTGGCCGACAGCGTGGCGCGACTGGCCCGTCTGGGCTTGCAGGCCTTCGATCTGGCGGGCATTGTCGTGACCCATGAGCACAGCGACCATATCGGCGGGGTGGGGCGGCTGGCGCGCAAGCACAAGCTGCCGGTGTGGCTGACCGCCGGCACGCTGGCGATGGCGCAGGATCTCGACGGGGTGGCGGTGCAGGTGATCGACAGCCATGCGGCGTTTGCGGTGGACGGGCTTGAAATCCAGCCGTTTCCGGTACCGCACGATGCGCGCGAGCCGGTGCAGTATGTGTTTGGCGACGGCAACCGCAGGCTCGGGGTGCTGACCGATACCGGCTGCAGCACGCCGCACATCGAGGCTGTGCTGGCCGGCGTCGACGCGCTGGTGCTGGAATGCAACCACGACGCGGCGATGCTGGAAAACGGGCCGTACCCGGCCAGCCTCAAGCGGCGCGTGGGCGGGCGTTTCGGCCACCTGGAAAACGGCCAGTCGGCGGACTTGCTGGACAAACTGAAGCACGACAAACTGCAATGCGTGATGGCGGCGCATGTTTCGCGCAAGAACAATACGGCCGCCCTGGCGCAGCGCGCGCTGGCCAAGGTGCTGAACTGCTCGAACGATAACGTGCGCGTGGCCTGCCAGACGACAGGATTTGACTGGATCCGGATTTAACTGGGCCGGAATTTAATTGGATAGCACTTTGACGACTTTTGCTGAACTCGGGCTCGCCCCCAATATCCTGCGTGCCCTCGACGAGATGGGCTACGTCACGCCAACACCGATTCAGGAGCAGGTTATCCCCCTGGCGCTGCAGGGCGGCGACATCCTCGGTGCGGCGCAAACGGGCACCGGGAAAACCGCTGCATTCGCGCTGCCGCTGATCCAGCGCCTGCTGCCGTTCGCCAACACCAGCACTTCGCCGGCCAAGCATCAGATCCGCGCGCTGATTCTCACCCCCACGCGCGAACTCGCGATCCAGGTCGAGGAAAGCGTGCAGGCGTACACCAAGCATGTTCCGCTGCGCTCGCTGGTAGTGTATGGCGGGGTCAGCATCAACACGCAGATTCCCATCCTGAAAGCCGGCGTCGAAATCCTGGTGGCCACCCCCGGCCGCCTGCTCGACCACGTGCAGAACAAGACGCTGATGCTGACCCAGGTGAATACCCTGGTGCTCGACGAAGCCGACCGCATGCTCGACATGGGCTTCATGCCCGACTTGAAGCGCATCGTCGCCCTGCTGCCGGCGCAGCGGGTGAACATGATGTTCTCGGCCACCTTCCCGGAAGAAATCCGCAAGCTGGCCGACAGCATTCTCAACAACCCGACCTTCATCGAGGTGGCGGGCAACACCGCCGCGGTGACGGTCACCCAGGTGGTGCACCCGGTGCACCACGAGCGCAAGCGGCAGCTGCTCGCGCATCTGATCAAGAGCCGCGACCTGCGGCAGGTGCTGGTGTTCACGGGAACCAAACTGGGCTGCAACCGGCTCGCCAACGAACTCAACAAGCTGGGGCTGCACGCCGACGCGATCCACGGCGACAAGACGCAGCAGGAACGCATCAAGGCGCTCGATGCCTTCAAGGCCGGCTCCCTCCGCGTGCTGGTCGCCACTGACGTCGCCGCGCGCGGCATCGACATCGAGGCGCTGCCCTTCGTCGTCAATTACGACCTGCCGCACAACGCCGAGGATTACGTGCACCGAATCGGCCGCACCGGCCGCGCCGGCGCAAGTGGTGAGGCCATTTCGCTGGTGAGCGAATCGGAAACGCGCTACCTCAAGGACATCGAAAAACTCATCGGCAACGCCATCGAGACGGTGATCGTTCCCGGCTTCGAACCGGGCGCGGCCGACGTGCCCGCGTACCAGTCGCGCCCGCCGCGGCCTGACCGCCATGCCGAGCGTTCAGCCGAGCACCGCGAGCTGCGCGCCAAGCCGGCCGCGCCGCGTACTACGCTGTTTGATTCACCTTATGAGCCGACCGATGCGCCGAGCGCCGAGAGCACGCCCGCACTGGTGCGTCCGGCGCCCAAAAAGCAGATGGCGGCGCTGTTCCGCAGTCCGGTCAAACCCGATTCCGCCGGTCAGTGAGCTGGGAAATCCTTCTGCTGGGGCTGTTTGGCGCAGTCAGCTGGTACTGGTACGCCGGCATGCAGGTGCGTGAACAGGCTGTCGCCGTCGGCCGCCGTGCCTGTGCCAACGCCGGCTTGCAGTTCCTGGATGACAGTGTCGCCTTGAGCAGAACCCGTTTTGCGCGCAACAGCAATGGCCAGTTGCAGTTCCTGCGCGATTACCGCTTCGAGTTTTCCGACACCGGCGACAACCGCCGCCCCGGGGTTATCCGCATGCTCGGCAACCGCGTCGAGTGGATCAGCCTCGACGGCGAGTGGCAGCCGGGCAGGGCCGCCAGCGTCACCCGGTTGGTGGACTGACGCTCTGACTGCGACCCGTGTAGCGGTCGCCTTGATTTTTACTCCTGCTCGATTTCCAGAATGGCCAGGCTGATCTGCGGCCCCAGGTTGGAATCCCACTCCGCCCAGTTCTTGTAGGCCTTGAGCTTTTCGACGATTACCGGCTTCATCTCGAAGTCGCTCTTGCCTTCGTCGTACATGCGCCGCACTTCGGACATCAGGTTGTCGAAATAGACTTTGTGTTCTTCGACAAATTTGCGATCGCCGGTCTTGCCATGGCCGGGGACGTAGAGCCTGGCATTGAGCGCAAGCGCCCGCTCGGTGGCTTTCATCACGCCCTTGAAGCTGCCGTCGCGCAGGTTCATCACCTGACGGCTTAGCACGTTGTCGCCGGTGAACAGGATGCGGTCCTCCACCATCTCGATCATCAGGTCGGTTTTGCTGTGCGCGTCGGTTGACGAATGGATGCGAAAGGTCTTGCCGCCGATCCTGAATTCCTGTCCGTCGGCTGCCTCGACCGTGGGGATCACGGCGCGGGTGCCGTCGGTATAGCCGAGGGTCATGTCCGACATCAGCTTGATCCAGAACGCATCGGCGCCTTCCCTGGCCTGTTTGATCATGTCGGGGTGGGCGACGAGGGTGGCTTTCGGCCACACTTCCAGCACGGCCTGGTTGCCGAGCCAGTGGTCGCCGTGAACGTGGGTGTTGAACACGTGGGTGACCGGTTTCTTCGTCGTCTTGCGCAACTGGTCCATCACCATGCGACCGGCCTGCACGCTGGAGCCGGGGTCGATCATCACGACGCCATCGGCGGTGATGATCCAGGCCGGATTGTTCATGAAGCTCTGGTTTTCAACTGACGGCACGCCCTGCGGACCATGGATGACGTAGGTGTCGGCGCTGACCTTTTGCGCCGGGTAGGGGCGGACCACGTCGTTGGGGCCGGCCAGCACCGGGGTGCAGAAGGCGAGGGTGGCGAGCAGGGGGATGATGCGCATGGGCGTTCTCCGTTCAGATTGAAGGGTAAACATTCACAGACCAGGACATGGGTTTAATGGTCGAATACACCTACCACCACTTCTCGAAAATGATGCGATTCATCGGCACGCCCAGGTCATGCAGCAGGGTGCTCATGTCCTCGACCATGCCCTTGGGGCCGCACAGGTAATACAGCGTGTCGTCCGGCACATCGAGCGCATGCAGCTTGACCGGATCGATGCGGCCGGTGAGACCGTGCCAGTGGGCATCTGGCTGGGTAACGGTGATGCTCACGTGCAGGTTGTCATGAGTATGGACGGCTGCATCGAGTTCGTCGCGAAACAGGATTTCGCGGCTGTCCGACGCGCTGTAGACCAGATGGACACGGGTTGATAGCTGGGCGTCGCGCACATGGCGGAAGATGGACAACAGCGGCGTGATACCGACCCCGCCGCCGATCAGCACCACGTTGTCGCTCATCTCAGGAAGATAGACGAACGGCCCCTGGCCCTGGCTTACGCGCACGCGGTCGCCGACAGTGGCGCGCTCGTGCACCCAGCGCGCCACCGGATGGTGCGCGCTCGCCTTGATCGCCAGTTCGATCTCACCCTGATGGATGGGCGAAGTGATGATGGAATAGCCCGAGGTGTGCGTTACCCCGTCGACCTCGATGCTGAGATCCACCCACTGCCCCGGCAGAAACCGGAAGCGGGCATCGGGGATGGCAAGGCGCAGGACGTGGATACTGGGCGTGGCGGGGGTGATCGCAGCAATCTGCGCATCGAAGATATGCAAGGTTTAGTCCTGTTTCTTCTGGAAAGTCAGCGAGGCCGAGTTGATGCAGTAGCGCATCCCGGTGGGGGCAGGGCCGTCAGGGAAGACGTGGCCCAGATGCGAACCACAGCGGCGGCACAGCGCCTCGACGCGCACCATGCCGTGGTTGCTGTCGGTTTTTTCAGCCACCGCATCGGCATTCAGTGCCTGATAAAAGCTCGGCCAGCCGGTGCCGGAATCGAATTTGCTATCGGACGAAAACAGCGGCTCGCCGCAGGCGGCGCAGTGGTATTCGCCGGCCTCGTGATGGTCCCAGTATTGCCCGGTGAACGCCTGTTCGGTGCCGTGCTCGCGCAGGATGCGGTATTGCTCGGGGGGCAGTTCGGCGCGCCATTCGGCGTCGGTTTTGGTTTTGTCGGCAGTCATGATGATTCTCCTGATTGTCCGAAGTTTACCCGTTGCCGGGCGAGGCTGGCCCTATTGCCCCTGTGGCATAAGGGTTGTCCGTAACACGGTTGACAGCATCATCGAAGCGGGTTTATTCTTCGTTCAGGTATTAGACTTAGTCTAAAAACCGTATTTCATCCGCTGACATGCCTGCTATAAACAAATAGTTGGGCGAGTTGGACAGGGATGGATTGTCAGTGCTGCAAAGCATGTCTATGTAAATTAAGGAGATCAGGTTATGCAACTCAAAGGCTCAAAAACCGAAGAACATCTGAAAGCCGCCTTCGCCGGCGAATCGCAGGCCAACCGCCGTTACCTCTACTTTGCAGGCAAAGCCGACGTGGAAGGCTACAACGACGTTGCCTCTGTGTTCCGTTCCACCGCTGAAGGCGAAACCGGCCACGCGCACGGCCACCTGGAATACTTGGAAAAGTGTGGTGACCCCGCCACCGGCATGGCTTTCGGCCCCACCGCCGACAACCTGAAGACCGCGATTGCAGGCGAAACCCACGAGTACACCGACATGTATCCCGGCATGGCCAAGGATGCTCGCGGGGAAGGTTTCGACGAAATCGCCGACTGGTTTGAAACCTTGGCCAAGGCCGAGCGTTCGCACGCCAACAAGTTCCAGAAGACCCTGGACAGCTTGGGCGCGTAATTCGGCTCAAGCAAAAAGCGGGTCGGGTTCGGCCCGCTTTTTTTATACGGATTTCTCGACACCAAGATTAATGGAGTTCGCATGAGCACACGCGAAGGCAACCTCGAAGCGCCTACCCGTCATCCGCTCGACTGGAAAAATCCGGATTTCTACAATGAGGAGAAGCTCAGCCACGAGCTGGAGCGCATCTTCGACATCTGCCACGGCTGCCGCCGCTGCCTGTCGCTGTGCACCGCGTTTCCTACCCTGTTCGACCTGGTGGACGAATCCGAGACGATGGAAGTGGACGGCGTCGCCAAGGCCGACTACTGGAAGGTGGTCGACCAGTGCTATCTGTGCGATCTCTGCTACATGACCAAGTGCCCCTACGTGCCGCCGCATCCGTGGAACCTGGACTTCCCGCACACCATGCTGCGCGCCAAGGCGATCAAATTCCAGAAGGGTGGCACCACCTTCCGCGACAAGCTGCTCTCCAGCACCGACGCGATGGGCAAGCTCGCCTCGATCCCCGTGGTGGTGCAGGTGGTGAACGCCAGCCTGAAGAGCAAGCCGATCCGAAAGATGGTCGACAGCGTGCTGCACATCCATCCCGACCGCAAGTTGCCCGAATATGACAGCGCCAAATTCCGCTCCACCGCCAAGCTGCGCAGCGATTTCGCAGTGAAGGCCGGCGAGCGTACCCCCGGCAAGGTGGCGATCTACGCAACCTGCTACGTCAACTACAACGAGCCCGGCATCGGCCACGACCTGCTGAAGTTGCTGGCGCATAACGAAATCCCTGCCGTGCTGGTGGAGAAGGAAGCCTGCTGCGGTATGCCGAAGCTGGAGTTGGGCGACCTCGACGCGGTGGAAAGGCTCATGGAAATCAACATTCCGCATCTGGCGAAGCTCGCGCGCGACGGCTACGCGATCCTCACCGCCGTGCCCTCGTGCACGCTGATGTACAAGCAGGAACTGCCGCTGATGTTTCCGCACGACGCCGACGTACAGGCGGTGAAGGAAGCGATGTGGGACCCGTTCGAATACCTGATGGCGCGCAACGTCGACGGCCTGCTTAAGACCGACTTCAAATCCCCGCTCGGCAAGATCGCGTATCACGCGCCGTGTCACCAGCGCGTGCAGAACATCGGCAACAAGACGCGCGATGCGCTGCAGCTGGCCGGCGCCACGGTGACGATGGTCGAGCGCTGCTCCGGCCACGATGGCACCTGGGGCGTGAAGCGCGAGTTCTTCGACAAGTCGATGAAGATCGGCAAGCCGGTGTTCCGACAGATGGCCGAGCCGCAACCGGATTACGTGAGTTCCGACTGCGCGATTGCCGCGCGTCACATCCTGCAGGGCATGGGCGAATCCACCGCGCAGAAACAGCATCCGATCACGCTGCTGCGCATCGCCTATGGTCTGGAATAAGCCGTTATCAGCAAGGAGAGAAACATGTCGCAGATTACCCGTGAAAGCCTGATGAGTCTGGAGGGCTACGCCAAGGCGCGTCCCGCGATGCGCGCTGAAGTCATGGCGCACAAGAAGAACCGCATGGTCGAGCTGGGCGATCACGTCACGCTGATTTTCGAAGACGAGAAAACCATGCGCTACCAGATTCAGGAAATGTTGCGTGCCGAGCGCACGTTTGAAGAATCCGGTATCCAGGACGAGCTCAACGCCTACAACCCGCTGGTTCCGGACGGTACCAACTGGAAAGCCACCATGATGATCCAGTACTCTGACCCGGACGAACGCAAGGTCGCGCTGGCCAAGCTGAAGGGTATCGAGGAACGCGTGTGGGTGCAGGTGGCCGACCAGGCGAAAGTTTTTGCGATTGCCGACGAAGATATGGAACGCGAGAACGAGGAGAAAACCTCGGCAGTGCATTTCCTGCGTTTTGAACTCGATGCCACCTCGGTCGCAGCCGCCAAGGCCGGCAGCCCGATCCGCATGGGCATCGATCTCGAGGCTTGCACGGTAGAATCGACGACGCTGGCGGAGAACACCCGCGCCGCACTGGTGGTCGATTTAGCCTAAAGTCATATTCAGGCGGTAAAAGCAACACAACAACGTGCCGCCTGCTTTAGAGGAGGGTGTGATGCTGGATAGGTTGTTGGTTCATCAGGTGCGACGACGGGTGGAGGCCTCGGGGCTGCCGTTCATCGTCGAATTGTGGAACGGCGAGCTGGTGGGTAATGCCGCCCATGCCGCCGTGCGGGTGCGGCTGCACCAGGCAAGCAGCCTCAAGGCCATGGCCGACCCCAGTCTGGGCGCGCTGGCGCGGGCCTATGTCGAGGGCGACCTCGATCTCGTAGGCGACGTCCGCGACATCCTCGCGCTGGGCGACCGCCTGTGCAATGGGGGTTACTGCGCGCCGAAAACCGGATCGGACGGCTGGAAATGGTGGCGCCACACGCGCAGCAAGGACCGCAAGAACATCCAGTACCACTACGATGTTTCAAACGATTTTTACGGCCTGTGGCTGGATGCGCGACGGGTCTATTCCTGTGCCTATTTCAAGACCCCGGACATGAGCCTGGAAGCCGCGCAGGAAGCCAAGCTCGACCACATCTGCCGCAAGCTCGACCTCAAGCCAGACGAGCAGTTTCTCGACATCGGCTGCGGCTGGGGCGGCTTGATCCTGCATGCGGCGGAACGCTACGGCGTGCATGCGGTCGGCATCACCCTGTCGGATGATCAGCATGCGTATGTCAGCCAGCAAATCGAAGCGCGCGGGTTAACCGGCTGGGTGGACGTTCGCAAGATGGATTACCGCGACGTAGCCGAGCTCGGTGGCTATGACAAGATCGCTAGCGTCGGCATGTTCGAGCACGTCGGCCGTCCCAATCTGCGTACCTATTTCGACAAGATCGCTGCGCTGCTCAAACCGGGCGGTCTGGTGCTCAACCACGGCATCACCACGGCCGAGCCCGAGGCCAGCGGCCTCGGCAGCGGCATCGCCGAGTTCATCGAGGACTATGTATTCCCGGGCGGCGAACTGGTGCATTCCTCCGACGTGCTGCGCGCCGCATCGGGCAGTGGTCTCGAATGCCTCGATGCTGAAAACCTGCGCCCCCATTACGGAAAAACCCTGTGGCACTGGGTCACCCGGCTGGAACAGCATGCCGATGAAGCCCGCCGCCTGATCGGCGAACAGAAATACCGTATCTGGCGCATCTACATGGCGGGCTCAGCCCATGCCTTCGACCATGGCTGGATGGAACTGTGGCAGGTACTGGCGGGCAAGGGCGTCGACGGCAGCCAGCCGAACTATCCGTTCAAGCGGGATTTCATCTATCGCGGCGAGTGAATCACTGCGCTGGTAGGTCGGGCGTGATTACTGGCGCACTGCCCATGTCCCAATAGGGCTCGATAGGTTCGAGCGGGCGTGTTTTTTTTATGGCAATTATTAGGCTAGAAATGCAAAGCCACGTCTGCTAGTTGATAAGGAAATGTCGACGTGCACTGCATTTATTATCTTGCCAACTGTCGCTGGGCATCTTGCAGCATGGAGATAACCTGTCCTTGACCTGCGCTTAACCGGCCGTTAACGCGCTCTTCGTCAGACTTCAACCATTGCTTCAGGTTGGAGTTCTCGCCATGTATGCCGCACACGCCCGCACGGGCCCCTCACGCTTCCCCTTCGATTGGTCCCGGCTATTTCCCTTCCTGCGCTGGCGCGACCGGGTGACTCGCGCCAACACGCGCGACGATGCCATGTCCGGGCTGACGGGGGCACTGATCGTGCTGCCGCAGGGGGTGGCCTTTGCTATCATTGCCGGCCTGCCGCCGGAATATGGCTTGTATGCGGCGATGACGCCGGCGATTGTCGCCGCCCTGTTCGGATCGAGCTGGCATCTGGTGTCCGGCCCCACCACCGCGATTTCCATCGCCGTGTTTGCCTCGGTCAGTCCTTACGCGGCGCCGGGCTCGCCGGATTTCATCAGCCTGGTGCTGACGCTGACCTTCCTGACCGGCGTGTTCCAGCTGGCCCTGGGTCTGGCGCGCATGGGGGTGCTGGTGAATTTCATCTCGCACACCGTTGTGATCGGTTTTACCGCCGGCGCGGCGCTGCTCATTGCCGGCAGCCAGATCAAAAATTTCTTCGGCGTGGACATCCCGCGCGGCACGCCTTTCTTCCAGACGCTGGAGCTGTTCGCGCTGCAAGTGGGCAGCATCAATTACTACGTGCTGGCGGTCAGCCTGACGACGCTGGGGGTCGGCATCCTGACCAAGCGTTATGTGCCGAAGCTGCCCTACATGATTGTCGGCATGGTGGCAGGCAGCCTGTTCGCGGTCGGCCTCAATGCCGCCTACGGCGTGGAGGTGACCCAGGTCCGCACGGTCGGCGCGCTGCCCTCCGGTCTGCCGCCGCTATCGTTGCCGGATTTTTCGTTCCACGGCCTGTCGCAGATGCTGTTTCCGGCGCTGATCATCACCATGCTGGCATTGACCGAGGCGGTGTCGATTTCCCGCGCCATCGCCACCCGTTCGGGACAGCACATTGACGGCAACCAGGAGTTCATCGGCCAGGGACTGTCCAATGTCGTCGGCAGCTTCTTCTCCGGTTATGCCGCCTCCGGCTCGTTCAACCGCAGTGGCGTCAACTATGCCGCCGGCGCAAAAACGCCGCTGGCGGCGGTCTATGCTTCGCTGTTCCTGGTGGTGATCCTGCTGCTGGTGGCTCCGCTGGCGTCCTACCTGCCCAATGCCACCATGGCCGGCATCCTGTTCCTGGTGGCCTGGGGGCTGATCGACTTCCATCACATCGGCCAGCTGTTCCGCATCAGCCGGCAGGAAAGCGTGGTGTTGTGGGTCACCCTGGTTGGTACGCTGATCGACCTGGAAAAAGGCATTTTCTTCGGAATCGCTCTGTCCCTGGTGCTGTACCTCCACCGCACGTCGCGTCCGACCCTGGAAGTCGTGGTGCCGGACAGCGACCCGAACAGCTATCACTACGTGCCCGTCGGCGACCATGCGGAATGCCCGCAACTCAAGATGGTGCGGCTGAATGGCTCGATCTTCTTCGGTGCGGTGGCGTATCTGCAGCAGCAAATCCAGGAACTGGAGGAGCAGGACCCCGGGCACAAACATTTACTGATCATGGCCAGCGGCATCAATTTTGTCGACCTCGCCGGTGCCGAATTTCTCGCCGAAACCGCCCGCCGCTATGCCCGAAAAGGCGGCAGCATCAGCTTCTACCGGATGAAGAACAGCGTGTCCGAAACCCTGCGCAAAGGCGGCTTCATGCAGGACATCGGCGAGCACAACCTCTACCCGGCCAGGTCGCGGCCGGCGGAAGCGCTGTTCCCGCAACTGGACAAAAACATTTGCGCGAGCTGCCCGCATCGCCTGTTCCCTTCCTGCCAAACGGCAAGCCGGCAGACGGAAATATTGCAACCCCATCACGCAACCGAGGAAGACCCATCATGAAGACCTATCGACGCATACTGGTGCCCATCCCGGCGGATGGCCAAGGCGACGTCCTGCTGCAGCGCGCGGCCGAGCTGGCGCAGGCCCAGCACGCGCAAATGCTGGTGGTGCGCGTGCTCGACACCCGCAGCGGTTTTGAGCCCGATGGCCCGGCTGCCGCCCTGCCGGGCGAGGCGGCTGCCCGCCGCGCGCCGGACGTGAAGAAGCGTCTCGACCTGCAGCTGGCGCGCAACAACCTGGGCTGGGCGGAAGCCAAAGTGGTGTGGGGCGAGCCCCAGGCCGTGCTGGCCGATGTCATCCGCAACTGGGCACCGGATCTGGTCGTTACCTGTGCGGGTCTGCTGCCCATGGGGATCGCGGAAGACGCCGATATCCTGACCGTGGGCTGCCGTAGCCTGTTCGGGCGCCTGGTCGGGGCCCTGAACCACCACGCACCCCGGCACGCCTGAGATCGTGTCCGGGGCAGGGCGCCCGTGCGCCGGGCTGCTCGCGAACGGGGTCAAGCCGCGACTGGACGCGGCGCCGCGCTTGCAGTAAAACGACGCCTGCTGACCCAGGCCGCCAACCCACCCATTCATGCACGATTCCGAAGCCATTTCTGTACTCATCATCGAAGACAGTCAGGATCTTGCGGCGAACATTGCCGACTATCTGGAGGCCAAGGGCTATCTGGTGGACATCGCCATGGATGGTGTTACAGGCCTGCATCTGGCCGTCACCCAACCGCATGACGTGATAATCCTGGACCTGATGTTGCCCGGCATCGACGGCCTGACCCTGTGCCGGCGCCTGCGTCAGGATGCGCAATCCGCCGTGCCGGTATTGATGTTGACCGCGCGCGCCACACTGGACGACAAGGCCGCCGGTTTCGGCGAGGGGGCTGATGATTACCTGGTCAAGCCGTTCGAATTGCGCGAGCTCGACTTGCGTCTGCGCGCCCTGACGCGGCGCGCACGCGCCGGCGAAACCCAGCGCCGGCTCAAGGTGGCCGACCTCGTGTTCGATCTCGACACCCTTACCGTGCAACGCGCCGGCCAGACCCTGACCCTGCCGGCACTGCCGCTGAAGATTCTGGAATTGCTGATGAAGCGTGCGCCCGGCGTGGTCTGGCGGCGTGATATCGAACAGGCTGTGTGGGGCGACTCGCCGCCGGACAGCGATTCCCTGCGCGTACACATGCATACCCTGCGGTCGGCCATCGACCCGCTGGGCCTACCGCCTCTGCTGCACACCCTGCGCGGCATCGGCTATCAATTGAAAGCCCCCAATGCGCCCGCCGCGTGATTTGCGCGGGCGCGTCGCCCTGTTCTTCGCCGGCTTCGGCGCTCTCGTCAGCCTGATCATGGCCGTGGTGCTGTACCAGGGGGCCCACGACCTGGGCCAGCGCCTGATCGACGAAACCCTGTCGGCGGAACTGGACGACTACATCGCCCGGCGCGAACGCAATCCGGCATCGCTGCCGCCTTCCACCGTCATCGTCCAGGGCTATGTACGCGATATCGACGGCGCCGGTAATGTTCCGGACTACCTGGCGGGGCTGCCGCTTGGCCGCCACGACATCCGCCTCGGCACGCTGAGTTACCGGGTCGCCATCCTGGAGCGCGGCGGCACGCACTACTACCTGCTCTACGACACCTCCCTGCAGGCACGTCGCGAATACCGTTTCGCCTGGATGCTGGGGCTGATGGCCTTCGCCATGACCCTGTTGTCCGCCCTGGGTGGCGTCTGGCTGTCGCGCACCGTGGTCGCGCCCGTGGCCGACCTGGCGGCCAAGGTGCGGCATCGCAGCCCGGATGACTGGGAACACCCTCTGGCCGACGACTTCCCCGCCGGCGAAGTGGGCGAACTGGCGCGCGTGTTCGACCGCCACCTGATCCGTATGCGCGCTTTCATCGAGCGGGAGCGAGCCTTTAGCGCCGACATCAGCCACGAACTGCGTACCGCCCTGGCGGTGATCCTGAGTTCAACCGAGATGCTGCTCGACGATGACAGCCTCAGCGACAAGCAGAAAGCCCGTATTGGCCGCATCGAACGCGCCGCCCGCGACATGGCCGAACTGGGCACCGCGCTACTGTTGATGGCGCGCGAGGAACACAGCCTGGTTGCGGGTGGGGGTTGTGTGTTGGCTGACGTAGTGCGGGAAGTAGTGGAAAAACAGCGTCACCTGCTCGGCGGCAAACCGGTCGAGGTGGAAGTGCACACCAACCCGGAACTGATCCTGTCCGCCGATGCTGGCCTGGTTGAAATCCTGGTCAGCAACCTGATTCGCAATGCTTTTTCCTACACGGCGGCCGGCACGGTGGTGGTGCTGCAGGATGCCCACTCCCTGACCGTAAGCGACACCGGTAAAGGCATCCCCGGCCACGCCATCGAACAGGTCTTCGTCCGCCATTTCCGCGACATGGCGAGCGAAGGCGCCGGCATTGGCCTCTCCCTGGTCAAGCGTATCTGCGACCGCTATGGTTGGCAGGTGCGGCTGGAAAGCAGTGCGCAGCAAGGGACCACTGTCAAAGTCAGCTTCTCTTGATCGGGACGTATCTTTAGGGCCACGCTGATTTATTCGCTGGCCGAGGGATCGAAGTGATCGCTGGTTTGCGAGAATCAACGTTGTGATGATTGAACGAAAAATGGCGATGCAACGGAGCTTTTCTGACCTGGAATACGCGGCCAAGAAGAAGGTGACGC
>JAUXVT010000055.1 GCA_030680405.1 Thiobacillus sp. | reverse complement strand
TATCTGAAAAACGCCTGGACTGCGCAGCAGGCTGCCGGGCAGGCCGGCGAGGCGGGCCTGCTCGACGCGATCCGCGAAGGCGCGGTGCAGCGCGTACGGCCGAAAGCCATGACCGTGGCGGTGATCGTCGCGGGCCTGCTGCCGATCATGATCGGCAGCGGCACCGGCAGCGAGGTGATGAGCCGCATCGCCGCCCCCATGATCGGCGGCATGGTGAGCGCGCCCCTGCTGTCGCTGTTCGTCGTCCCGGCGGCCTACTGGCTGATGCGCCGCCGCGCCGCGCGCGCGGCTGCCGGCCACGCCGAATGACGCGCAAGCGCCGCGCACGACAATCGGGACAAGCCGCGGGGCGTGCGGTTAACATCGGGCCATCATGAAATGGCCCCGCCCCCGCTTCCCCTACGTCCAGAAGCGCCATCGCGTCAGCCTGCTCTCAGCCCGACTGTGGCTGCGCCACATGCTGCTCTGGGGCGGTGCGGTCGCCGTGGGGCTGGCCGCCACGGCCTTTGCGCTGAGCAGCAACCATGCCCAGGCGCTGTTCCGGAAACTGCTTGCGATCTCCCCATGGCTGCCCCTGCTGATCACGCCGCTGACGCTGGCTGCGGTGGCCGCGCTGACCCAGCGCTATTTCAAGGGGGCGGAGGGGAGTGGCATCCCGCAGACCATTGCCGCCCTCCGCATGCCTGAGGGTCCGGGGCGCGACCGGGTGCTGTCCTTGCGCCTGGCTGCGGCAAAGATGCTGCTGACGTGCGTGGGTCTGGCGGGCGGTGCCAGCGTGGGGCGCGAAGGTCCGACGGTCCAGATAGGTGCGGCGCTGCTCTACAACCTGCGCTGGCTGATCCGCTTTCCCCGCCATCTGATGGAGCGCGGTCTGATTGTTGCCGGCGGCGGCGCGGGCGTGGCAGCGGCTTTCAATACGCCGCTGGCGGGGATTGTGTTCGCCATCGAGGAAATGGCGCGCTCCTTCGAGGAACGCTCCAGCGGCACGCTGCTAACGGCAGTCATCATCGCAGGTCTGGCTGCGGTCTATGTGCAGGGCGAATACACCTATTTCGGTTCGACCCATGGAGCGATCAGCGGCGCGTCAGGCTGGCTGGGGGTGTTGCTGTGCGGTCTGGCGGGCGGGGTGCTGGGCGGGGGATTCAGCCGCCTGCTGCTGGCCTTCTCGGCGCATGGCCTGCCAGGCCGGGCTGGCGTGTTCATGCGGACGTATCCAGTACGCTTTGCCGCCGTCTGCGGCTTTCTGCTCGCGCTCATCGGGCTGGCATCCGGCAGCGCCGTCTACGGCAGCGGCTACGCGGAAGCCAAGCATTTGCTCGAAGGCTCGGACGAGGTGTCTGCTGGATACGGCCTATGGAAGATGCTGGCGACCTTCGTGTCCTTCGTCAGCGGCATCCCCGGCGGGCTGTTCGCCCCCAGCCTATCGGCCGGTGCCGGCATCGGTCAGGCGGTGGCCAGCCTGGTGAACCCGGCGGATGGCAGCGCCCTCATCGTGATCGGCATGGCGGCGTATTTCGCAGGCGTGGTGCAGGCCCCCATCACCGCGTTTGTCATCGTGATGGAAATGACCGACAACCACGACATGGTGGTTCCGCTGATGCTCGCCACCCTGCTCGCGACAGCTGTATCCCGCATGATTTGCCCCCGCCCGTTGTACAAGGCGCTGGCGAACAACTACCTGGCGCGCGTGCGGCCTTCTGCCTGACCGGGCAGGGCGGAACGGGAATTGCAAAAAACATGGGGTTTTCCTGCGATGGCCTGTCACGTTTGCCGTGAACCGGCGTAACCCGGGGGCGGCAATGCTGGGGGAAATGAAAAAGGACCGGCATGCGCCAGTCCTTTTTCGGTGTTCGGGCTGGTGGGCAGTACAGGGCTTGAACCTGTGACCCCCGCCGTGTGAAGGCGATGCTCTACCGCTGAGCTAACTGCCCCGAAGCGGCGCGAATTAAACCACATCCGACCCGACGAGGTCAATTTCGGCGCGGCCGGCCTGATTAAACACAGTCGGCCAAACACAGCCGGGTAAAATAGCGCCTTTTCCAGCCCGGCACTGCCATGATCCGCACCCGCTTCGCCCCCTCCCCCACGGGTTATCTGCATATCGGCGGCGCGCGCACCGCGCTGTTCTCGTGGGCATTTGCGCGTCATCACGGCGGCCAGTTCATCCTGCGCATCGAGGACACCGACATCGCGCGCTCCACCCCCGAGGCGGTGCAGGCGATTCTCGACGGCATGGCCTGGCTCGACCTCAATCACGACGAAGGCCCGTTCTACCAGACCAAGCGCCTGTATCGCTACAAGGAAGTGATCGAACAGATGCTGGCAAGCGGCCAGGCCTATCTCTGCTATTGCAGCCCGGAAGAACTCGACGCCATGCGCGAGGCGCAACGCGCGCGCGACGAAAAACCGCGCTACGACGGCCGCTGGCGTCCCGAGTCCGACAAATCGCTGCCAGTGCCGCCTTCCGGCGTGCAGCCGGTGGTGCGCTTCAGGAACCCCACCGAAGGCACGGTGGCATGGAAGGATCTGGTCAAGGGCACCATCGAGTTTGCCAACGCCGAGCTTGACGACCTCATCATCGCGCGCGCCGATGGCACCCCCACTTACAACTTCTGCGTGGTGGTGGACGACTGGGACATGCAGATCACCCACGTGATCCGCGGCGACGACCACGTCAACAACACCCCGCGCCAGATCAACATCCTCAAGGCGCTGGGCGCGACGGTGCCGCAATACGCGCACCTGTCGATGATCCTCGGCGACGACGGAACCAAGCTGTCCAAGCGCCACGGCGCGGTGTCGGTGATGCAGTATTTCGAGGAAGGCTATCTGCCGGAAGCGGTCGTCAACTACCTGGCGCGGCTCGGCTGGTCGCACGGCGACGCCGAACTGTTCAGCCGCGAGCAGTTCGTGCAGTGGTTCGACCTCGACCACATCACGCCGTCGGCCGCGCAGTTCAACACCGAAAAACTGCGCTGGATCAATCAGCAGACCATCAAGGCGGCCGACGACGCGCGACTGGCCGATCTCATGCGCCCCTTCCTCGTGCGCAACGGCGGCAATCCGGACGACGGCCCCGACCTCGCGGCGGTGTGCGCGCTGGTGAAGGACCGCGCCGCGACGATCGAGGAACTGGCCGACGCCGCCACCCTGTTCTACCGCACCCTGCACCCGACGCCCGAACTGCTGGCGCAGCACGTCACGCCCGATGTGATGCCCGCGCTCGCCGACCTGGCCAAGCGTCTGGAAACGCTGACCTGGGAACGCAGCGCCATCAGCGCCGCATTCAAGGAAACGCTCGCCGCGCACGGCCTCAAGATGCCCAAACTGGCAATGCCGGTGCGCGTGCTGGTGACCGGCGAGGCGCAGACGCCGGCGATCGACGCCACGCTGGAACTGATCGGCAAGGACAAGGTGGTTGCCCGCCTGAAAGCCGCGCTGTAGGCCGCCACACGTGCGGACGATTCCGCTATAATGCGCGCTGTTTTTCGCCGGCGTAGCTCAGTTGGTAGAGCAGCGCATTCGTAATGCGAAGGTCGCCAGTTCGATTCCGGCCGCCGGCACCAGTTGTAAAAAAACGCCGCTCATTGAGCGGCGTTTTTGTTGGGCATGGGCAATGCTTGTTGGATCGCGCGAGCGCATGGACTGGTTTCGGCCCCAGTGCGTTAATGAAACGCTGAATAATTCATTTCTTGTCATTGCGAGCGAAGCGAAGCAATCCAGAAAGTTAGCGGGATCAACGAACTCTAGATCGCCACGACCCTGCGGGCCTCGCGATGACGGAATAAATTAGCGTTTCCTTAACCTATCAAGCACGGATGGCAACCACCTCAAGATACTCAGCCTCGATCTCGGTTCCACCGTCGCTTGCCTGATTATGCTCCGACCACAACTGCTCCAGATCACTTCGCAAGGCGGCTTGCTTATCGGGATCGAGCGCCGAAACCGCTTTCAGCTGCGCCTTCAAACGGCATTTCGGCCTCCCGTCGGCGGACTGGCGCCGTAGACAAACGCTCGCTTAGTGGCGTGCTGCCAACAGGCAGTTCCTGGCCCAGATAGCTTCAGTCCCCGGCCCGACAGGAGTGCCTGCTCCCGCTGCTGAACAGGCGTTGGGCGAGCAAGCCCTGACCGGCTGTTGAGGGTCGGGTTGCAAATATCATGTCTGACCCTGAGGTTTCCCCACGAATAACTCTTGCGAATCAAATGGTTGGGAAGTAGTTTCCGGCAAAAACAGTGCATGCATGGCAGCGATTCAGTTTCCTTGAGGTGTCCAAGCCATCAAGGTGATCGTGCCATGGCCGCATGATTCGTGGGGAAACCTCAGGGCCTGACCCTATTTATGTGATCTTATTTGTGTCGGACGAAGGCCACGAAGTCGGATTTTGCGTGGCGGTCGGTGACCAGAACCGTCCGCCGTCCGCCCTTGGGTTCTACCGTCACGAACAGGCGGTTTGAAATCTTCGCTTGACATGTGCTTGTTTTGGCCATTATTCTAATATTCAAATGAATGTACGAATATCTAGCTTATCCCACGGTAACTAATGAATCCTGCTGGGACGCCCTTAGCAACGTAAGTAAGCGGATTCCGAGTGGAAGGAGAATGCCATGCAGATTGACAACACTTTTCAGAAGATCGCCGACTTCTGGTCGCAGCGATACCGGAGCGAGCAATTCATCTGGGGCCAAGAACCAAGTCCATGTGCCGAAGATGCCTTGCCACACTTCCGGGCGTGGGGCGTTCGTCGTCTGCTGATCTTGGGCTGCGGATACGGGCGGGACGCAAGGTACTTTGCCAGCGAAGGCATCGACGTCACGGCGGTGGACTTCGCCCGAGAGGGGCTAGATCTGGCCCAGTCCTGGCTTAACGATCAGCATGGTCTGTCTCTGCGCCTGGAGCTGGATCACATCCTGACGCTGAATTTGCCGGATGCCGGGTTCGACGCGGTGTTCAGTCATCGCACCCTTCATCTCCTGATGTCCGTGCAAGGTCTCGAACAGGCATTCGATCAGATTCATCGTGTGTTGAAACCAGGCGGGCACGCCTGTATCAGCATGCGCAGTCCGGGTGATCCCAGCCGCACAGGGTCGACGCAGGTGGAGGGCGGTGCCGCGGAACTCTCGTTTCGGCCGGGGCACAAGGTGCTTTATCTGCCTCAGGATCAGGTCAGGACCCTGCTTGAAAAGCGGTTCGGCGTCCTGGAGATGACGGAAATGATGGAACGCGAATCCATGGCGAAGGATTACGACGTTACTCTGCATTACGCGATAGTGGAAAGGCCTGGCTGAAGAGACAGCATTGTGAACCTCTATGCGCTTGGTCACTCCTCGCGAGCGCAGGGTCAGAAATATCGTGTCTGACCCTGAGGTTTCCCCACGAATAACTCTTGCGAATCAACTGGTTGGGAAGTAGTTTCCGGCAAAAACAGTGCATGCATGGCAGCGATTCAGTTTCCTTGAGGTGTCCAAGCCATCAAGGTGATCGTGCCATGCATA
>JAUXVT010000048.1 GCA_030680405.1 Thiobacillus sp. | reverse complement strand
CACCAGGCCGAACAGTTCGCTGGTGGACGCCTGATAAAAGCGGGTTTTCTTTTCCAGCCCGAGGATGCGGATCGCTTCCAGGATGCGCAGCGCGCCCAGCGCATCGGAGTTGGCGGTGTATTCGGGCTCCTCGAAGCTCACGGCGACGTGGCTTTGCGCGGCGAGGTTGTAGATTTCATCCGGCTGCACCTGCTGGATGATGCGGATCAGGCTGGAGGAATCGGTGAGGTCGCCGTGATGCAGGATGAACTTGCGGCCGGTCTCGTGCGGATCCTGGTACAGGTGGTCGATGCGGTCGGTATTGAACAGGGAAGTGCGGCGCTTGATGCCGTGGACTTCGTAGCCCTTCTTCAGCAGGAATTCGGCAAGATAGGCACCGTCCTGGCCGGTGACGCCGGTGATAAGCGCTTTTTTTGCCATATCTATTTCCATAATTATTTCGCGTAATCGGGGGTGTCCCGAATTTTGTGTAAACGGAGTTTGGGTTAATGCTGAGGCATCCTGTCCTCGAACTGGATCGTAAACCGGTTCAGTGCGGCTTTCCAATCCCGAATCGGCATCGTCCATTTTGCGCTGATGTTCTTGAGCGCCAGGTAAAACAATTTCAGCAGCGCCTCGTCGCTCTGGAATGAGCCACGATTCTTGGTGATTTTCCTCAAGCCCATGTTCACCGATTCAATCGCGTTGGTGGTGTATCGAGCAGCCCGTTTATAACGGTTGTCTCAGTACGAATTTTTCCAGACGGGTAATAACTGCGACCCATATCTTTTAGCCATTAACCGGTTAACAGCAGGGCCACGATCACTGCAGCAAATATCACTGCAGCAAATAACGATAGTTATGTCATTGCTTGCCCCGCAATCTTGTTATAACCCGGTAAACCATGTCGACCGAGACATGCTTCAGCATAAAAGGAATGACAGCCTTTCGTATTTCTTTGCGACTAGGCACTCTTCCAAGCAATTTTTCGCGTATCCGATCCATCTCTTTATGGCCGATTTCATTAATTGCCGCCGAGGTTTTCTGATGCTCATGAATCCGGAATGCTCCGAGGAAGCGGGGAATGTGCGCAAACCGCGCGCCGGCATCCCGGAAACGAACCAGCAAGTCCCAGTCCATGGCAAAGCGGAAGGACTCGTCGACCTTCCCGCCCACCTTTTCCCAAAGAGAGCGCCGCCAGAACAAGGTTTCCTGCGGCACATAATCCGCCCAGGACAGTGCTTTACCGTCATGGCCCGGCAATATCCAGCAACCGATTTCCATGTCGTTTTCGTCAATCAGGAGACGGTTGCCATAGACCACATCCACTTCAGGATGTCGCGCAAAATAATCCACCACGCAGGCCAGCGCGCCGGGCAGCAGGATATCATCGGAGTTCAGCCAAGCCATGATCTCGCCACTCGTCTTGGCAAAGCCCAGGTTAATTGCATGGCTCTGACCGCCATCTGGCGCCGACTCCCAGCCGGTCAAGCGATCGGAATATCCTTTCAGAACATCCGCCGTGCCGTCTGTCGAACCGCCGTCCTGGACGAAATACTCCAGATTGGGGTAACCCTGACTCAAGACGCTATCGATGGTCCGACCGATATAATCGGCCTGACCGTAGGAAGGTGTCACGATGGACACCTTGGGCGTATCCGATAAGGTGATGGCCTTCTCGTAATGCTCCGGAAGGCGCATTAGCCGAGGTGCGTGCTGATTGAGGTTCCCCAGACGCGGCGCCACTATGACACCGAGTCGATTTTTGATTCCAGCCACTGCAGCCTTAATACGGTTCGCTGGGCGCAACAGGTAGCCGAATATCTCAAAGGCAGCGCGGTACTGATTAACGGCTTTGGCCAATTCCTGGATCACTAATTCTTTTTCCTCCAGGCTTTTTACCAACGCCAGATTGGTATGAGCCGAGCCGTTGACAGCGGAAAACAAGCAGGAATCCGTGCGCGCCCGAATGGTTTTGTCACGCTCGCCAAGCTGGGCAGCCATGGCCTCTACCTTGGCCTCGCTAGTAGCCCCAAGCAACTGTTTGTATGATGAAAGTTCATTGCCTTGTTGCTTAATCGCTCTTTCGAGCTGCTCTAAGTGAGCTTGCGCATTTTCGTATGCGGTTTTCAGCTCTTGAATAACCTGTTCCTTGGCAAAAAGCTGCTGTATCGCGCCATCAAACTGGGTACGCAGATTATCGTAATCCCGAATCTTGCTCATCACGGCAAGCCAATCAGTGCCGATATGCTGGGCATATTCCAGCAAAGTGCTGCCCGCCACAGGCGGAAAAAAGACGATGGTGTCATTCAACACCATTACCCGATGGGTCGGGCTTGTCGCACGCAGGGCATCCAGCACCTCATTGAAACCTGGCCATTGGGATATCTCGTGCGGGGCAGAAGGTGGTGCCAGAAACAAACGCGCGTCATCTATGACGATCAGACTTTCGGCATTGAGCTGGCCGATACCCAGTAATTCGTTGAGCAATGGGCACTGTGAGGTTTCGCCTGCCGTGTTGTCCGCCACGCACCAGTGGGCATCGAGGAAATACAACACCGAACGCTCTCGTAGCCTTGGCGCCCAATCCGCCAAAGCCATTGCGGAATCACCGCGAACAAGATCGATGTGCGCCTGCCCGGCAAAACGGGAGTTGGCCGCCTCGAAATACTCGGGAGAAAGCTCGACACTGTGAATTTCCCGGAACAGATCCTTGACCAGCTCGACGGTATCCCCCCTGAAGGTGCCGGTCTCGACAAAAACATCGAGAGGGAGCGCTTTTTTCAGAGCGGCGACCAGTCCTAGATCGATGGAAAAATTTACAGCACCCAAGCTCGATAGCCTTTAAATTTGGCGCTCGAAAGTATGAGGTGAAAAATAGTCCCCTCCGAGGTGCCACACCCTGTCAGGTAACTCTCTCATCCCAATAATCTTCGCTGGCACACCCGCAATGATACTGTTAGGCGGCACGTCTTTAATCACTACCGAACCAGCCCCAATAATTACATTGTCACCGACGGAAAGTGGCCCAACAATTCGGGCGCCATTTCCAATCCAGCATCCATTCCCAATAACAAGTGGCCCAGAAAAAGGTTCAAGGCTGTTTTTGTCATGCCCCCCATTTACCAATGTTACATCTGCGGCAAACATGCAGAATTTTCCAATTTGCACCTCGTTGAAATTCCATATTTTGACACCGACCCCGATAGCAGAATAATCCCCAATGTGGATATATTCTTCCTGGCCCGTCAGACATAAGAACCCATGATCAATAGCTACATGATTGCCGATATCTAGTCCAGCCAACCGCATGATTTTATTTTTAATTCCCCACCCGCGGTAATCATGGCAGGCAGGTGTAAGCACATTTGCCAACCACTTCAGTAATCGGCGGAAATAAGGATTCTTCGCCTTAAATGTATGCATTTTGATTCTTTGTCTCAAATAAACCTGTGTTACAAATGAATCATTCGCTTTTTCTCAAATAACCGCGCAACCTATCCAGAAACGTCTCTCTGCTCACTGGCACCTCACCCTTGCGCGCGTTGATAATATCCTGAATTACCTTCTCTTTTTCCACAAGCTCTTGCTGCAATTGCCGCAACTTACTCTGCAACGCATCGATCAGCTCCGTCTGCGTGTCAGGTTTTCCCAAGCTCTCTTTAGCGGCAACAGAATCATCGTGGCGACTATCGGGCAAGGAATGCCACCAGTCGTTGCTTTTCTCATACTTGATTTCAAACAAAAATCCGGGATACAGTAGTTCCCAGAGTTCCCCATGTTTACGGGTGAAATGATTACGCCAATCTCCCGCCACTCCGCATCGATAATGGCTGAACTTGTCGGTAATGCCTGGTTTGCGTCCGCTGCGGGACTCAAAGGACAGGCGGTTTACCACGGCTTCCAGTGTCTCCTGGGAGACGTTCCAGCCTAGCCAGTCGAAAATTTTCCTGAACTCGGAATGCTGATCAACCACCATCGCCTCATATCTAACGACTAAGGCATCGGAATCCACACCCGCAAACCAAGTCAGGTACATCCGCAGCCAGGCTCCATTTCCAAATATGGCGATCATCCGTGCCACCTTTTCTTCGTTGGTAGGCAGCTCATGCAACATCTGTCTTGCCAAATCAATACGGTCATTCGATCCATGGCTATATAGCCATGAGAACATCAAGGAGATCATTACGTCTCTCGGGTCACGAAGCACAACTATTGCCTTATCTCCAAGATGCTTCCAGTATTGCCACTCCCACTGATTCATCGCGTAGATCGGGCCGCTGAAGGTGCCCTCTGGGATTTCCAGCCGGCTGCATAAGCCAAGATTTATCGAGATTCCTGAATGTGGCAGACCAGAACAAGCCACAACCTCGGGAGCTGTCAAGACATCGCGGACCCACTGGCTACCGCATTTTTCTAAGGTAAGGTGCAGCACTCGGTTGCCGTTTTTTTGCATATCGCCAGTCACTTTTCCAAACTTGTCTGCCTTAAACAAGCAGTAACAGGTAGGCCAAAAGGCCCCAGAAATGGCGCCTTCTCTATGTGATATTGGCACTCAACGGTGATCGGGCCAATAGCCTCCGTATAAGCCAATATTTTACCAAGTCGATTGGGCGGCTCTGGATAAGCCATCGACACCAAAAATGAATATCCGCCACCGCCCAGATTCATTACTAGCTCGAATTCTGCCAATGCCACCTGTTTAGGCTGAAGCTCGACGATCGGAAGGTTCAGATAATAAGTGCCGGTGGTACACACAATCTGGTCAAAGCGGTTTTTCAACTGAAGATAGATGTGCGCCTGATCTAAGGGATCGGGCACAAAATAAACCTGTACTCGCACTATTGCACCAATATGCACGCCAGTCGTGGCTTCGCCCCCCGCATTCAGGATGCAGATCGCTAACAATCCGCCTCCCGTCGGGAAATCACCTTCGGGCCTGCGCCATGCCGCGGCTTCAGGCATAGCCACCGGTGAAGGCCTAGCCGCTCCAATGCCTAAGCCCTGACTGCCTATTTCGTGTAACTTGTTTTCGGTCTGTGCCAAATAGGCGCGTACCGCTTGGTGGGGGTCGCCGTCGAAACACAATTCGCCTTTGCGCAGATACACAGCACGATCACAAATGTTCGTCACCGTATTCATGTCGTGCGAAACGAAAAGCAAGGAAAGTCCATCCTCCCTCATCTGACGCAGACGGCCAAAGCATTTCTGCTGGAAGAAGTAGTCCCCCACGCTGAGCGCCTCATCCACGATGAGGATGTCCGGCTCCAGCGCCACCTGCACGGCAAAGGCCAGGCGCACCAGCATGCCGCTGGAGTAGGTTTTGACGGGCCGATCCAGCACGTCACCGATGTCGGCAAAACTCAGAATTTCATCGTAGCGGCGTTCGATTTCAGCGCGCGTAAGCCCCAGCAGCAAGCCGTTGAGGAATACATTTTCCCGCCCGGTGTAGTCCGGCTTGAAGCCGCTGCCGAGTTCCAGCAATGCGGCAACCCGGCCATTGACTTGAACTTTACCCGTGGTTGGCGTGAGCGTTTGCGTGATGATTTCCAGTAGGGTGCTTTTGCCGCTGCCGTTGCGCCCGATGATGGCAACGGAGTCGCCCCGCTTGACCTCGAAGTTGATGTCCTGCAAGGCCCATACTTCGCTCACGCCGTCTTTACTGGACGGCCAAAGCGCATGACGCAACCGCGCGCGCTGGTTCTCATAGACGTGGTAGCGCTTGCTGACGTTGTGGATGGAGATGGCGATGTCTGTCATCACTTACACCATGTCCGCAAAGGTGGGACGCAGCCGCCTGAACAAGACTAGCGATACCCATGCAAAAAGGGAGGCGAGTACAAAGTACATGGCCAACCCTTTCAAGTCTGGAATTTGCCCATAAAAGAGGACCAGCCGAAGCTGCTCCACGACAAAAGTCAGCGGGTTCAGCATCAGCAGTTTTTGCAGCAGCGGCGGGGCCGCTTCAATGCTGTAAAAAATGGGGGTCAGGAACAACAGGGTGTGGCTAAGCATGCCCGTCAGTTGGCCGACATCCCTGACGATGACGCCAAGTGCAGAAAGCAACCACCCCAGCCCGAGCAAGACAGGCACGAAGCACAACAAAATAAGTGGGAACAGAATAGCCGTTGTTTTAGGCGGGCCAAAAAGGAGGATGTAGCCCAAAAACCAGGTGGCCATACCGATCAGGGCATGAATCAGGGCGGTCGCCACGGTGATAACGGGCAATAGCTCCAGCGGAAATACCACTTTCTTTACAAAGTTTGGGTTGTCAATTATCAGCGTGGTGGATTTGCTCAGGCATTCGGAAAACGCGTTGAAGACGATCAGCCCGGCAAAGAGCATGAGCGCGTAATCAGCGGTGCCACCGGCTAATCCCCAGCGCGTTTTAAGGATGACGCCGAATGCAATGGTGTAGACAGTGAGCAGGAACAGCGGCTGGACAAACGACCAGAAGATGCCGCCAAATGAACCCCGATATCGTCCACTAAACTCTCGCCTTGTCAGTTCAAGTACCAGGCTGCGATGGCGCCAAAGGGTGAAGAAAATGCTATTGGGCATGAATTACTCGGTCATTACTACGGCCATTTATTGTCAATAGAGGTCAGATTGATCTATCCCGAGTTTCCTGGACAGGTTAATCAAGCACTTTGCCACGCCCGTTCAACCTGAGCCGGCGAGCGATAGCCGAGCGACTGGTGAATTCGTTTGCGATTGTAGAACAGCTCATGTAATCAAAGATTACTCATCTTGCCTCATCCCGTGTCTTAAAGCTGAAGTGCGAAATCAATCAATCCCCTGACTACTTCGTCAATGCCATGAACAATTGTGGCAGCCGCTCCGGTAGCCGCTCGATGCGATCGATGACGGTGTACTGGCGGCCGAAGATGTCGCCGACGTATTCGTCGGCCTTGGGATCGAGGCTGATGCAGTAGGGGAAGATGCCCTGCTGGTCGAGCTCCCTGACGGCCTGGCGGGCGTCTTCGATGAGCAGGCGTTCGTCGTGGGCATCCACGTCGGACGGCATGCCGTCGGTGAGGATGAGCATGAGCTTCTTGTCGGCCGGACGCGCGCCGAGATAATGTGCGGCGTGGCGCATCGCCGCGCCCATGCGGGTGGAATAGCCCGCCGCCATCGCGGCCAGCCGCGCCTTGGCGTCGTCGCCCCAGTGTTCGCCGTAGCCCTTGATGGGCAGGTAGCGCACGTCGTGGCGGGTGTTGGAATGGAAGCCGGCGAGGGCGAACGGGTCGCCGAGTTGGTCGATGGCCCAGGCCAGCAGCGAGACCGCTTCCTGGCTGAGTTCCAGAATGGTCTGGTCGCTTCCCGCCGCCTTTTCGTTCAACGATTCCGACAGGTCGAGCAGCAGCATGACGGCGATGTCGCGGCCGGCGGTAGTGTGGCTCATGTTGATGCGCGGGTCGGGGGTGGCGCCGCCCTTGAAATCGATGAGCGAGCGGATCGCGACGTCGAGATCGAGTTCGCTGCCCTCTTCCTGGTAGCGGATGCGCACCTTGTCCTGCGGCTTCAGCAAGTCGAGCATCTTTTTCAGCCGCTTGGCGAGCGCGCCATGCTTGGCGAGCAGGCGGTCGATGTCGGCCGCATTGCCGCTGGGATGCAGCGCTTCGTACACGCTGACCCAGTCCGGGCGATAGGTCTGGCTGCTGTAATCCCACTCGGGGTAATGGCGCGGCGGCAGGCCCTGGATTTCCTGATCCGGCTCGATCTTGCGCGTCTCGTCGAAGGCTTCTTCCTCGTCGCCCGCCTCGATGAATTTCCACAACTGGCGGTTGTCGTCGCGGTAATCCACCACGGTGTCGGCGAAGTGCACCTTGGCGAACTGGTCGCTCTGGCGGCGCGTTTTGGCGACGTAGGAGAGCGCCAGCGCGGCGATTTCGCCGGTCGAGGATTCACCCCCGGCCATGACAGCGTGGAAGCGGGCAACGAAGTCGTTGAGATCGGCATCGGTGTAGCCGTGATCCGGATCGAGCAGCGCACGCGACAGCATCGCCATGCGATGGCGCAGGCAGGAGGCGGTCTCCGGATCGCAGGCGTCTGCCAGCGGCTTCGGATGCAGCGCGAGGAAGAGCCGGCGCAGGCCGGGATATTCGCGGATCAGCAGCGTCTCGATGCGGCAGTCCTCGAAGAACTCCACCGCCATGCGCTGGAATGGGCTCCAGTTGTCGGCGACCTGCGCCTCGGACCAGCGGCGGTGGCCGACGATGTGGGCTAGTACGGCGCGGTAGCGGTCGATGCCGGGAATACGCTCACCGTAGGGTGCGCCATGCGCACCGCCCTGG
This sequence comes from Thiobacillus sp., assembly GCA_030680405.1. Taxonomy (GTDB): domain Bacteria; phylum Pseudomonadota; class Gammaproteobacteria; order Burkholderiales; family Thiobacillaceae; genus Thiobacillus. The sequence continues at coordinate 44,497 of JAUXVT010000048.1, read as the reverse complement.
TTGACGCCGGCCTGATCGGTGCGCACGGCGCACCCTACTGTCACATCGTCATACACGTCCGGCAGGCGGATGCCGAGCTTGTCGTAGTAGGGAATCGGCTTGCGCAGTTCGTCGAATGCGGTGGAGTACGGCACCAGATGGTCGCCGTCCTGCCACAGGCCGCGCAGATACAGATCGAGCTTGCGCTCCACGTCCACCAGCAGGGTGCCGTGGCGTTCGCGCTGCAGCACCGCGCGGCTGTCGGCCGACTGCAGGCTGAAGTAATCCTTCTGCCGCTCGGGGTGCGTGCCGTAGTTGCGGATGCCGTATTCCACCCAGTTTTTCAGGCCGGCCAGCGTCAGCTGGTTGAGCAGGTTCGGCGCCTGGGCGAGAAAATCCGGCAGGCCCGGGCTGGGAAACGTGGTGTGGTGGCCGTGGATGGAGCCGGTGGTGCGCTCCATGAAATCCAGCGTCATGTCGAGGTAAAGCTGCAACTGCTCCTGCGATTGCAGGCGCCGCGCCACCGGCGCCAGGGTCTGCAGGAAGGGCGCGATGGCACGGCCATTCGGCGATTTCTGCATGCGCTGGATCAGCGCCATCACTGCAGGCAGCGCGGATTCGCCCACCGCCTTCGCGGTGGACGGCCACTCCTCCATGAACGCCAGCATCGGCTCGACGCCGCGCCCCAGCTTGCCGATGACGCGCGCGGCTTCGAGGTAGGCATCGAGACCCTCGCGCGTGAGCACCGCCAGCGCCTCGGCCATGCAATCCTCGAACACCTCCTCCACCTGCGGAAAGCGGGTGTCGAGCTGCTTCCAATAAGCAGCCATGAGGGGATGCTGGTATTCGGTTTCGGTCATGGTCTGGACAATTTCCCGTAGGCTGGGCTGAGGCACGAAGCCCAGCGCATGCCAGTCATGTTGGGCTTCCTACGTCAGCCCAACCTACACGCTACGTTGTAGGTTACGCAAACGTGGCGTCGATGGCGTGATCCAGCGTGTCGCGTATATCCGCATCGTCGGTGATCGGACGCACCATGGCCATGCGGCAGGCGTCGCGCGGCGCCACCCCGTCCTTGATCAGGGTCGCGGCGTACACCAACAGACGCGTGGAAATGCCTTCGTCCAGCCCGTGCCCTTTCAGATTGCGCGCCACTCCGCCGATCTTCACCAGCTTCGCGGCCACCGCGGCGTCCATGCCGGTTTCTTTCGCCACGATCTGCGTTTCCAGCGCGGCCTCCGGATAGTCGAAATCGAAGGCGGTGAAGCGCTGCTTGGTCGACTGCTTGAGATCCTTCATCAGCGACTGGTAGCCGGGGTTGTAGGAAATCACCAACTGGAAATCGGGGTGAGCGTGGAGCAGCTCGCCCTTCTTGTCCAGCGGCAGGGTGCGGCGGTGGTCGGTGAGCGGGTGGATGACCACGGTGGTGTCCTGGCGCGCCTCGACGATTTCATCGAGATAGCAGATGGCGCCGATGCGGGCGGCGGTGGTGAGCGGGCCGTCGAGCCAGCGGGTGCCGTTGGCTTCCAGCAGATAGCGTCCCACCAGGTCGGACGCGGTCATGTCCTCGTTGCAGGCCACAGTGATCAGCGGCTTGTTCAATTTCCACGCCATGTACTCGACGAAGCGCGACTTGCCGCAGCCGGTGGGGCCTTTCACCATCACCGGCAGGCGGTTGCGGTAGGCGGCCTCGTACAGCGCGACCTCGTTGCGCTGCTGCTGATAGAACGGTTCCTGATAAACCTTGTACTGGTCTTTGTCGATCATTTGCGACCCCCGTAGGGTGCGCCATGCGCACCATTTGTCCGGTGCGCATGGCGCACCCTACGAAAAACAACGCCCCCAGCGTACCGGGGGCGTTACTTGCTGCTTCAGTGCACGGCCTGCTTACTTGTGCGCGCCCAGCTTTTCGCGCCAGCCGGGGTACAGCTTGTCGGCATCGCCCGGGAAGGACTCGAACGCGCGGGCGAATTCCTTGTGCTCCTTGGCGTACTCGATCGGGTCGGCACCGGCTTTCCAGCACTCGTAGGACTGGCGCAGCGAGATCGCGCCGGCCGCCGGGCTGTCGATATGACCGTAAGCGCCGCCGCCGGAAGTGTTGATGACGTTGCCGTGGCCCAGGTTCTCGAAGAAGCCAGGCAGACGCAGCGCGTTCATGCCGCCGGAGATAATCGGGGTGGTGGGCTTCATGCCGTACCACTTCTGGAAGTAGACCGGGCCCTGGCACTCGTCGCGCTCGATCATGTAGGCGATGATCTTGTCGGAGGTTTCGCCTTCCATTTTGCCGTAGCCCATGGTGCCGACGTGGATACCGGAGGCGCCTTGCAGACGCGAGATCTTCGCCAGCACAAACGCGGTGTAGCCCCGCTTGGCGGACGGCGAGGTGATCATGCCGTGGCCGGCACGGTGGTAGTGCAGGTACTGGTTGGGATACTGCCGGCGGGCGGTGGTGATCATGCCGGGACCGCCGACGAAACCGTCGACCAGGAACGCCACTTTGTCGGCATCGGGACCGAAGGCTTCCAAGATGAAGTCGGCGCGGGCGCACATTTCGTAATGGTCGTCCGCGGTGATGTTGGCGGAGAACAGCTTTGCCTGGCCGGTTTCGTCCTGGGCGCGCTTCATGGCGTCGTACACCAGCGGGTAAACTTTTTTGGCGGGGCAGAACACCTGGTTGCCCTGGGGTTCGTCGTTCTTGATGAAGTCGCCGCCCAGCCAGAACTGGTAGGCCGCGTTGGCGAACGGCTCGGGGCGCAGACCCAGCTTGGGCTTGATGATGGTGCCGGCGATGTAGCCGCCGTTCACAATCGGGCGGCCCAGAATGCGCCACATGTCGGAGATGTCCTTGGCCGGGCCGTCGAACAGCTGGATGGCGCGCTCGGGCATGTAGAAGTCATGGATCTTGGCGTGCTCGATGTCGCCCATGCCCTGGTTGTTGCCGATCACCAGCGTCAGGAAGGAGACGATCATCATGCGGCCGTCGGTGACGTTGCGGTCGAACAGATCGATCGGATAGGCGATCCGCATATCTTCGGTCGTTTCGTCGATGTGATAGACCAGCGCGTCGACGCCCTTGGTGAAGTCGTCGGTGGTGGAGACTTCGACGTTGGTGCCGGTGGAGGATTCGGCGGCGAAGTGGGAAGCGGCTTCGAGGTAGCCGTGGCCGGACTTCGGCTTCATCTTGTAGGCGACGAGGATGTGCTTGCCGCCCTTGATCAGGTCTTCCTCTTTCAGGCTGAGGTCGGAATAACGTGCTGATTGATCCATTGCATGACTCCTTGATAAATAACGTAGGGTGCGCCATGCGCACCGTCCGTTGGTCTGGTGCGCATGGCGCACCCTACGAAAAAAACATTCACTTCAGGAGTAATCCCCCTGAAAACGACATGAATGGACTATACGCACGAACTCACATAACAAAAATTAAATTATTATGATAATAACCATATCAATTGGCTTATATATCATGCGCCGTCTCACCCTGCGTCAATTCAAGGTATTCGAAGCGGTCGCCCGCCACCTTTCCTTTTCCAGGGCGGCCGAGGAACTGCACCTGAGCCAGCCCGCTGTCTCCATGCAGGTAAAGAGCCTGGAAAACATCGTGGGCCTGCCGCTCACCGAACAACTGGGCAAGAAAATCTTCCTCACCGAGGCCGGGCAGGAGGTGCTGCACGCCAGCCAGAACATTGCGGCGCAATTGAACGACCTGCAGACCAATCTGGCGCAACTCCGGGGCATGGACAGCGGTCAGCTCAACATTGCCGTCACCTCCACCGCGAACGCCGTCGCCACGGACATCCTCGCCCGATTTCGGGGCAGGCATCCCAGGGTGTCGATTCACCTGGACGTCTCCAACCGCGCCGAGGTTCTGGGCCTGCTTGCCGCCAACCGCATCGATCTGGCCATCATGGGACAGGTGCCCGAAGGCCTGGACCTGGAAGCCATCCGCTTCATGGACAACCCGCTGGTAGTGATCGCCCCGCCCGGCCATCCTCTGGCCGGCAAAAAAAGGGTTTCCGTCGAGGATCTGGCCGCCGAATCTTTCCTGGTGCGCGAGGCAGGCTCGGGCACCCGCGGCGCGATGGAACGTTTCTTCGCTGCCCGGGGGCTGGAAATCCGCAGCAGCATGGAAATGAGCAGCAACGAAGCGATCAAACAGGCGGTGCAGGCCGGGCTGGGCCTGGGCATCCTCTCGCTGCAGACGCTGGAGATGGAACTGGCGCTCAAGCGACTGACCGTACTCGAAGTCGAAGGCTTTCCCATCCTGCGTCACTGGCACATCGTCCACCGCACCGACAAACGGCTCTCGCCGGTGGCGCAGGCATTCAAGGAATTCGTGCTGGGGCTGGCGCGCCCGGCGGCAGAAACGCCGCCTCTCTAGCCGCCTCCGGACGCAGCGCCTTTGCCCCGATCTAGCACGTGCGTTGCCGCGCAGCGCGCCAACGCGCTAGAATCGCGCCGTCGGGGTGCCAGCCCCCGGCGTCAGGGTGAACGATTCACCCGCAAGACGGTGTCCCGTCCAAGTCTGGTTTTTATCCATTCAACCTGGAGCATTTTTCTTGGACACCGCACCCACCGCCCGACCCGCGCCCGTTTCCCTGGGCGAATCCTTCAAATACTGGCTCAAGCTCGGCTTCATCAGCTTTGGCGGCCCCGCCGGCCAGATTTCGATGATGCATCAGGAACTGGTGGAGAAACGTCGCTGGATTTCCGAACACCGCTACCTGCACGCGCTCAACTACTGCATGCTGCTGCCGGGGCCGGAAGCGACCCAGCTCGCGATCTACATCAGCTGGCTGATGCACGGCGTGAAAGGGGGGGTGATCGCAGGCGTACTGTTTTTCCTGCCCTCTTTCCTGTTGCTGTCGGTGCTGGCCGGGCTGTATCTCGCTTACGGCAACCTACCGCTGGTGCAGGGGATTTTCTATGGCATCAGGCCGGGAGTGGTGGCCATCGTGCTGTTCGCGGCGTGGCGCATCGGCAGCCGGGCATTGAAAAACGAAGTGCTGTGGGGGATGGCGGCGCTGGCCTTCATCGGCATTTTCGTGTTCGACATCGCGTTTCCATGGATCGTGCTGGCCGCCGCCCTGCTCGGCGCCATCGGTGGCAAATTCGCGCCGCACAAATTCAGGGTCGGTGGCGGACACGGCGCCAGCCACGCGCAGTACGGCCCGGCGATCATCGACGACGACACCCCGCCGCCCGCCCACGCCCGCTTCACCTGGCGCAAGCTCGCGCTCAAGATCGGCGCCTTTGTACTGATCTGGCTGGGGGCGATGGGGGCGATCCAGGGCGCGCCCGACCTTTACAACATGGGCGAATTCTTCACCAAGGCGGCCTTTCTCACCATCGGCGGCGCCTATGCGGTGCTGCCCTATGTCTACCAGGGTGGCGTCGAGCATTTCCAGTGGCTCACCGGCCCGCAGATGATGGACGGCCTGGCGCTGGGCGAGGCCACGCCGGGGCCGCTCATCATGATCGTCACCTGGGTCGGCTATCTCGGCGGCGTCGCCAAGGCGGTGTTCGACAACCCCCTCGCGGCCGGTCTGGCGGGCGCGGCCGTGGCCACCTTCTTCACCTTTCTGCCGTCTTTCCTGTTCATTCTGGTCGGCGGCCCGCTGGTCGAAGCAACCCGCGGCGAACTCCGGTTCACCGCCCCGCTCACTGGCATCACTGCGGCGGTGGTCGGCGTGATCCTCAACCTGGCGGCGTTCTTCGCCTGGCATACCTTCTGGCCGCAGGGCACGGCGGCGGCCCCGTTCGCCGGCGTCTTCGACTGGTTTCCCGTCATCGTCGCCGTCGCCGCGTTTGTCGCCCTGTGGCAATACAAGGCCAACATCATGAAGGTGATCGGCGTGTGCGCCCTGCTCGGGCTGGCTTATTCGTTATTTATGTGAGGACAGCATGGAACCCACCACTCAACCGCTGAAGCGCTGCGGATGCGCCAATCCGACCGAAAAGTGTCCGGACGCGCCGCGCACCGTCAAACCCGCCGAACTCAACCCCGACGCCACCCTGGTGTTCGACGTGCGGCGCGAAGCCGATTACGCCGCATCCGGCGAAACCATCCCCGGCGCAATGTGGAAAAACCCGGACAAGATCGACGCCTGGATCGATGCCGTCCCGCGCACCCTCGACGTGGTGATCTACTGCGTGCGCGGCGGCAGCGTGTCGAACAGCGTGGTCGACCGCCTGCAGGCCGCAGGCGTCAAGGCACGTTTCATTGAAGGCGGGATCGAGGCCTGGAAGGCCGCGGGCGGCAAGGTGGTGGCCAAATGAAATGGGTCACCCGCGAACATCCCAAGATCGACCGCATTGCCTGCCCCTGGCTGATCGCGCGCTTCATCGACCGTGAAGCCGAATTTCTGTACGTGCCCGCCGACCAGGTGATCACGGCGGCGGAACAAACCGGTGCGATTCCCTACGACATCCCGGGCGTGGAATATGGCCATGTGGGCGAGTTGTGCAGCTTTGATGCCTTTTTGCGCCTGCATAATCTGACCGACCCGGCCTTGCAGCAGCTCGCCGTCATCGTGCGCGGCGCCGACACCGCACGGCTCGATCTCGCACCGCAATGCGCGGGGCTGCTGGCGCAATCGCTGGGTCTGTCGGCGATGTTCCCGGACGATCACGTCATGTTGCAGCATGGCATGCTGATGTATGACGCCTACTACGCCTGGATCAAACAGGCCCGCGGCGAGACCCATACATGGGCGCCCGCGGCCACGTGAGCCTCACCCAAGCTATCGGGAGTGGTTGACTAATTTACTCGGTTATTCTATGGTGTCGCACTGTAAATTTTAATTGAACGCTAGGACTGCATCATGGAACGCGAAATCAACGGCAAAATGGTCGAGACCGACCCCGAAGGCTATCTAGTCAACCTGGAAGACTGGTCGGAAGAACTGGCCGTCGAACTGGCCAAGGAAGACAAGCTGGAACTGGGCGAAAACCACTGGAAAATCATCCACTATATGCGTGACCAGTTCGCCCAGAACGGCACCGCGCCCAACCTGCGCTTCCTGCAAAAAGGCCTGAAGGAAGAATTCGGCGCGGAATGGGGCGACAAGAAATTCCTGTTCGACCTGTTCCCGTTCGGCCCCGCCAAACAGGCCGGTCGCTACGCCGGTACCCCGAAGCCGACCGGCTGCGTATAAAGCATCCCGTCGCATCAAAACGCCCCGCCCCGTGCGGGGTGTTTTGTTTTGGGCGTCCCCCCGGCGCCGGGAACAACCGGCTCAACTATTTCTGGGCATCGTCGCTTGCAACCGCATCTACCGGCGACTCGAATGCGATGAACAGGATGCACGAGCCGGCTTGCCCGCACGCCGCCCTGTGCGGCAGTCGGGCAGGGCCGTAGGCATAGGTGCCCGGCTTGAGCACAGCGGTCTCGTGTCCGTCATAGGTCAGGTGAAGCTCGCCGGCCACCAGCACCATGCGCTCCGCCGAAGTGTGCCAGTGGCGCGGGATCACCGCATTCGCTGGCACCTTGAAGAAGACATCGGCATTGTTTTTGGCGGGGTCACCGTGGAGCACCGCAATCTCGCAGCCTTTGGGCATGAAGTCGGGACAGGCTCCCCACTTGAGCGCGGCGTCCCCGGCGGTTCGCGACAGCGGCGGTTCCTGTGCGGTAGCCGGCGCCACGACGAATGATCCGAAAAGAAGCAGTGCCGGCATCAGCCCGCTTGCGCGCGGCCGGCGTGTTCTGGTTTGGCTGTACATAGCACCTCCTGTTGATTTAGAACAGCCTGCCAGGCTGATGCCCAACGGATGTTGTGCAAGTTATCACCTTAGACAAAATTCGCCGGTATGCCGAACGGCTTCCGCCAGCCCCCGCATCTGTCTCATTGCGTGCCGCGAAACATGAAATACACCGCTCCCACCAGGCACAGCGCCGCCCACAGGAAATCCCATTTCAGTTCCACCTTCATGTACAGCACGGCAAACGGCACGAAAACCGACAGGGCGATGATTTCCTGCATGATCTTCAGCTGCGGCAGGCTCATCACGGTGAAACCGATGCGGTTGGCCGGCACCTGCAGCAAATACTCGAACAGGGCGATGCCCCAGCTGGCAAACGCCGCGACGATCCATGGCTGGTTATTCATGTCCTTCAGGTGCGCATACCAAGCGAAGGTCATAAAGACATTGGAAAGCGTGAGCAGGATCAGGGTTTGCAGCGAGGCAGGCATGGTCGTCTCCAAAACATTCGCGCGCCATTGTAGGGAATCTGCGCGTCAACAGGCTGCTGAAGTGTGTTCCGGGGCCGCGACGCGGCTTTCCGGGATGGGATGCGCGAAGCGACGCGCGGCGAAGGGTCGTTCCCTTCGCAAGCGGTGCGACAAAGCAGATCGCCCGGAAAGCCACGTCCCAAAGGGTTTGCACGAAAAAGGCCCGTCTGCAGCGTTGCGCTCCTCGGCATCGTGGAATAACCACGACCTTCGTCGCGCGCCTTGCATCCAGGCCTTTTTCGTTCAAACGCGGCTCCCGGAACACACTTCAGCAGCCTGTTAGAATGCCGCCTTTCGCATTGCAAGGACCGGCATGATGAACGCGCCTCAGGTGGGGGTGGTGATGGGCTCTTCCAGCGACTGGGAGGTGATGAAACATGCGGCGATGCTGCTGAAGCAGCTGGGCATCCACTTCGAGACGAAGGTGGTGTCCGCGCACCGCACGCCGGATCTATTGTACGAATACGCCGCCAGCGCCGAAGCGCGCGGCCTCAAGGCGATCATCGCCGGTGCCGGCGGCTCCGCCCACCTGCCCGGCATGATCGCCGCCAAGACCATCGTGCCGGTGCTCGGCGTGCCGGTACCGTCGAAATACCTCAAGGGCATGGATTCGCTACTGTCCATCGTGCAGATGCCGAAGGGCATCCCGGTCGCCACCTTCGCCATAGGCGAGGCCGGCGCGGCCAACGCGGCGCTGTTCGCCGCCGCGCTGATCGCGCGTTACGACAACGGTCTGGCGGACCAGCTGAATGACTTCCGCAAAGGACAATCCGACTCCGTGAAGGCGATGGAATTGCCGGATGTCGAGTAAGCCGCTGCCCATCTTGCCCGGCGCCACCCTCGGCATTCTCGGCGGCGGCCAGCTCGGCCGCATGTTCACCATCGCCGCGCGCACCATGGGCTACAAGGTCATGGTGCTCGACCCCGATTTCGCCAGCCCCGCCGGGCAGATGGCCGACGTCCACCTGCAGGCCGACTACACCGATCACGGCGCGTTGCGGCAGCTCGGCGCCGCCTGCGCTGCCGTCACCACCGAATTCGAGAACGTCCCCGCCGCCAGCCTGATCGAACTGGCGAACCATTGCCGGGTGTCGCCGGGCGCCGCGGCCGTTGCCATCGCCCAGGACCGCAGCCACGAAAAATCCTGGCTCGCCGCCAACGGCTTCGCCACCGCGCCGTTCGCGCTGGTCAGCAGCGAGGTCGATCTCGAGGCCGCGCTGGCGGCGGCCGGCACCCCCGCTCTGTTGAAAGTGTCGCGCTTCGGTTACGACGGCAAGGGCCAGGCCCGGGTCGCCACGCTCGACGAAGCGCGCGCCGCGTTCCGCGAATTCGGCGGCCAGTCCTGCGTGCTGGAAGGCTTCGTCAAGCTGGAACGCGAGGTGTCGGTGGTGCTCGCCCGCAGCGACGCCGGCGAATGCGCGCTTTTCCCGGTCGCCGAAAACCGCCACGAAAACGGCATACTCGATATCTCCATCGTCCCCGCCCGCGTGCCCGACAGCCTCGCGCAACAGGCGCGCGAGATGGCGCGCGCGGTGGCCGACAAGCTGGATTATGTCGGCGTGATGGCGGTCGAATTTTTCGCCGCCGGCGGCCGCCTGCTGGTCAACGAAATCGCTCCGCGCCCGCACAACTCCGGCCACTACACGCTGGATGCCTGCGTCACCGACCAGTTCGAGCAGCAGGTGCGCGTGCTGTGCGGCCTGCCGCACGGCGACACCCGCCTGCTGTCGCCGGTGGTGATGGTCAACATCCTCGGCGACCGCTGGCACAACGGTGGGCCGCACTGGGATGTGCTGCTGGCGCACCCCGCCATCAAGCTGCACCTGTACGGCAAGGAAGCCGCGCGACCGGGGCGCAAGATGGGCCATTTCAACGTGCTGGACGCCGATCCGGCAGCGGCATTGAAACTCGCCAAACAGATGCGCGATGCACTGTAGCACATCCATCAGAACCGGCCGCTCTAGCGCATTGATCAGAGGCGGCCGCGCGGGCGCGCTAGCGCTGATCGTCTTGTACGGCGCCGCCAGCGCCGCTGAAAATCACGCGCGACTGCCACTGCGCATTGGTCCGCATGCTTTCGAGGTCGAGGTCGCGGCCACCCCGAGCGAGCGCGGGCGCGGCCTGATGGGCCGCACGCATCTTCCCGCCGATGGCGGCATGCTGTTCGTGTTCGAGCAGCCGGGCCGGCACTGCTTCTGGATGCGCGACACGCCGCTGCCGCTGTCGATTGCGTTCATCAATTCGACGGGCCGCATTGCCAGCCTCGCCGACATGCAGCTGCGAACCGAGACGCTGCACTGCCCGAGCGCGGACGTGCGCTACGCGCTGGAAGTGCGGCAGGGCGAATTCCAGCGCCGCGGCATCACGGCGCGCGCGCAGGTGGACGGTTTGCCCCGCTAGTGTTGCGAACCGGAAATAGCGGAACAAATGAAATAGATGGATTTTTTCGCTAGGCTAGGCTAGGCGCAGACCCGCAGCCGTATGGGGTATACGGCAAGGGGCTGCAACGACGCATGGCGTAAAAAGACGCGGTTTCATGTTTCGTTATTTCCGGTTCGTGACACTAACACTCAGGGCGAAATCGACAGCAACACGAGCTCCATCTCGCTGCCCTTGTCGTCGCTGCGCAGCACGCGCACCGGCAGGTAATGCCGGTCGATTGCCAGCCAGGCCTCGAAGCGGCCATCACCATCGGCCACCCGCACAAGATGTAGCGTGCGCAGCGCACCCAGCGCGGTCTCCAACAAAACTTCGCCGCGCACTTCATAGATGTAGTCGCGCAGCTTCTTGCCGTTGAACACCGTGTAGGTCAGCCGCCCATCCGGCGGGGGCGCGGTCAGCGCCAGCTGGAAGAACAGACTGAGCACATCCTGCACCTCGCCCCGATACGCGAAGTGACGCGGCGCGCCTTTCGCTGGATTCAGCGTGAGCATGCCGTTGACCGCATCGAAGCGCGCACTGCTGCGCTTGTCACCGCGCTGATCCCAGAACTCTTTCGGCTGCAAGCCGCGCGGCGTGATGCGGCCGCGGCTGGTTTGTACAAAACGCCCGCGGTAGAACACGCCCGTCAGGCCAGTGGCCGCGGCCACACTGGTCAATGTGTAGCGTTCGCCTTCGTTGACCCACAACAGGGTCTGCTCGCCCGATGCCAGCCCGTAGTGCACCTGAAAGCGCAGGTCGAGACGCGGCGGCAGCGCGTTCAGCGGGGGCAATGGCGCTTCGGCGTCCGCCACTGACGTGCTGGTTGATGCCGCTTCGACCTCGGGCGCTTCGTCGAGCGGCGCTGCGATCGGTTCGGCCACTGCGGTTTCGGGTTCGGCAGCGATTTCGAGCGCCGCCACTTCGGCGACGGATTCGCCTCGCGGTTCAGACGGCGGCGATGGCCTGGCGCGTGGGGGCAGGGGCGACGGCTTCGCCACGGGCGGGCGCGGTGCCACCACGGGCGTCACTGGCACCAGCCGCGCTTCGATGGGGGGCGATTCAGCCGGGGCCTGCCACTGCGGCAAGGTCCATGCCAGCCCGCCGAGCAGGCCGCCGTGCAGCAGCAGCGATCCCGCCAAAGCCAGCCACCACGGGCGAGCGCTGTGTGTCACCCGGTCTAGGCCTTGATGCTGGCGCGCACCAGGCGCTGCTCAAGGGTGACGCCGTCTTCGCTCACCCGGATTTGCACCGGCAGATTGTTGCGCGCAGGGGCGACCCACACGGTGATGGTTTTTTCGTCGGGTTTTTGCGTGATGCGCTGATATTGCTGGGTGGCCAGTTCGCCCAACGGCGTCTGGATGGAACCGCCATCGCTGCGTGCATAGCGATAGTCGTTTAGGTCGCGCCCGCTCACCACCTGCAGGCTGTAATCGGCGGGCAGGCCGGGGGCGAACATGAACTGGTACAACTGTGAAAGCTGATCCTGCGCCCCGTTCTGCAGGCCATTAACCTGCCACGATTCACCCTTGTAGTGGTAGGCAATGCTGCGTTGTTTCCAGTCGAGGCGCGCGGTCGCCAGCTTGTGCGGCGCATCGCTGCGCGCATGCTGGAATTGCGTGGGGCGCAGGCCCTCGCGGGTCACGTCTCCCGTACTTTCGAGGCGGATGCTGCCCGGCCACAGAAATTTCAGCGGGCCGTTCGCGCGGGTCTCGCTGGTCAGGGTGTAGCGGCTGCCGTTGCGGGTGAAGGTGTCGGTCACCTGGCCGAGTTTGTGGCCGTTGCGGTAGAGGTCATACACCAGGTTCATCTGCTGCGGTGCAGCGGCCTGGACGGTAGCAGCAAACAAGCTGGCAGCCAGCAAAAGGGTTTTGAGCATAATCACATTCCGGTGGATAACACAGACTGTGACGTCGGATCGCCCTTCAAGTTTACGCGGCCATGATTATTTACCAGTCGCCCCTCGGCAAACCAGCGGATGGCCTGCGGGTAGATGCGGTGTTCCTGTTGCAGCACCCGCGCAGCGAGGGTGTCCGGCGTGTCGTCCGCCCGCACCGGCACCGCCGCCTGGACGACGATAGGGCCGTGATCGAGCTGGGCAGTGACAAAGTGCACGGTGCAGCCGTGGATTTTCACCCCTTCGGCCAAGGCACGCTCATGGGTTTTCAGCCCCGGGAACATGGGCAGCAGCGAGGGATGAATATTCAGCAGGCGGCCTTCGAAACGCGCGATGAACGCGGTGCTGAGGATGCGCATGTAACCCGCCAGCACCACCAGATCGGGCTGATGGCGCTCGATTTCGTCGGCCAACAGTGCATCGAAGGCTTCGCGGTCAGGGTGTTCGGTGTGGTCGAGCGCAACGGCGGTCAGGCCGCGCGAGCGAGCATATTCCAGCCCCGCCGCCTGCGGCCGGTTGCTGATGACCGCGACGATTTCAATCGGCAGTTGCGCCTCGGCAATCGCCTGAAAATTGCTGCCGTGCCCGGACAGCAGCATGATGACGCGGCAACTCACGAAATATTCTGGAAACTGGGGTTGAACGCGCCCGATGGCGCGTCTGGGCAGGTGTCTGCCGCGAAGCGAGGAGGCGACAGACCGGGGTCTGTAACGACGAGCGACAAAGGCAGGCGCGTGTCCAGGCGTGCCAGCGGGTGCGTAGCGCGCCCGGCGTCCAGCAGAACGCGGTCGAAGGCAGGAAATCCGGTATTCATGCGGGATTCCATAGGGACATCAGCGATCAACCCCGGTTTTCAGGGTATATAACCTGCTCCGCGCCGTCCGGGCGGGCGACGATTTCGCCGATCTGCCACACCGTTTCGCCGCTCGCCTGCAGATGTGCCATCGCTGTTGCGGCATCCGCTGCGGCGACGACCACGCACATGCCGATGCCGCAATTGAAGGTGCGCAGCATTTCGTCCGGCGCGACATTGCCCGCCTGTTGCAGCCAGTCGAACAGTGGCGGACGTGTCCACGCGGCTTGGTCGACGCGCGCGGCGACGCCTTCCGGCAGGCAGCGCGGCAGGTTGCCGGTGATGCCGCCGCCGGTGATGTGCGCCATGCCCTTGACCGGGAGCTTTTCCATCAGCGCCAGCAGCGGCTTGACGTAAATCCGCGTCGGTTCCATCACGGCGTCGGCAAATGGGCGGCCATGAAAATCGGTCTTGAGGCCCATGTGGCTGAGGTCGATCAGTTTGCGGATCAGCGAGTAGCCGTTGGAATGCGCGCCGCTGGAGGCCAGCCCCAGCACCACGTCGCCTGGCACGATGTTCGCGCCGCCAATGATTTTGGATTTTTCCACCACGCCGACGGCAAAGCCCGCCAGATCGTATTCGCCTTCGGCATACATACCGGGCATTTCGGCGGTTTCACCGCCGATCAGCGCGCAACCGGCCTGCTCGCAGCCGGTGGCAATGCCGGCGATCACCGCTTCGGCGGTGTCGAGGCTCAACTTGCCGGTGGCGAAGTAATCAAGGAAAAACAGCGGCTCGGCGCCCTGCACCAGAATGTCGTTGACGCTCATCGCGACGAGGTCGATGCCGACGGTATCGTGGCGGTTCAGCTCGAACGCCAGCTTCAGCTTGGTGCCGACGCCGTCGGTGCCGGAAACCAGCACCGGCTCCTTGAATTTCTTGGAAATCTCGATCAGCGCGCCAAAGCCGCCGATGCCCGCCAGCACTTCGGGGCGCATGGTGCGTTTGGCCAGCGGCTTGATGCGTTCGACCAGCGCATCGCCGACGTCGATATCAACCCCGGCATCTTTATAGGAAATGGAAGACAAAGCCGACTCCAGAAGCAACAAAATGAAAAAGTGCGGTATTTTACCGCCTATGTCGACTCCCCGCCCGTTCAACCTCCCGTGGCTTGCGCTGGCCTTTCTGCTTGCACTCGGTTGGCTGGTGTATCTGCTGGGTCCCATCCTTACACCGTTTCTGGCCGGGGCCTTGCTGGCGTATATGTTCGATCCATTGGTCGTCCGCCTGGAAGCGCGCGGGATTCCGCGTGCAACCGGCACGACGATCGTCATCGTGCTGGCCGGGCTGGGCTTGTTCGCCCTGCTGCTGGTGGCGCTGCCGCTGTTTCAGGGGCAGTTTGCCGAATTGTCGCAGCGGGTGCCCGCCGCCCTCGACCTGCTGCAAACCCGCTTCCTGCCCTGGCTGCAGCAGAGCTTCGGCATTGCCATCGACCCCAACCTGGGCGCGTTGAAAACCTGGCTGGCCGAACAAGCCACACAGAACGGTACCGGCTGGCTACCCACCCTGCAAACGGGCGCACTCGCCGTCGTCGGCGTGTTGGTTAACCTGCTGCTGATCCCGGTGGTGATGTTTTATCTGCTGAAGGACTGGAACGTGATCGTGGCACGCGTCGTCGCACTGGCGCCGCGCCCCTGGATGGGGGCCGCCGCCCGCGTCGCGCGCGCGATGGACGCGGTGGTCGGCGAGTTCCTGCGCGGGCAGATGGCGGTGATGGCGACGCTGTCGCTGTATTACATCATTGGGCTGTGGGCGGTGGGGCTGGATTACGCGTTGCCGATCGGCATCCTCACCGGCGTGCTGTCCTTCGTGCCCTTTCTCGGCTTCGGCCTCGGCATGATCCTGGCGCTGCTGGTGGCGCTGCTGCAATTTTCCGACTGGAGCGGGGTGGCCTGGGTGGCAGGCATTTATCTGGTCGGGCAGGTGCTTGAAAGCTATGTGTTCACGCCGCGCCTGGTAGGCGAGCGGGTCGGTCTGCACCCGGTGGCGGTGATCTTCGCGCTGGCGGCGTTCGGCCAGTTGTTCGGCTTTGTCGGCCTACTGCTGGCAGTGCCGCTGGCGGCGGTGTTGCTGGTTTGCTTACGCGAACTGCGCGGGGTGTACGAGGCCAGTGCCTTCTATCGCGGCGGCTATAATGCCGGCTCTCTCGACTCTTCTTTACCCGCCATGTCCGCGCCACTGCTCGAATCCCGCATCACCTCCCTGCCGCTGGTTCACCGGGGCAAGGTGCGCGACATTTATGCCGTCGGCGACGACAAGTTGCTGCTCGTCACCACCGACCGCCTGTCCGCGTTCGACGTGGTGATGCCCATCCCCATCCCCGGCAAGGGCGAAGTACTCACCCGGGTATCGGCCTTCTGGTTCGACAAACTGAAATCCATCGTGCCGAGCCAGGTACTCGACATCGCGCCGGAATCGGTGGTTCTGGATAGCGAGCGCGACCAGGTGGCCGGACGCGCCATCGTGGTCAGAAAACTCAAGACACTGCCGGTCGAAGCCATCGTGCGCGGCTATCTGGCGGGATCGGGCTGGAAGGAATACCAGTCCAGCCAGGCGGTGTGTGGCATCGCGCTGCCTGCTGGGCTGAAGCAGGCCGACCGCCTGCCCGAGCCAATTTTCACGCCGTCGACCAAGGCGACGGTCGGCGCGCACGACGAGAACATCCGTTTCGAGCAGATGGCCGAGCTGATCGGCAGGGAACTGGCCAAGCAAGTGCGCGACGTCAGCCTTGCCCTGTATAGGTCTGCCTCGGAGTATGCACTCTCACGCGGCATTATCATCGCCGACACCAAGTTCGAGTTCGGGCTGGACGAAGCGGGCCAACTGGTGTGGATCGACGAGGCGCTGACCCCCGATTCGTCGCGTTTCTGGCCGGCCGACCAGTACCAGCCCGGCAGCAACCCGCCCAGCTTCGACAAGCAGTTCGTGCGCGACTGGCTGGAGGCCAGCGGCTGGAACAAGCAGGCGCCGGGACCGGCGCTGCCGGCCGAAATCGTCGCCAAAACCAGCGAGAAATACCGCGAAGCGATGGCGCGACTGCTGGGTTGAGGGTTTACTTCAGCGTTGCATTCAGGAAATCCGCCACCGCCGCCGCCATCTCGGCCTCGCGCCCGCTGAAGAAATGGTCGGCGCGGGCAATCCTCACCTGTTTTGAATCCCTGGCGGCCAGGCTCTGCTTGCGCTTGCCGGCGTTCGCCAGCACTGGCGGCAGGTCGTTGTCGCCGTACAGGTCCAGAATCGGCAGTTTCACCGCCTTGTAATTGTCCAGCGGAATCCCCAGGCTCGCCCATGAATTCACCGCGGCATCCGGTTTGCCGGCCAGATACACGTGGCTCATGCGCGACCCCATGCTGTGCGACACGATGGCCAGCTGGGTGTAGCCCTTGGCCTTGAGAAAATCGACCGCCTCGGCAAGACGTTCGGCCGCCTCGGGGAAGGTCGGCGGATAGGCTTCGCCCCTGGCGTCGGCGGCCAGGATCGGCATCTGGATCGACAGGGTGGCGAAGCCGCGGTCGGCCAGCTCGGTGCGCAAGGTGCCGACCATGCCCCAGTCGGGGTGAATGCCCATGCCATGGACAACGATGGCCGCCTTGTTGGTTCCCGCGACCGGCGTGAACAGCGTCAGGAACTTGTGGTGGCCGCGCGGCGTTTGCAGATAGACCGGGTCACCCACCACCAGTCCGGGTACCACTTCATCCGCCCATTTCTTCTCACGCGTATAATCCGCAGCCGGCTCAGCAAAAGCTGCCAGGGCAAATAGCGCCGCCAGTCCGGCCATCAGACTCAACAGCATATTTTTCTTCATATCTTTTCTCCTGCGCGTTAAAGTTCACCTTCCACCCGCCCGATAATTCAACGAAGCCGTCGTTTTATCAACTGTTCAAGGTAGAAAAAAAGTGATCGCCAAGCCGTTGCGCGTCGTTCCATCCTCCTTGCCGCCCGCCCCGCCGCGCGATACGCGCCCGCATAGCGGGGCGCGGGTGGTGGTGGTCGACGACCGCAGCACCGCACGCAGCCTGCTCGAAGGCCTGGCGCGCACACTGGAGCCCGGCGTGGTGGTGGAAAGCTTTTCCGACCCACAGGACGCACTGGCGCAGATGCAACTCGTGACGCCGGATCTCATCATCACCGACTACCGCATGCCGGGCATGGACGGCATCGAGTTCACCCGCCGCGTCCGCGCGGAGCGCCGTCTGGCCGACGTGCCGCTGATCATCGTCACCGTGGTGGAAGACCGCCAGATTCGCTATCAGGCGCTGGAAAACGGCGCCACCGACTTCCTCATCCGGCCGATCGACCCACAGGAATACCGCGCCCGCTGCCTCAACCTGCTGGCCCTGCGCCGCAGCCAGAGATGTCTGTCCGACCGCGCACTGTGGCTGGAAGAGCAGGTGATGCAGGCCACCCGCGAAGTGCGCACCCGCGAACGTGAGACCCTGATGAAGCTGGCCAAGGCGGGCGAATACCGCGACGAGGAAACCGGCAACCACATCATCCGCATGGCGAAATACGCCCGCCTGATCGCCGAGGAGCTCAAGCTCACCGCGATGGAATGCGACGAGGTCGAAACCGCGGCACCGATGCACGACATCGGCAAGATCGGCATCCCCGACCTGATTCTGCTGAAGCCCGGGCGGCACACCCCGGATGAGCAAACAATCATGCGTCGGCACCCGCTGATCGGCCATGAAATTCTGACCGGCAGCCCCTCGCGCTATCTGCAGATGGGCGCGGTGATCGCCCTCGGCCACCACGAAAAATTCGACGGCAACGGCTATCCGCAGGGCCTGGCTGGCGAGGACATCCCGCTGCCTGCACGCATTGTGGCGGTAGCCGACGTGTTCGATGCGCTCACGTCTGAACGGCCTTACAAGCATGCGTGGTCGTTTCAGGACGCGCTGAACTATATCCAGTCCGAAAGCGGCAGGCATTTCGACCCCGCCTGCGTGCGTGCCTTTGAACTGCGCATCGATGCCGTGGCAGCCGTCATGCGCGAACTGAGTGACACACCCGACTGAGCCAACTGCCATGTTGAACCGGCTGCCACTTCCCGCTTTCGTCAGGCGCCTGCAAAAACGGATTCAGGCACGGCCGGACACCGAATTTCAGCAGGCCTTGATCCGCTTCATCATTGGCGTAATCGCCTACCTGTATTTCAGTTCCAGCTGGTTTGCTCACCCGGACTTCATCAATTCCAGCATCCACTTCGTTGCGCTGTTCTTTCTGTCCACGGCCACCTTCATCCTCGCCAGCACGCTGACGAGCCTGAGCACCTCCCCGCAGCGGCGGCTGCTCGGTGCAATCGTGGACTTCTCGACCGCCACGTTCATGCTGATGATAGGCGGCGAGACCTCGGCGCCGTTGGTCGGCATTTATCTGTGGGTCGCTCTTGGCAACGGATTCAGATATGGCGTGCCGTATCTTTATTTTTCCACCGTGCTCGCCACAGTCGGCTTCGGGTCGGTGCTGGCATTCAACCCCTTCTGGCATAGCCATCTGGCGCTGGGCATCGGCATTCTGTTCACCATGGTGGTCGTGCCGCTGTATGCCGCCTCACTGACGCGCCAGCTGCATGCTGCAGTCCAGCACGCCAACGAAGCCAATCAGGCCAAATCCCATTTCCTCGCCAACATGAGCCATGAGCTGCGCACGCCGCTGAATGGCGTCATCGGCGTCGCCGACCTGCTGGCCGATACACCACTCAACAAGGAACAGAAGGAGTTTGCCCAGATCATCCGCGCATCGGCCAACACCCTGCTGGAACTGATCGAAAACGTGCTCGACATCTCGCGCATCGAAGCCGGGCGTATCGTAACCACAGGCGAGGATTTCGACCTGCACCGCCTGGTCAACGGCACGGCCGCGATGATGGAGACACAGGCCCACGGCAAGGGGCTGGTGCTGGCGGCGCACATCGCGCCGCAGACGCCGTTTCACCTGCATGGCGATGCGCGCCACCTGCGCCAGATATTCATCAACCTGATCGGCAATGCCATCAAATTCACCGAACATGGCCGGGTGGACGTGTATGTCCGCCCGGTCGGGCAGGGTCAGCCGCAGCGGCTGCGCTTCGAAGTCGTCGACACCGGTATCGGCATCCCGGAAGCCGCGCAGGCGCGCATCTTCGACAGCTTCACCCAGGCCGACCCATCCGTCACCCGCCGCTTTGGCGGCACCGGACTGGGCACCACCATTGCCAAACAACTGGTGGAAACGCTGGACGGGCAAATCGGCCTGCACAGCCGCGAGGGCGAAGGCACGACGTTCTGGTTCGAGCTGCCGTTTGCCCTGCAGGCTGCCCAGACTGCTGCACCCGGCGAACAGTTCGACGCGCCGATGCGGGTCGCCATCCTGGCGGGGAGCGAACTGACTACCCGTATCCAGACGGTGATTCACAACTGGGGCGCCGAAACCGTGACGGTGGGCAACACCACCCGGCTCGCCGCCGAACTGTCCGCCCCGGTGTCAGGCGGCACGCCACTGGGGGCGGTGGTGGTGGAACGCAGCGTGCTGCCAAGCGATCCGGTCACTTTCCTGCACCTGCTGCGCGACGACCCCAGCCTGGCCGCGCTACCGGTCATCCTGATCGAGTCCGACGCCAGCGTGACGATGACGCGTGACAAGGAACTGATGCGCGAGGGCTATGCCTCGGTGCTGCGAACGCCGGTCAATACCACCTTGCTGTTCAACGCCATCCACGCCGTGGTCAGCCGCGACATGCCGCACAACGTGGTGTCGCTGGCCAACCATTTCCAGTCCCAGGCGGGACGCGTATCGGGGCTGCGCATCCTGGTGGCGGAAGACAACCCGGTCAACCAGCGCGTGATTCGCGGCCTGCTGGAACACGCCGGACACCAGACCTTTCTGGCGCATGACGGTGAAGAGGCCCTGGCCATGCTCGAATCCGACGAACAGGCCTACCACCTCGCCATCATCGACATGCACATGCCGCATCTGTCGGGGCCTGAAGTGGTGCAGCGCTGGCGCTTCATGGAAAAGGGGCACCTGCCCATCATCATGCTCACCGCCGACGCACGCGTCGAGGCACAAGCGGCATGCGAAGAATCGGGCGCCGACACCTTCCTCACCAAGCCGATCAACAGCCGCGCACTGGTCGATGTGATTGCCCGACTGACAAGTCAGCAGACGCAGGCGCCTGTTGCGGCTGTTTCGCCCCGTGAGCAGATGGATGAACTGGATGGGTCGGTGCTTGACGAGCTCGCCCAGCTGGGCGGACCGACCTTCCTGCAGGACCTGCTGGCCAGCTTTGCAGAAGACAGCGAACGCGCGCTGCGTGGCATCGAATGCGCCCTGGCCGCCCAGGATTACGGCCAGTGGCACGACCAGCTGCACATGCTGAAAGGCGGCGCCAGCGATATCGGCGCCAACCAGCTGACGCAGCGGTGCATCGAAGCCGAACACATTAAACCGTTTGAACTCGCGACCAGCCTTGCGCATACCCGGCTGGATGCGGTGCGGGTTGCGCTTGCAGGCGCGCAAACCGCGCTCGCGGCGTATCAGGCCACCCGGCTACGCGCTGAGCACCTGTGACGTCCCGCCGGTTTTCGGCACTGTTGTTTCCGTCTTGCCGGTCTGGCGGCTGACTAGACGCTCCATCATCCGCAAGTCCTTCGCCTCCAGGCGCAGGGCGGCGTCCACCCAGATGTCAGCCACCCGCATCAGCTCGCTGTAGGCAATCGGCTGAATTTCATCGCGCACACTGCGCAGGGCCAGCGCGCCATTTCTCGATCGGGCTTCGCGCCGGATGTAGTCATGCACCGCCATCTCACCTTCGCCCGGCTCGGCCAGCACATCCACCACCCCCAGGGCATGCAGCTCCTCGGCGAGGAAGAGCCGGCCGCTCAGAATCATCTGTTCGGCTTTCTGATAGCCCACGCGGCGCCCCAACAGGCTCAGTGCGCCCATGCCCGGGAACAGGTTGAAGAGAATTTCCGGAAACCCGAGCTTGGTCCCGCGTTCGGCGATCAGCACGTTGCCGGACAGGGCGCATTCGAACCCGCCGCCGAGGGCATCGCCCTGCACTAGCGCGATCGACTTCAGCCCCGGTCGGTTCAGATGCACCGCATTCAGATACAGCGGCTCGATACAGGCCTGGGCGTACTGCGTGAGGCGGTCGCGGTCGCCGGCCGCTATCAGTTCGGCAAAGCGGTTCAGATCGCCGCCGTAATTGAAGACGTCGGGATGAGTTGATGCGGTCACCATGTATCGCACATCCGGCTGCTTGGGGTCGTCAATCTGGCTGGCCACGGCATGGCACCAGCCCAATAGTTCCTGCAGCAAGGTCGGGGTAAAACAGGGGCGCGGTTCCGCATGCATGTAGCCCCAGGCGACTTGGCTGTGCGGATCAAAATACGTGGTGAACTGCGTGTTTGAGTTTTGCTGCGGTTGCAGCGTGGTGCGTACAGCTTGCAAGTGCGCCATGCGTATCTCCACGTATCGATATTGATCGGCCATGCGACGAATTGTCAGCATGTGTCGAAAGACTAACGCGGGCCGCACAGCCACTCAAGCTTAAAATCGTTACACGCAGCGAATTCCAACATCTAGTGGTATCCCATGCTCCGCAACGCGCCCCCTAGAATATCCACACCATACGCAGCGCCAACGTCATCAGCAGCAGCGCAAAAATCCGCTTCAGCGGCCGCACCGGCAGGCGATGCGCGGTGCGTGCGCCCAGAGGAGCGGTCAACACACTGCCCACCACGATGCCGGCGAGTGCCGGCAGATAGACGAAGCCGAGGCTGCCGGCAGGCAGGCCGCTGACGCCCCAGCCCCCCAGCACGTAGCCGGCCGCGCCGGCGATGGCAATCGGAAAGCCGATCGCCGCCGAGGTGGCGATCGCCCGGTGCAGCGGAACGTTGTGCCACAACATGAACGGCACCGACAGGGTGCCGCCACCGATGCCGACCCAGCTCGACACCGCGCCGATCACGCCGCCCGCCAGCGTCGTCCCTCCGCGCCCCGGCAGGCCGCGATGCGGCGCCGGTTTGAAGTCTAGCCACATCTGGGCGGCGGCATAAAACAGGAAGGCAACAAAAAACACTTTCAGCACCGTCGCCGACATCTGCGCGGCCAGCACCGCCCCGGCCAGCGTACCGAGCAGGATGCCGGGCGCGATGCGCCGCACCAGCGGCCATTCGACCGCACCGTGGCGATGGTGCGCGCGCACGCTGGAGAGCGAGGTGAACAGGATCGAGGCGAGCGAGGTGCCGAGCGCCAGCTGCGGTTCCATGCCGGCCGCCAGGCCCTGCGCGTGCAGCAGCATGATCAGCACCGGCACGATGATGAGGCCGCCACCGACGCCGAGCAGGCCGGCGACAAAGCCGACCACCAGCCCGAGGCCGCCGTAGGCGGCGAATAGCGGCAAGCCGCCGTAAGGCGCCAATAGGGCCAGTTCGGGTATCACAGGTGTTTGACGATAAAGGTGTATTCGGCCGGATCGACCGGGGTGATCGACAGGCGGTTGCCCTGTTGCAGGATGCGCATGTTGGCGAGTTCGGGATAGCTGCGGATTTCGGACAAGGGCATCAGCCGCGTCTTCTTCATCAGCTTGACGTCGACGTTGAACCAGCGCGGCGTTTCCGGTGTGGCCTTGGGGTCGAAATACTTGTTTTTGGGGTCGAACTGGGTGGCGTCGGGATACGCCAGCACGCCGACCTCGGCCAGCCCGGCAATGCCCGGTTCGGCGCACGACGAATGGTAGAACAGCACCTTGTCGCCGACCCGCATCTGGTCGCGCATGAAATTGCGCGCCTGATAGTTGCGCACGCCGTACCAGGCGACGCTCTGGTTGGGCATGGCGGCGAGGTCGTCGATGCTGACGTCGCTCGGCTCGGATTTCATCAGCCAGTAGCGCATGTTGAACCTAGAAACCGTAGTTGGACGCGCCCGATGGTGCGTCTGGGCGTGTGGCTGCCGCGAAGCGAGGAGGTGGCAGGCCGGGGCCTGCCACGACGAGCGACAAAGGCAGACGCGCGACCAGGCGTGCCAACGGGTGCGTAGCGGAGAGCGGGGTTGTTGCCGCTTTAGCGGCTTTACAACCCCGGCCTATCCCTTGCGGGTATTCACCCTGCCGGCGAGCCTGATCGAAGGCGAAAAACCGTGTATTCATACGGTGCTCCTTGAGGTATGAGCGGTCAGCTGCGGTTTCTAGATTCAAGCCCGCTTGATCAGGGTGCCGACGCCTTCCGGGGTCATGATTTCCAGCAGCAGGGCGTGTTCGACGCGACCGTCGATGATGTGCGCGGTTTTCACGCCGCTGTTGACCGCGTCGACCGCGTAACCGACCTTGGGAATCATGCCGCCGGTAATGGTGCCGTCGGCGATGCGCTCGTCCACCTGCCGCGGCGTCAGGCCAGTGAGAAGATTGCCCTCCTTGTCCAGCACCCCGGGGGTATTGGTGAGAAAAATGACCTTCTCCGCCTTCAGCACGCCGGCCAGCTTGCCGGCCGCGACATCGGCGTTGATGTTGTAGGCATTACCCTCCATGTCGGTGCCGAGCGGCGCGACCACCGGGATGAAATCGCCCGAGTCGAGCAGTTCGATGATTTTCGGATCGATGCCGGTGATCTCGCCCACCTGGCCGATATCGAGAAACTTGCCGAACTCCTCCTTGCTCGCCACCAGCATCTTCTTGGCGTGGATGAAGTTGCCGTCCTTGCCGGTCAGCCCGACCGCCTTGCCGCCGTGCTTGTTGATGAGGGTGACGATGTCCTGGTTCACCAGTCCGCCAAGCACCATTTCCACCACGTCGAGCGTTTCCTCGTCGGTCACCCGCATGCCCTGGATGAAGTCGGTCTGCTTGCCGATTTTTTTCAGCAGATTGGCGATCTGCGGGCCGCCGCCGTGCACCACCACCGGGTTCATCCCCACCAGCTTCAGCAGCACCACGTCCTTGGCGAACGCTTCCATCAGGTGGCGTTCGGTCATGGCGTTGCCACCGTATTTGATGACGATGGTCTTGTCGTAGAAACGCTGGATGTAGGGCAGCGCCTCGGACAGGATGTGGGCCTTCTCGGCGGCGGTATGGAGGGGAGGCATGGCGGCTCCGGGTTGAATTTGGGGCGGATTTTACGCCAATAAAAAAAAGGCGGCGCGAAGTCGCCCTCTTAAACCGCGAAGGGTGGGGTTGCCGCATTCTGCGGCTGCCTCTAAAGTGCCCGCACCCTGCGTAATGCAGAACAAGGAGTACCGATGAACATGCTCGACGCGCGTACTTGGCTGGCCGACCACGGGGATTATCTGTTCCGGGTGGCGCGCCGCCAGCTGCATTCGGACGAACTGGCCGAGGATGCAGTGCAGGAAACCCTGCTGGCCGCGATCGAAGCACAAGCGCGCTACGCAGGTGACGCCAGCCCGCGCACCTGGCTCACCGGCATCCTCAAGCACAAGATCGTCGACCTGATCCGGCGGCAGATGCGCGAAGCCGAGATTCCGCGCGAGGAGGACGGCGAGGAAGCGGTCGACAGCCTGTTCAAACAGGACGGTCATTGGGCCGAGCCGCTGCGCCCCTGGGGCAACCCGCAGACCGAGGCCGAATTAAGCCAGCTGCGGCGCGTGCTGGACGAGTGTGCCGACCGTCTGAAGCCGGTGATGGCGCAGGTGTTCAGCCTGCGCGAGGTGGCGGGGCTGGAAACCGAAGAAATTTGTAAGGAACTGAACATCACGCCGACCAACTGCTGGGTACTACTGCATCGGGCACGGTTGTTCATGCGGCAATGCCTGGAGTTGAACGGATTTTCAAAGGCAGGTGCAGCATGAAGTGGATACCGACATGCAGGGAAACCACGAAACTCGCCTCGCGTGCGATGGACGAACGGCTGCCGTTTGCCGACCGCATGGCGATGCGGCTGCATCTGGCCATCTGTGAGAATTGCACCCGTTTCAACCGGCAGTTGCAGGAAATGCGCCGCCTGTTTCGAAGCGAAACAGCGGCAGACGATAACGCCCCGGGACTCGCCCCCGAAGCCCGGCAGCGCATCGCAACCGAAGTGCAGAACAAGCTCGGCTCGTGAGCCTTTTGCAAGAAGCCGGATTCGTCCGGCGATAACTCAAACCGTCGTTAAACCTGTTAGGAGAGAACACCATGTCCAGCAAGAAAACACTGATTTCCGCCGCTGTCGGCTCCGCTTTCGTCGCCAGCATGGCCGCCGCCCCCATTACGGCGGCCGCGGAAAATCCCTTTGCCCTGTCCGGCCTGTCGAGCGGTTACCAGGTGGCCGATAGCCACGGCGCGAAACCCATGGAAGGCAAGTGCGGCGCCATGGGCGCCAAAACAGCCGAAGGCAAGTGTGGCTTGCCGATGGCCGATGCCAACAAGGACGGCAAGATCAGCAAGGACGAATTCGCCAAGCATCAAGACGCCATGTTCACCGTGATGGATGCCAATAAAAATGGCGTCATCGACAAGGACGAAATGGGCAAAATGACGGACGGCAAGTGCGGCGAGGGTAAGTGCGGCGGAATGAAAAAATAAGCCGTAAAACCCATGACTACCCTGCGCCTGCATGGCGCGGGGCTGGGGTTTCGGCGCGAACTCATTCCCGCGCTGAAAACCCGGGGCCCCGACGCCATCGATTTTTTCGAGCTCGCTCCGGAAAACTGGATCGACATGGGCGGCGCCTATGGCCGCGATTTGCGCGGCTTCACCGAACGCTACCCCTTCGTCTGCCACGGCCTGTCGCTGTCGCTCGGCGGCCCGTCCTCGCTCGACGAAGTGCTGCTGCACAAGACGCGGCAGTTCATGGATGCCCACGGCATCCAGCTCTACACCGAACATTTGTCGTACTGCTCGGACGGCGGGCATCTGTACGACCTGCTGCCGATTCCCTTCACGGATGAGGCGGTGAAATACGTCGCCGCGCGCATCCGCCGCGCGCAGGACGTTCTGGAACGCCGCATCGCCATTGAGAACGCGTCGTTCTATACCGCCGCGCCGATCGCCGTAATGGACGAAATCACGTTTATCCGCGCGGTGCTGGAAGAGGCCGACTGCGACCTGCACCTCGACGTCAACAACGTCTACGTCAACAGCGTGAACCACCGCTACGATGCCGTCGAATTCATCCGCGCCCTGCCGAGCGAGCGCATCGTGTATATGCACATGGCCGGGCATTACAACGAGGCGGATGACCTGATCGTCGATACCCACGGCGCCGACGTGATCGATCCGGTGTGGGCGCTGCTTGATAAGACCTACCGCATCCACGGTGTGGCCCCCACGCTGCTGGAGCGCGACTTCAACATTCCGCCGCTGGCCGAACTGGTGCGCGAGGTCGAACACATCGCCCGCATCCAGGCTGCGCATCAAGCCGATGAACAAGCCATCCGCGCTTCCTGAATTCCAGCGCTACCAGCTCGCCTTCACCGCGCACATCCGCGATCCGCAGGCGCATCCGCGCCCGGCCGGGGTGGAAGCGCGGCGCATGAAGATTTACAACGAGCTGCTCTACAACAATGTCGAGGGATTTCTGCTGGCGTGCTTTCCGGTGCTGCGGCAAGTGCTGGGCGCGCGCAAATGGGCGAAGCTGGTGCGCGCGTTTTTCAGCACGCATCGCAGCCACACGCCCTACTTCCGGCAGATTCCCGACGAGTTTGTGCAGTTCCTGCAGAACGAGTGGACGCCGCCCGAAGGCTATCCGCCCTTCACTCTGGCGCTGGCGCATTACGAATGGATCGAGCTGGTGCTGTCGGTGTCGAATCGCAGTCTGGAGCGTGCGGTCGATGCGACGGGCGATCTGCTCGACGGCGTGCCGCTGCTGAATCCGGTGCTGGCCAACCTGCGCTACGACTGGCCGGTGCAGCGCATCGCGCCGCGCCGCAAGATACTCCCGGCAGAGACGTATTTGCTGGTGTTTCGCGACCAGGACGACCAGGTGCAGTTCAGCGAGATCAACGCGTTCACCGCACGGCTGCTGACGCTGCTGGAACCCGCCATGCTCACTGGCCTTGCCGCGCTGGAAACGATCGCCGCCGAAAGCCGCCATCCCGACCCCGCACTCGTGGTGCAGGCCGGCGGCACGCTACTCGACGACTTGCGCGCGCGCGGCGCCATTCTGGGGGCCTGCGGGACTTGATCCGGCGGCAAACTTTCGCCGGAATACCGCGTGCGCATGGCGCACCCTACAGGATGCGAGATACTCAATCCGTATCGAAGTTGTAACGTACCGAGCCCAGCTGACTGAACCGTCCTCCGCTCCATGTCAGCCGTAGGGTGCGCCATGCGCACCGTTTTGACAGGATATTTAATGATGATGGTGCTGCATGGGTTGATTTGGCATGGCGCCGCTGCCCATGGGGGAGCGGGCTTCCGCCTTCACCTCGACGGTCTGCTGTTTGCCACCTGACTCCACCGTCAGGATCAGCGGGATGACGTCACCGGCGGCGATCGGCTTCGGCAGGTTCATCAGCATGATGTGAAATCCGCCGGGCTCGAGCGAAACCGTCTTGCCTTTCGGCAGGTCGATCGCCTTGACTTCGCGCATCCGCATCACATCGCCGTCCATTTTCATTTCATGCATTTCCACCCGCGGCACCACCGGGCTGGAGACGCTGACCAAGCGCGCATCGGCGTCGGCCTGGAGCTGCATGTAGGCGCCGCTGACTTGCTGTCCCGGCATGGTCGCGCGCGCCCAGGCGTCGCTGACGCTGATGTTGGCGGCCCACGCCGCCTGCGTAGCCAGGCTGGCCGCTACTACGATCATCCATCCATTAAGCTTCATTCCATTCCTTTTTTCTCAAAAACGCATCGTCAAACCCAGTGTCGCAGCCCAGTCTGCAGTCAGCTGCGTACCGTGCACATTCTGATACAGCGGCAACTGAACCAGCCCATAAATCTGTGCGTCCTTACCGAGAGGCACCGCCGCACCAGACGAAAAATAGACAGTTTTTCCGCCACTGTCATCCGGCTCGGCATTGGCGCCCGTATCGTGGGCGCGCCAGAGCAGGTTGATTTGCGCCAGAGCGTGCACCACCCCCAGCGGATAGCGGATTCCCGCATCCAGCCCAATCTGGTCGCCCGGTCGAAAATCCTGCCGCTCGCTGATCGCGTGTTGCCCGCGCAGCTGCATGTGCCAATCTGCCTGCGTCAATCTACCGGAAACAAAGCCGCCAGCAATGATATCGGTGGAGCCTGACCCCGGCTGCAACGAGCGCTCCGCCACGTCGCCATCGGGGTTGTGCTCATCAATTCTGCCAGTGGGAAACTTGATTCCACCGATCAGACCAAACGTGCCATCAGCCGGTTCTGGCATGCCATCAAGGCGCACATGCGTCAGCACCCGGACATCCCCGAGGCTGGTGAAGTCCCAGCGCTCCGGCAAAGGAACGCCATGGTGATGATGAATATGCAGATGATCGCGCGACACGACCGGAACCTGAAGCGACAGATTCCAGTCCGGCGTGAATGCATGGCTCAGGCCAATCAACAGGTTACGGTTGTACGTTTCCACCTCCTGATGATGGCCGCCACCCACGCTCTTGTCCATTCCCGAGCGTACTTGGTCCTGATGGATATATTCCATGCGCAGGTCCAGTCGCGTGGCGTCGTTCTGCCAGGGCGCCTGCGTATCCCAGTCGGTGTTGATCGTGCAAAAAGCCGAGCCGCAACTGGCCGCCGCGGCCATCGGAAGCAACAGCAGGGGCAGTGCGCATGCCGCGCGTATCACAAACTCCAGTCCATCTTCACATACAACGTACGGCCCATGCCGGGCATGATGCTGCCCACCGGCACACTGCTGCCCATCACGCGGTTCACCCCGGCCAGCGGATCGTAGTACAGCTTGTCGAACACGTTGTCGACGCCTGTGGTGAGGTTCAGGTTCTTCAGCGGCGTCACGCCAGCGTACAGGTTCAGGATGCCGTATCCCGGCGTCGGCAATTCGCCGTTGTAGGCCGCAATGGTGTCCTTGCGCGCACTCAGTATCCAGTCGCCGCCGACGCGCCAGGCCTGCATGCGGTAGTCGGCCGAGGCGCCGCCGCGCAGCGGCGCGATGCGATAAAGGTTGTCGCCATTGTCGGTGTTTTCGCCGCGCGCTAGGCTGACCCAGATGCCGAGGTCGAGCGCGCCGAAGCGCTTGTTCAGCGAGGCCTCGCCGCCCCACAGACGGGCATTGACGTTGGTGTATTGAAGGACCGCCGTGTTGTTGTATGGCTGCCCCTGAATGAAGTCGCTGATGTCCTGCCAGAACACGCTGGCCTGGGCGCGCAGTTCCGGCTGCCGCAGCTTGATGCCGAGGCTAACGCCGTGCGCCACCTCGGGCTCCAGATCGAGATTGCCCAGATAGGTGCGCCCATCTGCCTGGCCAGCACTGGCCGCTGACGGCGTCCACAGGTAGCGTTCGAGAATACTGGGGGAGCGGGTCCTGCGGGTCAGCGCGCCTTCCAGGCTGAGTCCGCGTTGCAGTGCGTAACTCAGCGCCAGCGTGCCGTCTAGGTTGGAATCGGTACGAGCATGATCCAGTGCGTTGAAGGCAGTGGCAGCGGCCGCGTTGGCGCCAAAGACATTGACGATGTCGCCAGTATCCATGCGCACCACCTCGCCGCGCAGACCGGCATTCATGCGCCATCGCGGCGCGATGCTGCCGTCCCATTCGCCATAGACACCGTAGCGGTCGCGCCGGGCATTGCGGAAAGTGTCCTGGATCGGACTGCCCGGCGCAGTCAGGTTCTGCTGAACAATCTCGAAATCATTGGCGTGGATTTCCATCCCCAGTTTCAGCGTGCCACTGCCGGCCGGATTGGCCAGCCCCAGCGTCAGCCCGGTGTCGTTGCTGGTGGCTGGCGCCTGCATGCGGGGCATCCCGGTAAGCGGGCGCAGCGAAAAGTTGTCCATCAGGTGGTCGATTTCGTGCCGATACAGCCCGGCTTCCAGCTTGCCGAGCGGGGTGTCGCCCTTGAACGCGAGACGAATGCGGTCAGCGTCGTCCTTCACCATGTCCATCGGCAGCACCGGGGTGCCGACGTCGCGGGCGCGGTGGGTGCCGGCTTCCAGTTCCCACACGCCGCTGCCGTGCTTGTAGGCGGCGGCCAGCGCATGTCGTGAATGGGTATAGCCGGTGTCGGCCACCTCGCCGCGCGCCGAGTCGTAGTTGCCCGCGTCCTGATAGCCGCCGAGGTAGCGCAGGTTAAGCACGTCGTTGAACGCGCCCAGCTCCACCGCCGCCTGCTTGCCGTCATTGCCGCTGGAGACACCCAGCCCGACGCGCGCGCTCGGCTGCCAGGCAGCGTTGAGGCCAAAGCGCGGCGGCCGCGATTTGGCCTCGACGCTGCCGACCAGGCTGTCGCCGCCCAGGCTCACCGGGGTAGCACCGACGATCACATCGAGCGTGTCCAGCACTTCCAGTCCCACATAGTGCAAGGGCG
Source organism: Thiobacillus sp. (assembly GCA_030680405.1). GTDB lineage: Bacteria > Pseudomonadota > Gammaproteobacteria > Burkholderiales > Thiobacillaceae > Thiobacillus. The sequence goes on along the minus strand of JAUXVT010000048.1, from coordinate 13,737 downwards.
GATCCATGTGATTGGGACAGGCCGGGGTGATGCTCATGCCGTCGACCCGCACCCGCACCCGCTCGTTGAACAGGCCGCGCAATTGCACGATGCCAGTCTGCGCGCCGTTGCGCACCACCGCCGCGCCGGGCACGTGGGTCAGCAGTTCCGCGGCGTCGCTCGGCACACCGCTCACGTTGTCGGCGGCATCGACCGGCGCCAAAACCTCCGGCGTGCCTTCCACCACGATGGTCATCAAGGGCGCCGGCGTGGCGGCATATGTCGCGGTGGGCAACAGGCTGGTGGCGATCAGCAAAGGCAGCAAGCGGGGAACGAAAGCGGGATTCGGCATGGCGCACAGTGACCGTTAAAGGGGATTGAATTGTCCCTTTTCAGCCATCGCGCCGGAATGTGACATATCGCCGCAGCATGTGGCGTCAGGCAATCGCTCATGCCGCAAAAATCCCGCCCGCAGGAGGGAGAGAATGAGGTCGATGCGCGGTGAAGCGCCATCGCCCTGCAGGTGAGGCGCTCCCCGCACACGATTGGACAAATTGCCGCAGCCCGCAGCACCCGGCGGCGCGCACATTACAATGCCGCCATGCCAACCGAACCCGATTCCACGCTGCTCTCCACCCTGCCCGCCCGCGCCCTGCTGGGGCGCTTGCTGGCCGTGCGCATGTCGTTGATCGCTGGCTGGGCAGCGGGCATCGCCTGGCTGCACTGGGGCCTCGCCATCCGCATGCCGCTGTTGCCAATGGCCGCGGTGCTGGCGCTGATGGGGCTGTTCTCACTTTCCACCGCGTGGAGGCTGCGGCTGGATGTGCCCGCCACACAGATGGAATTTCTGGCGCATCTGCTGGCCGACCTCACCGCGTTTGCGGTGCTGGTGTTTTTCAGCGGCGGCGCCACCAATCCCTTCGTGTCGCTGATGCTGGTGCCGGTCGTGATCGCCGCGATCAGCCTGCGCCCGCGCTGGGTGTGGCTGCTGGCGGCGGTGGCGGGTGGCTATTACGCGCTGCTGCTGTTTGTCTACCAGCCGCTGGCGATCGCCGACCCGGTCGCGGCCTACGGCATGCATCTGGGCGGCATGTGGTTCAACTTCCTCATTAGCGCCGGACTGATCGCGTTTTTCGTCACCCGCATGCACGCCGCGCTGCGCGCGCGCGATCAGGAACTGTCTGCCCTGCGCGAAAAACAGCTGCGCGACGAACGCATCGTCGCGCTCGGCACCCAGGCGGCGCTGGCGGCGCACGAGCTCGCCACCCCGCTCGCCACCATCCAGACCACCGCGCACGAACTCGCCGGCGAATTCGCCAACGACCCCGATATCGGCGCCGACTGCCGCCTGCTCGAAAAGCAGGCGCAGGCCTGCAAGCGCATCCTCACCCAGCTTGCTGCGCGCGCGCAGGACAGCGCACCCGCAGCGCAGCCGCTCGACACCTGGCTGAACGCGCTGATCGAGCGCTGGCAGGTGCTGCGCCCCGACGCGCAGATCACGCCGACGCTGCCGCCAGACCGCCGTGCCTTCATCCCGCCCGACGGGCTGGAGCAGGCGATCCTGAATGTGCTGAACAATGCGGCCGACGCCTCGCCCGACACCGTCGAATTCGGCGCGGAAACGAACAACGACGCGCTGCTGATCGACATCGCCGACCGTGGCCCCGGCTTCACGCCCGAGCAGCAGGCGCAGGCCGGGCGCGTGCTGTTCAGCGGCAAGCCGGGGCACGGCTGGGGCATGGGCCTGGTGCTCACCCACGCCACGCTGGAGCGGCTCGGCGGCAACCTCACCCTCATCGAACGTGACGGCGGCGGCACCCGCGTGCGCATCACCCTGCCCTGGAAGCGAGCGGCATGAACCGGAAACTTTTGATCGTCGAGGACGACGTCGATTTTGCTGCCGCCTTGTCGCGCGCCATGCGCAAACGCGGCTTCGAGGTGGCGCTGGCGCGCGACGCAGCCGAAGCCCAGGCCGCAGCGGAAGCCTTCGCCCCCAGCCACGCCGTCGTCGATCTGAAACTGCCCGGCGAATCGGGGCTGAAAGTCGTCGCGATGCTGGCCGCGCGCGCGTCCGCCCCCGCCATCGTTGTGCTCACCGGCTATGCCAGCATCGCCACCGCGGTCGAAGCGGTGCGGCTGGGTGCGCGGCATTATCTGGCGAAACCGGCGGACGCCGACGAGATTCTCGCCGCACTGCTGCGCGACGAGCCGGATGCGGCGCTGGAAGTCAGCCCCGAACCGCTGTCAGTGGCACGGCTGGAATGGGAACACATCCAGAAAGTGCTGAACGAGCACGACGGCAACATCTCGGCCACCGCGCGCGCGCTAAAAATGCACCGCCGCACGCTGCAGCGGAAACTCGACAAGCGCCCGCCCAAGGCCGGCTAGCGACTCAGTAAACCACCCCCCAGTCGACCAGCCCAGTGTAGGCGGTGGCCAGCACCACGCCGCCGAAGATAATGCGGTACCAGGCGAACAAGGTGTAATCGTGGCGGCTGACGAACTTGATCAGCGTGCGCACCGCAATCAATGCGCTGACAAACGACGCCACCCCGCCCACCACGAACAAGGGAATGTCGCCGGCATCGAACAGATGCCAGTTCTTGTAGAGATCGTAGGCGGTGGCGGCGAGCATGGTGGGGATGGCGAGGAGGAACGAGAACTCGGCCGCGGCCTTGCGCGACAGGCCGAGAAACAGCCCGCCGATGATGGTCGCGCCCGAACGCGAAGTGCCGGGGATCATCGCGAGCGCCTGCGCAAAACCCACCGCCAGCGCGCGGCGCCAGTTGAGATCGTCCACCGTCGGCGTGCTGATGACGTGCTTGCGCCGCTCCGCCCACAGGATCAGCAGACCGCCGGTCACCAGCGCGGTCGCCACCACGATGGGATTGAACAGGTAGTGTTTGATTTCCTTGTAGAACAAAAAGCCCAACACCGCCGCCGGCAGGAAGCCCGCCATCAAGTTGGTCGCCAGCCGCCGCGACGCCGGCTCGGTGCGCAGCGTCACCGCCACATGCCCCAACCGCGCCCGGTATTCCCACACCACCGCAAAAATCGCCGCCAGCTGGATGGCGATCATGAACACCTTGGCCTTCTCGCCGTTGAAGCCCAGCAGCTGCCCCGCCAGAATCAGATGCCCGGTGCTGGAGATCGGCAGGAACTCGGTGACGCCTTCGACCAGGCCGAGGATGAGGGCGTGCAGCAGCAGGGTGAGGTCGGTCATGGTGACGTTTCAGACATAAAAAAAAGCGCGCCAACGCGGCGCGCCTGCGGATTATACGCGGAGGGGATTACGCCTTTTCGACAATCACTAGGGCCGCTCCAGAACCAGGCATTGCTCGGCCAGACAGCCGGTTACCCGATTCCTGCCCTGTTGCTTGGAGTGGTACAGGCATACATCGGCGGAGGCAATCAGCGCGTCCAGCGTGCTGTGGGGGTCCTCCTGTTGGGCGATGCCGAAACTTGCCGTGACTGCGGTTTGTCCCGTTTCACACGGAATACGCATGTCCGCGATCGCCACCCGCAATCTCTCCGCCAGCGCGGTCGCTTCATGCAGACTGGTTTCCGGCAGGAACACGATGAACTCCTCACCGCCCCACCTGGCCAGGACATCGCCCTGCCGGACCGATTGCCTGAGAATGTCCGCCGTGGCTTTCAGCACCTCATCGCCGTGCGCGTGGCCATGGCTGTCGTTGATCTGTTTGAACAGGTCGATGTCGAGCAGCATGACCGAGGTGTCGTGCCGATGGCGAATTGCATGGCTCCAGAGCGGGCTGGTCTTGTCGTAAAAAGCGCGCCGGTTGTTCAGTCCCGTCAGCGGGTCGAGTTGCGCCAGCCGTTCGGCGCGCAGCCGTTCTTCCTGACCGACGCGAAACTGGTATCCCAGCGCCAAGGCGAGCAGCGTGGCGTCGAGCAACATGCCGATCTCCACCGCGCGGAAGGTCCAGCTGTTGTGAGGGATGAAGCCCCAGGTGGACAGCGTCGTCAGCACAGCGCCCACCATGGCCGCGATGGCGGCGATGAGAAAGTATTTGGCCGGCTTCTGGCCTGCGCGGACCGAGATGACGCCCAGGAACAGCATGATGCCGCTGAACAGGAACGCGAAAGTAAAGATGGCCAGCAGGGCAAACTTCTGGCTGTCCAGCAGGAAGGCGGCCGCCAGCAGCACGCCGAATGCCGCGCAGAACGCGATGACGGCCTTGCGTACCCGCGGGAAAAACACCTGCAGATCGAGAAAGCGGATGGCGAACGCGAGGCCGCTGACCCCGTAAAGGAACATCAGGACGGGGTTGGACCACTGCTGCCAGGCCAGCGAATCGGGCCACAGCCAGGCGTAGCCATGGCCGGTGTAGGCGACGTTCATCGCCACGAACATTGCCAGGTAGAGGGCGTAATACAGGTAGCGCGCACTGCGCAGGCTGAGGTACAGAATGGCATTGTATGCCAGCAGGGCGAGCAGGAAACCGTACACGATGCCGTAGCTGAATTCCTGCTGCATCTGCCGGACCCGCGATTCCTCCAGATTCAGCAGGTAGATCGGAACAACCATGGGATCGGGCGTTTCCACGCGAACGAACACATCGCTGACGCCCGTCCCGAAAGCATGGTCGAACACAAAATAGCGGCTCGCGACCGCGCGCTGCGCGAAGGCCAGGGTGTCGCCGAGGCGGTGGGCCGCGACGGTCCGGCCCTGATGCTGGAAATAGACCTCGACGCGGTCGAGCCAGGCGGTCTCGATCGACAGCCTCCGCTGCGCCGGTGCGGCAGCCGGGTTGTCGACCGCAAAATGGATCCACACCGGTTTTGCGCCGATGCCGAAGTTCAGGACCGGACTTTTTCCGGGCCTGAATTGCCCCGCCTGATAGGCCGCGATCGCGTCAGGCAGCGCGAGCCGCCCGTGCTGTTCTTCCAGCACGCTCGCCGACAGGCCGACGGCGGATGCGTGATCCAGGGCTGCGGACAGAGGTGCTGCGGCAGCCGGCGCGCTGCACAAGAAAGCCAGCACGGCCGCGAACCGGACGACCCGTCTGAAAAATTTGCTGTGCAAATTCTGCTGCCGCTTGTTGGCTGAGTGTGGCGCGGTCAGACCTTGCGGTACACCTCGGCGCCCTGCTTGACGAATTCAACCGCCTTCACTTCCATGCCCTTGGCCAGCGCGGCGGCTTCGGTGAGGCCTTCCTTCGCCGCATACTCGCGCACGTCCTGGGTGATCTTCATCGAGCAAAAATGCGGGCCGCACATCGAGCAGAAGTGCGCGACCTTGGCCGATTCCTTGGGCAGGGTTTCGTCGTGGAAGGACTTCGCCTTGTCGGGGTCGAGGCCGAGGTTGAACTGGTCGTCCCAGCGGAATTCGAAGCGCGCCTTGCTCAAGGCGTTGTCGCGGATCTGCGCGCCGGGATGGCCCTTCGCCAAGTCGGCCGCGTGGGCGGCGAGCTTATAGGTGATGATGCCTTCCTTGACGTCGTCCTTGTTCGGCAGGCCGAGGTGTTCCTTCGGCGTGACGTAGCACAGCATCGCGGTGCCGTACCAGCCGATCATGGCGGCGCCGATGCCGCTGGTGATGTGGTCGTAGCCGGGCGCGATGTCGGTGGTCAGCGGGCCCAGGGTGTAGAACGGCGCCTCGTGGCACTGCTCCAGCTGGATGTCCATGTTCTCCTTGATCAGCTGCATCGGCACGTGGCCGGGGCCTTCGATCATCACCTGCACGTCGTGCTTCCATGCCACCTGGGTCAGCTCGCCCAGCGTCTTCAGTTCGCCCAGCTGCGCGTCGTCGTTGGCGTCGTAGATCGAGCCGGGGCGCAGGCCGTCGCCCAGCGAGAAGGCGACGTCGTAGGCCTTCATGATGTCGCAGATGTCCTCGAAGTGGGTGTAGAGGAAGCTCTCCTTGTGATGCGCGAGGCACCACTTGGCCATGATCGAGCCGCCGCGCGAAACGATGCCGGTCATGCGGTTGGCGGTCATCGGCACGTAACGTAGCAAGACGCCGGCGTGGATGGTGAAGTAGTCGACACCCTGCTCGGCCTGCTCGATAAGGGTGTCGCGGAACATTTCCCAGGTAAGCTCTTCAGCCTTGCCGTCGACCTTTTCCAGCGCCTGATAGATCGGCACCGTGCCGATCGGCACCGGCGAATTGCGGATGATCCACTCGCGCGTCTCGTGGATGTTCTTGCCGGTCGACAGGTCCATCACGGTGTCGCCGCCCCAGCGGATCGCCCAGGTCATCTTCTCGACTTCTTCCTGGATGCTGGAACCCAACGCCGAGTTGCCGATGTTGGCGTTGATCTTCACCAGGAAGTTGCGGCCGATGATCATCGGTTCGGATTCCGGGTGGTTGATGTTGTTGGGGATGATGGCGCGGCCGCGTGCGATTTCGCTGCGCACGAATTCGGGCGTGATTTCGTTCTGCAGGCTGGCACCGAAGTTCTGCCCGGGATGCTGGCGATTCATCATGGCGGCGAGCTTCTCGCCCAGCGGGCCGGATTGCTTCAGCGATTCCAGATAGGCGACGCGGTTGTTGTTCTCGCGGATGGCGATGAATTCCATCTCCGGCGTGATGATGCCCTGGCGCGCGTAGTGCATCTGCGTGACATTCATCCCCGCCCTGGCGCGGCGCGGCGTGCGGGCGAGATCGGGGAAACGCATCGCGGCGAGCGCGGGATTGGCGGCCTGCTGGCGGCCATATTCGGAACTCAGATCAGACAACACCTCGGTATCGCCGCGTGCCTCGATCCAGCGCGTGCGCAGCGCGGGCAGGCCCTGGCGGATGTCGATCTTCGCCGCCGGGTCGGAGTAAGGGCCAGAACAGTCGTAGACGAAAATCGGTGGATTCTTTTCGCCGCCGAGGCTGCTGGGGGTGTCGTCCTGACTGATCTCGCGCATCGGCACGCGGATGTCGGGCTGGCTTCCCTGCACGTAAACCTTGCGCGAATTTGGCAGCGGCTTGACGGCGAGGGCGTCGACGTGCGCGGTGGCGGCAAGGAATTGGGCGGCTTGATTGGGAATGGCGGCGGTCATGGTGCGCTCCAGAAATGCAGGAGGCGTCAGACGCACCTCGCTGAATAAAAAATCACGGAGGCCGGTGTCGGCCTCGCTAGAATAATTCGGAGGCTGTAAATCAGCCTCCCTACGGCGGTCTCAACCGCATCAGGTTCAAAGGGTATGTCTCACTCCATCCGGCAAAACATCCGGCTGGAGACCCCTGGCGAGCGGCTCAAGTTAGCCGAAATGTGGAATAATTGCAAGGCAAGACCCCATCTAACTTATTGATATTCAAGGGTACCGCATGGACATGGAACAGGCGCGCTACAACATGGTGGAACAGCAAATCCGTCCCTGGGATGTACTGAATCAGGGCGTGCTCGACCTGCTGTTCAAGGTTCGCCGCGAAGACTTCGTGCCGGAAGCGCACCGTGCGCTGGCCTTTGTCGACATGGAAATCCCGCTCGGCCACGGCCAGACCATGTGGACGCCCAAACTCGAAGCACGGGTACTGCAGGAACTCGACATTCGCCCCGGCGACCGCGTGCTGGAAATCGGCACCGGCAGCGCCTACCTCACTGCCCTGCTGGCATTCCAGGCCGCCAACGTGGTGTCGGTGGACATCCTCCCCGAATTCACCGCTGCCGCGACGCAGAAGCTGCGCGCGCACGGTTTCGGCAACGTGGTTCTGCACACTGGCGACGCCGCCCGCGACTGGCCCGACGAGGCCGGCTTCGATGTGATCGTGCTGACCGGCTCGACCCCGCTGCTGTCGGATGCGTTTCTCCCCCGCCTCAAGGTCGGCGGACGGCTGTTCGCCATCACGGACGAAGCGCCGGTGATGCATGCGCAACTGATTACCCGCACTGCGCCGGGCGCCACGCGCAGCGTGACGCTGTTCGAAACCTGCGTGGCGCCGTTAATGAATGCGCCCCAGCCCGCCGCGTTCGTGTTCTGAATCCGATGCCATGCGCCAGTTTCGTCCCACCGAACTCGCCGCTCATATCCAGACCGGGCACACGCCGGTGCTGCTCGACGTGCGCGAGCCATGGGAGTGGAACCTGTGCCGCCTGCCCGGCGCGATCCTGATTCCGATGCACGAGCTGCCCGCGCGCCTGCAGGAATTGAACAAGGACGCCGAAACGGTGGTCATCTGCCATCATGGCGTTCGCAGTTATCACGCGGCACGCTATCTTGAAACGGTGGGGTTCGGCGACGTCATCAACCTGTCGGGTGGCGTGGAGGCCTGGGCGGACGAGGTCGATCCGGCCATGCCGCGCTACTGACCCAACATCTACGACTGGATCCATCATGCAACTCAAGCCCCTGTTTCTTGCACTGACGTTGGCGCTGGCGCCCCTCGCCCACGCAACGAACCTGTCCGATGTTTTCCACGACGCGCAGGCCTACGATGCGCAATACGCCGCCGCCCGTGCTGCCCACCAGGCCGGCCAGGAAAAGGCGGTGCAGAGCCGCGCCGGGCTGTTGCCCAACGTCAATCTGGGCGGCAATGTGCGCTACAACAACATCGATTCCAGTCTGCCTGGCGGCGATGGCGATTTCGACTCCAACGGTCTTTCCCTAAGCGCCACCCAACCGCTGTTCCGCAAGCAGAACTGGGTGCAGTACGCGCAGGCCAAAAAACAGGTGAAGATCGCCGACATGCAGTTCAAGGTGGCCGAGCAGGATCTGATCCTGCGTGTCGCGCAAGCCTATTTCGATGTGCTGCAGTCGCAGGACAACATCGCCTTCATCGATGCGCAGAAGGCCGCCATCACCGAACAGCTGGCTTCTGCCAAACGCAACTTCGAGGTCGGCACCGCCACCATCACCGACACCCATGAAGCGCAGGCGCGTTACGACCTTGCAGTCGCACAGGAAATTGCCGAGCTGAACAGCCTCAACATCCGCCTGCGTGCGCTGGAAAAACTCATCGGCAAGCCGGCCGGCACGCTCGACACGCTGGTCGACCCGGCACAGCTGAAAGCCGGATCCGGCAACATCGACGAATGGGCCGCGCGCGCCACCGAAGGCAACCTGCAGGCCGAAATCCAGCGCATCGCCAAGATCATTGCCGACCAGGAAGTCGAACGCAACCGCGCCGGCCACTATCCCACGCTGGACGCGGTGGCCGGCTACAGCATCAACAACAACCAGAATTTCGGCACCACACAGATCGACACCCGCACCGCCAGCATCGGCGTGGAACTCAACCTGCCGATCTACCAGGGCGGGCTGACCAGTTCGCGCGTGCGTGAAGCCATCGCCAACCAGGAAAAGGCGCGTCAGGATGTCGAAGTCGCCACCCGCGAAGCCAGTCTGCAGGCCCGTCAGGCCTGGCTCAATGTGAACAGCGGCGTGGCCCGCGTGCGTGCGCTGGAGCAGGCCGTTGTCTCGACCAAGGCCCAGCTCGATTCCACCAAACTCGGTTTGGAGGTCGGCGTGCGCACCAACCTCGACGTGCTGGACGCCGAGCAGCAGGTGCTGTCCGCCCGCCGCGACCTGGCCGGCGCGCGCTACGCCTATCTGCTGTCCGGGCTGTCGCTCAAGGCCGCCGTCGGCAGCCTCAGCCCGGCCGATCTGGCCGAGATCGACCAGTATTTGCGTCCGCCAGCAGTGGCGAAATAAGCACCCGACAGCCTTACGTTACGGCTTGGGCACAAGCGCCGCTACCCGCGCCGCCGCGCCGCGATGGCGCGCGGCGAAAGCCAGCCCCGCCTCGCCCATGCGGGCGCGCGCCGGTGCATCGTTCAGCAGCTTCAACGCACTCTCCATCAAGGCCGCGGCGTCGTTCACGCGCACCGCCGCACCGGCTTCCACCGCCAGCCGCGTCGCTTCCTCAAAATTGAAGGTATGCGGCCCGACCAGCACCGGCCGCCCCACGCTCGCGGCCTCGATCAAATTCTGCCCGCCCAGCGGCATCAGGCTGCCGCCGACGAAGGCCACATCGCACGCCGCGTAATACGCGAACAGCTCGCCCAGGCTGTCGCCCAGCAGCACCCGCGTCGCCGGGTTCAACGGCGCATCGTCGACCGCGCTGCGGCGTTGATATGACAGGCCTGACGCTGCGATGAGGCCGGCCACTTCGTCGAACCGCTGCGGATGGCGCGGCACCACCACCAGCAAGACGTCGGCTGGCGCCGCAACAAATGCACGCAGCAACGGCACCTCCTCGCCCTCGCGGGTGCTCGCTGCAAGCAGCACCGGACGCTGTCCCCAGTGCTGCCGCCAGGCCGCACCGCGTTCAAGATGTGCGGCCGGCGGCGTGATGTCGAATTTGAGATTGCCAACGACGTGTGCTGAAACAGCGCCCAGGGCAGTCAGCCGCGCGGCATCGGCCTCGCTCTGCGCGGCGACGACCTCCACCCGCGCGAGACACGCCCTAGCAAGCGCAGGCAGCCGCGCATAGCCGCGCGCCGAACGCCCGGACAGCCGCGCGTTGGCCAGCACCAGCGGCACCCGAGCCCGCGCGGCGGCATGGATGAGGTTGGGCCACAACTCGGTTTCCATCAGGATGCCGACGCGCGGCTGCATGCGGCGCATGAAGCGGCACATCAGCCCAGCGTAGTCATAGGGTAGATAGACGATGTGCGCGAAGTCGCCATACAGCGATTCTGCGGTGGCGCGCCCGGTCGGCGTCATGCAGGTGAGCAGCAACGGAGTATCGGGATGCGCGGTGCGCAGCGCGTCAATCAGCGGCTGCGCCGCGCGCATCTCGCCGACCGACACCGCATGAATCCACAGTGCGCCCGTCACCGGTGCGGAGCCGAGCGCCAGCCGTTCGCCCCAGTGCTGCCAATAGCCGCGCTCGCGCCGCCCTCGCCACAGCAAGCGCAGCGGAATCAGCGGCGCAACCAGCAGCAGGGCCAACCGATACAGGCTCCAGTCGAACAACAGACGCAGGGTGGGCATCGGCGGATTGTAAGCGGGCCGGTGCCCGTGCCCAAGCCGAAGGCTGTCGGGTGCTAGAATCGATGCGGCTTTGGAGGCTGAAAAATGAAAATCCTGCTCACCTGCCACAACAAGATTGTTCACCATTCAGGGATGGGAAAATGAAAGTACTCGTCACCGGCACCGCCGGCTTTATCGGCATGCACGTCGCGCAAATCCTGCTTGAGCGCGGCGACGAGGTCACCGGCATCGACAACCTCAACGACTACTACGACCCGGCACTGAAGCTGGCGCGGCTGGAGCAGCTGAAGCCCTACCCCAGCTTCCGCTTCCTCAAGGACGACATCTCCGACCGCATGATGATGGAGGACCTGTTCGAAAAAGGCCACTTCGACGCCGTCATCAACCTCGCCGCGCAGGCCGGCGTGCGCTACTCGCTGAAGAATCCGCACGCCTACGTGCAGTCGAACATCGTCGGCTTCGCCAACCTGCTCGAAGGCTGCCGCCACCACGGCGTCAAGCACTTCGTCTACGCCAGCTCGTCTTCCGTGTACGGCGCCAACACCAGGATTCCGTTCTCCACCCACGACCCGGTCAACCACCCGGTGAGCCTGTACGCCGCCAGCAAGAAGGCCAACGAGCTGATGGCGCACACCTACTCGCACCTCTACGGCCTGCCCACCACCGGCCTGCGCTACTTCACCGTCTACGGCCCGTGGGGCCGCCCCGACATGTCGCCGTGGCTGTTCACCTCCGCCATCCTGGAAAACCGCACCATCGACGTCTTCAACCACGGCGACATGATGCGCGACTTCACCTACATCGACGACATTGCCGACGGCACGGTGAAAGTGCTCGACCGCATCCCGCAGGGCGACCCAAACTTCGACCACAACAACCCCGACCCGGCATCGAGCCACGCGCCCTACCGCCTCTACAACATCGGCAACCACACCCCGGTGCAGCTGATGGACTTCATCGGCACCATCGAAGCCGCCCTCGGCCAGACCGCGAAGAAGAACTTCCTGCCGATGCAGGACGGCGACGTGCAGGCGACCTACGCGGATATCGACGAGTTGGTTCGCGACACCGGCTTCAAGCCGGCGACGACGCTGGAGTATGGGATCGGGAAATGGGTGGAGTGGTATCGGAAATACAAGCAGCTGGGCTGAACTGCATGGCAATTTTGCCTTTGAATTAACGTTAGCGATCAAGGAGGCTTAATGCCAATTTCACTCCCTTATCTAGCCGCTCCTGGCTCGATCAAGACCGCTCTGGAGAAGATTAAGGCTGCGGCCACACCAGATCGGGTAACACGCGACTTTGTTTCAACCAAACTACAGATCAAGGGCGGTACGGGTGCGGCGATCCTTCCATTCTTGAAGAAGATCGGGTTCGTCGCATCGGACGGTTCCCCCACCGATCTATACAAGCGCTTTCGCAATCATGCAACTGCAGGCGCCGCCGTTGCAGAAGCAATCAAACTCGGCTACAGAGAGCTTGAACAGGCGAATGAATACTTCTTTGACCTAAATGATCGCGATCTTCTCGCCTTAATAGTCCAAGTAACAGGTGCCGAAGCGGACAGCCAGACAGCCAAGTTAACCCTGTCCACATTGAAGGCCATTAAAGGGTTTGCTAAATTTGATGCGGAAACTGCAGTAGAAGAGGTTGAGACGAATGGAGCTAGCAGGGTAGAGGTGAGGCCAGTACAGAGAGAGGGCCTAAGCGAGATCCAAACGGGTCGCCTCGGCTTGAATTTGTCCTACACGATCAACCTGAACCTACCTGCCACTTCGGATCAGGCAGTGTTCAACGCGATCTTCAGAAGCCTCAAAGAACACCTTCTATCAAGCAATGAGTAAACAAGCTCTCGAGCGAATCAAAGCATTCGGGATGACCAACCAAATGGTCATTGAAGACCTTACGCGCCTAGCTGCACTGCACGGTGTGGACTTGGGTCACGTACCTGTGACGGCGCAAACGGTGGAGGGCGTGTACTACCCTCAGTTTGATGCGTCAGTCCGGACGGAAGCCGCTCAAATGGCAAAGCATTACGAGGTTTTCTACTGCCTTGAGAAGTCTATTCGAGAGCTAGTTTCCGAAACGATTGAAGCTGCTGAGAAGTCTGTGGAGTGGTGGTCTTCTGCTCGGGTTCCGGCGAACATCCAAGCAGACGTCTCCGCTCGAATACAGAAGGAGCTTGATGCTGGCGTCACCCGACGTTCGCTTGATGAACTCGACTACACAACCTTCGGCGAACTCTCAGTCATCATCAACTCGAACTGGGACGTCTTCGGTGGCCTCTTCAATAGCAAGAGGGCTGTTGAGAAGGTAATGGCAAGCCTGAACGCACTGCGAAACCCAATTGCACATTGCAGTCCTCTTGCCGAAGATGAGCAACTGCGTCTACAACTTACAGTGCGCGATTGGTTCAGGCTAATGGAATGATCTCTAACCCTCCGTACCTCCGGCACCGCTGAGTTCCGACATTAAGGAATCAAAAAACAATAGGGGACAGACCACGGTTTCCTGCACGTAAACTGAGTTACTCAGCGCCGCCCATTCCCCGCCCACACAAATGAACCCTTCCACGGTCAAAACCTACCTGCCTTGGGTCGTGGCCGTCGCACTGTTCATGGAACAGCTGGATACCACCATCGTCAACACGGCGGTGCCGGCGATGGCGGAAAGCCTGCAGGTGACGCCGTTGAGCCTGAAGGCGGTGGTGACCAGTTACATCCTGAGTCTGGCGGTGTGCATTCCGGTCAGCGGCTGGATGGCGGACCGCTACGGCACGCGCCGCGTGTTCGGCATCGCGGTCGCCATCTTCACCCTGTCCTCGATCCTGTGCGGCCTGGCGCAGAACGCGCCGATGCTGGTGGTGGC
>JAUXVT010000047.1 GCA_030680405.1 Thiobacillus sp. | reverse complement strand
CATGCGCCAGGGCAGCGTCCAACCGTTGAGGGTGACCACCGGGTTGTAGGGCCGACCGGTGTTGGGCACCAAGGGCGGCATCGTGTCGGGCTTGGTCTGCATGACCGGCTCGGGCAGGGCGGCCATCGCCACCTTGCTGACAGAGGCGGCAGCCGCCGCAGCGGTGATCGCGCCGGCGCCACCAAGCATCTTGCGTCGGGAAAGCATGTGAGATTCCTTCATGTTCAATGTCCTGCGCCAGCGGCTTCGGCAGCCATCGCCGGGCCAGCGGCTGCAGCGAGGCTGGGCTTGCCGATCAGCGCCATGTCGAGGTCGGCCTGCGCGATCCAGAAGTCTCGCAGCGCCTGGATGGAGCCGTTGACGCTGGCGATCTGCGTGCGTGCGTCGGCCAGCAGTTCGAACACCCCGATCAACACGCCGTTGTAGCGAAGCACGTTTTCTTCTGCGATGCGCTGGTTCAGCGGCACCACCTCGTCGCGCTGGTGGCGTGCGATGTCGTAGGCCGAGCGGTAGCCGGTGTAAGCCTCGCGTACCTCGGAGCGTGCGTTGATGGCGGTCTCGGCAGCCCGATGAACCGTCTGCATGTACACCGCCTCCGCCCGCGCAACGCGCGCACCGCCCCAATCGAACAGGGGCAACTCGAAGCCGATCTCCCAGCCCGTCTGCCGCGGAGCCTCGTTGGAGGTGTTGCGCACGAGGCCGAGTTCCAGCACGTTGATGAAGCGCGTAGTCCGTGTCAGGCCCAGATTGCGGGCCGTCTGCTCGGAGGCCAGCCTGGCACCCTGCACATCCAGCCGCTGGGCCAGCGCCACGCGTTCGATATCGGGCAACTCCAGGGCGTCCTTGGGCAAATCGGGCAGGCGCTCGGGGAGGGTGAACGACGTTTGTGTTCCCCAGGCACCCAGCAGCCGCGTGAGCCGCTCACGCGTCGAACGATGCGCCGGTACGGCGCGGGCGAGATTGAGCGAGGCGTCGGCGTAGAAAACCTGCTCGCGGGCCCGCTGCAGCTTGTTGAAGTTGCCCACCTGCTCCATGCGGCGCGCCAGTTCGGCACTGGCGTCGGCGGTCTGCTTGACCTGCCGCATGTAGCGCACGGTTTCCTCGGCGGCCAGGGCGTTGTAGTACGCCTTGCGAGTCTCGGCTGCGAGTGAAAGCACGCTCATGGCGACCATGCCCTTGGTCTGCTCAAAACGCCGTGCTTCCATCTGGCCGATGAAAGGCATGGCGATCAGGCGTGCGAGGTTGAAGTGAATACCTCGCTCTATCTCTCGCTCGTCACCTCGGCTCAGGCGCCCGAAACTGAACCCCGGGTTGGGCACGCGCCCGGCCTGCACGACCTCGGCCTCGGTGATGCCGAGTTCCTGAAAGCTGGCCTGCAGACCGCGGTTGTTCAGCAAGGCCACCTGCACGGCGTCGTCCACGGTCAGCGGCTTGGACAACAGTTCGCTGACACGCTTGCTGATGCTGTCCTGGTCGGCGTCCGACCTAGCCCATTGCACGTCCTTGCCCAGTCGGTCCTTGGCGGTCTTCTCGACCGCTGCAAAGCCACCGTCCGGGGTGAAAGAGGCGCAGCCGCCGAGCACAGCAGCGCTGGCAAGTATTGCAAGCAGGCGCAGTCGAGGCGAACCGGGTGTCGCAAAGTTCATGGTGCGGGCCTTCATGGGGTCTTGTGGCCACCATGCCCGGCAGGCATGGGCACGGGCTTGGCGGCAGGCGGGTTGTCCGCAGGTTTGGCGGCCGGTGCGGGTGCGGTTGTGGGCGCCGCATCGGGCTGCTGGGCCTCGCGGGCGTAGACACGCCAGCCACCGA
>JAUXVT010000044.1 GCA_030680405.1 Thiobacillus sp. | reverse complement strand
GGAAAGCGCAGCAGAGTTGGAAGATGCGATGCTTTCGGCGGACGAATTAACTCGCGCTTAAGTCGGCGCGCAACGTGGCCTGCGCGCAACGCTCGACGGTGTGCGTTCAGGCTGCGCAAGCTGCCGAATTGCGGCGGCATCGATAGAAGCGAGAGGTGCGGCCTTCACGGCTGCTTCTGCTCGCGGCGTCGCACGAGCTATTGACCCGACAGCGCGAACTGCTGAATCGGCTCGACCTCGAAAAGGACGAGGCCGGGCACGGCCAGAGTCGATGCCGAAGAACTGCGCCAAGCGGCATGACTGACCTCACGTCACGGCCGGATGGCCGTGGGGCCGTTCTCGATGCCGCTAGAATAATGACCTGTGCGCAGACTGTTTTTTCTCGTCCTTTTGTTGATCCTGCCCGTCCAGTTCGCCTGGGCGGCAGCGACGGGCTATTGCCGTCATGAGACAGGCGAGGCGGCAAAACACTTCGGCCATCACGAGCACCAACATCGCGTCACTCCGGAAGGTGCATCCAAAGACAGCAAGGCGCCGTCGTCACTTGGCGCAGACAGCGATTGCGGTGTCTGCCAACTCAGCGCTGCGCAGCTTGTGCCCAGCACAAAAGCGGACATCGCCATCTCCAGCACAGAGCCGCCGCGCTTTGCCTATGGTGCAAGATACGACTCCTACATTCCATCCGGCCCCGAACGTCCAGACAGAACCGCACCCACGCCTGCCGTGCGAATCGGCGGCGCGGTCGTGATCGGCGCCTTCCTTCTGGCCTGAGTTCCCCGTACCCCGCCGTCGAATCGCTTCTGTCGTGAGACAAGAAGGATGATTCGATGCGATTTCCCGTTTTGGCGGCAGCCTGCCTGGCTTGCCTTTTGGCCGCTGCCCATGGCCTTGCTGGCGCACAGGCGCCGGCCTCACCCTCTGCACTGACACTCGCCGAGGCGCTGCGACAGGCCGAATTGGCCAGCCCCGCCGTGAAGCTGCGCGAAGCCCAGCTGGCTGCTGCCGAAGGGGCTCGGCAGCAGGCCTCGTCGCTGCTGGCCAACAACCCCGAGCTGAGCGTCGAGCGCAGCAGAACGCAGACCCGCGTCATGCCGCCGCCCGACGAGCGCAGCAACGGGTGGTCTGTTGGCATCGCACAGCCCATCGAGATTGGTGGCCAACAAGCTCGGCGCCGCGAAGCAGCGGCTGCCGCGCTGGATGCGTTGCGGGCCGAGATCGAAGACGCGCGGCGCCAGGCGCGCAGCGACGCTGCACTGCGCTTCCACGCCGTGCTCGCCATTCAGCGCCGCATC
>JAUXVT010000009.1 GCA_030680405.1 Thiobacillus sp. | reverse complement strand
AATGGTGATGCCTGGCGACAACGTCAGCATTAAGGTATCGCTGATTGCGCCGATCGCCATGGACGAAGGTCTGCGTTTCGCCATCCGCGAAGGCGGCCGCACCGTCGGTGCAGGCGTCGTGGCCAAGATCGAAGAATAAGGTACAACAATGCAAAACCAGAAAATCCGCATCCGCCTGAAGGCGTTTGACTACAAACTGATCGACCAGTCGGCGCTCGAAATCGTGGAAACAGCCAAGCGCACCGGCGCTGTGGTCAAGGGCCCGATTCCGCTGCCGACCTCGATCGAGCGTTTTGATGTGCTGCGTTCGCCGCACGTCAACAAGACGTCGCGCGACCAGTTCGAAATTCGCACCCATCGCCGTTTGATGGACATTATGGATCCCACCGATAAAACGGTTGATGCCCTGATGAAGCTGGATTTGCCTGCCGGCGTCGACGTCGAAATCAAGTTGTAAAAAGTGGGCAGCATGGGTACAATGCCGCCCCTTCAGTCGTATCAATAGTCGCCGGTCAATTGTAATCGGCACCTACAACCCTCGCTCGTGGCTCCGGCTGCTGGCTTGAGATAGGAAATACAAAAATGAATATCGGGCTCGTTGGCCGCAAGGTCGGCATGACCCGCATTTTCACTGAGAACGGTGCGTCCGTTCCGGTGACAGTGCTGGAAATGTCCAACAATCGTGTGACGCAAGTGCGCACGCCAGAAAATGACGGCTATTCCGCTGTGCAGCTTGCCTACGGCAGCCGCCGCAATAGCCGTGTCAATCAAGCGGAAGCCGGACATTACGCCAAGGCGGGTGTGGATGCGGGCGAACTCCTGCGTGAATTCCGTGTGTCTGCAGAGGTTGCATCGCAGTATCAGCCGGGTGCTGCTGTTTCGGTCGAGTTGTTCCAGGCCGGGCAGAAAGTGGATGTCACCGGTGTAACGCAGGGCAAGGGCTTTGCAGGCACCATCAAGCGCCACAACTTTAAATCGCAACGTGCGACTCACGGTAACTCGCGTTCGCATAACGTGCCGGGCTCCATCGGTATGGCGCAGGATCCGGGTCGTGTGTTCCCGGGCAAGCGGATGGCGGGCCATATGGGCGCGGTGACCTGTACCAAGCAGAATCTTGAGGTCGTGCGTGTCGATGCAGAGCGTGGTCTGGTGCTGTTGAAGGGGGCCGTTCCGGGTTCCAAGGGTGGGCATGTCGTGGTGCGCCCGGCAGTGAAAGGGGGTGCCTAATGGATTTGACCGTCATTAATGAGCAGGGCCAGCAGGTGGCCAGCTTGGCTGCCTCCGATGAAACCTTCGGTCGCGACTACAACGAGGCGTTGGTGCACCAGGTGGTGACAGCGTTCCAGGCGAATGCGCGCAGCGGTAACCGTGCTCAGCAAACGCGTGCCGAAGTGAGTGCCTCCACGCACAAGCCGTGGCGTCAAAAAGGCACCGGCCGTGCGCGTGCCGGCCGTACTTCGAGCCCGATCTGGCGCGGGGGTGGTGTCACCTTCCCGAACAAGCCAAACGAAAACTTCACTCACAAGGTCAATCGC
Organism: Thiobacillus sp.; assembly: GCA_030680405.1. Taxonomy (GTDB): domain Bacteria; phylum Pseudomonadota; class Gammaproteobacteria; order Burkholderiales; family Thiobacillaceae; genus Thiobacillus. Next base: position 37,786 of record JAUXVT010000009.1, on the reverse strand, counting down.
AAGATGTATCGTGCGGGCCTGGCGGCCATCCTTTCGCAGTTGGCGCGCGAGGGCAAGATCAAGGTGGTGGAAAGCTTGGGCATCGAGTCGCCCAAGACCAAGTTGCTTGCCGATAGGCTGAAGTCGATGGGTTATGGCAAGGTCATGATCATTGCGGACAGTGTGGATGAAAACCTGTGGCTGTCGTCGCGCAATCTGCCGAATGTCTATGTGGTTGAGCCGCACCAGGCTGATCCGTGGAGCCTGGTCAAATTCGGTAACGTGTTGATCACCAAGGCGGCGGTCAAGCAGTTTGAGGAGATGGTGTAATGGGTGCGATCAGTCAGGAGCGTCTGCTCAAAGTCATTCTCGCGCCGGTGATCTCTGAAAAGAGTACGCGCGTTGCCGACAAGCAGAATCAGGTTGTTTTTCGTGTGTTGCCCGACGCGACCAAGCAGGAAATTGGTGCGGCCGTTGCCAGCCTGTTCAGGGTTGAAGTTACGGGTGTGCAAGTACTGAACGTCAAGGGCAAGGTCAAGCGCTCCGGTCGTGTCACGGGTCGCCGTAACAACTGGAAGAAAGCGTATGTCACCCTGAAGCCGGGTCAGGACATCGACTTCGCAGCCGGTCTGTAAGGGAGAAAACCATGGCACTGATTAAAGTTAAACCTACCTCTGCCGGCCGTCGTGCGGTCGTCAAGGTTGTTACAGCCGGCCTGCATAAAGGCAAGCCGGTCGCAGCGCTGCTCGAGCCGAAGAAGCGCGGTTCGGGTCGCAACAACAACGGACATATTACGGTGCGCCACAAAGGCGGCGGCCATAAGCAGCATTACCGCGTGGTGGATTTCCGTCGCAATAAGGACGGCATTCCTGCCAAGGTCGAGCACATCGAATATGACCCCAACCGTTCGGCGCATCTGGCATTGCTGTGTTATGCCGACGGCGAGCGCCGCTACATCATTGCGCCGCGTGGCATTTCGGAGGGCGCGCTGTTGGTGAGCGGTGCCGAGGCGCCGATCAAGGCAGGTAACTGTCTGCCGCTGCGCAGTATTCCAGTCGGCAGCACGGTGCATTGCGTCGAGATGATGCCGGGCAAGGGTGCGCAGATTGCACGCTCCGCCGGTACCTCGGTGCAGTTGCTGGCGCGCGAAGGCAGTTATGCCCAGTTGCGTCTGCGCTCGGGTGAGATCCGCAAGGTGCACGTTGACTGCCGTGCCACTCTCGGTGAGGTGGGCAACGAAGAGCACAGCCTGCGTTCGATCGGCAAGGCGGGCGCCAATCGCTGGCGTGGTATCCGTCCGACGGTGCGCGGCGTGGTGATGAACCCGTGTGACCACCCGCACGGTGGTGGTGAAGGCCGTACCGCAGCTGGTCGTCATCCGGTCAGCCCGTGGGGTACACCGACCAAGGGTTATCGTACCCGCAGCAACAAGCGCACCTCCAACATGATCGTCCGCCGCCGTCAAGCGCGCTGATTGAGGTAGATAGATATGGCACGTTCAATTAAAAAAGGCCCCTTCGTTGATGGGCACCTGCTGAAAAAGATCGAAACCTCGCGCAATACGAGTGATAAGCGCCCGATCAAGACCTGGTCGCGTCGTTCTACCGTGTTGCCCGATTTTATTGGTTTGACGATTGCGGTGCATAACGGCCGTCAGCATGTGCCGGTATTCGTGACCGAGAACATGGTCGGCCACAAACTGGGTGAGTTTTCCATAACGCGTACCTTCAAGGGCCACGTTGCGGACAAAAAGGCGAAGAGATAAGGAGCGCATGATGGAAGTTTCTGCGATTTTGCGTGGTACCCGCTTGTCCGCACAGAAGGGCCGTCTGGTTGCTGACCAGATTAGAGGCCTGCGTGTGGAAAAAGCGCTGAATATCCTGGCCTTCAGTCCGAAAAAAGGTGCGGGCATCATCAAGAAAGTGCTCGAGTCGGCGATTGCCAACGCCGAGCACAACGAAGGTGCCGACATCGACACCCTTAAGGTCAAGACGATTCTCGTCGATCAGGGTTCAGTGCTGAAGCGCTTTACTGCCCGTGCCAAAGGCCGTGGCAACCGTATTACTAAGCCGACCTGTCACATCAGTGTGACGGTTGGGGATTAAGGAAGCGCTATGGGTCAAAAAATACATCCGATTGGGTTCCGTCTTGGTGTTCAGCGTATCTGGACGGCCAAATGGTACGGTTCGAACCGTAATTTCTCCAGCACCCTGCTTGAGGACATCAAGGTTCGTGACTATCTGAAAAAGAAGCTCGCCCATGCGTCGGTTTCCAAAGTGGTGATCGAGCGCCCGGCAAAGAATGCACGCATCACGATTTTCAGCGGCCGCCCTGGTGTGGTCATTGGCAAAAAAGGCGAGGACATCGAAGTGCTGCGCGGCGAGCTTGCGCGCCTGATGTCGGTGCCGGTGCATGTCAACATTGAAGAAGTGCGCAAGCCTGAAACGGATGCCCAGATCATTGCTGACGGTATTGCGCAGCAACTCGAGAAGCGCGTGATGTTCCGCCGCGCCATGAAGCGCGCCATGCAGAATGCCATGCGCCTAGGTGCCCAAGGGATCAAGATCATGAGTTCCGGGCGTTTGAACGGTGCGGAAATCGCCCGTACCGAATGGTACCGCGAAGGCCGTGTGCCGCTGCACACCCTGCGCGCCCTAATCGATTATGGCTTTGCCGAAGCGAAGACCACCTACGGCATCATTGGTGTCAAGGTGTGGGTATACAAGGGTGACACCCTTGGCCGTGGTGAGCAGCCAGCGGTGGCCGAACAGGAAAAGCGCGGCAAGAAACCAGGAGTGAAACATGCTGCAGCCAGCTAGAAGAAAATTCCGCAAGGAACAGAAAGGCCGTAACACCGGTCTGGCGACACGTGGCGCCAATGTGAGCTTTGGCGATTTTGGTCTGAAGGCGGTTGGTCGCGGTCGTTTGACTGCGCGTCAGATTGAAGCCGCGCGTCGTGCCATGACCCGTCACATCAAGCGCGGCGGACGCATCTGGATTCGTATTTTTCCGGACAAGCCGATTTCGCGTAAACCGGCCGAAGTGCGGATGGGTAACGGTAAGGGCGCGCCGGAATACTATGTGGCTGAAATCCAGCCGGGCAAGGTGTTGTACGAGATGGATGGCGTGAACGAGGCGCTGGCACGCGAGGCGTTCCGCCTGGCGGCAGCCAAACTGCCTATCGCGACCACCTTCGTGACCCGCATGATCGGGAGTTAAGTGATGAATACAATTGAAATGCGCGGCAAAAATGCCGCAGAACTGAAGCAGGAACTTGAATCCCTGTTGCGTGCCCATTTTGCGTTGCGTATGCAGGTGGCCACCCAGCAGTCGAACAAAACTGCCGACTTGGGCAAGTTGCGTCGTGATATTGCCCGGGTCAAGACAATTATGCGCGAGAAGGCGGGTCAAGCATGACTGAAATCAAGAAGATGGTGCGCACGCTTACTGGGCGTGTGTTGAGCGACAAGATGAACAAGACGGTCACCGTGCTGGTCGAGCGTCGTGTCAAGCATCCGGTTATTGGCAAGTTTATCCGGCTGTCCAAGAAATACCACGCTCATGATGAAAACAACGAGTTTCACGAGGGCGACATGGTGCAGATCGAAGAGTCACGTAAGCTGTCGCGCACCAAGGCCTGGACGGTAAGCAAGTTGATCGAACGCGCACGCGTTTAGCGCTTGCACGAAACGCAAAGGCTCAGTATAATTCTGCGTTTTCCGGTAGTGAGCCGGTTAGTTTTAGTCCGGTTCGCTGACTCAAGTAGTTCCGCGCATAGCGGGATTTTCTCCCGAACGGGATCCAAAACTGGCCGCCAGTGTGGTGGATTAAGTTGGAGGCAATTAAATGATTCAGATGCAGTCCGTATTGGATGTGGCGGACAACACAGGTGCGCGCTCGGTCATGTGCATCAAGGTGTTGGGCGGCAGTCGTCGGCGCTATGCAGGCGTTGGTGACATCATCAAGGTCAGCATCAAGGATGCTGCGCCGCGCGGTCGCGTGAAAAAAGGCGACGTTTACAACGCTGTTGTGGTTCGCACTGCCAAAGGCGTGCGGCGCCCGGATGGTTCGCTGGTGCGTTTTGACGGCAATGCCGCTGTGTTGTTGAACAACAAATTAGAGCCGATCGGCACCCGTATCTTTGGGCCGGTTACCCGTGAGTTGCGTACCGAGAAGTTCATGAAGATCGTCTCGCTGGCGCCCGAGGTTCTGTAAGGGGGAGTCATGGCACGTATTCGTAGAAGTGATCAGGTGATTGTCCTGACCGGAAAAGATAAGGGTAAGCGCAGCGTTGTACTCAAGGTGCTTGACAATGATCATGTGCTGGTTGAGGGCGTGAATCGCGTCAAGAAGCATCAGAAGCCGAATCCCATGCGCAACATACAGGGTGGGATCGTCGAAAAGGAAATGCCGATTCAGGCTTCCAATGTCGCATTGTTCAATGTCGGCACGCAGAAGGCTGATCGCGTGGGTTACAAGGTGCTAGAGGACGGCCGCAAGGTGCGTGTATACAAGTCCAATGGCGAAATGGTTGACGCACAGGGGTAATAATGGCGCGTTTTCAAGAATTTTATCGTGAGACGGTGGTGCCCAAGCTGGTAGAGCAGTTTGGCTACAAGTCTGTCATGCAGGTCCCGCGCATCCAGAAGATCACCCTGAACATGGGGGTTGGCGAGGCTGTGGCTGACAAGAAGGTGATGGATCACGCTGTGGCGGATATGCGTAAGATTGCCGGTCAGAAGCCGGTCGTCACCAAGTCCAAGAAATCGATCGCGGGTTTCAAGATCCGTGAAGATTATCCTGTGGGCTGCATGGTGACCCTGCGGCGTGTTCGGATGTATGAGTTTCTGGATCGTCTCGTGACAGTGGCAATTCCACGCATCCGCGACTTTCGGGGTGTCTCGGGGAAGTCCTTTGATGGCCGTGGTAACTACAACATGGGCGTCAAGGAGCAGATTATTTTCCCTGAGATCGAGTACGACAAGATTGATGCGTTGCGTGGCATGAACATCACGATCACCACCACCGCCAAGACTGATGAAGAAGCGCGAGCCTTGCTTGCCGCCTTCAGTTTCCCGTTCAAGAGTTGAGGTAGGCATGGCCAAGTTATCCTTGATTAATCGCGAAGAAAAGCGCGCGCGCATGGTGAAAAAATATGCGGCCAAGCGTGCTGACATCAAAGCTGCGATCGCCAGCGTACAGACCAGCGACGAAGATCGCATGGCGGCGTACAAAGCATTGCAAGAGTTGCCACGCAATTCCAGCCCGGTGCGCCAGCGCAACCGCTGCCAGTTGACGGGGCGCCCGCGCGGCGTGTTCAGCAAGTTTGGCCTGGCGCGCAGCAAACTGCGTGAGTATGCGATGCGGGGCGAAATCCCGGGCATCGTCAAGGCAAGCTGGTAAGGGGTAAACGATATGAGTATGAGTGATCCCATTGCGGACATGCTGACCCGCATCCGCAATGCACAAGCGGTTGAAAAAGTGGCTGTTACGATGCCTTCTTCCAAGGTCAAAGTGGCTATCGCCAAGGTGCTGAAGGACGAGGGCTATATTGACGATTTCGCCATTCGTGGCGAGCCCGGCAAGCCTGAGCTTGAGTTGCGACTTAAGTATTATGCGGGTCGTCCGGTCATCGAACGCATCGAGCGTGTAAGCAAGCCCGGTCTGCGCATCTACAAGGGTGCCGAGGATTTGCCGCGAGTGATGAATGGCTTGGGTGTCGCCATTGTGTCGACCTCGAGCGGTGTGATGACTGATCGCCATGCCCGTGCCAAGGGCGTGGGCGGTGAAGTCCTGTGCGTGGTTGCGTAAGAGAAAGCAGATATGTCACGTGTAGCCAATAATCCTATTACGTTGCCGAAAGGTGTCGAGGTCACGCTGGGAAGTGCAATCTCGGTTAAGGGCCCGCTCGGTGCGATGAGTCAGGCAGCATCGAGCGATGTCTCGGTTGCGCTGAACGACGGTGTGCTGACTTTTGCGCCCACCAGTGGAAGCATCCAGGCGAACGCCATGGCAGGAACCATGCGTGCGCTGGTCAATAACATGGTGCAGGGCGTTACCAAAGGCTTCGAGAAAAAGCTCTTGCTGGTCGGGGTCGGTTATCGTGCTCAGGCCCAAGGCGACGCGCTCAACCTGACGCTGGGTTTCTCGCATCCCGTCGTACACAAGATGCCTGCCGGCATCAAGGTCGAGACGCCGACGCAAACTGAAATTGTAATCAAGGGTGTCGATCGTCAGGTTGTCGGGCAGGTAGCCGCTGATGTGCGCTCATACCGTCCGCCAGAGCCGTATAAGGGCAAGGGCGTTCGCTATAGCGATGAAGTGGTTATCAAGAAAGAGACTAAGAAGAAGTAAGGCTTAAGGACAGAAAATGAACACCAAGCAATCACGGATTCGCCGAGCGCGCAAAACCCGCGCCAAAATCGCGGCCGTCAAGGCAACTCGCCTGGCAATTCACCGCACCAACAGCCACGTCTACGCCCAGATCATTTCTGCGGATGGCGGCACGGTGATGTGCAGCGCGTCTTCCAACGACAAGGAACTACGTGCTGAGCTGACCAATGGCGGCAACGTCGCCGCGGCGACAGCTGTGGGCAAGCGCCTGGCTGAAAAGGCCAAAGGATTAGGCATTGAAAAAGTGGCTTTCGATCGTGCGGGCTTCAAGTTCCATGGGCGTGTGAAAGCCCTGGCAGATGCCGCGCGTGAAGGCGGTTTGGTTTTTTAACGAGGCAGAATCAAGATGGCCCGTACAGTACCTAGTAGTAATGAAGAGCGCGGCGACGGTTTGCGCGAAAAGATGATTTCGATCAACCGAGTCACCAAAGTGGTGAAGGGCGGTCGGATCATGGGCTTTGCCGCGCTGACCGTGGTTGGCGACGGCGACGGCGGTATCGGCATGGGCAAGGGCAAGTCTCGCGAAGTGCCGGTGGCCGTGCAGAAGGCAATGGAAGAGGCGCGCCGCAAGCTGGTCAAGATCAGCTTGAAGAATGGCACCTTCCACCATACAGTGGTGGGCCAGCATGGTGCTTCGCGTGTGTTGATCCAGCCGGCATCGGAAGGCACCGGTATTATTGCCGGTGGTGCGATGCGTGCCGTATTCGAGGTGATGGGCGTGCAGAACGTTCTTGCTAAGTGCCTCGGGTCAACCAATCCCTACAACGTCGTGCGTGCGACGATTGACGGCCTGTTGAAAATGTCCACGCCATCCGAGATTGCGGCCAAGCGTGGCAAGTCACTCGAAGACATCACGGGGTAAGCCATGAGTGAGCAGAAAAGAATCAAGGTGACGCTGATCAAAAGCCTGATTGGCACCAAGGAAGCGCATCGTGCTTGTGTCCGTGGCTTGGGTCTGCGCCGGATGCACCACACGGTTGAGGTGCTCGATACCCCGGAAAACCGCGGGATGATGACCAAAGTCGCCTATCTGTTGAAGTGCGAGGCTTAAATGGAACTGAATACGATTAAACCGGCAGACGGCGCCAAGAAAAACAAGCGCCGCTTGGGTCGTGGCATTGGCTCCGGCCTTGGTAAAACCGCAGGGCGTGGTCATAAAGGCCAGAAATCCCGTTCGGGTGGCTTCCACAAGGTGGGCTTTGAAGGCGGCCAGATGCCGATGCAACGACGCCTGCCCAAGCGCGGCTTTGTTTCACTGACCAAGGCGGATACGGCGCACGTTCGTCTGTATGAGCTGGCAGCGGTGGGGGTGGATGAAATCGATTTGCTGGTATTGAAGCAGGCTGGCATCGTCCGCGCTGCTGCCAAGACGGCTAAAATCTATCTAGCCGGCGAAATTGGCAAGGCGGTCCAGCTGCACGGTATCGCTGTGACCAAGGGTGCACGTGCTGCGATTGAGGCAGCCGGCGGCACCATCGCCGACTAGGCTAGCGAGGATACACGCTTTGGCTACGCCCAAAACCGGCTTGAACAAATTCGGCGACCTCAAGCGTCGCTTGCTATTCCTGCTTGGCGCTTTGATTGTCTACCGTATCGGCACATTTATTCCGGTGCCGGGTATTGATCCGCTGGTGCTCGATCAGTTGTTCAAGTCGCAACAAGGCGGCATTCTTGGCATGTTCAACATGTTCTCGGGCGGCGCGCTGTCGCGTTTCAGCCTGTTTGCGCTGGGGATCATGCCGTACATTTCGGCGTCGATCATCGTGCAGCTGATGACGACCGTTTCGCCCCAACTCGAGGCCCTCAAAAAGGAAGGCGAGGCGGGACGTCGCAAGATTACGCAGTACACCCGCTATGGCACCTTGTTCCTGGCGGTATTTCAGGCACTGGGTATTTCCATTGCGCTGGAGTCGCAGGCGGGCCTGGTGCTAGATCCGGGGATGGGTTTTCGTTTGATTACGGTGGCCACCCTGACTGCCGGCACGATGTTCTTGATGTGGTTGGGTGAACAGATTACCGAGCGAGGTCTGGGCAATGGCATATCGATCATTATTTTTGCAGGCATTGTCGCTGGTTTGCCGCATGCGATTGGTGGCACGCTGGAGTTGACGCGAACCGGTGCATTCCCGATCCCGTTGGTATTGATGTTGTTTGTCGGCGTGCTGTTGGTTACCGCGCTGGTGGTGTTTGTCGAGCGGGGGCAGCGCAAGATTCTGGTCAATTATGCCAAGCGCCAGGTCGGCAAGATGGTGGTGGGGGGACAGAGCTCGCATCTGCCACTCAAATTGAATATGGCAGGGGTGATTCCGCCGATTTTTGCCTCGAGCATCATTTTGTTTCCGGCCACCCTGGCGGGTTGGTTTGGCAGCGGTGAGGGCATGGGCTGGCTGAAGGATATTGGCTCGACCTTGTCGCCCGGGCAGCCGGTGTACGTTTTGGTGTATGCGTTGGCGATCATCTTCTTTTGCTTCTTCTATACGGCCTTGGTGTTTAATCCCAAGGAAACGGCAGACAACCTGAAGAAGAGTGGGGCATTTGTTCCGGGTATTCGTCCAGGTGATCAAACTGCACGCTACATCGACAAGATTTTGACCCGGCTGACGCTGGTGGGGGCGATTTACATCACCTTGGTGTGTTTGCTGCCTGAGTTTCTGATTTTGAAATGGAATGTTCCCTTTTACTTTGGTGGAACATCCCTACTGATTATTGTGGTGGTGACGATGGATTTCATGGCACAGGTTCAGGCTTATGTTATGTCGCACCAGTATGAAGGCTTGCTCAAGAAAGCCAATTTTAAGAATGGCTTAGTGGGACGGTGATGTCTAAGGAAGTTGATGTCTAAGGAAGATGTCATCCAGATGCAGGGCGAGGTCATTGAAAACCTGCCTAACGCCACGTTTCGAGTCAAGCTGGAAAACGGCCATGTTTTATTGGGTTATATCTCGGGAAAGATGCGTATGCACTACATCCGCATTCTTCCCGGTGACAAGGTGACGGTTGAACTCACCCCGTACGATTTGACCAAAGGCCGAATCGTTTTTCGGGCTAAATGATTTTTGACTGGCAGCATGCTGCCGGCAAGAGAATGGAGAAAACCATGAGAGTGCAGGCTTCAGTTAAAAAAATGTGTCGTAAGTGCAAGGTTGTACGTCGCAAAGGTGTTGTGCGCGTGATCTGTGATGATCCGCGTCACAAGCAGCGTCAGGGATGAGCTGGCAGCTGCTGGCAAGTTTCAATTCGAGTCAACCTAAAAATAGATTGACGTGTTATAATATTTTGTTTTGCGTTCGGAGCTTTGCGAATGGCTCGTATTGCAGGGGTTAATATCCCGAATCATCAACACGCGATAATCGCGTTGACCGCCATTTATGGCATTGGTAGGACCTCATCCGGCAAGATTTGCGAAGCGGCTGGCGTTGCCCAGACTTCGAAAATCAAGGACTTGTCGGAGGCTGAGGTCGAGCGCATACGTGAGGTCGTGGCCAAGTTCACGGTCGAGGGCGACCTGCGTCGTGAAACCACCATGAACATCAAGCGTTTGATGGATCTTGGTTGCTATCGCGGCTTGCGCCACCGTAAAGGCTTGCCGGTGCGTGGTCAGCGCACACGCACCAACGCGCGCACCCGCAAGGGACCGCGCAAGGCCATCAGGAAATAAAGGTTAACCATGGCAACGAAACCAGCTACGCGCGTCCGTAAAAAGGTCAAGAAGAATGTCGCAGAAGGTATTGCGCACATTCACGCTTCGTTCAACAACACCATTGTGACGATCACCGATCGACAGGGCAATGCTCTGTCATGGGCAACGGCCGGTGGTGCGGGCTTCAAGGGCTCGCGCAAATCAACGCCGTTCGCGGCGCAGGTTGCGGCGGAAAACGCCGGCAAAATGGCGCAGGAATGCGGCGTCAAAAACCTGGAAGTGCGGATCAAGGGCCCCGGTCCTGGTCGCGATTCAACCGTGCGTGCGTTGAATGCGTTGGGCTTCAAGATCGTTACGATCTCGGATGTCACCCCGATCCCGCATAACGGTTGCCGCCCCTCCAAAAAGCGTCGTATCTAAATACTAGGCAAAATCATGGCTCGTAATCTTGATCCCAAATGCCGTCAGTGCCGCCGCGAAGGCGAAAAGCTCTTCCTGAAGGGCGAGAAGTGCTTCACTGACAAGTGCGCTATCGAGCGCCGTCCTTATGCGCCCGGCCAGCACGGCCAGAAGAGCGGTGCCCGCCTGTCCGGTTATGGCGTGCAGCTGCGTGAGAAACAAAAAATTCGCCGTATCTACGGCGTGCTGGAAGGCCAGTTCCGCTTGACTTACAAGCGGGCGGACAGCCGCAAGGGCGTGACCGGTGAAAACCTGCTGTCGATGCTTGAGTCGCGTCTGGATTCGGTGTGCTATCGCATGGGCTTTGGTGCGTCGCGCACCGAGGCGCGCCAAGTGCTGCGTCACAATGGCATTATGGTGAACGGTCGCCGGGTCAATATCCCTTCGTATCAGGTGCGTGCTGGTGACGTGGTTGAGGTGGCGGAAAAGGCGAAAGCCCATCTGCGCATCAAGGCGGCTGCAGAAGCGGCTGCGTCGCGTGGTTATCCCGAATGGGTTGAGGTCGACGCCAAGGCGCTCAAAGGCACCTACAAGGCCGCTCCGCAACGCTCGGAACTGCCGTCGACCATCAATGAGTCACTGGTCGTCGAACTGTACTCCAAATAAGTTGGCCCGGTCTCTGTGACCCGGTCTTAAGGAATCGCACTCTATGCTAAGCGCTACGGAATTTCTCAAGCCGCGTATTGTGGAGGTTGATCGCTCCTCCCCACTACACGCCAAGGTCATCATGGAGCCCTTCGAGCGTGGCTTTGGCCACACGCTCGGCAATGCATTGCGTCGTATTCTGCTGTCTTCCATGGTTGGCTATGCGCCCACCGAAGTGTCCATCAGTGGTGTCGTGCACGAGTATTCGACCATCGAGGGCGTGCAGGAGGATGTCGTTGATATCCTGCTGAACCTCAAAGGTATCGCTTTCAAGATGCACGGCAAGTCCGAAGCTATCCTTAAAGTTTCCAAATCCGGTGAAGGTGTGGTCACCGCAGGTGACATCGAGGTTGGCCACGACATTGAGGTGCTGAATCCGGATCACGTGATTGCTCACCTGACCAAGGGCGGCAAGCTCGACATGGAAATCAAGATCGAGAGCGGTCGCGGCTACCAGCCGGCTACCGTGCGCAAGGTTTCGGAAGAAACCCGTGCCGTCGGTTCGATTTTGATCGACGCCTCGTTCAGCCCGGTTCGTCGCGTCGCCTACACGGTGGAGAGTGCGCGTGTCGAACAGCGTACCGACCTCGACCGTCTGGTGATCGACATCGAAACCAATGGCGTGGTCGAGCCGGAAGAGGCCGTGCGTACCGCTGCCCGCATTCTGGTGAACCAGCTTTCCGTGTTTGCCGATCTGGAAGGCACACCGGCCGAGTCCGAGTCGCCGCGCTCGCCGCAGGTGGATCCCCTGTTGCTGCGCCCGGTCGATGACCTCGAGTTGACCGTTCGTTCGGCCAACTGCCTGAAAGCTGAAAATATTTACTTCATCGGCGACCTGATCCAGCGTTCCGAAACGGAACTGCTTCGCACTCCCAACCTGGGCCGCAAGTCGCTGAACGAAATCAAGGATGTGCTGGCTTCCAAGAGCCTATCGCTGGGGATGAAGCTGGAAAACTGGCCGCCCGCGGGTCTCGAGCGTCCCTGAAGTATTTAGACAAGTATACCCAAATCAAAATATAAAGTGCGGGTCGCCGTGGCTGGCGACCTAGCCCAAGAATACTGACTGAAAGGAACCGCCATGCGTCATCGTCAATCCAACCGCAAACTCAATCGCACCACCAGCCATCGTCTGGCCATGTTCCGCAACATGAGTGTGTCGCTGCTGAAGCATGAAATCATCAAAACCACGCTGCCGAAAGCCAAGGAACTGCGCCGCTTCGTCGAGCCGCTGATCACCCTGGGCAAAGAGCCTTCCCTGGCAAACCATCGCTTGGCGTTCGACCGTCTGCGTGACCGCGAGATGGTCGTCAAACTGTTCGGCGTGCTGGGCCCGCGTTACAAGACGCGTCCCGGTGGCTATCTGCGCATCCTGAAGTACGGCTTCCGCAATGGCGACAATGCACCGATGGCCTTGGTCGAACTGGTTGACCGTCCGGAGACTGACGTTGAGCCGGTTGAAGCCGAGTAAATCGAGCGAACATCGCGAAATCATGAAAAAGCCGGGTGATCCCGGCTTTTTTTTTGGGTGCCTGACCGAGCTTGTGCGTCTGCGTCTATATCGGTTTCGCCTTGGGCTTCCCGGCATTGTCGGGCATAGTCTCCTTTCCCGCCTGTTTCAGGAATACCCGTGATTGTTCTCTTCACCGATTTCGGTGTGCGCGACCCCTATGTCGGGCAGGTCAAAGCGCGACTGGCTGAACATGCGCCTGCCCAGCAGGTAGTGGATCTGCTGCACGAAGCGCCGGACTTCAATCCTCATGCGGGCGCGCATTTGCTGGCTGCGTTTGCGCCGGGCTTTCCCCCCGGCAGCGTGTTTCTGGCAATGGTGGATCCCGGGGTCGGCACGCCGCGTGACGCCGTGGTGGCCCTGGCGGGCGGCCGCTGGTTTGTCGGGCCGGACAATGGCCTGTTGTCGATTGTCGCCGCACGACATGCAGGCACCCGGCTGTGGCGCATCACCTGGCAGCCCGAATCCCTGTCCGCCACGTTTCACGGCCGCGATCTTTTTGCAATGATTGCAGCCGACATCGCGCGAGGCGAATTCCCCACTGACAAGCTGACCCCGATGGACACGCTCAATGTCGAGTTCGATGCGGGCGATCTGCTGCGCGTGATTTATATCGACCACTACGGCAACGCCTGGACCGGTGTGCGCGGCGCGCCAAAGGATGCGCGCGTCAGCGCCGCGGGTGAACTGTTTAAGCACAGCGAAAGCTTCGGTTTTGTCGGCAAGGGTGAGGGCTTCTGGTTCATCAACAGCGTGGGGCTGCTGGAACTCGCGGTCAACCGGGGCAGTGCGGCGGCAACGTATGGTCTGAAAGTGGGCGATCCGGTACAGGTGCAGCGGCTCAATTAAACTGCGCTTAATCCAGCCCGACCAGCAGCGCCCGATAGTCGTTCACGTTGGTGCGGGTGGGGCCAGTCAGCACCAGGTCTCCCAAGGCCGAAAAGAATCCGTGACTGTCATGCGCAGCCAGCAGTTTTTGAGCATTCAGTCCCTGCGCGCGAGCGCGCGCAAGCGTGTCCGGGCCGATCAATGCACCGGCGTTGTCCTCGCTGCCGTCGATGCCGTCGGTGTCGCAGGCGATCGCCCAGGCAGGCGTGTTCACCAGTTCAAGCGCCAGAGCCAGCAGAAATTCCGCGTTACGCCCGCCGCGCCCATGTTGCGGCCGCAGGGTGACGGTGGTCTCGCCGCCTGAAATCAGCGCGATGGGGCGCGACCTCACGGCGCGCGCCAGCGCGGCATGCTGCTTGGCCACAGCCTGGGCGTCACCGCTGACACTGTCGGACAACACCACGGCAGGAATGCCGTGTTTTTCGAAACACGCGCACGCGGCCTGGAGGCTGGCCTGTGCGCTGGCGATGACGCGGTTTTCCGTGCGCGCGAAACAGGGGTCGCCGGGCTTGGGCGTGTCGGCCTCTGGGGCCGTCTGTTCCAGATGGTGGCGCACGCCGGCGGGCAGGGCGATGCGGAAGCGCTGCAGTTGCTCGAGCGCATCGGCGCAGGTGGTGGGGTCGGGCGCGCAGGGACCGGACGCGATATGGGTCGGGTCGTCTCCGACAACGTCGGAAATGACCAGCGCCAGCGTGTGTGCGCCATGCGCCGCCTGCGCCAGGCGTCCGCCCGACAGACGGGTGAGATGCTTGCGCACGGTGTTGATGTCGTGGATGGTCGCGCCGGCATTCAACAGCGCCTTGGTGACCTGGCGCAATTCCTTCAGGCTCACCCCTTCGACCGGCGCGGCGAGCAGGCTCGAACCGCCGCCGGAAATCAGCGCGAGCAGCAGATCGTCCGGTCCCAGTTGGCCCGCCATCCCCAGCATGCGCAAGGCGGCTTCCTCGCCGCGCCCGTCGGGCAGCGGGTGACTGGCCTCGACGACCTCGATGCGGCGCGTGGGTAGCCCATGCTGGTAGCGGGTGACGACCAGTCCAGCCAGCGGCGCATCCGCTGGCCAGTGTGCTTCCACCGCAGCGGCCATGCTGGCGGCTGCCTTGCCGCCCCCGACCACCAGGGTGCGGCCGCGCGGCGGCGCGGGGAGATGCGGCGGCAGGATAATCGCGGGGTCGGCTGCAGCAACCGCGGCGCGGAAGGAGCCCAGCAGCAAGCGTCGAGCATTTGTCGGTGGGTCCCCCGCTGTTGCGCTGCGGCCTTTCCGCAACTGGGTGTGTTGATTCATCTCGTGAAACCGGAAAACAACTTGCTGAATTGTAGTTGCCTGAGACGTGGGCCCGTGGCCCGCGCAGCGAAGCGTACTGCGAGCCGTAGTGTTTGCAGATAAACTGCCCGCGATGAATGAATGCTGTATTGATCCGAAGTAGGCTGGCGCGGCGCTTTTGGCGCAGTCTGGCGGGTCATCCAAACAGTGTTACAAGACAAACATCAAGGCTTAACGATGACATTATCCACACCCCTTCTTTCTCCTGGAATCAAACGCTTAGTCCTGGTGTCTGTCCTTGTGCTTGGCGCCGCCGCGATCTGGACGATGACTCAAGATTCGAAGGATAGCGGGGAGCAAAAATCGATCATTGCAGACGCACCAAAGACAACAGCGGGTGCCAAAACCGCGCTGACCGTTATGGCCATCACGCCGCAGTTTGTCGAGTGGCCTCGGATGCTGGCGGCCAATGGCAATATCGCCGCCTGGCAGGAGGCGATCATCAGCGCCGAAATCAGCAATCTCCGGCTGACCGAGGTGCGGGTTAATGTGGGCGACAGGGTGCAGAAAGGCCAGGTTCTGGCACGCATTTCCAAGGACACCGTGGAAGCTGCGTTGTCGGAGTCCAGGGCTTCAGTTGCCGAGGCGGAGGCGATGCTGGCCGAGGCCAAGGCCAACGGCGACCGCGCCCGCCAATACCAGGCCACCGGTTTCCTCAGTGCGCAGCACATCAATCAGTACTTGACGGCCGAGAAGACCGCCCTTGCCCGCTTGAACGCCGCACGCGCCAGATTGCAGGCAGAGCAACTGCATCTGGCGCAAACCGCCGTGCGTGCACCCGATGCCGGGGTGATTTCTGTGCGCACCGCCACGGTCGGCTCGATGACGCAACCCGGGCAGGAGCTGTTCCGTCTGATTCGTGGCAGCCGCCTCGAATGGCGCGCCGAAGTGAGCGCAGCCGATCTGGGCAGGCTGAAACCCGGCGTCACTGCCACGCTGACCGCCCCCAACGGCGCTCGCATCCAGGGCCGCGTGCGCATGGTCGCGCCCACCGTCGACCCGCAGACGCTCAACGGTCTGGTTTATGTCGATCTGCCGGTTGCGGAGACCGGCAATGCCCTGCGCGCCGGCACGTTCGCGCGCGGCGAATTTGAACTGGGGCGCACGCGTACCATGAGCCTGCCGCAGTCTGCCGTGCTGCTGCGCGACGGCTTCTCCTATGCATTCCGGCTTGATGAACAAAACAAGGTTGCGCAGACCAAAGTAGCCGTGGGGCAGCGGATGGGCGATCAAATCGAGATTGTCAGTGGCATCGCAGCGGATGCTCGCGTGGTGGCGAGTGGCGCCGGTTTTCTGGCTGACGGCGACCGGGTGCGGGTGGTGGATGCGCCGGCGACAGCAAGCAAGAAGCGCTGAACGGGAATCCAGCCATGAACGTCTCATCCTGGTCCATCAAGAACCCGATTCCGGCTGTGCTGCTGTTCATCATGCTGACGCTGGCCGGCTTGATGGCATTCAAGGCCATGAAAATCCAGCAATTCCCGGATATCGATTTGCCGACGGTGACGGTGTCCGCCACGCTGCCAGGTGCGGCGCCTTCACAACTGGAAACCGAAGTCGCGCGCAAAATCGAGAATGCCGTCGCCACGCTGCAAGGTATCAAGCACATCTACACCAAGGTACAGGACGGTACCGCCACCATCACCATTGAATTCCGTCTGGAAAAACCGACGCAGGAAGCGGTGGACGATGTGCGCGACGCGGTATCGCGCATCCGCTCCGATCTGCCGGGCGATCTGCGCGACCCCGTGATTTCGAAAGCCAATCTGGCCGGGTCGCCGATTCTGACTTATACCGTCGCATCCAGCCGGATGGATGATGAGGCCTTGTCCTGGTTTGTCGACAACACGGTCACCAAACGCATGCTCAGCGTGCGCGGTGTGGGTGCGGTGTCGCGCGTGGGCGGCGTCAGCCGCGAAGTGCGCGTGGAACTCAATCCGGCCCGCCTGCTGGCGCTGAACGCAACGGCAGCCGATATCTCGCGCCAGTTGCAGCAGATCCAGCAGGAAGCTTCAGGCGGACGCGCCGACGTGGGTGGGGCGGAGCAGTCAGTGCGAACCATTGCCACGGTCGAGTCGGCCGACGAACTGGCGCGCATGGACATCGTGCTTTCCGATGGTCGGCGCGTGCGGCTTGATCAGGTGGCCAGCGTCACCGATACCGTGGCTGAACAGCGCGCGGCAGCGCTGCTCAATGGCAAGCCCGTGGTTGGCTTCGAAATTGTGCGCAGCCGCGGCGCGGGCGAAGTCGAAGTGGCCGACGGCGTGCGCGCCGAACTGGCCAGGCTCAAAACTGCCCACCCCGACATCACCATCACCGAGGCCTTCAATTTTGTCGATCCGGTGCAGGAAAATTTCGACGGCTCGATGGCGCTGCTGATTGAGGGGGCCATCCTTGCGGTCATTGTTGTGTGGTTGTTTCTGCGCGATTGGCGCGCCACGCTGGTTTCCGCCACCGCCCTGCCGCTGTCGATGATTCCGGCCTTTGCCGTGATGCACCTGATGGGTTTCACGCTCAATGTGGTCACCCTGCTTTCCCTGTCGCTGGTCGTCGGCGTTCTGGTGGACGATGCCATCGTCGAGATCGAGAACATTATCCGCCATCTGCGCATGGGCAAAACGCCGTATCAGGCGGCCATGGAAGCGGCCGACGAGATTGGCATGGCGGTGATCGCCACCACCTTCACATTGATCGCAGTGTTTCTGCCCACCGCATTCATGAGCGGCGTGCCGGGCAAATTCTTTGTGCAATTTGGCTGGAGCGCAGCGATTGCGGTGTTCTTCTCGCTGGTCGTGGCACGCATGCTCACCCTGATGATGGCGGCCTATTTTCTGAAACCGCCGAAGCGGGCTCATGCCGAGCCTTACTGGATGGGGTTCTACCTGCGCTGGGCGGCATGGTGTCTGAAGCACCGCGCGATTACCCTGCTCGCGGCGGCTGGATTCTTTTTCGGTTCCTTCGCCTTGGTGCCGTTGCTTCCTACCGGCTTCATCCCGCCGGATGACTTGTCGCAAACGCAGGTGTACCTCGCGCTGCCGCCGGGCAGCACCTTCAAGGAAACGTTGGCTGTTGCCGAGCAGGCGCGCGAAATCGTGCAACAGCATCCGCATGTGAAAATGGTCTATACGGCAGTGGGCGGCGGCGCGGCCGGCTCGGATCCGTTCATGCCGCGCGGGGCGGCCGAGGTGCGCAAGGCGACCTTGACGATCAACATGACGCCGCGTTCGCAGCGAAGTGGGATCACTAAACAGACTGTTGAACGCGAATTACGTGAAGCCCTGACGGCACTCCCCGGCGCGCGCGTGACAGTCGGTTTTGGCGGATCGAGTGAAAAATACATTCTGGTGCTGGCGAGCGAAAATGGTCAGGCATTGGCCGAGCATGCGCGCACGGTCGAGCGTGAACTGCGCACCCTTCCCGGAATCGGCAACGTCACCACCAGCGCCAGCCTGGTCCGTCCTGAACTCGTCGTGCGGCCTGATTTCGAGAAAGCCGCGAACCTCGGTGTGACCTCGGCATCGATTGCTGACACATTGCGCATCGCCACGGCGGGCGACTACGATCAGGGCTTGGCCAAACTCAATCTTTCGCAGCGGCAGGTGCCTATCGTCGTCAAGTTGCCGCCCGGCGCGCGCCAGGAGTTGGCGCTGCTGGAGCGCATGACCATTCCGGGCAAACACGGTCCGGTGATGATCGGCAATGTCGCCTCGCTCAGCATCGACAGCGGCCCGGCCGAGATTGACCGCTATGACCGGCAGCGCAACATCAACTTCGAGATTGAGCTGAACCAGCAGCCGCTGGGATTGGTGGAAAGCCAGGCCATGGCGCTGCCCAGCATTAAAAACCTGCCGCCCGGTGTGACCCAGACCACGATAGGCGACGCCGAAGCGATGAACGAACTCTTCGCAAGTTTTGGCCTGGCGATGCTGACCGGGGTGCTGTGCATTTATATCGTGCTGGTGATGCTGTTCAAGGGCTTCGTTCAGCCCGCAACCATTCTGGCCGCACTGGTGTTGTCCGTTCCAGGTGCATTTCTGGCGCTGTTCATCACCCGTACCGCGCTGTCGATGCCGTCGATGATCGGGCTGGTTATGTTGATGGGCATTGCCACCAAGAACTCGATCCTGTTGATTGACTATGTCATTCTGGCGCGCCGCGACCATGGCCTGAGCCGATGGGACGCTCTGCTGGATGCTTGCCGCAAACGGGCAAGGCCGATTGTGATGACCACTGTGGCTATGGGTGCAGGCATGCTGCCGATCGCCATCGGCATCGGTACCGACCCGAGCTTTCGTGCGCCTATGGCCATCGTCGTCATTGGTGGGTTGATCACTTCAACCTTCCTCAGCTTGCTGGTCATCCCGGTCGTGTTCACCTTTGTGGATGACCTGATTGGTTGGGGTCGGCGCTTTTTCCATCCTGCGCAGCCGGCGCCGGAATCATCAGCGGGTTTATAGGAACCAATAAAAACGGCCAGGCGAACCTGGCCGTTTGTTCTGCCTGAGCTGGAATTACTGCTTGGCGGCGTCTTTGGCTTTATCGGCCACATCCTGCGCTGCGTCAGCAGTATCCTGAGCGGCCTCGGCAGCCGCATTTTTGGTTGCATCAGCAGCTGCGGCGGCGGCTTCACCTGCAGCGTCGGCAGCGGCGCCGGCGGCTTCAGCAGCTGAACCTGCGGCTTCGGCAGCGGAATCCGCAGCTGCGCTCGCCGCTTCCTTTGATTCTTCCATGGCGGGGGCGGCGGCTTCTTCCGCTTTTTGGCAGGCGGTCATTGCAAGCGCGGCGAACAGTGCGACGAGAAGTTTGGATTGCATGGAGATCTCCTTGGTGTGAATGTGAAAGAAAAAATAATCCGGGTCGGCTAACCCATGTACACATTATCAGCGTAAAAAAATGACGAAACAAGCTGCGGCGGCGCGGGCACACAGCCCCGATTTTACAATTGGGCGCCTCAGAACGCCTCGTCGTCGCGCAGGTAGCGCCATTGTCCGAGCGGCAATTCGCTCAGCCGTACGCGGCCGATGCGCACGCGTTTCAACCCCACCACCTTCAGTCCCACCAGCTCGCACATGCGGCGGATCTGGCGCTTGCGGCCTTCCTTCAGGATGAAGCGCAGCTGGTCGGCGTTCTGCCAGCTGACCTTGGCCGGGCGCAACTTGCGGCCGTCGAGCGACAGGCCGTGGTTGAGCAGCGCGAAGCCTTTGTCATCCAGCCGCCCTTCGACCCGCACCAAATATTCCTTTTCGATGTCGGAATTTTCGCCGACCAGCTGTTTGGCGATGCGCCCGTCCTGCGTCAGCACCAAAAGGCCGGTCGAATCGATGTCGAGCCGCCCGGCCGGCGCCAGCCCTTTCAGATGCGTGGGATGGAACGCCTGCCCGGCGCGCCCGTCCTGCCACAGCGTTTCGGGGCGGATCAGCACCACGGCCGGCTGATAGCCCGGCTCCGGCTGCCCCGACACATAGCCCACCGGCTTGTTCAGCAGAATGGTGACGCGCTGCTGCTGTTGCGCGCTGGCTTGCGTGTCCAGGCGGATCGCGCAGGCCGGGTCGACCTTGGTGCCGAGTTCGCTCACCCGGCGGCCGTCGACAAACACCAGCCCGCGCTCGATGTAGCTGTCGGCCTCGCGGCGCGAGCATAGCCCGCGTTCGGACATCAGTTTGGAAAGGCGAATAGGTTCGGCCATGTCAGTGTCGCGCCAGCACCGGTTGCAGGTACTGCCCGGTATGGCTGGCCGGATTGTCGGCCACCGCCTCGGGCGTGCCTTCGGCGATGATCTGCCCGCCGCCGCCGCCACCTTCGGGGCCGAGGTCGATCAGCCAGTCGGCGGTCTTGATCACATCCAGATTGTGTTCGATGACGACCACGCTGTTGCCGGCCTCGGACAGGCGCTGCAGCACGTTCAGCAGCAGGTCGATGTCGGCGAAATGGAGGCCCGTGGTCGGCTCGTCGAGGATATAGAGGGTGCGGCCGGTGTCGCGCTTGGACAGTTCGAGCGCGAGCTTGACGCGCTGCGCCTCGCCGCCCGACAGCGTGGTGGCGGACTGGCCGAGGCGGATGTAGCCCAAGCCGACGTCGAGCAGGGTTTGCAGCTTGCGCCTGACCACCGGCACGGCGGCGAAGAATTCGTGCGCGTGTTCGATGGTCATTTCCAGCACGTCGTGGATGGTCTTGCCCTTGTACAGGATTTCCAGCGTCTCGCGGTTGTAGCGCGCGCTGTGGCAAACGTCGCACGGCACGTAGATATCGGGCAGAAAGTGCATCTCCACCTTGATCACGCCGTCGCCCTGACAGGCTTCGCAGCGTCCGCCCTTGACGTTAAAGCTAAAGCGACCCGGCCCGTAGCCACGCATGCGCGCTTCCGGCACGCCGGCGAACAGTTCGCGGATGGGGGTGAAAAGACCCGTGTAGGTGGCCGGATTGGAGCGCGGGGTGCGGCCGATCGGCGACTGGTCGACGTTGATCACCTTGTCAAAGAACTCCAGGCCGCGGATCTCGCCGTGCGGCGCGGGTTCGGCCGACGAGCCATACAGATGGCGCGCGACGGCGGCATACAAGGTGTCGTTGATGAGGGTGGATTTTCCCGAGCCCGATACGCCGGTGACGCAAACGAACAGCCCGACCGGCAGGTTGAGCGTGACGTTCTTCAGGTTGTTGCCGCTGGCGTGGGTCACCACCAGCTGCCGCTCGGCGTCCGGTGCACGGCGTTTTTTCGGGATGGCGATGCGCCGCCGCCCGGACAGGTATTGCCCGGTGAGCGAGTGTTCGCTCATGCGGATCGCTTCCGGCGTGCCTTCTGCCACCACTTCGCCGCCGTGCACGCCCGCGCCGGGGCCCATGTCGACCACGTAATCGGCGGCGCGGATCGCCTCCTCGTCATGCTCGACCACCAGCACCGAGTTGCCGATGTCGCGCAGGTGCTTCAGCGTGGCGAGCAGGCGATCGTTGTCGCGCTGGTGCAGGCCGATCGACGGCTCATCCAGCACGTACATCACCCCGGTGAGGCCGGAGCCGATCTGCGAGGCCAGGCGGATGCGCTGCGCCTCGCCGCCGGACAGCGTGTCGGCGGAGCGGTCGAGCGACAGGTAATCCAGCCCGACGTTATTGAGGAAACCGACGCGGGCAGCGATTTCCTTGACGATCCTGTCGGCGATCTGGGCGCGGTGGCCGTCAAGTTTCAGCGCCTCGAAAAACGCCAGCACCTGTTTCAGCGGCATTGCGCTG
Organism: Thiobacillus sp.; assembly: GCA_030680405.1. GTDB lineage: Bacteria > Pseudomonadota > Gammaproteobacteria > Burkholderiales > Thiobacillaceae > Thiobacillus. The sequence continues at coordinate 15,730 of JAUXVT010000009.1, read as the reverse complement.
ACGACGTAAATCGGCACGCCGCCGACCATCACGTGACGCGCTTCCTCGCGCAGCCGGGTGCCGTTGCAGGCCGGGCAGGACTTGTTGTTCTGGTATTTGGCGAGTTCCTCGCGCACCGCCATCGAGTCGGACTCGTGGTAGCGCCGCGCCATGTTGGCGAGCACGCCCTCGAACACATACGAGCGGGTGGTGAAGCCGCCGCGCGGCGCCAGGGCCTGGAACGCGATCGCTTCCTTGCCGCTGCCGTTGAGAATGACGTCGCGGATGCGCTCGGGCAGCGATTCCCACGGCAGGTCGAGGTCGAAGCCGTAATGCATCGCCAGGCTCTGCAGCATCATGTAGAAGAACTGATTGCGCTTGTCCCAGCCCTTGATCGCGCCGGAGGCCAGCGACAGATGCGGGAAGGCGACCACGCGCACCGGGTCGAAGAAGGTGATCTGGCCCAGGCCGTCGCAGGTCGGGCAGGCGCCCATCGGGTTGTTGAACGAGAACAGGCGCGGTTCCAGTTCGGGCAGCGCATAGCTGCATACCGGGCAGGCGAACTTGGCGGAAAACAGGTGTTCCTTGCCCGAGTCCATTTCCACCGCCAGCGCGCGGCCGTCGGCATGGCGCAGCGCGGTCTCGAAGCTTTCGGACAGCCGCTGCTTCGCGTCGGCACGCACTTTCAGGCGGTCGACCACCACCTCGATGGTGTGCTTCTTGTTCTTGTCGAGCTTGGGAATGGCGTCGATCTCGTGCACGTTGCCGTCGACCCGCACCCGCACGAAGCCCTGTGCGCGCAGTTCGGCAAAAAGTTCGAGGTTTTCGCCCTTGCGCCCCACCACCAGCGGCGCCAGGATCATCAGCCTGGTGTCTTCCGGCAGCGCCAGCACCGCATCGACCATCTGCGACACCGTCTGTGCAGCCAGCGTGATGCCGTGTTCCGGGCATTGCGGATCGCCGACGCGGGCGTACAGCAGGCGCAGGTAATCGTGGATTTCGGTGACCGTGCCGACAGTCGAGCGCGGGTTGTGGCTGGTGGCTTTCTGCTCGATCGAAATCGCCGGCGACAGGCCCTCGATCAGGTCGACGTCGGGCTTTTCCATCAACTGCAGAAACTGCCGCGCATAGGCCGACAGCGATTCGACATAGCGTCGTTGGCCTTCGGCGTAGAGGGTGTCGAAGGCGAGCGAGGACTTGCCCGAACCCGACAGACCGGTGATCACCACCAGCTTGTTGCGCGGCAGGTCGAGGTTGATGTTTTTCAGGTTGTGGGTGCGGGCGCCACGGATGCGGATGAATTCCATTGTTTGACGGCTATCGGTTAAGGCAGCGAGCGTAATTCGCAACCTGCTAATATAACGGACTTCCAGCATTCGCCGAATCCCGCAGTGGCCCATATCGACCTGTCCGAAAGCATGACCCGCGCCGAAAAGCGTGCCGCATCGGGTCTGGCGGCGATTTTCGGCCTGCGCATGCTGGGCATGTTTCTCATTCTGCCGGTGTTCGCGCTGTATGCCGAACACTTGCCGGGCGGCGACAACCACACCCTGGTCGGCCTTGCGCTCGGCATGTACGGCCTGACCCAGGCCATCCTGATGATCCCCTTTGGCATGGCGTCCGACCGCATCGGGCGCAAGAAGGTCATCATCTTCGGTCTCATTGTGTTTGCCATCGGCAGCTTTGTTGCCGCAACGGCGACCGATATCTACTGGACGATTTTTGGCCGTGCCATCCAGGGAGCAGGCGCGATTTCCGCGGCGGTTACCGCCATGCTGGCCGACCTCACCCGCGAGGAACATCGCACCAAGGCGATGGCAATGATCGGCTCCACCATCGGCATTGCCTTTGCCGCGTCGCTGGTGGCAGGGCCCGCGCTCAATCGCATCATTGGCGTGCCGGGGATTTTTGCGCTGACCGGCATCCTGGCGCTGGCTGCCATCTGGGTAGTGAAAGTGTGGGTGCCGGATCCCCTGGACAGCCATTTTCATGCCGACGCCCAGGCCAACCCGGCACGGCTGAAGGACGTGCTGCGTAACGGCCAACTGCTACGGCTCAATTTCGGCATCTTCGCGCTGCATGCGGCGCAGATGGCGATGTTCGTGGTGGTGCCGGTGGCGCTCAAAAACAGCGGCCTGGCGGCCGACCACCACTGGGCGGTGTACCTGCCGGTGTTGTTGGGCTCCTTCGTGCTGATGGTGCCCGCCATCATTGTTGGCGAAAAGCGCGGCCAGATGAAGCCGGTGTTTATTGGCGCGGTGGCGCTGATGCTGCTGGCGCAGCTGGGATTCGCGTTCGGCATCGACCATTTCTGGGGCATCGTGTGGGCGCTGTTCTTCTATTTCGTCGCCTTCAACCTGCTCGAAGCCAGCCTGCCTTCGCTGATTTCCAAGCTCGCCCCGGTGTCGGCCAAGGGCACGGCAATGGGCGTCTACAACACTTCACAGGCGCTGGGACTGTTCTTTGGCGGTGTGTTCGGCGGCTGGTTGGCGCAGCATCATGGCTTCCAGGCGGTGTTCATCTTTTGCGTGGTCTTGATGGCGGCATGGCTGGTCGCGAGCCTGTCGATGACGGCGCCGCCCGCCATCAAGACCCGCATGTTTCGCGTTGGCGTGATGCCTGCGGACCAGGCCGCGCTGCTGAAAGCGCAGCTGGCCGGGGTGGCAGGGGTGGTCGAAGCGGTGGTGCTGGCCGAAGAAGGGGTGGCCATGCTCAAGGTCAGCATCAAGGGCTGGGACGAAACCCGCGCGCGCAGCCTGCTTGAGACGGCAACCGCCTGATAGAATTCGCAACAGAATAAGCTCAGACCATTCAATTTCAATTCAGGGGGAAACATGGCATCCGTCAACAAAGTGATTCTGGTCGGCAACCTGGGGCGCGACCCCGAAATGCGCTATCTGCCGAGCGGAGAAGCCGTCGCCAACCTCGCTATCGCCACCACCGATAAATACAAGGACAAGGCCGGCCAGATGGTCGAGGCGACAGAATGGCACCGCGTCAGCTTCTTCGGCCGCACCGCCGAGGTGTGCGGGCAATACCTGAAAAAAGGCTCACAGGTCTATGTCGAAGGCTCGATCCGCACCCGCAAATACACCGACAAGGAAGGCGTCGAAAAATATGCCACCGAAATTCGCGGCGACCGCATGCAGATGCTGGGCGGCAAGGGCGGCGGCGGCATGGCCGACATGGACGACGGCGGCTTTAACCAGTCCGCCCCGCGCAGCCAGCCCCAGGGCGCTCCGTCCCGCGGCAATGCTCCGGCGGCCGCGCAACGCCCCGCCAGCAGCGGGTTCGATGACATGGACGACGATATTCCATTCTGAGATTCGGGCGTGCACGGCCGTGGGCCGTTAACCCCCACGAATTCATAACAATGCGGAGAGGAACCGGTGCGCACTGCACGCCGGCATGAGGTGAACAACAAGCCACAAACTACATTGGGTGTGTTGGGATGGGCGCTATTGCTGAATGGCGCCCTGACATCCCCTGCCCAGGCGTTGGCTGAAGTCAGCGAAACCGATTTTTTCGACGACCTGCCGGTCGTATTGTCGGCGTCGCGCTTGTCGCAGCCGGTGAACGAAGCGCCCGCCGCTGTCACTGTCATCGACCAGGACATGATCCGCGCCTCAGGCTTCCGCGATATTCCCGATTTGTTCCGTCTGGTACCGGGCTTCACCGTGGCCTATACCCGCGACAATACCTGGGGCGTCGGATACCACGGGCTGGCGGACGCCTTTTCACGGCGGATGCAGGTGCTGATCGACGGGCGCTCGGTGTATACCGCTTCATTTGGCGAGGTACCTTGGGCTTCCCTGCCGCTGTCGATCGAGGACATCGAGCGCATTGAGGTGGTGCGCGGCCCTAATTCGGCAAGCTATGGGTCGAATGCCTTCTTCGGCATCATCAACATCATCACCAAGGATGCCGCCCAGGTTCCGGGCAGCCACCTCTCGGTGCAGGCCGGGGATCAGGGCATGGGCGGAACCATGTTCCGCTATGGGGATGGCAAGGACGACCTGCGCTACCGGCTCACCCTGTCGGGACAGCGGCGCGACCGCTTTGATACCCGGGCCGAACAGACGACCACCCGCCATCTGGATTTGCGGGTGGACTATCGCCTGTCTGCAACCGACGAAATCACCACCACGTTCGCCCTGAGTCGGGGAGACTGGCGCCACGGCGTGGTGGGCGAGAGTGGAGACCCGGTGCGGCGCATGGACGTGGGCACAGAGCACTTTCAGGCGAAATTCCGCAGGGTAATCGACCCGGAAAATGAATGGTTCGTGCAGTTCTATCACACGCGCCTGCGCAATGAAGATGGCTTTGTGGTGACAGGTCTTGCTCCGATCGATATGAGCTACACTCAGTGGCGCGAGGACATCGAATTCCAGATGATTTCCAGCCCATCCGATCAACTGCGTCTGGTATGGGGCGCCGAGGCGCGCTGGGACGGTGTGAAGTCGCCGGGGTATTTTTACAATCAGGATGCGCGAACCGGCGCGCTTTACCGCTTGTTCGGCAATGCCGAGTGGCGCCTCTCGCCTAAGTGGATCGTGAATGCCGGAGCCCTGGCGGAGCATCATTATCTGAGTGGTTTCGATGTGTCGCCACGCCTGGCAGTGAATTTTCTGCCACATGCCGATCATGCTTTCCGCGCCTCCATCACCCAGGCCTACCGATCCCCGACATTTTTTGAGGAGGGCGGCGATCAACGCATATTCACTGCGAGCGGGTCTTTGTATCGCCAATATTTTGAGCCATCGGCTGGCTTGCAGCCTGAAAGGATACTCTCTCGTGAAATTGGCTATATTGGGCATGTCCACCCGTTAAGGCTTCAGATTGACGCCAGGCTTTTTAATGACAAGGTCAGCAGGCTGGTGGGTACGTATGACGACCCGCTGATACCCGGAAAGCTGTTTCATTTCTTTAACGAAAGCCGTGCCGATATTAACGGGGCAGATATCCAGCTGCGCTGGGCGCTGCAAAACTGGCTTGATTTGGTCCTGTCCTACGCACGGGTCGATATTGATTCCAATGATGGGGACATTGCGGGCTCCGTGCCGAAAAACAATTTCTCCGCACTGGGAATATTAAAGCTGGCCGATGGCTGGCAAGCAAATGTTGGAGCTTACAGGGTGGGCGCCATGTACTGGCTCGGCGATGGTGACGTCACGAAGGCGTTTACCCGGATCGATGCGCGTTTGGCCAGGCGCTGGAAACTGCAGGGGAACCCAGTCGAACTGGCTCTGGTTGGACAGAACCTGGGCGGCGAGCGCTACGAGGAATTCCGCGACGAAAACCTGTTTGACCGTCGCGCCTACCTGAGCCTGATGTTCGACTGGTAAATCCTGAGGTTGGGCGCGCTTATGTCCGACGATGCAGCTTGAACTGGCGATGACCCGCCCCATATTCGGTATAATTCCGCAATTTCTTGATTGTCGGAGAATTTTTATGCCGATTTATGCCTACAAATGTGCGTCCTGCGGCTTTTCCCAGGATGAAATGCAGAAGATGTCCGATGCGCTGCTGGCCGTGTGTCCGTCGTGCGGCAAGCCCGACTACGCCAAGCAGGTGACGGCGGCCGGCTTCGCGCTCAAGGGAACCGGCTGGTACGCCACCGATTTCAAGGGCGGCGGCAGTAAGCCCGCCGAGGCCAAGCCCAAGCCCGAAGCACCCGCGCCCGCCTGTGACACGGGCGCCTGTCCGGCGTGTAACTGACACGGTGAGCTGACCGGGAAGCGGGCGGCTTGCACCGCCCGCTTCTTGTTTTGAGCCGCCGCCACGCGTGTTTTCATGAAACGTTATTTCATTACTGGCCTGTTGATCTGGGTGCCGCTGGGGATCACCCTGTGGGTGCTCGACCTGCTGATTGGCACCATGGATCAGAGCCTGACGGTGCTGCCTGCCGAATGGTTGCCCGAAGCCTGGCTGGGGGTGCGCATCCCCGGCCTGGGCGTGATCCTGACGCTGCTGGTGATCGTGCTCACCGGCGTGTTCGGCGCCAATTTCTTCGGTCAGAAAATCATCGACTTCTGGGAGCGGCAGCTGATCCGCATCCCGGTGGTGAAAACCATTTACGGCAGCGTCAAGCAGGTGTCCGACACCCTGTTGTCGGGCAACGGCCACGCGTTCCGCAAGGTGCTGCTGGTGCGTTATCCGCATCCGCAGGCGTGGTCGCTGGCCTTCCAGACCAATGTGCCGCACGAAGTGGCGCGCGTGCTGCCGGACGAGCACGTGGCGGTGTTCATCCCTACCACGCCGAGCCCGGTCAACGGCTTTTATTTTTATGTGAAAAAGAGCGAGGTCATCGAACTGAATGTATCGGTCGACCGCGCGTTGAAATACATCGTCTCGATGGGCGTCGCTGCAGCTGAAGCGCGCCCCGGCGTTCAATAGGGAAAAACATGCGTACTCATTACTGCGGCGCCGTCACCGCCGCCGACATCGGTAACAGCGTCAACCTGTGCGGCTGGGCGCACCGCCGGCGCGACCACGGCGGCGTGATCTTCATCGACCTGCGCGACCGCGAAGGCATGGTGCAGGTGGTGATCGATCCCGACACCCCGGCAGCGTTCAAGCTGGCCGAAGAGGTGCGCTCCGAATTCGTGCTGAAGATCGAGGGCAAGGTGCGTCCGCGTCCGGCCGGCACCGAGAATCCCAACCTGCCGACCGGCATGGTCGAGGTGCTGACCAAAAATCTCGAGGTGCTGAACCCCTCGCTGACGCCGCCGTTCCAGATCGACGACGACAATGTCAACGAGATCCTCCGCCTGACTTACCGCTACCTCGACCTGCGCCGCGAGCCGATGCAGAAGAACCTGCGGCTGCGATATCGCGTCTCCAAGATCATGCGCGATTACCTCGACGCGCACGGCTTCATGGAAGTCGAAACACCGATGCTGACGCGCTCCACCCCGGAAGGCGCGCGCGACTACCTGGTGCCGTCGCGCGTGCACGACGGCATGTTCTACGCGCTGCCGCAGTCGCCGCAGCTGTTCAAGCAGCTGTTGATGGTGGCGGGGGTCGACCGCTACTTCCAGATCACCAAGTGCTTCCGCGACGAGGACCTGCGCGCCGACCGCCAGCCCGAGTTCACCCAGGTCGACCTCGAAACCTCGTTCATGGGCGAGGAGGCGATCATGGGCCTGGTCGAGGACATGATCCGCGACATGATGAAGCGCGCGCAGGACATCGACCTGCCCGCCGCCTTCCCGCGCATGAGCTATGCCGAAGCGATGAACCGCTATGGCTCCGACAAGCCCGACATGCGGGTGACGCTGGAAATCACCGAACTCACCGAGGTGATGAAGGACGTCGACTTCAAGGTGTTCTCCGCCCCCGCCAACGCCGACAACGGCCGCGTCGCCGCGCTGCGCGTGCCGCGTGGCGGCGAGTTCTCGCGCGGCGAGATCGACGGCTACACCGAGTTCGTGAAAATCTATGGCGCCAAGGGCCTGGCGTGGATCAAGGTCAACGAAAAGGCCAAGGGCCGCGACGGCCTGCAAAGCCCGATCGTGAAAAACCTGCACGACGCCGCGCTCGCCGCGATTCTGGAACGCACCGGCGCCGAGGACGGCGACCTGATTTTCTTCGGCGCCGACAAGGCCAAGGTGGTGAACGACGCGCTCGGCGCACTGCGCAGCAAGGTCGGCCACGAGAAGGGCTACCTCGACGGCCGCGCCTGGGCACCGCTGTGGGTGGTCGACTTCCCCATGTTCGAATTCAACGAGGGCGAGAACCGCTGGGATGCGCTGCACCATCCCTTCACCGCGCCGAAGGACGGCCACGAAGACTGGCTCGCCACCGATCCAGGCAAGTGCCTGTCCAAGGCCTACGACATGGTGCTGAACGGCTGGGAAGTCGGCGGCGGCTCGGTGCGTATCCACCAGCAGGCGGTGCAGGAGAAGGTGTTCGCCGCACTCAACATCGGCGAGGAAGAGCGCCGCGAGAAATTCGGCTTTCTGCTCGACGCCCTGCAATACGGTGCGCCGCCGCATGGCGGCCTGGCATTCGGCCTCGACCGGCTGGTGACGCTGATGACCGGCTCCGAGTCGATCCGCGATGTCATCGCCTTCCCCAAGACCCAGCGCGCCTCCTGCCTGATGACCAACGCGCCCAACGTGGTCGACGATAAACAGCTGCGCGAGCTGCACATCCGCCTGCGCAATCTTAATCCGGCGGACACGCCAGCGGGATGAGCAGCGAGCCTCGGAACGCGCGAGCGCCCGCGAATGCGGCCAGCCCCCGACGCGACGAAGTCGGGTTTTGGGGAGAGGGGTTGGAGGGGGCGGCATGAGCTTTGCCGACACCCAGAAAACCCTGCCCGAGGCCAGCGGCACGCGCCTGCATCTCACCGACGCCGCGGGCGCGGACGTGGCTGTGATCGACAACGCCCCCGGCACAGCCGGCTCGTTCCGCGTCTATGCCTATCTGGCCGAGAAATACGGCGGCATCACGCCCGCCGCCGCGGCCGAAGGCCTGGTGATCTACGCCGAACACACCGACGATGCGCGGCTGCATCCCGGCAAGCATCCCAACATCGACCGCCTGTTCGCGCTGCAGGCCACGGGCGCCACGCACGCCGCCACCCTCGCGTGACCGCCCCCAAAATCCCGGTTTCCGTCCTTGTTGTGGTCCACACGGCGGACGGCCAGGTGCTGCTGATGGAGCGCGCCGACGCGCCGGGCTTCTGGCAATCGGTCACCGGCTCGCAGGACGCCGGCGAAACGCTGGAACAGACCGCGACACGCGAAGTGCACGAGGAAACCGGGCTCGATACCGCCCAGTTCGAGCTGACGCCGTGGCACATCGAAACCCGCTACGAGATTTATGAACGCTGGCGCCACCGCTACGCACCCGGGGTGTCGCACAATACCGAGCACGTGTTCGGCCTCAAGCTCCCCGCGCCGCTGCCGGTCACCCTGGCGCCGCGCGAGCATCAGCGCTACCTGTGGCTGCCGTGGGAGGAGGCGGCGGAACGCTGCTTTTCACCCAGCAACGCGGCGGTAATTCGCCTGCTGCCCGCGCGCTTATAATGGGCTTATGACTTCCCCGCTGCATGTCGCCAGTTACAACATCCACAAGGGCCTGTCGCAATTCAACCGGCGGCTGACGGTGCACGAGCTGCGCGATCGTCTCGGCACGCTGGGAACCGACATCGTGTTCCTGCAGGAAGTGCAGGGCAGCCACGGGCTGCGCGCCAGCCGTTTTCAGAACTGGCCGGCCCGGCCGCAGACCGAGTTTCTGGCGGGACACATCTACACCGACTTCGCCTACGGCAAGAACTGCATTTACGACACCGGCCATCACGGCAACGCCATCCTGTCGCGCTACAAGATTCTCTCCTGGGAAAACGAGGACATTTCCGCCCACGCCTACGAAAGCCGCGGCATGCTGCATTGCGAAATCGAGGTGCCCGGCATGGCTACGCCGGTGCACTGCATCAACGTCCATCTGGGGCTGACCGAGCGCGGGCGCAAGCGCCAGCTGGCGATGATCGCCGCGCGCGTGCGCGCCATGGTGCCCGACGGCGCGCCGCTGATTCTGGCGGGCGACTTCAACGACTGGCAACTGCGCGTCGGTCGCTATTTCGAGGACGAGCTGGGGCTAGTCGAGGTGTTTGAAACCCACCACGGCAAGTCGGCGCGCAGTTATCCGTCCATCCTGCCGCTGTTCCAGCTCGACCGCATCTATGTGCGCCGCTTCAGCGTCCAGGCCGCGCACGTCCACACCGGCAACGCCTGGCACCGCATTTCCGACCACGCCGCTCTGACTGCCAAGCTCAGCCTCGCCTGATGACTGCGCGCAGCCGCTTGCCCCTTGTTGGACTCCGACCTTCTACGGGTTAAAAATCCGTGAAAGGTCGTATGCCCCACAGGGACTCCGACTTTCTACCCGCAAGGGGCAGGCCGTGGTTATAAAGCCGCTGAAGCGACAATAACCATGCTCTAGAGGCTAAAGCCTATGAAAGGTCGTATGCGCAAATTATTCTTACGCGGCGTCGAGCCCATTCCCGGCAACCATGTACGTCTGATGCAAAGCGGCGCCGAATTCTTCCCGGCGCTGATCGCCGCGATCGACGCCGCGCACGCCGAAGTCCATCTCGAAACCTATATTTTCAACGCTGATCCAACTGCCGAGCTGGTGCGCGACGCCCTGATGCGCGCCGCCCAGCGCGGCGTGCAGGTGCAGCTGCTGATCGACGGCGTGGGTTCGCGCGAGTTGTCGGCTGCTTGGCTGGATGCGCTCAAAACGGCGGGCGTCAGCGTGCTGGCCTACCGCCCGCTGGTGAACAGTTGGCGTTCCAACCCCCGTAACCTGCGGCGGCTGCATCGCAAGCTGGCGGTCATCGATGCGCGCATTGCATTTGTCGGCGGCATGAATCTCATGAACGATTACGTGCCGGTACGCTTCGACGCGCCGCGGCTCGATTTCAGCGTCGAAGTGCAGGGCCCGCTGCTTGCCCGCATTCATCAAAGTGTGCGCCGCCTGTGGCGGCTGGTGGCACTGACGCAGTTGCAGGCGGGCGAGCGCAAGCCTGAGATCAAGCCCTCCTGGCCGACCGACGGCCATGTGCGCGCCGCCTTCGTGGTGCGCGACAACTTCGCCCATCGCCGCGACATCGAGCGTGTGTACCTCGCCGCGCTGGCGCTGGCGCGCGACGAAATCATTCTCGCCAATGCCTATTTTCTGCCCGGCCACCGGTTCAGACGATTGCTGAAAAATGCCGCCGCGCGCGGCGTGCGGGTGCACCTGCTGGTACAGGGGCACACCGACCACCCCTTTTTTCTGGCCGCCGCGCGTGCCCTGTATCACGACCTACTCGCCGCCGGCGTGGCAATTTACGAATACCAGGCCAGCGAACTGCACGCCAAGGTGGCTGCGGTCGACGGCCACTGGGCGACGGTGGGCTCCAGCAACATCGACCCGTTCAGCCTGTTGCTCGCGCGTGAGGCGAATATCGTCGTCAATGACGCGGCGTTTGCGCGCGACCTGCAGCAGCGCCTGCACCAGGCCATCGGCCAGTCCACCCCGCTCAACCCCGCCGATTGGCAGCGCCGTCCCTGGCCGCAGCGCATGCTGTCGTGGCTGGCTTATGGCGGCGTGCGGTTGATGGTTGGCCTGGCGGGGGGTAGGCGCTGGGTGTGATTCAGGGGCGCCGCCGCGCCAGAAACCGGTCGAGCTGCCGGGCAAACGCCTGCCGATCCGCCTGCGACAAGGCAGCCGGCCCCGAAATGTCCACCCCGGCGCCGCGCAGACCTTCCATGAAGTCGCGCATGCCCAGCCGTTCGCGGATGTTTTCGGCGCTGTAGAACTCGCCCTGCGGTGACAGGGCTAAAGCGCCTTTTTCGACCAGCGCGGCCGCCAGCGGAGTGTCGGCCGTGATCACCAGATCGCCGTTCGCGACCTCATCCATGATGTGCCGGTCTCGGCCACGTCGAACCCCATCGGCACCTGCCATGCACGGATAAAAGGGGAGGGCGGCACCCACAACAATCGATTGGCCACCAGCGTCAGCGGCAGTTGCAGCCGGTCTGCCACGCGGAACAGGATGTCCTTGATCACGACCGGGCAGGCGTCGGCGTCAACCCGGATATGCATGGCGCGTAGCAAGGCGCCTTACAGTCGCGCCGACTTGAAGGTGTCGCACTGCCCCGGATCGCCACTTTGCATGCCATGGCTAAACCAGCGCATCCGTTGTTCCGACGAACCGTGGGTGAAGGATTCCGGCACCACATAGCCGCGCGCCTGTTTCTGCAGGCGGTCGTCGCCCACCCCGGCCGCCGCCACCAGCGCTTCCTCGGTATCGCCCGGTTCCAGAATCTGCCGCGTCTTGTTGGCGTGGTGCGCCCACACCCCGGCAAAGCAGTCGGCCTGCAGCTCCATCTTCACCTGCATCGCGTTGCCCTCGGCCTCACCGGCGCGCTGGCGCACCGCGTGGACTTTGTCCGATATGCCCAGGAGCGTCTGCACATGGTGGCCGACCTCGTGCGCCACCACATAGGCCTGCGCAAAGTCGCCTGGCGCGTCGTGGCGCTGCGCCAGATCGTTGAAGAAGCTCATGTCCAGATAGAGTTTATGGTCGCCCGGGCAGTAAAACGGCCCCATCGCTGCCTCGGCAAACCCGCACGCCGACTCCACCGCACCGGAAAACAGCACCAGCTTGGGCGGCCGGTAGGGTTGGCCCGATCCCTGGAACAGCGCCCCCCACACGTCTTCCGTGTCCGCCAGCACCACCGACATGAATTCCTTCAGCCGCTCCTCCTCCGGGCTGAACGTCGTGGTCTGCTGTTCCTCCTGCGTCGGTGCCAGATTGCCTGTCTGGTTCAGCACCACCGACGGGTCCACCCCGAAGTACATCGCCACCAGCACCAGCACAATTGCTCCGATCCCACCCCGGGCCAGGCTTTTTCGGCCCACGCGCATCCCGCCATCCCGCGCCTGTCTTCGATGTTGTCGCTGCGTCGTCCGCGTTCCCAGCGCATGGGCTTCTCCTTTTAATCCGGGCGTTTGTGCGTCTCATTCTAGCCATCTTGCAGCGATTGAATACTTGATCGGAGTCCTGTTTTTCAGCCTGTGCTCCGTTTTGTCGTGCTATGTTGTGTTTGTATACAGTGTCATACGGAGGTGATTCCATGGCCACGGCTGTACTGACATTACGCATCCCCGAAGAAATCAAGGCAAAGCTCGACAAGCTCGCGCAAGCCATCCATCGTTCCAAATCGTTTCTGGCGGAAGAGGCCATCACGCGATACATTGACCTGGAGGCTTGGCAAATCGGCGAAATCGAGCAGGCAATTCAGGAAGCCGACCATGGCGACTTTGCGTCTACACCCGGTATGGCCGACCTGCTGAAGATAAATGCAGGCTGGATGTCGCCCAACCCCGGCGCGCGCTAGGTAGAAAATCCCTAAACAAACCCATTTTTGTCATTCCGGCGCTTGTTCCCACTCGGGTAGCTGGGTCCAAGTGCCTGTTTAAATGGATACCGGCGCGCCCCCTGAGGGGGACAAGCGCCGGGGTGACGGCTTATTCAGGGCTTTCGAGAATGTGGTCCACAATTTACTTGGCAAACCCCATCCCGATACGTATATTTATTTTTAATCCATACGTATCACAGGATTCGCCATGTCCACCAATAAACTCACGCTCAGCATTGATGCTGCCACCGTCAAAAAAGCCAAGCGCTATGTTGCCGCGCACGGAACCAGCCTGTCGCGTCTGTTAACGCAATACCTGGCCAGCCTGCCCGACGACACCCGGCAACCGTTTTCGCCCAGAGTCAGCCGTCTGGCCGGGGTGCTGCCGCAGCAGACGGACATCGAAGAATACAAAGAACATAAAGAACATAAAGAACACCTTCACGGCAAGTACGGTCTGTGAAGCTCTTCATTGACACCAACGTCGTGCTCGCGTGCTGGCGCAACGAGAGCCTTGGTTCGACGATTCGGCGCGCTTGCTGGCACACATCGAGCAGAGCGGCGCAACCGGGCATATCGCCGCGCATACCCTCACCCCCTGCATGACCTGCTGGCCAAGCATCTGGGGCAGCAAAAGACCACTGCCATCCTGATCGATCTCACCACCCTGCTCCGCGTCGAGCCTGTTGATCATCAGGTGCTGCAGCAGGCACTGGCACTCGGCTGGCGCGATTGTGAAGACGCCGTGCAGGCAGTCACCGCTGCCCAGTGCCAGGCCGATTTCCTCGTCACTCGCAACCCGCGTGATTTCAGGCAAAGCCTGGTTACCGTCATCACGCCATCCGAGTTTCTGGCGCTGCTTGCCTGATCTGTTGCGATTGTGCAACAAAACAACACTTTTCGCCGGGCGTAGAAGAAAAAACAACAGCTTTTCTTGCCCGCCCAACCCGAGTCTGGATAATCGACCTCGTCCCCAGGCATTCAGCCTGCGCAGGACAGCTCTGCAGAGCTTGTAACGAGCTTTTATTCCAATCCAAGGAGATATAGATGAAAAAGATTCTCGCAATGGCGATCGCCTCCGCCTTCGCTGCACCGGCATTTGCTGCCACCGCCAACGTTGATGTTGGCGGCTACATGAACTTCTCGGTCGACTACCTCGATTCCGACAACGCGGCCAATGGCGGCAATGTCGGCATTTCCAGCAACGCGTCCAACATCTTCTTCAAGGGCGCCGAAGATCTGGGCGGCGGCCTGAAAGCCATTTGGCAGGTCCAGACCTTCTTTAGCGCCGGCGGCACGGGCAACAACGACGGCTCATTGGGCGGCGTCGCTGACGGCGTCGGCTCTGGCAACACCTATGTCGGCCTGGCCGGCGGTTTCGGTACCGTGCTTGTCGGCAAGAACGAATCCCCGGTCAAGATGCTGAGCCGCAAGGTTGACCTGTTCGGCAATCAGATTGGCGATAACCGCAATCTGACCAACGACACCGGTTGGGACCTCCGCCCCAACAACCAGATCGCCTACACCACCCCCAACATGAGCGGCTTCAGCGGCACGGTGGCCTACTTCAGCAACTTGGGTCCCAACGAAGGTGGCGTTGCAGGTCCTAGCATTGATGCTACCGTTGACGGCTGGGCTGCTGCGGCTAACTACGCGAACGGCCCTCTGATGCTGGGTCTGGGCTATGAAACACACAATCTCAGCAACTTTAATGCTGCTCTCGAGGACGAGCGTGTGTGGCGTCTGAACGGCGGCTACACCTTCGGCAACGCCAAGCTGGTTGGCTTCTACCAGAAAGCCGATGACCGCGACGGCGTCAATGGCAGCGACCGCACCGTCTGGGGCCTGGGTGGCGCCTACATGATGGGCAACATCAACCTCAAGGCCCAGTACTACAAGGCGGGTGACGCCAACGACGTGGACAACACCGGTGCCGATATGTGGGCGCTGGGTGCCGACTACAGCCTGTCGAAGCGCACCATGCTGCAGCTCGCCTATGCAGAAACCGACAACGACTCCGGCGCCAGCTTGAGCGTCTTCGGTGGCGGCCATGGCGACAACCCCGGCACGTCTGTTGGTGGCAACCCCAACGGCTTCTCGGTTGGTGTAGTTCACACTTTCTAATCTGGCCTCGGTCAATTAGTCGTACTAAGCGGGCGCCTTCGGGTGCCCGTTTTTTTGGTGCGCCCGGCATGGCGCGTTGCGCGGAAGCGCAACTTGGAAGGGAAAATAGGGCCACCCATTAGCCGACTGTAGGTCAAGCGCGAACACCTTTCCGCCCGCCGTTTTGAAGGCGGGTTTTTTATTGCAGAGCGGCCTTGTTGCTGCAGGTCGAACCCGTTTCCTCGATGCTGGCTGCGACCGAGTCGTGCCTGCCACCCATATGGATCAAGCGGGGTGCGATGAACTGCCTCCGCCCTGGCGGAATCCCGCCCCAGAGAAACCTTGGTGCCGCCGCAGTGTCCGGGCAAAGATCACAGATCCGTGGCTCGCGGCATCCCGCGTCCAGTCCCCAATTGGCTCACCCGGCAGACGACCCGGACCAACAACACAGGCGGTGACGACAGGCTTCCATCCAGACTCGCTGGTTCATGCCCAGACCCCTTTACTGGCTGACCTGCCGTCACCAAACCATTCAGACGAAACAACGTTTCACATCGAAGGACTGTTTCGTCTTCAGCAGGTGATAGCTCGCCCGCGCCAGCTTGTGCGCCAGCGCCTTGGTCGCCACCACCTCGTTCGTCCTGGCTTTCTTCCGGTCGAAGAATCGCCGGGCATCCTCGTTGAAACGGCGTGCAAAGTTGGCTGCCTCGATGAACGCCCATACCAGA
>JAUXVT010000076.1 GCA_030680405.1 Thiobacillus sp. | reverse complement strand
CGAGTTCGGCCAGCAGCTCGTCGACCAGGCTGTGGCTGAACGGGCGGGCGCCCAGCGCGCCGCGGGCCAGCAGGCGTTCGAGCGGCGCGGCAAGATCGGCACGCGCCAGTTGCTTGACCGTGGCAGCGTCGAGCATGCCCGCCAGGCCGACGACGAAGGCCGTGTTGTCCGGCGCGTGCCAGGTTGCGAGCGGCGGGCGCAGCCGCAGCGGGTCTTGCGCAGTGTCGGGCAGCGCCGCCAGCGGATCGCGGTTGGGCAGGTCGGGGTTGGGTATGGCCAGGCCCTGCGGCCAGCGCTGATTCCAGGTGCGCGCCAGTGTCGGCAGGCTGGAGGGCGCCGGCAGCGTGCTGCTGCGGGCGTAGTCCAGCGCGGCCGCGAAGACGTCTCGGCGGCAGCGGTCGCCCGCGGCGCCGCTGCCGCATCCGGTCTGCCACAGCAGCTGCCAGACCGAAAACAGGTTGGCGCGGTCGGTGGCGTTGTCGATGAAATAGGCGATGTCGGTGCCGGTCAGTTTGACCTGATAGAAATCGCGCCGCGTTTCGCGCAGGCGGCTTGCGATGTCCGGGTTGGCCGGGGTTTCGTCCCACAGCGGACGGGCGAAGATCGGCGCGGCATTCTGGTGGCACGACAGGCACAGGCTGCGCCGTGCATAGAACACCTGCGGCGTCTTGCCGGCCTGATAGTCGCGCACCACCTGGAATTCGAAGCGTCCTGCGGCATCGTTGTAGCTGATGACTTCGATGACCTTGCCTTTCTCGTGATAGCCGAGAAACAGCCTGTCTTTTAAAGGCTCGACGCCCGGGACGTTGCTGCCATCCGCCGCGGCCACCACGCGTGGAAAGCGAAAAAAGTCCGGTGCCCCGGCGTCGCGCTGCAGGGAGCGTCCCAGGGGAATCAGCGTGATTTTCAACGGCGGCAGGCCGCTTCGGTCTTGCTGCATCTGCGCATTGATTTTTTTCACCAGCCGGGAAAAAGGATAGGGCACGGGCGCACCGCCGATGAGGTGGTCGAAGCGCGAGCGTCCGACAGGCGGCAGATCGGACGACTGACCCGACTGGCTGCGACCGGGGTTCACGATCAGGCACATGGCGAGCACAAGCTGGACAAGTAAGAGGTGATATGCATGGCGCATCAGTCCGCAGGCCCGTAAACCGCGCAGCCCGCGGCGGGCAAGGCGAGCCACACGGCGCGCCAGTCGGGGTTCGGCGCCTCGACCACGAGCGTGCTGCCGATCTGCGCCGGATTGGTGGAATACAGGCAGACCAGCCGGCTGCCGGCCGGGCTGAGGTCGTGGTCCAGTCCCACCCACGCGGCCCGTTCGCTGGCGTCGTCGGTGTTGATCGCGCACAGCCATTCGCGGTCGTTGAACAGTCGCGACCACGCCACCACCGAGTGCAGCACATCGCCGATCATGTGCGGCTCGCCAAAATCCTGGCCGTTGCCGGAAATTGCGCGCAGATACTGTCGGCCGCGGCGGAGCGCCAGGTGTTGCATGCGCACGGCGAGCAAACGCGCAAGCTCGACATAGATCGGGTGGTTTTCATCAAAGCAGTGACGGCCGCGCGAGCGGAAGGCGCCAAAGTCGCCGCCGAACATCGCTTCGCGGATGTAGCGGTCGTTGCCGCCCGCGCCGTCGAGACCCTGTTCCGATCCGTAGTAGATACAGGGAATGCCGAGCGTGAGCGCGTTCAGCGCCAGCGCGTTGACAGCGAGATGCGATCCGCCGCTGGCGCAAAAGCGCGCCTTGTTGTCGCCCTTGCGCACCTGGTCGTGGTCGTCGTAGAGCGTGACGACCTTGTTGCGAAACCAGGTGTGCGAATCCTTGCCGATGTCGAATGAGTTGCGGAACAGGCTGAAGTATTCCGCTGGATTGCGCCGCCCCTTGACCAGGTATTCGAGCTTGTCGGGGATGTCGTCGATGCCGAGCGCGGCGTCGAGTCCGGTGGCTTCGCGCAGGGCGAAGGCGTTGCCGCGGCCGCCGGTGATTTCGCCGATCAGGGTGAACTGCTCTTTGCCGATCGATTGCGCGAACTCGTGAATGCAGGCGGTGAAATAGCGCGTCGCGCCGGGATCCATGTGCTTGACCGTGTCGACCCGGAAGCCGTCGAGGTCGGCATAGGCGATCCAGTACTGATAGGCGCGGGTGAGCGTTTTCAATGCGGGTGAGACGCGGAAATGGTCGACCGGTCCGTCGCCGAGCCGGATGTCTTTCAGGTCGAGGAAATCGCCTTCGATGAATTCCGGGTACCAGTCCCAGTTGTTGATGCGGCCGAGCCGGGAAAAATTGTCGGCAGCTTGCAGTTCACGTGGCCACACGGCGGCGTTGGAGTCGGTCACCGGTTGGCCGTATGGCAGGCTGGGCTGGCCGGTGGCGTCGTTCCAGCCCGCGACCGGGTAGGGGCGGCCGTCCCAGCGCGGGTCCATGCCGTGCTCGGTCGGGTAGCGGTCGGCAGCGTAGGTGAACACCGGGCCGGCATGGTTGAGGATCACGTCGAGGATCACATAGATGCCATGCGCATGGGCCGTGGCAACCAGGTCGCGCAGGTCTTCGCGACTGCCGAAACGCGGGTCGATGGCCAGAAAATCCTGCACCCCGTAGCCGTGGTAGGCGTCGCTCCACGGCGGCTGCTTGAATACCGGGCTGATCCAGATTGCGCTGACGCCGAGTCGCTTCAGATAGCCGATCTTGCTGGCCGCGCCGCGCAACGTACCGCCGACGAAGCGCGCCCCCGCCTCGCACCAGTGTGCGGCGTCGGCATCGGAGCCGACCGCGTTGCCATGGACTG
Source organism: Thiobacillus sp. (assembly GCA_030680405.1). GTDB lineage: Bacteria > Pseudomonadota > Gammaproteobacteria > Burkholderiales > Thiobacillaceae > Thiobacillus. Next base: position 30,733 of record JAUXVT010000076.1, on the reverse strand, counting down.
CGGTTTGCAGCAATGGCGTGGTGCCGCCCACCGCCAGGTTGCCTGTGTTGTCGAGGTAACCTGCCTCGTTGCCGTCGGAAAATCGATCCAGCAGAAAGAAATACAACACCTGGTCCTCCCACGCCGCCGGCGAGGGATGGAATGGTCGCTGGGTGAGCGCGGCAAAGTCGATTTCGGCAAGCGTTTGCATGGGTTGTTCCTAGCGGCTGGCTAAAACGCGCTTCTGTGTGCCGCTCCAGCAGTCGTCCTTGACCTGACCGATCTCGAATTCGGCGCGGCCGGCTTGATCGAGGTTCTTGTTGTAAAGGACGAAGTTGAGGATGAAGGCGTGATCCATGTAGGCACGGCCGAGATAGAGTCCCGGACGCACCATGCGGATTTCATCGCGCACCTTGAGGCCGCGCCGCCCGGCCAGGAAATCCGGCTTTTCGCGGTAGCCGTGGATTTCGTCGGTGAAGGCGTAGTCGATGATGATGGACTCGCGGCGCGAATCGATCAGGCTTTGCCCGCAGTAGAGCTTGGCGGGAAACAGCAGCCAGGCGTCGCGGCCGTCGACGTCGATCTTGGGGATGTCGCCGGGACCGATGACCGGGCGCAGCACGGCGAGGTCTTCGATGCGGTTGCGCAGCACTTTTTCGTTGCGGTAGAACACCTTGCCTTTCCACAGGGTTTCGCCCGCGGTTTCCAGCATCTTGCCCTTGAAGTTCACGCCGAGGCCCTTGAGGCCACCAATGATTTCGGCGGCGCGCAGCTTGCCCGAACTGCCGCGTGGAAAGACGATTTCGCCGTTGAACGGCCCATTTGGAATCGGCCCGGAGCCAAGCCGCGCATAGAGCTGATCCAGTTGTTCCTGTTCCAGCCCTGCCAGGTATTTTGGCGTGACCTTGACGAGTTCCTTCAGCGGAATCGGATGTTCGTATTCGACCTGGGCGAAGTCGGGCTTGCTGGCGTAGTCGGCGCTGTAGGGCGCAAACGCGATGTCAGGCTTGCCGGCGAACCAGCTTTTGATCATGTCGCAGCCGCCGAGCGTTGCGGTCAGGATCAGCAGAATGGAAACGGAAGTGATGCGTGACATGGAAGTCCTCCCCGGGGCAGGTAAAGCGGCGGGCAAACGTAATTGGGTCAGTCTCATGATTTGTCCTTTTGCCGCACATAAAATGCGCCGAGCGCCGTGGTGGCGAGCGCCTGGAGAAAGGACAGGGCGAAGCGGGAATTCTTCAGGTCGTCATCCATCGCCGCCTCGGTGAAAGGCGAGAGCAGCGGGGTGGCCAATAGCACCAGCAAATAGACGACGGACAGCCACAGCGCCACCCGATAATAGAAACTGTCTACTTGGTCGCTGCGGGCGGATTTGTATTTGATGTCATTGAACATCACCCCCACGATCAGTGAAAGGTTGGGGGTGACCGCAGGCAGATACCAATCCCAGAGGCTTGTGACGCGCTCGCTCTCGCCGAAGGTGGTGATGAGGTAAAGCGCCAAAAAACTGATCCCGGCGCCGACGAACCAGACCAGGGCCAGCGTTTTGCGGGAGGCGCTCATCGACTTGAGCATCTCAGCCCCCCAGCGCCTGAAGAATCCGCGCAGCGCGCAGATGCTCTTGCCCGTTGTGCTCGGACGGTTTGCGCTGACGCCCGGGCGCACCATGCGTCGGAATTTCGAACTCGTAGATGAGGGCGGTGCATACCATGTCGGCGCTGAAAGGCTGCGCAGCATAAGAACCCGGCAAGGCTTTGCCGCCTTGTTCCACCCAGTGCTTGGCTTCGTCCATGACCGGCTTGACGTTGTCGCTGACGATGGGCTCGGCGGTGAAGACGAAAGCGATCACACGAAACACCCCCGCGTCTTTTCCCAGTAAGGCTTTCAGGTAGGCGGACAAATTGAAGCTCGACAGGCTGGCGGGATCGACCTTGATTTTCCAGCGCTGGTCTGCTGGAAACGGGGTGGCGTCCGGGTGGATGCGTTCCAGTTGGGTGAGCATGGCGAAGCCGCCGGGAACGGCGTAGTAACCCGGGCTGGAATAGCCGGTACGGTTCAGGGCCTTTTCCATTTTTGCCGCCAGCGCCGCCAGCGTTGTGGGCTTGGCCGATCCATCGACCAGCAATTCGCGCGGGATGACCTGATGGGTCGAGGTGTCCGGCGGCGGCCAGAACGTCGGCAGCGGCGCAGCGGCCATCGCCTCTCTGCCTTTGGCCAGTTTTGCCGTCCAGGCTGCGGCACGCTTCGTGTCCAAGGCTTCCGCCTTGGTGCACTTTTTACCCTGAACCGCGTAGCTCACGGTGGAAGGCTTGATCGGGCAGGTGCCGAACGCGGTACCAAACGGCACCACGCCATCGATGACGCTCAACATGCTGTTGCCGTCGTCGAGCGTCGCGATCATGAACTCGATCTTGCCGCCCGATTCGATAATGGCCGCAGCGCTGGCGACCGGCGTTTCCACTTCCAGCGGCTTGGCGTTGCTGCCGGTTTTGATCCACAGGGTGCCGATCTCGAGGCGCAGGATGCGGGTGTCGCCCTTGCCCTTTTCCCAGCGCGAGAGGAGGCGCGCGCGGGTTGCAAAATCGAAGCCAACCCAGGTGCCGTCACGCAACTCGATCAGTGCCCGGCTGTCGGCGCTGGTGCTCAATACGTCGCCTTCGTACAACACTAGTGTGCCCTGGCCGCGCAGGCGTTCCTCGATGCCGTCACTGTGGATGACGAGCAGCGTGCCGATGGCGTTTTTGGCGGTGCCGACGGCGGGGGTGGTGGTGGCCGACTCAGCAAGCGGCAGCCAGGCCAGCAGCACGGCCAGCAGCACGCATGGGACGATGCCGACCCGGGGTCTGTGAGCGTCAAACCGGGTGCTTGCCATGATCGAACTCCTTTGCATTCAATTTGCTGTGCACTTAGCGCGACACCAGCACCCGGATCGGTTTTTTCCCCACCGGCACGGTGCTCAACAGCGCATTGGTGCCGCTGTCGTACACGCGTATTTCATTGCCGGCTTCATGCCCGACATAAATGCGCGTGCCCTCGGGATTGGCCCAGATTCCGTTCGGCTTTGCGCCAGCCGGGATACGCTCCAGCACGCGCAGGGTGCCGGGTTCGCCACTGACCACGGCGATTTGATCGGCGCCGGAAAGCGTGACGTAAGCGTTCGGGCCCACCATGCCCTTGTAGGCGAAGGCGATCTGCTGCGGGTTGGCGCCGACTTCCAGGGTGGCGACCTTGGTCTGGGTGGCGGGGTCGATGACGTAAATATCCTTGCCGCCCGAATTGCCCCCCCAGATGCGCCCATCGGGGCCCATGGTCAGAAAGTGCGGGTTATCGCCCACCGGGATGGTTTTGATGACCTTGAGGCTGGCCGTGTCGACCACGGCGACGGCCTTGTCGCCCTGATTGCTGACGTAGGCAAAACTGCCGTCCCGCGAAAAAGCCAGGCCGGTTGGCCCCTTGCCGGTTGCGATGGTGCCGACCACGCGATAGGTGGCGGTGTCAACGATGGACACGGTGTTGTCGCCGATATTGGCCACCCAGGCGTAGTGATTGTCGTTGGTGAGCGCAACCACATGGCAGCGTTTGCCTGTATAGATGGAGGCGATGGTCTCCAACCCCCGGGTGTCGATGACAGAGAGTCGGCCCGAGCCCATATTGGTCGCATACAGGCGGCTGCCATCGCGCGACAGCGCGAGATCATGGGTAGAGACATTTTTTGTATCGATTGTGGCGATAGGTTTATAGGTCTGCGCATCGATTACCGAAACCGTGTTGGAGCTCTCGTTGGCGGCGTAGATGCGTGGCCCGATGGGCTGCTGCTGGCCCTTCAAGCCATCCGCAAACTGTGCCATCTCGGCACAGCCAGCCAGGATCAACAAGGGGACAAGAAGGTGGAGGGGCAGGACACGCATGAAAGTCTTCTTACAGTGTGGCCAGAAAAGCGGTCAGCGCGTTCTTGTCGGCGTCGCTGAGGTCTTCGCCGAAGCGGTGACCGTCGTTTTCGATTTCGGCGCTGCACGACGAATAGACTTGCCAGAGCGCGGGCGTGCGGATTCGCGCTTCCTTCACTACCTCGACCAGTCGATCCGGGTCAGAGACGATGGCCTTGCCGATATTCTGCATCTCAGCCGCAAGCTGTTTTGCCTCTGAAGCGGGAAGCACCTTGGCCAGCCGTGCTTCGAGCTCGCCGGGCTTGAGCTTGGCGCGCACCAGATCGACGATGAAGTCCTTGTGGCGGAAGTTGCCGACGTTGCCTGCCGTGGCGCCTGCCGGCACCCGCACGGTGAAGCCGACCAGGCGTTTTTCATCCTTGCCGTCGAAGATGCGTGGGCCGATGTCGAGCACGATGTCCTCGTCGACCTTGGTCGCCTTGGGAATGCGCCTGGCCGGATTCAGCAGATCCTGCATGGCCGCGATATAGAGCTTGAAGCGGCCGTCGACCGAGGGGTCGTACTTCCAGCACGCCGGCTGCCTGTCCTTCGCCAGCGGCGGGTTGCCGGGTTGGGTCGTGTCGATGTAGCTGGGGCGGTACAGCTCGTAGGCATTGGCCTTATCGCCGCCCCAGCCGCACAGCTCAGGGCCGACCGAGTTGTTGTGCAGGAAGGGCGCGTGCGCCCACAGGTTCACCAGCGAGACGTTGCGGTAATAGCCGCGCCCGCCGTCGTGCGGTTCGAGGATGCCGGAGACGGTCGGGCGTGCATGGTAATCCTCGTTGGCGAACTGCTCCCAGACGTGGCCGCGCAGGTGGTTGGAATGCAGCGAGCGGCAGCGGTAGGTGCCGATTTCGGTGACCGGTGTCGGCACGTCGTTGCCCAGCCAGTCGGCGCGCAGGCCGGTCTTGCTGTCGATGGTGCGGAAGTCCACCGCCTCGAACGGCGGCTTGCTGCTGGAATGGCAGCGGGCGCAGTTGGCGACGAACACCTGCTGGCCGCGCGATACCGACCCCTTGCCGAAGCTTTGTTCCAGATCGCGCACCAGATCGGCCTCGGCGTAAGACGCCTGGCGCTGGTTCTCGCGTGCTTCGCGCAGGTCGCGTGCCTGGCCTTCGGGCGCGGTCAGAAAGAAATCAAGAAGGTTGTGCAGGCGATCTTCAACCGCGCGGAAGTTGGGACAGTCGCGCCGGCACTGGCCAATGTCGAACGGCGTCTGGCCGAAGTTGCGCGCCTGGGGGTCGAGCTGGCGCAGGTCGGTGAGATGGTTGACCCAGCACTGCTCGGCGCACGAGCCGATATTGAAGTACACGCGCTGGATCGCCCCGAGCGCGCCGATCGAATCGCCGCCGCCCTTGAGAATGTGGTGAACGGTTTCGGCTTTCACGCTTTTTTCCCAGCACTTGCCGGGCTTGCCGGGCTCGCACCAGCAGGTGGATTCCTTGGCGCCAGCCTGGCAGGCGGCCGCCTTGCGCCAGCGATTGACCTTCTCGCCCGCGAAGGTGGGGCGTTGCGCGATATTAATGAGCGCATTGATGGTGCCGGCGTTGTTTACCTGGTCGTTGGGGATCGCCGAGGTGTCGGAGGTGCCGGGGCGCGCGTGGGAAAAAATCTGCCACAGCAGGTCATCGTGCGGCATGCCGGAAATGAGAATCTCGGACACGCGGATGTACTGGTTGCCGACCAGGCCCGAGATGTTTTCCCACTTCGGATGCTCGGGATCGAGCGGCGGCCTGGCGGGGTTGAAGGCGACGTGGCACGAGGCGCAGGCGGTGCCGATCAGGAAGGGCGGCTCGATCGAGGTATCAGCAAGCTTGCGCACCTTGAAATCGGCGCGGGCGGGGTTGTTTGATAGTTTGCGGTTGTAGCCTTCCCAGGTGCCGAGGCGGCCGTTGACCTGCTTCCACGCCACCGGATCGAAGCGCGGATTGGGAAACTTGCGGAAGCCGAGCGCGCCGGTGGAGGTGCCGAAAGCCAGGTTGCAGCTGTCCTCGCGGCCTTTTTGATGACCTTCCGGATCGCTGGCCTCGGCGCTGGCATCCTTGAAATCGCAGGCGGGGTCGCGGTAACCGGGTTTGCCGACGAACTTCAGCAGCGTCTGGTCGCCCGGGCACCAGTCGAAGCCGTAGGTTTCCTCGTAGCTTTTGGCCGGACAGCCGTCAGAACCCGGTGTGCAGCAGCCGGGGTCGTTGATCAGCCCCCAGGTCTTGAAACGGGTGTCACGCGCGTCGCCACGCAGCACGCCGTACCAGTCGATCAGCGCGGTGACGCGCTGCTGGAAGGTGTAGGTGTGGAAGCGCGCGTTGCCCGCAGTGGCCTTGAACCAGATTTCACGCCCGGAACGGGCGGACGGCGATAGGCCGGCGTCGGCTTCGTGGAAACCGGCGTCGCTATACGGCGACGCCGCATCAGGCATGGCGGGTGAGAGCGGGTCGGGCACGGTGGCGGCAGGCGTGCTTTGCACCATGCCGGATGCGGGCGGCAGGGTGGCGCGCGCAGTTTCGGGTTGGTGGGTGAGCCAGGCCAACAGGGCAAGGGTGGAAACGCTGAAAATCCCTAGCCAGATCGATGTCTTCATGGTGCTCTCCTGTGTGCAGGACAGACTGCCCTGAACCTTAGTCAAAGATGCTGCGCTTTCAAGCCGCCTCGTCACGCCGCTCGCGCAGGATTTCGCAAATCCACGGCAGGATTTGCGAGCGGTCGCCAGCCATTTCCTGACGCTGGATCGCCTCGATCAGTGCCGCGTCGAACACCGCCTTGCCGATGTAGTGCCCCAGCTTGCGGTAGCTCTCGAACTGCGATTCGTCGAACCACTGGTCGGTGGTCGACTCGTGTGGAAAGCCGGGATGGGTGCACTTGTAGTTCAACAGGTCGGCGGGTTCGGTGCCGGTGAGGCGCGGCTTGATGTAGATCAAACACCCTTCGGGCGGCTGTTCTGAAGTTCCCTCGCGGGGGGGATAGATCACACGGCCGACGGCGGAGTAGCCGTTCTCCAGGTCTTCGGCGTGGATGTCGATGACCACGCCGAAATCGGCATAGCACTTGCGGACGGCGTTGCCGAGATCCTCGAAATGGCTGTTGCCGTCCTCGCCGGCGTCGATGGCGACGATGCAGGCGCAGCGCCGCCGCACCAGCTCGTAGATGCCGAGATTTTCGAAATGGCCGCCGTCGGACAGGTAGACAAACGGCGAACTATGCTGGGTGTGGCCGAACAGTTCCTTCAGTAAATAGATCCCGCCAAATGGCGGATCGTGTTTCGTCCACTGGTTCTCGTTGGCCGGATTGGGGCTCCAGTGACCGAGGCGGACATTGAACACGGTCATCAGAAAGGTCAGCGCGGGCGAACTGTGATAACCCATGTTGGGACAGGCGGCGGCGCCCGAAATTGCCATCGCCGAGCCCATCCACACGCCTTCCATGTATTGCGAGGTGGGACGGTAATGGCTGAGCAGCTGGCCCTTTTCGTCGGGCAGGGTGAAGCTATAGCCGGACGCCAGCGGGGTGAAGGCGAACGCGGCGGCGCGGCGTTCCTGCCAGGCGAGCTGCTTGCCGGCTACCAGGTTCATCGCGGTGTTGTGGATAGGGTAGGGGCGCTGGCACTGCGGCTTGCCCAGCGGCATGCTGCACAGATCGGCCAGCTTGAGGTCGTCGCGCGGGTCGAATCCGGTGAAGGGATGCGGCGAACGGAACTTGCAGCGCGAGGCACCGAGATAGCAGCGCACCAGGCGCTGGCGGTAGAAGTGATAGATCGAGAACAGGTTAACGTCGATGCGCCACGCGAGTGCCGCAGCGGCAGCCAGGCTGCCGGCGCACAGGATTGCTATCCAGGCGATATCGGCGCGCTGGAAGTTGGTGGATTCCTGGTAGAGCACGGACATGAAATGTGTGGAGGTGCGGGCATGGGCTTCGCACCCGCTGCAAAACATGGGCAGCATCAGCAACTGGTGCAGACCCAGCGACAGCAGACCCAGCAGGCCGATGATGAAGACATAGGGCATTACCTGGGCGGCCAGATCACGCCAGGTTTGACGGATGTCGCTCGCGGTTTTCGCGCCGCGCCCCAGCAGCACGCCGGCTGCGGTGGACAGCACCCAGGTGACGCCGCCGGCAGCGACGAACCATTCGTTGGCCCAGCGGAAAAACGCCGGGGCAATGAAGACGATGCTGAACAGGGCAGCCCACACCAGCGACACCAGCAGGACCCAGCCGCCGAGGCGCGCCCACCATTCGCGCGAGTCGTGCGAGAAATAGCGCCCCATCAGGCCGATGTGGCCGACCACGGTGAGCGAATAGAACTTCAGCAATAGGGCGGTAGCCAGCGCCGACGCGATCCACGATCCGCTATCACGGTTGATGCCGCGCGGGATGAGCTGCGTCACTTCGGCAAAGGCCGCCAGCAGCAGCCCCCCCAGCGCGCCCGCCAGCAAGGCGTAGCCGGCCATCTCGACGATACGGACCGAGGTGAACTGCGGCTGGTTGCGATTGAGTCGGCCGAGGAAACGCCCCAGCGCCCAGCCCAGCAGCCAGGGTGGAACATAAACCAGCATGCCCCACATCACCCAGGCAAGGAGCGACAGCCTGTCCAGAAACGGCGCGCCGACATAAAACCCATACGCAATCAGCCAGGCGGACAGCAGCGCTGGCAGCACGACCAGGACCAGCACCCCGGCCTGGCGGGTGTAGAAAGGCCGGTCCTTGAACGCGCCGCGGCTGCCCAGGTTGAGGCCGATGAAGAGCATGGCGATGACGATGCAGATGACGCCACCACCGAACAGTGGCAGCAGCCTGGCGTGCGCCTCGGGATGGATGCTTTCCCAGCCGGTGAGCCAGCGGGCGAACCACACCAGCAGGCGCGGCAGCAGTAGCAATCCGCCGAGTGCCAGCAACAGCAGGGTGAGATTGAGGTAGAGATTGCGCAGATAGGTGGCCACCGCGGTTAGCGTGTCGGCGGAAAAGAAACTGGCCTGGGGCGTGAGGTAGTTGCTATAGCTGCGCAGGAATCGGATCGCGGAGTTTTCCGTGCCGCCGGCGTGGAGTTGCGGCTCGGCGTCTTCGACCCGGCCGTTGCATTTGAGATGGATGAAGGCCGACAACCAGCCGCCGATGTAGCCGCCGCCCGACACGCACGACAGGTAATCGAACTGCCGCAGCAGCCGGAGTTCGGCCAGTGCCTGGGTGACGCCCAGATTGAAGGTGGCGCTGCGGATGCCGCCGCCGGAAAACGCCAGCCCGGTCAGTGGCCGATCGGGCCCGTCGTGACGGCCATCGGGTTCACGAATGGCGGCACGCTCCTGCGCGTGGACGCTGTCCCAATCGAACGAGCCCGGCGCGTCAGCCATCGATCGCCTCCAGATATTTGCTGTGACACCCGCCGACGATGTCCATCACGCCGTTGACTATCTTTCTGTTGGCCATGTTCGCTCCCGTATTGGCATGCCCGGCTGTGAATACGGATAAGTGCTTCACCAAACCATGATCGAGGTTTCGGATGCCATTTCTGCGTAATACAAGCGGATGCCGATTTGATACCGTCGGCCGTTCATCAAGCGCATGTCGATGCGGGCGTTTAAATCAGTGCCGCTGTCGTCGTTGCCCGCAATTTGTACGTTGCCGGAGGGCGTGATCTCGAACAGCACCATGACGGTGTCCGAGGCGCCAAAGGTGCCGATCCGGTAGGTGCGGGTTCGTTTGGGCGTGAAGTTGAACACGCGGGTTTGACCGGCTTTGATGGCCAGTTTTTGCGACAGGCCCACTTCCAGCGAGGGAATGACTTCCTTGGGTTTGGCGCCGGGATAGGATTCAACGATCCAGGATTTGTCCGCCTTGGAAAGTCCGCCTTTTGGACTCAAGCCATTGCGGTAGGCCACAGGCTCAATGATCAGCCCCGGGCCGAACGCATATTCCATGACCGAGTCGGGGTCCCAGCTTGTTCCTTTGACTTCCGCGGTTGGGATTTTCCGCAGAATGTTCCATTCGATTTGCTGCATATCCCAATTGTTGGGCGGGCCGTTGAAGTAATTTTTTACCGCACCGGTGTCCCAAGTGATGCCGGCGTAGGGGTTCTGATGCTCGTGCTCCAGGCCTATCGCATGGCCGATTTCGTGCAGGGCGGTGTCGCGTCCGTAGCTTGTGTTGAGCGCCCAGCCAAAGTTCATGGTGCGGGCAAGCGGGTCGCGAATGTTCAGAATGTCGCGCCCGACGTAAGACCATGAGCCGTCATCCGCATCGAAACCGATGCGGATCGTGGCCTCCTCGGGACGGCTCACTTCCTTGAAACCGATGCCGATACCCAGCTTGAACCAGGCCTCAAATGCAATGCCCACTTCCCGGAGGTCAGCCGCCTTTCCGTGCCAGGCAGCAGGAACGGCATCGCCGGCCTTGTAGCAGTAATAGGTCAGCTGCGTGCCGTTCACCCATTTTTTGCCGCCATTGATAATGGCACGGGCGCGCAGCGCATCCACGGCGGGATCGAATTGCCTGGGAAGCTGGATCGGCTGCGAGCAATAGCGCATCGCAGCAGGCTCGGCTTTTTTCGATGAAGGCTTGGCGGCTTTGGGTGATTTCGACATTTCGTTCTCCTGTCTGGACCGAGAAATGAGCAACCTGAAGCGAATCTATGCGCTGACGGGCACGAGATATTTACTGTGGCACCAGCCGACGATGTCCATCACCCCGTTGATCTCGCCCACCACATCGACCTGCCACCACAGGCCGTGCTTGGCCAGCACTTCGACCTCTGTGCCGAGCGGCAGCGGCGTGCCCGGCAGGGCGGCGAAATCGGATCCCGCACCGCTTCGCACATACAGCCGGGCGGTGGTGCGATAACGCTCGGGGTGGTCGTCGCCGCGCCCCATGAGACGCGCGCGCACCGATTCCAGCGGGAAATCCGGTCCCGGGTCGCGCTTGCGGCCGGGCGAGATGTCGTCGTGCCCCAACACGTCGGCGAGGCCGTAATGATTGACCAGCGCCATGCCGCACGCCAGTGTGGCTTCGATCTGCTCAGGGGTGTAGGCGTGCCAGCCGGAAGGGGCGGCGCCGGGCGGATCGTTCTTGTGGGGGGCGACGGTGACTTCGCTGTCGGGATAGCTGCGGCGGCTGAGTGGGGATACCCATTTGCCGCCGCTCTTGATCAGGCAGCCAGCATTGTCGAGTTCGATCCCGATGCTGTGGTGATTGAGTCCGGACAGACTGCCCCAGCGCGACTGGCCGGCGTGCCAGGCCTCGCGGTTGAACGGCACCATCTGGGTGAGGGTGCCGTCGCGCGCGATCACCAGGTGGGCTGAAACGCGGGACGCCGGATTTCTGAACCAGGCAACCGTGCCTGCCGCACTGCTGCCGGCGGTGTAGTGAATCACCAGGAAACGCGGGGCGATGCTCGTGCCGACATGCGGGCTGGGGAGATAAGGCAGTGCGCTGCCATCGTCCAGCGTCAGGCGGTGAGTGCGGATCTTCATTTTGCTTGTCCCCCATCGGCACGCCGCAGGGCGAGACAGGGGCGATTAGCATGCATGCCCTTGCTGCCATGCGGTTGAAATCAGCTTAGGACAAACATTTAACGATTGATATGCAACTTTAGTCGTAGGCGGTGGGCTGGCTTGGTTTATGCGAAAAGCGACTGCCCGTCGCGCGCCAGCAGGGCCGTGCCGTAAGCGGCTTCGGTGTGGGCGGCGCGCGCTACCGGAACCCCGAGCAGCCGCTGACGAATGCGCGTCCACACAGGATTTTGCGCGCCGCCGCCTGCGGTTTCGACCCGGCGCACCGGCGAGGCGCCCAGTTCGGCCAGCAACGCATAGCCGCGCGCTTCGATGCGCGCCAGGCTTTCCAGCAGGCCATGCAGGAATTCGGCGTCGTCGGCCGGGCGCGGAGACAGGCGCGGCGAAAGCTGCGGGTCGTTGACCGGGAAGCGTTCGCCGATGCGTGGCAGTGGGAGGTAATCGAGCAGGCTGGCGACGGCCGGGTCGATTTTTTCGCTGAGCAAAGCCAGCATGGGGTCGTCGAAAAACTGCCGCAGCACGGCGCCACCCGCATTGGACGCGCCGCCAGCCAGCCAGCGGCTGCCGAACCAGTGCGAATAGACGCCGTGCGCAGTGGATTCCACCCGGGTGTCGGACAAGAGCTTCAGCACCAGGGTGCTGCCGAGCGAGGTGACGGCGTCGCCGCTGTGCGTCACGCCTGCCGCCAGAAACGCGGCGATGGAATCGGTGGTGCCGGCGTGCACCATGCAGCCGGGATTCACACCGAGGTAGCGTGCGCGCGGGCGCGACACGGTGGCAAGCCGCGAACCGGGCGCGACCGGCACCGGCAGGTAGTCGATGTCGGCCAGGGTTTCCACCCAGGCCGGCCATTTCAGTCCGTCGAGATCGAGGCCCATTTTCAGGGCGTTGTGGTAGTCGGAAAACCCCACCCGGCCGGTTAGCAGGCCGGACAGCCAGTCGGCCTGGTTGAGATAGAGCCGCGCGCCGGTGAGGCCGAGCCGCTTTTTCAGCCACAGCATCTTGGCCAGCCCCGAGGTCACCGCCGCGGCCGGGTGGCCGGGGGTGGCGGTCTTGGCGATCAGCGCGGCTTCAATGACCGCGCGGTCATCGTTGTATAGCAGCGGCGGATGGCGCGGGCTCAATTCCTCGTCGCAGGCGAGCACCGTGCCGGAGGTGCCGTCGAGCGCGATGTCCGACAGTTGCGAGCGAATCGCAGGGGGCAGCGCCGCGACCAGATCCCACAGCGCCTCGCGCCAGATGCCGGCGCGCTCGTATTCTTCCAGCGTGCCGAAGTCGCGCTGGTCCTCGGCAACGATCACGCCTTCGGCATTGATGACGCAGGCGCGTGCGCCCGAGGTGCCGAAATCAATACCCAGAAAATACAATGGATTATCCGCGTGTGTTCGACTGATGCTCGAACTGTGTGAGGTCGACGCGCGCGGCCGGCTGCCAGCCTTTCTTGCGGTGCTCGGCCACCACATTGGTGAAGATGCCGCCGCGCACATAGAACTTGGCGGTGAGCCGCATGAAGCGCGGCTTCGTCACCTTGACCAAGTCGTCGAGGATGCGGTTGGTGACGTCTTCGTGGAAATGGCCTTCCTCGCGGAAGCTCCACATGTAGAGCTTCAGGCTCTTCAGCTCGACGCAGGTCTTGTCGGGGATGTAGTCAAGAATCAGCGTGGCGAAATCCGGCTGCCCGGTCTTGGGACAAAGACACGTGAATTCAGGGATTTCCATATGAATGTGGAAGTCGCGTCCCGGTTTGGGATTGGGGAAGGTTTCCAGAGATTTGGCGGGCGTGGAGGGCATATAAAAGCTCGGTGTAGAATGGCGGCGACAAAAACGTCCCCGAAAGGGCGTTTGAAGACCCCATTATAAAACCCAAGGTTCCAGCGTCTTGCGTTTAACTCACATCAAACTTGCCGGTTTCAAGAGTTTCGTCGATCCCACCGTGATTCCCGTTCCCGCGCAACTGACCGGCGTGGTGGGGCCGAATGGCTGCGGCAAGTCGAACGTGATCGATGCCGTGCGCTGGGTGCTCGGTGAATCGTCCGCCAAGCATCTGCGCGGCGAATCGATGCAGGACGTGATCTTCAACGGCTCCGCCACCCGCAAGCCGGCGTCGCGCGCAGCGGTGGAACTGGCGTTCAACAACGAGCTCGGGCGTGCCGCCGGGCAGTGGTCGCAATACGCCGAGATTTCGGTCAAGCGCGTGCTCGACCGCAGCGGCGACTCCATTTATTACATCAACAACATGCGGGTGCGGCGGCGCGATGTTGCCGACCTCTTCCTCGGCACCGGCGTCGGCGCGCGGGCCTACGCCATCATCGAGCAGGGCATGATCTCGCGGCTGATCGAGGCCAAGCCGGAGGAACTGCGCGGCTACCTGGAAGAAGCGGCGGGCGTCTCCAAGTACAAGGAACGCCGCAAGGAAACCGAGGCGCGGCTGAAGGACTCGCGCGACAACCTCAATCGCGTCGAGGACATCCAGCGCGAACTCAAGACCCAGGTCGAAAAACTCAGCGCGCAGGCCGAAGTCGCCCAGCACTACCGCAGCCTGCAGGCCGACCTGACGTTTTCCCAGCATCGCCTGTGGTTCGCCCGCAAGCACGACGCCGCCCAGCAGCGCGCGCGCATCGACCGCGACCTGAGCGAAGCGCAAAACCGGCTGGAAGCCGAAACTGCGCGGCTGCGCCATATCGAATCGCTGCTGGAAACCGCGCGCCAGACCCAGTTTGCCGGGCAGGACACGCTGAACACGCGGCAGGCGTCGTATTACCAGGCGCAGTCCGAGGTCGCGCGCATCGAGCAGACGATGTCGCATCAGAACGCCACCCGCGAGCGGCTCCATCGCCAGGCGCAGGATCTGGTCGCGCGCGTGGAGGCGCAGCAGGCACGCCGCAGCGCCACGCTCGATGCGCTGAACGAGGTCAATGCGCAACAGCCCGGCCTGCAGGCTGCGCTGGTCGACGCCGAAGCCGCTGCGCGCCAGTCCACCGACAGCACGCTGCCGCAGAAGGAAGCCGCATTGCGCGAGGCGCAGCAGGGCGTGGGCGAGGCGCAACGCGTGGTGTCGCAACTGGATCAGTCGCGCCAGGTCGACGAAAACAGCCTCGGCCACACCAAGCGCCAGCTCGAACAGCTGGACACGCGCCAGCGCAGACTCGCCCAGGAGCAGGCGCAGCTGCCACGACCGGATGCGGCCGGCCTGGCGAGAAAGCAGGTCGAGCTCGAGGAGCTGGCCCAAACATTAACGACAGCGCAGTCCGGGCTCAAGGCGGCCGAGACCGCGCTGCCCGAACTCGACGCCGCGCGTGCCCAGCACATGCGCGAACTCGAAGCCGCACGCAAGGCGCTGCACCAGACCGAAGCCGAACTCGCCGCGCTGAAAAAACTGCAGGAAAGCCTCAAAGCCGACGAAAAACTCGGCGCCTGGCTGCGTAGCCGCGGCCTGGATGCCGCGCCGCGCCTGTGGGAAAAGCTGCGCGTCGCCCCCGGCTGGGAAGCGGCGGTCGAAGCGGTGCTGCGCGAACGCCTGCAGGCCGTGGCCGCCGACACACAGCCCGGCTGGTTTGCCGATTCGCCGCCGGCGCGCCTCACGTTATGGGCCGGGCCGGGGGCTGCGGCGCCGGTTGCACCGAACCTGCTGGCCAGCAAGATCGACAGCGACGATGCCGCCGCCCACGCAGCGCTCGCCGACTGGCTGGCCGGCGTGTACTGGGCCGACGACGTCGACGCCGCGCAGGCCCGCTGCGCCAGCCTGCAGGCCGGCGAATGCGTGGTCACCCCGCAAGGCCATCTGTTCAGCCGTCACAGCGTCACCTTCCACGGCCCGCACACGGCGGTGGAAGGCATCCTTGCGCGCGGGCGCGAGCTCGAACGGCTGACTCAGGATTCCGCACGCCTGCGCGACGAGGTGACGCAGCTTGAAGCGGCCTACGCCCAGGTGCAGCAAAGCTACAGCGAACGCCAGCGCGAAATCCAGGCGCTGCGCGCGCAGACCGGCCAGACGCAAAGCCGCCACCACACCGCGCAAATGGAATTGCTGCGCCTGCAGCAGGCGGTGGAACGGGTGCAGAGCCGGGCGACGCAGATCACCCAGGAACTGGAAGAGGTCACCCGCCAGCTGACCAGCGAGCGCGCCACGCTGGAGTCGCTGGAAACGCGCCTCAAGGATTACCGCACGCAAGGCGAAGCCGCCCGCGAAGCGCTGTACGCCGCGCGCCAGCTGCGCGACCAGGCCGACCGCGCCGTGTTCGAGGCGCGCGAACTGCAACGCGCGGCCGAGCGGCGGCACCAGGAAGCCGGCTTTGCGCTCACCACCTGCACCAACAAAATCAAAGAGCTCAGCGAGACCCTCGAACGCATCGATCAGGAAATCGCGGCCGACGAGACGCGGCTGCAACAGACCCGCGACGAACTGGCCCGCCTGCCTGCCGACGCGCTGGACATAGAACTGCAGCAGGCGCTGACGACGCGCACCGAATGCGAAGCCGCGCTGGCTGCCGCGCGCGATGCGCTGGAAGGGCTGACTGCCCAGCTGCGCAGCCACGACGAAGCGCGACTCGGCTGCGAACAGGGACTCGATCCCCTGCGCCGCGCCATCGAGCAACTGCGGCTCAAGGACCAGGAAGCCATGCTGATGCAGTCGCAGTTCGAACTGCAACTGCGCGAGGCGGCGGCCGACGAGGCCAGCCTCGAATCGGGTCTGGCCGACAGCCCCAAGCCGGCCCAGCTGCAGGCGCAGATCGGCCGCCTGCAAAACGAAATTGCCGCCTTGGGGGCGGTCAACCTCGCCGCGCTGGACGAGCTCACCCAGGCTGAGGCGCGCGCCGAATACCTCGCCGCGCAGTGCGCCGACCTGCTGGAAGCCGTCGCCACGCTGGAAGAGGCGATCCGCCGCATCGACCAGGAATCGCGCGCACGGCTGAAGGAAACCTTCGACACCGTCAACCGGCACCTGGGCGAACTGTTCCCGCAGCTGTTCGGCGGCGGCCAGGCCCGCCTGATCCTGACCGGCGACGAACTGCTCGATTCGGGCGTGCAGGTGTTCGCGCAGCCGCCCGGCAAGAAAAACGCCTCGATCCACATGCTGTCCGGCGGCGAGAAAACGCTCACCGCGCTGTCGCTGGTGTTCGCCATGTTCAAGCTCAACCCGGCGCCGTTCTGCCTGCTCGACGAAGTCGACGCGCCGCTCGACGACGCCAACACCGACCGCTACTGCAAGCTGGTCAAGGCGATGTCCGATCACACGCAGTTCCTCTTCATCACCCACAACCGCGTCACCATGGAAATGGCCCAGCATCTGGCCGGCGTCACCATGCAGGAACCGGGCGTGTCGCGCGTTGTCGCGGTGGACGTGGAAGAAGCGGTGGGGATGGTCGAAGCGGCCTGATCCGCTTGGCCAGGACTTCCCATTCCTGCTTAATCAAACTAGACTAACAAAACTTAGTTTGATTGGGGTGACCATGCATACCGTCAATATTCACGAAGCCAAAACCCAGTTGTCGAAGCTGATCGAACAGGCCGTGCAAGGCGATGCCTTCATTATCGCCAAGGCCGGGAAACCCCTGGTCAAGGTCACACGGCTGGAAGCGCCCGCGACCGGGCAGACCAAACGTCTCGGTTTCATGGCGGGCCAGATTGCCGTACCGGACGATTTCGACCGCATGGGCGCCGCAGCCATCGAGCAGCTTTTTGGCGCTGAAGGATGAAGCTTCTGCTGGATACGCACGTGTTGCTCTGGGCGGCGGGTTCGCCCGCGCAATTGCCTCCCGACGCACGAGTCTTGCTGGAAGATCCAGATAACGAACTGGTGTTCAGCGCGGCCAGCATTTGGGAAATCACGATCAAGCGCGGTCTGGGGCGCGCCGATTTTCAGGTTGATGCCAGGGTGCTGCGCCGCGGCTTGCTGGACAACGGCTATCTGGAGTTGCCGATCATCAGCGAACACACGGTTTTCATCGACAGTCTGCCGTCGATCCACAAAGACCCGTTTGACCGCATCCTGATCGCGCAGGCGACTGTCGAAGGCATCACCCTGCTCACGGCGGATGCGCTGATCGCCCAATATCCCGGCCCGATCCGGGCATTTTGATCCGGGTGACTCTCGGCCCTAATCCATCGACCATGACCCCGGACGACTTCATCGCCAGATGGAACGGTGCGGACGGCAGAGAGCGCGCCAACCACCCGATGTTTTTCAACGAACTGTGCGATCTTCTCGGGGTTGAGCGGCCCCAGCCCGCGAAAGCTGACACTTGGCCGCGCTGGAGGCGGTGGTGCGGGCGCAAAAACTCGCGGACGGACATACATATAGCGCGGCTAGATGAAGTAAATGTTCATTCACCCTAGCCGCACCGGGCGGCTATCGGCGAAAATGGCGCTTTTGGCGCTTTCCCCTTACTCCCATGCTTGATATCCAGCTGCTGCGCAAAGACGCAGCCCTCGTTGCCGAGCGCCTGGCGGCGCGCGGTTTTGTGTTCGACGTCGCCTACTTCGAAGAACTTGAGGGCGCACGCAAAGTGTTTCAGACCCGCACCCAGGAGGCGCAGGCCAAGCGCAATACGCTCTCCAAGCAGATCGGCATGCTGAAAGGCAAGGGCGAGGACACCATGGCGGTAATGGCCGAGGTGGCAGGGCTGGGCGACGAATTGAAAGATTTGGAAAACCGCCTCTCGGAGCTGCAGGCCGAGCTCAACGATTTCCTGATGGGGGTGCCGAACCTGCCGCACGAATCGGTGGCGGTGGGCAAGGATGAAACCGCCAATGTGGAGGTGAGCCGCTGGGGCACGCCGAAGACCTTCGATTTCACGGTGCGCGACCACGTCGACCTGGGCGAAGGGCTGGGCCAGCTCGACTTCGCGGCGGCGGTAAAAATCACCGGCAGCCGCTTTTCCGTGATGAAGGGAGGGCTGGCGCGGCTGCACCGGGCGCTCGCGCAGTTCATGCTCGACGTGCACACGGCGGAACACGGCTACACGGAGGTTTATGTGCCGTATCTGGTGAACGCAGATTCGCTGCGTGGCACTGGGAACTTGCCGAAATTCGAGGAAGACCTGTTTCAAGTGCCGCGCCCGGATGCCGAGAAGCTCTATCTCATTCCCACCGCCGAAGTGCCGGTGACCAATTTGCTGCGCGACGAGATCGTCGCCGCCGAATCGCTGCCGCTGAAGTTCGTCGCCCACACGCCGTGCTTCCGCTCGGAAGCCGGCTCCTACGGACGCGACACCCGCGGCATGATCCGCCAGCACCAGTTCGACAAGGTGGAGCTGGTGCAGATGGTGAAGCCGGAGGATTCTTACGCCGCGCTGGAAGCACTGACCGGACACGCCGAAACAATCCTGCAGAAACTCGGCCTGCCGTACCGCAAGATGGCTTTGTGCAGTGGCGACATGGGCTTTTCGTCGGCCAAGACCTACGACCTCGAGGTGTGGCTGCCGGCGCAAAACACCTACCGAGAAATCTCCTCCTGCTCCAATTTCGAGGCCTTCCAGGCGCGCCGCATGCAGGCGCGTTTCAAGGTGGGGCAGGGCAAGCCCGAGCTGCTGCACACGCTGAACGGTTCGGGGCTGGCGGTGGGGCGCACGCTGGTGGCGATCCTGGAAAACTACCAGAATGCCGACGGCAGCGTGACCGTGCCGGAGGCGCTGCGTCCCTGGATGGGCGGGCTGGAGCGGCTGACGGCCGCTTGACTCGAATAGCCCGGCGCGGCTGACAGTCGCTTGACTCGAGGCCGGCTCGGCTGACTCTCGCCTGCGTCGGATCAACCCGGCGCGGCCAGATCTTCCTCGCTGCGCCCCAGATTGATCAGCGGGTTGTATTCGGGCTCCAGTCGCAACAGGATGTCGTAATAGTTGCGGATGTCCTCGGCAAAATGCAGTGCTTCGCCGCCGCGCGCGTAGCCGTATTTCATCGCCTTGGCATAACTGCCGCGGCTCAGGTAGGGCAGCGCTTCCTTGACGTCGGCCCAGCTGTCCGGACTGCCGCCGCGCGCCTGTGCAATGCGGCGCGCATCTTCCATGTGTCCCTGTCCCTGGTTGTAGGCCGCCAGCGCCAGCCAGGTGCGGTCGGGTTCGGAAATGCGGGCGGGGAGGCTGTCTTTCATCAGCGCCAGATAACGCGCGCCGCCCAGAATGCTTTGGCGTGCGTCGAGGCGATTGGCGACGCCCATGCGGTCGGCCGTTTCCCCGGTCAGCATCATCAGGCCGCGCACTCCGGTGGGCGAGGCGGCGAATGGATTCCACTGCGACTCCTGATAGCCGATCGCGGCCAGCAGGCGCCAGTCGATCCCGGTGAGCGTCTGCGCCTCGTGAAAATGCTGGCGCAGTTCGGGCAGCCGCTGCGGGCGGCGCTGCATGATGCCGAGGATGTCGCTGCTGTCCAGCCGTTTGACGTGGCCGAAATAACGCTCGTAAATGCGCTTGAGGGTGCCGTCCTTGCGCGCCTGCTCGACAAAGCGTGCGAGCGCATTGCGCATGGCCTGAGAGCTGCGGGTCGGCAGCGCCCACACGATTTTTTGGGTGTCGCCGATGTCGAACGCCACGGCCAGTTCGGGGTAGAGATTGCGCATCGGGTCGAAATCCATGCCGTTGATGACCACCGCGTCGTACTTGCCGGCTTGCAATTGGGCGAGCAGTTCCTCCGGCCAGACATTCTCCAGTGCCGCCCAGGCGAGTCCAGGATGCTTGCGCTTCTGCCGCATCAGGATGGGGGTGTGCCCGGAACCGACAATCAGCGCCAGCCTCTTGCCCGACAGGTTCGCCATGCTGCGCGGCGCCTTGTCGCTGGTGCGATACACAATATGGACCGGGGTTTCGAATAGCACCGGCCCGGCAATCAGGTGGCGATCTTTGACGACTGCACGAGGCAAGGTCGCTGCCGCCAGGTGAATCTGATGGGTGTCGAGCAGTTCGAACAGCGCTTCGGGCCGGGATTTTTCCGTCCAGTCGAGCGACCAGTTCTGCGACTTGCTGAAAGCCAGGATCAAATCATGCTCGAATCCGGCGGGCTCGCCGTTGTGGGCGATGTAGTAGGTAGCCGGACTATTGCGCGTGCCGACCCGCAACTCGCCGCTGATTTCCGGCGGCGGCACCGGCTGGCTGCATGCAGCCAGTGCCAGGCTCAGTACAAGCGCGGCGCCCCTCCCGAGACAAGCCATTATTTTTGTGACTGGCATGGCCACAGTCTGCCCGAGTGTGAAATTTTCGTCCAGCAAACCGTGCGTCTCGGTTACAATACGCGCCGCCGGAGAGGTGGCAGAGTGGTCGAATGTACCTGACTCGAAATCAGGCGTGAGCGCAAGTTCACCGTGGGTTCGAATCCCACCCTCTCCGCCAATTACTTACTAACGTTTTGAAATAGCTAAAGTTATTTAATTTCAATCCGTTAGCTTTATCCAACTGTCATACCAAGTGATACACCATGACGTTGGAGAATAAGCAATTGGACTACCCAAGGGGCTGGACCCGAAACGGCCTTCACTACTTCCGGATCAAGATTCCCGTGGATTTGCGGGATCATTACAACAAAATCGAGATCAAGAAGTCGCTCGGGACAGAAGATGCCAAACAAGCGAAGAAGCTGATCAACAAGCTCTCTGTCCGATACGACAACGAATTCGACACCATCCGACGTAATCGGCAACTGCAGGCAGCAGCGCAGACCCGCCTCTCTGGCGATCTTCACGAAGTTGAGAAGATCGACGATAAATTCATCGAACTGATTACGACGAGCTGGCTCAGAGAGTCCCTCGAATACGATGAGATATTCCGGACCGATGGGAATGGTCTCGGCGATTTCGAAAGGCAAGAGCGCAACCAAGGGGCAGACGAATATCGCCTTGCGCTGCAAACTGCTCTCGCAACGGGGCAGACAGGGATAATTGAGGAATCTGTCCTCGCCTACCTGAGGTCGCAAAAATATCTGGCGACAAAGGACACTCCTGGCTTTCGTGGACTTGCATTCAACTTTCTTCAGAAGATGGTTCGAGAGCATCACCTCTTGGTTGATCGCGACCGAGGTGAACCGAGAGAAACTGAAGCCGAAGCTCCGCTTGCCAAAACCCTATTCAAAGATCGCGCCGGGGATGTCGTCACATTAAACGCTTTGTATGAGGACTGGCAGAGCGCCACGGCACGCCGTCCGAAGACTGCCGATGACTACAGGCGTGTCGTCGCTGAATTTAATCAATTTGTTAAGTTCAAGAATCCTCAAGACCTAACCAAAAAAGAATTCCTTGCTTATAGGGATCATCTACTCTTGGCAGCTCAACACTCGAAAACAGTAAAGAAGAAGCTCGGAATTCTTGGAACAATTTTTCGCCTTGCTATCGATAACGATCGGATGCAAGTCAACCCGTGCGAAAGAATCCGTGTTGAATGTTCAAAAACCGAGAAGAAACGAAGATTGTCATTTACGGTTGAGGATCTTCAGGCGATTTTTGATTCACCTGTTTACAGGTCAGGATTACGCCCCATAGGAGGGAGAGGAGAGGCAGCGTTATGGTTACCTCTCATCGGGGCGTTCACCGGTGCACGTGAAGAAGAAATTGCACAACTACTTTTGTCAGACATCCAGCATGAAAAAGGGATGGGGTGGTATTTCAGAATTACTGACGAGGCTGAGCATAGCTCCGTTAAGAACGCGAGTTCTCGCCGTCGGGTTCCAATCCATCCTGAACTTATTGAATGCGGACTGCTGGAATATATTGAATCCGTAAAAAACCAAAATAAGGAATTTCTTTTCCCTAAGTTGACTCCTGATAGCTACGGCAAGAGATCCGCAAGCTGGAGCAAGTGGTTTGGCCGTTATCTTAGGAGAACCGTCAATCTCAGCGATAGGCGAAAAGTTTTTCACTCAATGCGTCACACTTTCAAAGAGGTGTGTCGCATGTCAGGGATTAATGAAGAAGTTCACGATGCCTTGACCGGCCATTCGGGTGGAGGGGAGGGACGTAACTACGGCAGCTTCCCGCTGGAACCGCTCTTCGGTGCAATGAAAACGTTTTGTTATTCCGGACTGGACTTGCGACACCTAAAGAGTGGAGGCGTTCAGTCTTAACTGACAGAATGTGTCAGTTTGCTTTGTTCATTGGTCTCACACAGAGCCTGAAGAAACGGTCGGGCTTGTTCGTCGAATATCTCTTAAGCAGAAAAAGCTACCGTCTGTGAACGGGTGCGGTCTGGGTTCCGGCATTAAACTGCTGGGATTTATAGTAAGTAGTCTGTTCCAAAGTTTCTTGGATTCAACGGCTCAACAACAAGGTGGTTAAACAGACAATATGAGCGATTATCGGCAATCCCCTCTCTGGAAAACCACTTTCTACGCATGTGACGATGCCCTGAAAGCGCAGCGCAATGAACTGACGACGGCATTTGAGAAATTCCGTGAGCGGGTGGCTTTGTTGGTGGGGAAAATCCACAAGGATATGCCCGATCTGACGGTGCATGACATCAGCCATATCGACGCTCTGTGGTGGACTGCCTCAGAAATTGCTGGAGAAAACTTTCCTCTTAATCCCGCCGAGGCCTTTGTCCTTGGTGGTGCTTTTCTGTTGCACGATGCCGCCCATTGCATCGCTGCCTATCCAGGAGGTGTGGAGGAACTCCGCGCTTTGCCTGAGTGGCTGCATTTCGCAACCGAGAGCGGGGTTGCAGATGAGGAGTTGTTGCCTGGCACGCCGACCTTTCAGCTTGTCCTGTTCGATGTGTTGCGGGTCATGCACCCTAAACAGGCGCGCAAGCTGGCCAAGCTGAGCTGGCTAGCTCCGGGTGACGAAACACCCCTCTATCTGTTGCCTCACGACGAATTGCGCGTGGCCTATGGCGATGCCATCGGCCAAGTGGCTGAAAGCCACTGGTGGTCGCCCCATGAACTGGAAGCGCTGAAACACTCCAGAATTACCGCTCCGACTTGCCTGCACCCATCCCCATGGGGCGTTGACATTTTTAAGTTGGCTGTATTGCTGCGTACTGCGGATGCTGCTCACATCGACGCCCAACGGGCACCGCGTTTTCTGTTCGCCCTCGCTCAACCTGGAGGGAGTTCCCTGGCCCACTGGCAATTCCAGTGCCGCATGAACCAAATCAAGCGTGACCCCGACCCGGCGCGCCAAGATCTGCGTATTTCATCCTCGCCATTCCCCGTGGAGGAACAGGAGGCATGGTGGCTGGCCTACGATGCTGCGCGTTTGATAGACAAAGAGCTGCGGGCTGCTGATCGCCTTCTCCTCGATCATCAGCGTCCGCGCTTGGCAGTACGCGCGCTCAGCGCAGCTCATAGCCCCGAGAACTTTGCGCGCGCCGTTCCTGCCGACGGCTGGCAGCCTGTGGATGCCAACATCAAGATTAGCGACGTGAAATCCCTGGTGGATCGGTTCGGTGGCGAGAAGCTTTATGGCAATGATCATATTGCCGCCCTCCGGGAACTGCTGCAAAACTCCATCGATGCCGTTTGTGCCTGCCGTAAGTTGGGGGGGCTGAGGGGAGAGGAAGGGGAAATCGAGGTGGCTGTGGAGAATGCTGGCGAGGGCTACTGGCTTCACGTTACCGATACCGGAATCGGCATGAGCCGCTATGTGCTGACGGAGGTCTTGCTCGACTTCGGTCGCTCCCTCTGGCGCAGCCCAGACCTGCGCGGCGAATGGAGCGGTCTTCTTGCCACCGGTTTCGAGGCCATCGGTCAGTTCGGCATCGGTTTTTTCTCTGTGTTCATGTTGGGTGAGCTGGTTAGGGTGACCACGCGCCGTTACGATACCAAGGAAGGCGAGAGCGACCAGTGGCTATTGGAATTCCCTTGCGGCACCAGCAAGCGACCGATCTTGCGTAAGCCGGATGCAAACGAGCGATTGCTAAGGCACGGTACCCGGGTGTCGGTGTTGATCAGCAAGCAGAAATATCTCGATCTCTGCCCAGAAATGAGTACGTGGCCTAAGGACTCACCCCGCATGGCTTTCGCCCAAGCCTGCGCTTGGTTGGCGCCAGCCTTGGATATCGACTTGTATGTGCGCGAGGTCGGCATGGAGCGACAACGTGTCGTGAAGGCGAATGACTGGTTAACGCTGGAAGCCATCGATCTGCTCAGAAGGATTGCACCGGGAAGCTTCACAAATTCGGATACAGCCAAATTCGGGCTGTGGTCCTATTTGGCTCCACTACACCGCGAAGACGGAAGCATTGCTGGGCGTTGCGCAGCTTTACCAACAAATCACTTCTTCAGAAGCGGGCGGCTTGGCGTCGGTGTAGTGAAGGGCTTGCGTGCCGGAGAGGTCGAGGGGGTGGCTGGAATCGTATTTGCGCAAGCGCAGCCTGATTTGGCGAGGAAAACGGCCATTCCAGATTTTTCCTTGGCAGACCTGCAAAAGTGGGCAGAAGGAGAAAAGCACCTCTTGTTTAGTCAACCCTGGCCCAGTGAGGACGATCCGTTCAAACCCCTCTTTACGATGTTCAGTTCACCTCAAGTGAAAATCGACGATGCTTTGAGCGGGATATTAGCCGCTTATGGAGCCAGTCACTCCGGCCTGATCATCGGACGATTGGGGAATGAGGATGTAAATGTTGAGGAGCTGGTGGCGCAGGCGAGTTGCTTATCTGAGCTTATGGTGCAGGAAGGTGAAGTCGAGCACGATGACGACGACGATGTTTTGCCCCGTGATTTTCGTGATGGCTTTGAACCCAATTTAGCGCTGCTTGAACTGTGCAAGACTCGCGAACCGGACTGGCTAAAGCGGATAGATGACGGCTCGATTTCCCGCGACACCTGGTCTCTGGAAGCTGCCTTAGAACAAGCCTTGAATCAAGCTTGGAGGGAGGTGGAATGGTACGAGGAAATACGCCAGGTCGGTGCTGTCGATTACCACCCGATCACCCGTAAATGCCGGGTTGCCAGAAGAAAATGTGCCTCCTGATATCGCCGGCGCTGTACAGAAGGGCAATATGGACAGTCCGCGGGTCCTAGATCCTGCAGTGCACCGACTTTTTGTTTGGGGCGCCTCCCCAGTCGTGAGAACATCGCGAGTAAAGGTGCTGGGACATGGCCCAAGGGAAAGAGATGATCAAGAGCATATCTGTCCATAACTACAAAAGCTTCCACCCGACCACGCCAGCGGTCATCCCGATAGATACCAGCAACGACAAGCCGGTGATCTTCTTCGGCCTCAACGGGGCGGGCAAGTCGGCCATTGGCGAGGTCATTGACGGGCTGGGGCGTAAAGACGCCCGCTTCGCGCATTGCTCGCTGACGCCTACGAACGGCGGCCCCTTTCGCTACCTAGTCTACAACCACGCCTTCGTCGAGCGTGTCATCGGGGAGCCGGAAGGCATGCCCGGCATCTTCACCTTGGGCGAGGTGGACACCGAGGCCCAGAAAAGCATCGACGAGGCACAAAAGCAGCTGAACGAGCTGGGGGACAAGGAAGAGGCGCTCAACGGGCAGATCGGGGCGGCGAAGAAGTTGGCCGATCAACGCTTCGAGACGGGCAAGGACAGGGTCTGGAAAGCCCATACGACCTACGCGACAAGCGAGCCCATGTGGGGCTGGCTGCAGGGCTACCACAAGGACAAGACTAAGTTCTACGAGAAGCTCCAGGACACCGTCGTGGGCACGGATGAGGTGCTCGACACCCTCGACCAGCTCAAACAGCGCTGGTCTGACGCTGACAGCACAGAAAGCGCCAAGTTGAACGTTACCCTCGACTCATCCGGCTTTTCCGCGGTGGAGGCCGACGGCGTGTGGGCCGAGCACATCGTGGGGTCGGGTGCCAGTCGCCTAGCGGCGCTCATCGACAAGCTCGGGAACGGGGACTGGGTCGGCGCAGGTCGAAAATATGCGCGCGGCGAGGACTGCCCGTTCTGCCAGCAGGGCCTCCCGGCCGACTTCAAGGACGAGTTGGCCAAGCTCCTGGACGGCGACCGCCAGACCCGAGTCGACCATCTCCAAGGGCTGGTGGAGCAATATGCCCAGCAGTTGGACAACCTTCGGGCGAAGGTCGAGAGTGCCCAGGCCGAGCCGTTCGTGCAGAAAGAGCCCACCTTCAAGAGCAGCTGGGAGGGCCTGCGCGGCCGATTGCAATCCAACCTAGCGGCGATGCGGGGCAAGCTGGAGAAACCGGGCGAGCCCATCGTCCTGGAGTCGTGCACGCCGCGCGCGGATGAGCTGGGCGGGGCGGTGCAGCGGGTCAACGAACGCATTGCGGCGTTCAATGCGCGGGTTACCGATCGCGCTGCAGAAAAGGAGAGGGTGAAGGCCGCGTTTTGGAAACTCTTGCGCCGCGATCGCGAAGAGGCCTTCGTCTCCTATGAGCAACTCAAGCAGCCCGCCGCCGATGCCTTGAAGGCCCTCGTGGCAGACCTGGCACAGGTCCAAGCCGATACCCTAGCGTTGACCAACCGGCTGGTGGAGCTGCG
Source organism: Thiobacillus sp. (assembly GCA_030680405.1). Taxonomy (GTDB): domain Bacteria; phylum Pseudomonadota; class Gammaproteobacteria; order Burkholderiales; family Thiobacillaceae; genus Thiobacillus. The sequence continues at coordinate 3,949 of JAUXVT010000076.1, read as the reverse complement.
GCAAAGCAGAGCCGGCGTGGATGCGGCGGTCCAGGCTATCAACCGCCGGCTGCAGAGCCTGGGTATCGAGTCTTTCTCCATCGACAAGAAGCCTGGGGAGAACAGCCTTTATCGCTTGGTCCGGCCCGGTCAGGACAAAGGGGACTTGAAGTCGTTGAGCGAGGGCGAGAAGACGCTAATCTCCTTTCTTTACTACATCGTGCTGCTGAGCGGCTCGGAAACGGCCGCGGTCGATTTCCCGCTGGAGAAGACTATCGCCGTCATCGACGATCCGATTTCCAGCCTGTCGCACAACTACGTGTTCGACATCGCCAGCATACTTCAGCACGAAGTCATCAAGCCGCCCCAAGGCAAGCCGAAGGCTAGGCAGGTCATCATTCTTACGCACAATCTGTTTTTTCTTCACGAACTGCTCAACTTGGGCAACAAAGGCAGCGTGCTTCTGCGCGTGGTCAAGAACGCCCACACGTCGGTCGAGCCGCTTGACCCCAAGGACCTGCTCAACGACTACGACGCACTCTGGCAGATCCTTCGCGACGCCCGCGACGGGAAGGTGCCTAAGCAGGCGGTTCCGAACACGATGCGATGCATCCTCGAACACTTCCTATGGTTTACGCAGCGAAACGATCAGTTTGGTGATGCACTGAAAGTGATCAGTGAGCGTGATCGAAATTTCAAACCGCTGGAGCGTTTTTTGAACCGCGGATCGCACCAGGATGGGATCAATCTTGCAGTCATGGATTACGGCCATGTCGACGTCAACTACTTCCTGGCCAAGTTCCAGGAGGTGTTCCAGGCGACTGGGTTTCCCGACCACTTTGCCTCCCGGATGGGGATCGCCGAGGTGGGCGCCCTCCCCGCCTAGCCAGGCTAGTCGAAGGTAGAGACCGATTCAGTATCAAAACCATTTCCTTGCTGTGTATCGCTACAGCCATCACACTGATTCTGCTTGGTGATCGGGGGGCTGCCCGGAACCCGCAGGTAAAAAATTGAAGATCGGCCATTTCGTCGTTCCATGGTCAGCCACCCAAGTTCGACAAGCTTTCGGGTGCCCTACCAAATTTATAAGGCCAAGACCGTGAAGACCGCCGCCGAAGGCGGCTTCGAGGTGAAGAAGGACGAGCTCGACTGGACGGCCATGGATGGCGCCACCCGCGCCGAGTTCACGGAGCTTTTCAAGAACACGGACACCATCAAGGTCGATCCCAACGCGCTGGAGCGCCGCTTCACCATCCCCGAACGCAACCGGGCTATGGTGCGCGAGTTCCGCCATGTGCTGGAGAACGGCTTCCCCTTGCGGCCCCGGCTATCTGGCTCGGGTGGTTTTCAGCGCGACAGACAGGCATGTTAGCCCGCATTGAGCAGGACTATGCCTATAAGGCGTCCACAGCCGTAGCGTTCGAGGGATACAAGAAGGAGGTTGCGAATGCGAATGACGAAGCGCTTTCTAAGCAGCTATTGGAAACGGCAGTAAGTAACTTTGGAGAAAATCCCGTTCGGCTATATGGGAACGGAAACAACAACCATGCTCACCCCATAGAAGCCCTAGTCGAGAAAATTCAAGACTCGGAAACAAGAAACTTCGTTGTTGAAATGCTTAAAGCGATCAAGCCCGAATTTAAGAAGTAATGCCTCCAACTCGAAACACTGGATAAGTTTTATGGCTTGTTCTAATGAGGTTACTCTATGAAAACTCAGAAATACGCCGTCAACCAATACCTGATCGAGAGCGTCCTCTCCAAGGTTCGCGAGGGCGAGATCGCCATCCCGGAAATCCAGCGGCCATTCGTCTGGGATGCCTCCCAAGTGCGTGACCTACTGGATTCGCTCTATCAGGGCTTCCCGGTGGGCTACCTGATCGCTTGGCGCAACCCCGATGTGAAGCTGAAGGATGGCTCCACAGCCTCGGGCAAGATGATTCTTATTGATGGCCAGCAGCGGATCACGGCTCTGACGGCAGCGGTACTTGGGCAGCTTGTGGTCAACAAGGAATATCGCAAGGTTCAAGTCGTGTGCTACAGGCTTTGAAGTCCCGCAGGGCCGGGGAGTGGGTAGACACGCCACCCGTACTTGAGCCACCGACCCCAGCCGTTCCACCCGCCGCAGGGGCACCGCTGCTGTCTCTGTGGTCTCCGCCTTTCTTGCCAAGGCCGACAAGACCAAGCCCATGTTCAAGAAGACTGACCCTACGCTCCGTCTGTTTCTTGAGGTCATTGGGGACAAGCCCGTGAACGCCTTACGCCAGTCAGACGTAGACGGCTTCTTCGCGCTGTTGTGCAAACTTCCGCCCAAGTGGCGCGATGAGCAACGCAAGCGGGGCGGTACAGTGTCAGCACTTGCCGCTATGACGTGGCCTAAGTGCATCGCCTCGAAGACCTTTGAAGATAGTTACGTGGCTGCGCTCCGTCCCTTCCTGCGGGATTCCCGGCGTCTCTACGGAGACCAAGGTTTCCCCCTGAGCCTTACGACTGAGGGCATCCGCAAGGGGTGAGCGCTGATTAAGACGCACCGCTCCAAGTGCTTCGCGCAACACGCCTTCGAGCCGGTCAGCTTCTGTCTTCGCCCACTCTTCATAGTCCATGGCCAGCTTATCGGGGGTGTTTCCAAGGCCCGCTTTCAGCAGTGCTTGCGTGAGCGTGCCTTGGTAGACCGCCACGGGGACATGCTGGGCTGTCGGCCATTTTGCCGCCTTGTACGCCTCTATCCGGTGATGGCCGTCTACCAAGTAGTAACCATCCCCACCCCACCACACATCCATGGCTGCCAAGGGCTGCTCAAAATGCCTCCGATAACGCTGCCGCGCTCCGTCTGGCCACAGAAGAAAGGGGGATCGCGCCACCGTGGATGCGCTCAGCAAGCTGGGCCGCATGTCCGTCGTCATCATTGCAATCCTTTCCATTCTGCAAACTCTCGGCGTCAGCCTCGCCGGCGTACTGGCTTTCGGCGGCATCGCCCTCGGTTTTGCCGCCAAGGACCTGTTCGCCAATCTGCTGGGCGGCCTCACCATCTATCTGGACCGCCATTTCACGGTGGGCGAATGGATCCGTTCACCGGACAAGAGAATCGAAGGCGTCGTGGAGTACATCGGCTGGCGCAATACCCGGATACGCGCGTTCAACAAGAACGCGATCTATGTGCCCAATGCGCTCTTTACCAACATCATCGTGGAAAACCCGTCCCGCATGACCAACCAGCGCATCAAGGAAACCATCGGCCTCAGCTTCCTGGACATCGGCAAGATGGCCGCCATCGACGCCGATGTAAAGCCATGCTGCTTACCCATCCCAAGATCGACACAGAATCCACGCTGATCATCAGTTTCAATGCCTTCAGCGATTCCTCACTCGACATCTTCATCTACGCCTTAGCGAAGACCACCGAATGGGCGCCATACCACCTCGTCAAACAGGATGTGATGCTCAAAATCGCGGACATCATCGCCGCCCACGGCGCCGAGATTGCCTGTCCCACCCGCTCGCTGCATATCGAGTCCTTCCCCGCCCCGTTGCCGGATAGCGCCGCCGACGTTACACGGCTGTGCCATCGCACGACAAGATCAGTCGTCAATGCGCCGTTCCACCGTGTCCTATTTATGCCCACAGGGTACTTTGCCAAGCGTCCCGGTAAGGTCATTCACTTGCAGAAGTTCAGGTGGCTCCCCAAATTCTCGATCAGCATGTGACCTTGATCAAACTTCACGAAACCATCACATCCATGCAACACATCCTGAGAACAATGCGCAGTGCGGCATAGCTGTGTCGCCCTGCCTTTTCAAACTACAGTTTCAGGAGAGTTTTCAATGAAGAAGTCCATGCTTGCCCTGACCTTGGTCGCCGCTTTTGCGGCCAATGTTCATGCGGATTCCACCGTGAATGGTCCCATGTCGTTCAACCCCATCGCCGGCTCCGCCTACGGCTTGGAAAATGATGCCGGCATCACCACCGAGCCC
>JAUXVT010000061.1 GCA_030680405.1 Thiobacillus sp. | reverse complement strand
TTCATCGCCGGCGACGCCAACCGCGCCCACGCGCTGGGCGTGGCGGCATGGCAATCGGGCAACATTTCGCAGGCGCGCATGCTGCTGGCCAACGCAGCAATGGCCGAACCCGACAACCTCGCCATTCCGCGTGATCTGGCCAAGCTGTTGTGGTCCGAAGGTGAAGGCGAGCAGGCGCTGAAACTGCTCAACAGCCTGCCGCCTGAAGCCCGACTGGAACCCGAACTGGCCCGCCTGCACGCGCACCTGAGTCTGGTCGAGGCTACACGCCACGCACCCTCACTGGCCGAAATCAATGCGCGGCTGCTCGACGACGCCAGTGACCTCGATGCGCATTACCAGCGCGCCGCTGTCTTGCTGGCAAACGACGACTTCGACGGTGCCCTGGCCGACCTGCTGTTCATCACTCGCGCCGACCGCAGCTACCGCCACGACATCGGCCGCACCAGCCTGCTTGCCCTGTTCGACCTGCTCGGCAGCGCGCATCCGCTGACGCGGCAATACCGCCAGGCGCTGTCCGAGTCGCTGCATTGAAATTCGGCCATCCCGCCTTTGCACCCTACCGGCAACTGATCGACGCGCTCGATCTGGATCGTGTCCATCCCACGCTGGATGAACTCAACGCCCTGGCCAGTGCCCACCACACCACCCAGGCGAATGGGCTACCGCTGCGCTTTATCGCCGCCAAAGGCCACCTGTCAGCACGCGATTACGAAATCCATATCCTGCACACCGGCCAGGTGCCGACCCGCGCCGACACCTGGCACGACGTGCTGAACGCGCTGGTGTGGCTGCGTTTTCCGCGTTTCAAGGCCGCGCTGAACGCGGCCCACGGTGAGGCCATCGCGGTTGAGGCCGACAGCAGGCGCGGCCGCCGCCGCGACGCGCTGACGGTGCTGGATGAATCGGGCGTGTGGGTGATCAGCCGTGAATCGACGTTGCCTGCGTTGCTGGCCGGGCGCGCCTGGCACACGCTGTTCTGGGAAGCGCGCTCACGTGTCGAAACCGAGATGCGTTTTGTGGTAGTGGGTCATGCCCTGCTGGAAAAAGCGCTCGCACCCTACCCGTCGATGACCGGGAAATGCCTGCTGCTGCGTTCCGATTCGCTCGATCCCGACGCCGTAGATGTGCAGGCGGTCATGGTGCTCGGCGCAATCGACACCCCGCGCCAGCTTGCCCCACTGCCGGTGCAGGGGATTCCGGGTTGGGATGCGGCCAACGCACACGCCGCGTATTACGCCAATCGGGAAATTTTTCGGCCGACGCGCAATACGCCTTCATGAGTGCCTGCACAGCAGCCTGAACACAGGATCATTCCGCGATCGTCTGACATTCGGCTGACGCGCATCAACTCGCAGCTGCCGGCAATTCGCCGCTTGCCAGCCAAGCCTGCGCCAGGTCCAGATCATCAAACAGGCGGATATCCGCTGACATGAACATGCGGTTCACCCACATGCTCCACGCCACCCATTGGTCGCCGGTGAGGATGGCGATGCGGCCAAAATCGTTTTTGTGCTCGCGCGAAAATTTCAGCTCCTCCCACGCCACGTCGATGCTGTAAGACAGCATGTCCCGCAGGTCGAACAGCAGGTTGACCGTGCCCTGAAACTGGATGCCGTAGCACACCGCCTGCTCGAATTCGCGGTAATCATCCAGCGTGAACTGCCCCATCACGGTGACGGCAATCTGGTTGTCCTTGGTGTTCAGACTGATCATGGTGCTCTCCTCTGGAATGTGATTGAACTATAACGAATCGGGCTGCGTAGGTGTCGACGCGCGCACCGCCCACACGCCGGCTACCGCCACCACCGCCATGCCGATCCAGGCCAGCAGCGGCAGCCGTTCGCCGAACAGCAGCACGCCGTACAAGGCGGAAAACCCGACCGTGGTGTAGGCCAGCGAGCCGACGATGAGCGTACGGCCGCGATGGTAGGCGCGCGTCAGCGCCAACTGCGCCAGCGTGGCAGTGACGCCGATGCCGGCGAGCCACAGCCAGTCGCCCGCCTGCGGACGGTGAAACCCGGCCAGTGCCATCCATGCCGCGCCGCCTGCGGTAGCGAGCAGGGTGAAATAAAATACCACTCGCCATTCGGGTTCGCCCAGCTTGCCCAACTGCTTGACGTTGACGTAGGCCACCGCCGCCAGCATGCCCGAAATCAGCCCGGCCAGCGCGGGCAGCCAGGCCTGATCCTGCAACTGCGGACGCAACAGCAGCACAATACCGACAAAACCCAGCAGCACCACACCGACGATGCCCCGCCCGTGGCGTTCGCGCAGCCACCAGGCGGACAGCGCTGCCAAAAACAGCGGCGCGGTGTAATTCAGGGTGACCGCGGTGGCCAGAGGCAGCCGCGCGATGGCGTAGAAGAACAGCACCAGCGCGATAAAGCCCGACAGGCCGCGCCAGAAGTGCGCACGCAAATGGCGCGTGGCGAGCGGCGCCAGCAGCCGGCGATGGCTGAGGGCGATCACCCCCCAGATTGCGACCAGCCCGAACGCCGAGCGGTAAAACACCAGTTCGGCGGGGGAAAAGGTGCTCGACGCATGCTTCACCAGCACGCTCATCAGCGCGAACAGGGCCGCCGCCACCAGCATCCAGCTTGACTTCATTGGAGCCAACTCATCGCGGGCAGGCGAAAAAAAGGGCGGTGTGCGCCGCCCGTTGGGAGAGTTCGAAAAAAACTCATTTCAGGTGCGGCTCGATTTCGCGCCGCAGGAAAGCATGGAAATGCATCATGCCATCTTCCAGCGCCGACTGATATGGCCCGGTTTCCGGGTTGCCTTGCTGGTCCAGCGCGAGCCGGCCACGGTGGCGATTTAGCGACAAGACGCCGGGTTCGGCGAGATCGCTCAAGACGCGCCCTACAAAACCAGGCCCCCTTCCGGTCTGCACCGGAATCGGCAAGCGTGATCGGGAAACGATCACCATTAAAAGCAGCATCGGATTGACGGATGAGCCCCCGAGTACAAAGCCGGGAAAGCACAAACTTCCAGCAGTCCACCGATCCGGGAGGCGCTGCCATGCTGATTACTGTTAAGGCGCTGGGCTAAATTTGTTAAAGTATCGTCCTTTCTCTGCCAGCTTCGATATTCATGGCCAAATCCCGCGCCGCCACTCCCCCCAAGGATTACGAGTCCGCACTGGCCGAACTGGAAGCCATTGTGGCTGAAATGGAATCCGGCCAATTGCCGCTTGAAGCCTCGCTGACCGCCTACAAGCGCGGCGCCGAGCTGCTGCAGTATTGCCGTCAGCAACTGGCCGATGCGGAACAACAGGTGAATATTCTGGAAAACGGCGCCTTGCTCCCTTTCAAAGCCGCGCAGCCATTCAAGGCCGAAGACACTGATGACTGATTTTGCCGCCTGGACACAGGCATGCCAGGCACGCATGGAAAGCGTGCTGGCCGAGTGGCTCCCCTCTGCCCACATTGCTCCCGAGCGCCTGCATGATGCGATGCGCTACGCGGTGCTGGGCGGCGGCAAGCGCGTGCGCCCACTGCTGGCGTTTGCCGCCGGCGAAGTCAGCGGCGCCCGCGTCGAGCGAGTGCAGCATGTCGCCGCCGCAGTGGAACTGATTCACGCCTATTCGCTGGTGCACGACGACATGCCAGCGATGGACGACGACGCATTGCGGCGCGGCAAACCCACGGTGCATGTCGAGTTCGACGAAGCGACTGCCCTGCTGGTGGGCGACGCCCTGCAGAGCCTGGCGTTCGACATTCTCGCTGCGCAGCCGCTGGCCGACGATGCGGCAACCCAACTGAAAATGGTGCAGCTGCTGGCGCAGGCGGCGGGCTCGCGCGGCATGGCCGGCGGCCAGGCGATCGATCTGGCCAGCGTGGGCAAGCCGCTCGACCTGACCGAACTCGAATTCATGCACATCCACAAGACCGGTGCGCTGATCCGCGCCTCGGTGCTGCTGGGCGCGCAGTGCGGCACGCTGTCCGACGCGACCAGCGCCGTGCTCGACCATTACGCCAAGTGCATCGGGCTGGCCTTCCAGGTGGTCGACGACGTGCTCGATGCCGAAGCGCCCACCGCCACGCTGGGCAAGACTGCCGGCAAGGATGCCGCCAACAACAAGCCCACCTACGTGAGCCTGCTCGGCGTGGCGCGCGCGCGCGAACTGGCGCAGGAACTGCGCGCCGACGCCCACACTGCGCTCGACAAGCTGGGTACACCCGCCGAACGGCTGCGCCAGCTGGCCGACTTCGTGGTCGAGCGGACGTTCTGACATGACCACGCCCCTGCTCGACACCCTCGATACGCCGGCCGACCTGCGCACCCTGTCGCCCGCCGATCTGCCGCAACTCGCGGCCGAACTGCGCAAATTCCTGGTGGAATCGGTTTCCCGCACCGGCGGCCACCTGGCCTCCAACCTCGGCACGGTGGAACTGACCCTCGCGCTGCATTACGTGTTCGACACGCCGCGCGACCGCATCGTGTGGGACGTCGGCCACCAGACCTATGCCCACAAAATCCTGACCGGACGCCGTGCGGCGATGGCCGGCCTGCGCCGGGGTGGCGGCATCGCCGGGTTTCCGCGCCGCGCCGAAAGCGAGTATGACGCCTTCGGTGTCGGCCATTCCAGCACCTCGATCTCGGCTGCGCTCGGTATGGCCGAGGCATTTCACCAACTGGGTTCCGACCAGCGCGCCGTGGCGGTCATCGGCGACGGCGCGATGACCGCGGGCATGGCATTCGAAGCACTCAACAACGCTGGCGCGACCGACCTGCCCTTGCTGGTGGTGCTGAACGACAACGACATGTCGATTTCGCCCAACGTCGGCGCATTGAGCAATTACCTGGCGCGGCTGATGTCGGGACGTTTTTATGCCGCCGCCCGCCGCGCCGGCGAAAAAGTGCTGTCCGCCGTCCCGCCGATCAAGGTGCTGGCCAAGCGCGCCGAGGAACACATGAAGGGCATGGTGATGCCCGGCACGCTGTTCGAGGAATTCGGTTTCAACTACATCGGCCCCATCGACGGCCACGACTTCGACGTGCTGCTGGACACGCTGGGCAACATCAAGCAGCTCAGCGGCCCGCAGTTTCTGCATGTGGTCACCAAAAAAGGCAAAGGCTACGAGCCCGCCGAAACCAATCCCTGCCTGTATCACGGCGTGTCGCGTTTCGATCCGGCGACCGGCGTCACCGAAAAATCCGGTGGCAAGCTCACCTATACGCAGGTGTTTGGCGACTGGCTGTGTGACATGGCCGCCGCCGATACACGGCTGGTCGGCATCACCCCGGCGATGCGCGAAGGCTCCGGGCTGGTGCGCTTCTCGGAGGAATATCCGAAGCGCTATTTCGACGTCGGCATCGCTGAGCAGCACGCGCTGACCTTTGCCGCCGGGCTGGCTTGCGAGGGCGTGAAACCGGTGGTGGCGATTTATTCGACCTTCCTGCAGCGCGCCTACGATCAGCTGATCCACGACATCGCCCTGCAAAACCTGCCGGTGATGCTGGCGATCGACCGCGCCGGGCTGGTCGGCGCCGACGGCCCGACCCATGCCGGCAGCTTTGATCTGAGTTTCCTGCGCTGCGTCCCCAATATGCTGATTGCCGCGCCGTCGGACGAGAACGAGTGCCGCCGCCTGCTGACCACGGCGTTTCTGCACAACGGCCCGTCGGCGGTGCGCTACCCGCGCGGCAGCGGCGGGGGGGCGCCCCTCTCACCCGGCCTCGAACCTTTCGAGATCGGCAAGGGCGTACTGCGGCGCAGCGGACGCGATATCGCCCTCATCGCCTTCGGCAGCCTGGTTGCGCCGGCGCTTGCGGCTGCCGAGGCGCTCGACGCCAGCGTGGCCGACATGCGCTTCGTGAAACCGCTGGATCTGGACATGCTGCGCGAACTGGCGCAAACCCACCGCCTGTTGGTCACGCTGGAAGAAAACGCGGTGGCAGGCGGCGCCGGCGCCGGGGTTGCCGAGGCGCTCGCCGAACTCGGCATCCCGGTTCCCGTGCTATACCTGGGCCTGCCCGACACCTTCATCGAACATGGCGACGCAGCGAAGATGCTGGCTGACTGTGGATTAGACGCGGCGGGGATAGAACATTCTGTCCGCCAGCGGATAACCTTATTATCCGAGTAGTTTACTCAACTATTCTAGCAGTTTATACTGAGTCTAAACTGCACTCATATACAGGAGCCTGCCATGAATCAGATTTGCGACCCCATTAGCATGCCGGACGTACAAAGCTCGGCTGACACGCGGCAAATCGCCATCAACAAGGTCGGCATCAAGACCATTCGCCACCCGGTTCGTGTGGCGGACAAGAACGACGGCGTCCAGCACACCGTCGCCACCTTCAACATGTACGTGTACCTGCCGCACAACTTCAAGGGCACGCACATGTCGCGCTTTGTCGAAATCCTCAACACGCGCGAGCGCGAGATTTCGGTCGAGAACTTCGAAGGTATGCTGCGCCAGATGGTCGAACGCCTGGAAGCCGAATCGGGCTACATCGAGATGACCTTCCCCTACTTCATCAACAAGGCTGCGCCCGTCTCCGGCGTGCAGAGCCTGCTCGACTACGAAGTCACCTTCATCGGTTCCATCGAGAACGGCCAATACACCCACACCACCAAGGTGCTGGTGCCAGTGACCAGCCTGTGCCCGTGCTCGAAGAAAATCTCCGACTACGGCGCACACAACCAGCGCTCGCACGTCACCGTCTCGGCCAAAACCAACGGCTTCCTGTGGATTGAAGACCTGGTGCGCAAAGTGGAAGACCAGGCCTCGTGCGAACTCTTCGGCCTGCTGAAACGGCCGGACGAGAAATACGTCACCGAGCGCGCCTATGACAATCCCAAGTTCGTCGAAGACATCGTGCGCGACGTCGCCGCCGCGATGAACGCCGAGCCGCTGATCGACTCGTACGTGGTGGAAGCGGAGAACTTCGAGTCCATCCACAATCACAGTGCGTATGCCTTGATCGAGCGCGACAAGACGAAGCAGTAAATCCTGCCTCGCCAAAAAACAAGGACTGCAATGCAGGCCTTGTTGCTTTGCGGGCTAGCGAATCAGTACCGCTGCGTCAGCATCATCGTCTGGCCGTCGCGCTTCATTTCCATCCGGTTCAAAAAACTCATCCCCAGCAGCGGCACATCCAGGCCGGTTTCCACCACCATGCCGTCCACCTGGTTGACGGTGATGCTGCCAACCTTGACGGTGTTGAACTTGACGCGCCAAGCCGGAACCACGCCCGCGGCGGTGCCGACGCCGGTGGCTTGCCCGGCCTTGTAGTCGAGTCCGATGCGCTTGGCCTCGGCTGCGCTGATGGCGATGGCGGTAGCGCCGGTGTCGACCAGAAAGGTCATCGGATACCCATTGAGCGAACCGGCGGCGGCAAAGTGGCCGCGCACATCGGCGGTGAGCGAAACGCTCTGGCGCTCACCCGTCGCTGCACCGCCCGCGAACGATTGCCCCATGCCCAGAATGCGGCGCTTGCCGTCGACGTCGAAACGGGCGCTGCCGGAATCCGCGGCAACCAGCTTCACCCCCTGCACCGTCTGCCCCACGCTCAGCGTGCGCGACTTGCCGCCGTCGATGCTAAGATGGCCTTGTCCCTGAACAGCCCCGCCACCGACACGCTGGCGGCCGAGGCCGCCGTGCAGGCAAACGCCCCTGCGGCTATGATGAGCGTGATTGATTTTCGCTTATGAGCCATCATGCATCCTGTTCTGATTTTTCGTCATTCCCCCACCGAAGGGCCGGGGTATTTCACCACGTTCCTGGATCGCCACGGCATTCCCTGGAAGCTGGTGCGCATTGACGCCGGCGATGCCATGCCTGAAAGCCTTAACGGCGTTTCCGGCCTGTGCTTGATGGGCGGGCCGATGAGCGTGAACGATGACCTGCCCTGGATTCCACCCGTGCTGGCCCTGATCCGCCAGGCCGTCGCGTCGGACATCCCGGTGATCGGCCACTGTCTGGGCGGGCAGTTGATGGCCAAGGCGCTGGGCGGATCGGTCAGCGCCAACCTGGTCAAGGAGATCGGCTGGGGCGACGTCGGCATCACCGACGCCGACGCCGCACGCCCCTGGCTGGGCGATGCCACGCAGCCCATGCTGGCGTTTCACTGGCACGGCGAAACCTTCACCCTGCCACCGGGCGCCACGCGCATCCTCGAAAGCACCTGGTGCGCCAACCAGGCCTATGTGCTGAACGACCGCCATATCGGCATGCAATGCCATGTCGAGATGACGCCCGAACTCATTGCCAGCTGGTGCAACAACGGCGCCGCCGAAATTGCCGCCAGCGACAGTCCCGGCGTACAATCGGTCGACGCCATCCAGGCAGACCTGCCCGCCCGCACCGCCCAGCTGCACCAGCTGGCGGACAAAATTTATTCCCGCTGGATTCAAGGGCTTAGGCAATAATCGCGCGGCCGTCTCAGGAAGACGGCTAGACAGCCGCATCGCGCAGCGTAGGATTAGCACTGAAGTCACATCCAGTCTGAAAAGCATCGCCTGACACCGGAGAATTTATGCAAAACGTCGGTTACACCAACTTTGATTTCGGCGAACGCCTGAATGGTTTCATTCACGAAGTGATGAATTTTGGCGGTGCGCCCCGCACCGAGGCCGACCTCACCGAAGGCCAAAAAGTCTTCGTGCGCGCGGTCAAGCGCGAGATGGTCAAATACGCCGACCCCAACCGTCACGGCTATCCGCACAACCTGCTGGAGCAGATGGAATCCTTCACCCGCACCATCGGCGACCTGCACAACTCCTACTTCGATGCAGGTATGCGCAAGGTCAGCGACTGTCTCTACAACCGCTGGAAAATGCTCTACGAAGAAACCAAAAAGCTGGCCGCAGCCGGGGGCGACACCAAACCCGCCTGGGTTGACGTCATCAAGACCGAGCAAACCGACATGCCCGCCTTCTTTGATGCATAAGCAATTGTTCCAGAACAAAAAAGCCCGGTTTACCCGGGCTTTTTGTTGCCGCAATTCAGTATCAAACCCGCTTATCCTCAAATAAAAATAAAGGATTATTCAGGCGCCAAGCCCGGTGCTATGCTGCCCCGACTCTAATACCCCCATAAAGTCTGAGGAGACAGCATGTCCAAACTGGTACGCCCCCACGGTGGCGGTGAACTCAAACCCCTGCTGCTGACAGGCGATGCACTTGCCGCCGAAATAGTCCGCGCCGCCTCACTGCCCAAGGTCAAGATGAGCTCGCGCGAAACCGGCGACCTCATCATGATGGGCATCGGCGGCTTCACCCCGCTGGACGGCTTCATGACCCACGCCGACTGGGAAGGCGTGTGCGACGGCTACAAGATGGCCAACGGCCTGTTCTGGCCGATCCCGGTCACCCTCTCCACCGACGAAGTCACCAGCCAGAGCATCAAGGTCGGCGACGACGTGTCGCTGGTCGACGGCGAAACCGGCGACATCATGGGCACCATGAAAATCACCGAGAAATACGCCATCGACAAGGCTCATGAGTGCATGCAGGTCTACAAGACCACCGACCTCGAACACCCCGGCGTAAAAATGGTCATGGATCAGGGTTCGGTCAACCTCGCCGGTCCAGTCAAGGTGCTGTCCACCGGCACCTTCAAGGAAGAATACGGCGAGCAGTTCATGACCCCCGCCGAAACCCGTGCCGCCTTCGAGAAAATGGGTTGGTCCAAGATTGCCGCGTTCCAGACCCGCAACCCGATGCACCGCTCGCACGAATATCTGGCTAAGATTGCCATCGAAACCATGGACGGCGTGCTGATCCACTCGCTGCTGGGCGCGCTGAAGCCAGGCGACATTCCCGCCGAAGTCCGTTCCGAAGCCATCGCCACCCTGATCGACAACTACTTCGCGCCCAACACCGTGATCCAGGCCGGCTACCCGCTGGACATGCGCTACGCCGGCCCGCGCGAAGCCCTGTTGCACGCGCTGTTCCGCCAGAACTACGGCTGTTCGCACCTGATCGTCGGCCGCGACCACGCCGGCGTCGGCGACTACTACGGCCCGTTCGACGCGCAGAAGATTTTCGACGAGATCCCCAAGGACGCGCTCGAAACCAAGAACATGAACATCGACTGGACCTTCTGGTGCAACAAGTGCGGCGGCATGGCCTCGCAGCGCACCTGCCCGCACACCAAGGATGACCGCATCCTGCTGTCCGGCACCAAGGTGCGTTCGATGCTGTCCGAAGGCCAGGACCTGCCGGTCGAATTCAGCCGTCCAGAAGTCGCCAAGGTGCTGCAAAAGTACTACGCCGGCCTGACCGCGGAACAGAACGTCAAGGTCGAGTTGAAAGGCCACTCGGCCAAATGAAGATTTTAGGACACGAGCCTACCGGAAGCGGACTCGCGATACGCCCCGGCCAAGGACGGGTTCAGTTCTAAGCGGACCGCGACGTACGCGGATTGTTAGCTAACTTTAGGAGACTGTAATGCCAACTTATGTTCGTACCGACAAGTGCGACGGCTGCAAGGGTCAGGACAAGACTGCTTGCATGTACATCTGCCCGCACGACCTGATGAAGCTTGACAAGGACGGTTCGGAAACCGGCCATGCGATGAAAGCCTGGAACCAGGAACCCGAGCAGTGCTGGGAATGCTATTCCTGCGTGAAGATCTGCCCGCAACAAGCCATTGAAGTCCGCCACTACGCCGACGTCGTGCCGCTGGGCGGCATGGTGCAGCCGCTGCGCGGAAGCGACTCCATCATGTGGACGATCAAGTTCCGCAACGGTACGCTGAAACGCTTCAAGTTCCCGATCCGTACCACGCCCGAGGGTTCGATTGATCCTTTCGGCGGCAAGCCGACTGCCGTGATGGCCAACATCACCGCCACCGGTTTCTTCACCGGCTCGGCGGATGGTGGCATCACCAAAGGCTATCGCCCTGGCAATCCTGCTGAACTGATTCGCAAGTAATTTAGAGAGGTAAACGAAATGGCTGGAGAATTTGGTAATCCCGAAGTTATCCAGGAGGAAGTCGACATCCTCCTGATCGGTGGTGGCATGGCATGCTGCGGCGCCGGTTATGAAGTCATGCGCTGGGCAGACGCCGCCAAGGCCGAGCTCGGCATCGATCTGAAGATCAAGCTGGTCGACAAGGCCGCGATGGACCGTTCCGGCGCCGTGGCGCAGGGTCTGTCCGCGATCAACACCTACATCGGCAGCGAGCAGGATCCCGCTGACTACGCCCGCATGGTCTCCAACGACCTGATGGGCCTCACCCGCGACGACCTCGCCTACGACCTCGGCCGTCACGTGGATGACTCCGTACACCTGTTCGAAGAATGGGGCCTGCCCATTTGGAAAACCGACGAAAACGGTGAACGTCATGATGGCGCGCAAGGCCTGCCCGCCCTGAAGGACGGCGGCAAGCCCGTGCGTTCCGGCAAATGGCAGATCATGATCAACGGCGAATCCTACAAGTGGATCGTTGCTGAAGCCACCAAAAAAGCGCTCGGCATGGATCGCATCGAGGAACGCATCTTCATCGTCAAGCTGGTCAACGACAAGAACGACCCTAGCCGCATCGCCGGTGCTGTCGGCTTCTCGACCCGCGACCACAAGGTTGTCGTCTACAAGGCCAAGGCCATCCTGCTGGCCGCTGGTGGTTGCGTGAACATCTTCCGTCCGCGCTCTGTCGGTGAAGGTACCGGCCGTGCCTGGTACCCGGTGTGGAACGCTGGTTCGACCTACGCGATGGCTGCCGAAGCTGGCGCCGAGCTGACCATGATGGAAAACCGTTTTGTGCCCGCCCGCTTCAAGGATGGTTACGGCCCGGTGGGCGCCTGGTTCCTGCTGTTCAAGGCGCAGGCCGTCAACGCCTACGGCGAAATCTACATGGTGAAAAACAAGGAACTGCTGAACGACTACCCCCCCTACGGGCAGGCAGCCGTTCCCGCATCGTGTCTGCGTAACCACCTGATGTTGAAGGAAATGAAGGAAGGCCGCGGCCCCATCTACATGGACACCGTGACCGCGCTCGCCAAGCTGCGCGAGACCCTGACCCCGCGCGAAGTGAAGCACCTCGAAGCCGAAGCCTGGGAAGACTTTCTCGACATGTGCGTCGGCCAGTGCGGCATCTGGGTGGGCGAGAACATCGAGCCGGAGAAGAAAAACTCCGAACTGATGCCGACCGAGCCCTACCTGCTCGGCTCCCACTCCGGTTGCTGCGGCATCTGGGTGTCGGGTCCCGAAGATCTGGGCGCGCCGACCGATGAACTGCACGCCGAGAAGGACAAGATTCCGGCACACCTGCCCAAGGGCTGGAGCTGGGGCTATCGCTCGATGACCACGGTCAAGGGTCTGTTCACCGCCGGCGACGGCGTGGGCGCCTCCGGCCACAAGTTCTCCTCCGGCTCACACGCCGAAGGCCGCATGTGCGCCAAGTCCATGGTCAAGTTCTGCATCGACAACAAGGATTGGAAGCCCGAACTCGACACCTCCGTCGAGCAGCTGGTGGAAGACATCTACAAGCCGGTGCGCACCTTCCTGGAGCACAAGGACTACACCACGGCGATCGACGTCAACCCCAACTACATCACCCCCAAGATGCTGCAGTTCCGTCTGCAGAAGATCATGGACGAGTACGTTGCCGGCGTCGCAACCTACTACACGACCAATGCCAACATGCTGGGCGTGGCGGAAGAAAAGCTGGAAATGCTGAAGGAAGACGCCGAGAAGATGCGTGCGAAAGACCTACACGAGCTGCTGCGCGCGTGGGAAAACTACCACCGCATCCTCACGGCCGAAGCCCACATGAAGCACATCCAGTTCCGTCAGGAGAGCCGTTACCCCGGCTTCTACTACCGCATGGACAAGAACTTTGTCGATGAGGAAAATTGGCATTGTTTCGTGAACTCAGTCTACGACAAAAACTCCAAACAGTGGAACTGCTTCAAGCGCGCCCACGTGGATCTGGTCGACAAGTCCAAGCTGTTCAAGCCCGCTGCCCACTAATTCGCCAGTTCGCTAGTTAATTAGACAAGCAGTAAGCTCCGGGCGCCTTCACGGGCGCCCGGTTTTTTTCCGGCATCAATAACATTGAGGCAAACAAGGTTTAGCATCCAGCCGAAAGCGCGTACCCTACGCCCTCCCGTCTGTGTGTTGATTGTTTTGAAGTAAGGGGCCGAGCCCCACGAGGTTGAACCATGAACGAAGCCAAATTTAAAGACATGATCGACGACTCCCCATTTGCGGGCAGTCCGGTCAAGCCCATCATGCTGACAGAAGACGCGACGCTGCAGTTCCGTTGCCATCGCAACGTCAAGTGCTGGAACGCCTGCTGCAGCAATATTGACATTCCACTCACCCCCTACGACATCCTGCGCCTGAAAAAACGGCTGGACATGTCGTCCAGCGAATTTCTCAATCAGTATTCGGTGCCGTTCGAGATGGACAAGGACGGCATGCCCGGGGTGAAGTTGAAGCCGGTCGAGGGCGGCACCGCCTGCCAGTTCATGACCCCCGAAGGCTGCGGCGTCTACGAAGACCGCCCGACCGCCTGCCGTTACTATCCGGTCGCGCTGCTGACCATGCGCCGCTCGGACGAATACGTCGACCGCAGTGCGTATGCCCTGGTGAAAGAGCCGCACTGCCTTGGTCATTTCGAGGACAAGACGCAGACCATCGAGCAATACCGCGCCGAACAGGGGGTGGCCGAATACGACGAGAAGGCCCATGCCTGGCGGCAGCTGGTGGTCAAGCGCAAGTCTGCCGGCCCTTCCATCGGCAAACCCACGCCCATTTCCAACCAACTGTTCTTCATGGCGAGCTACGACGTCGACCGCTTCCGTGCGTTCGTCATGAGCCCGAGCTTCAACGAAACCTACAACATTCCGGTCGAGATCATGGCGACATTGATCGCCGACGACGAAGCCCTGCTCGACTTTGGCTTGAACTTCCTGCGCCACACACTGTTCGGCGAAAAGTTTGTCGAGGAGCACCCGGACGCGTATGGAAAGCGGCTCGCCCGCCGCCGCGCCCTGGCCGAGCAGGATAACGAAGCAGGGTTCCAGCAGAAGATGGCGCTGGAGGACGACAAATACTCGGGCGAACATTGAGCCACCGATGCGACGCCTGATCGTGTTGATGGGTATGACCGCCCTGACACTCTCGACCAGTGTGGGGGCCAACACACTCAACAAGTGCATCGATACGCATGGCAAGGTCACCTATTCCAACCTGCCCTGCCGCAATGCCCGGGAAGCCCGCACGGTTGAAATCGACCCCACACCGCTACCCGATCCGGCGCGATCCGCGCCAGTCCGGGTAGAGCCAGCCAAGCCTGCCGCATCCAGGGCGGCAGCCAGCCCCCATGAGCCCGCCACCCTCCAGCTCGAAACCCAGCGCACCACCGGCAAGCCTGCCGCACGGGCCTCGGCGCGCCAGTGCGACGCGCTGACCGACAAGCTCGGGCGTGTGTTCGACAAAATGGACCAGGCGCGTCGCAAGGGCTACACCCAGGAACAGATGGACGCGTGGAATCAGGAAGTCAAAGACCTCGAACGCAAAAAACAGCAATCCAGCTGCTTTTAATCAAGTCATCCTGAAAAGTCATACCGATCATGAACGCTCGCACCCTCGACCCGGCGCATCACCTCATCGAAAAAGAGCCGTATTACGAAGCCGTCGGCGACGAAATCCAGCTGTTCGAAGCCGCCTGGCGCCAGCAGATTCCGGTGCTGCTGAAAGGCCCCACCGGCTGCGGCAAGACGCGCTTCATGGAACACATGGCGTGGCGACTCAAGCGCCCGCTAATCACCGTGTCGTGCCACGACGACCTCACCGCCTCCGACCTGGTCGGCCGCTATCTGATCAAGGGCGGTGAAACCGTGTGGGTCGACGGCCCCCTCACCCGCGCGGTGCGTGCAGGCGGCATTTGCTATCTGGATGAAGTCGTCGAAGCACGCAAGGACACCATGGTGGTGATCCACCCGCTGGCCGACGACCGCCGCACCCTGCCGATGGAAAAGCTCGGCCTGGAAGTCGAAGCCCCGCCCGAGTTCTGCCTGGCCATTTCCTACAATCCCGGCTACCAGAGCGTGCTCAAGGATTTGAAGCAGTCGACCCGGCAGCGCTTTGTCGCGCTGGAATTCGACTACCCGTCGGCCGAACTCGAACGCCGCATCGTCGCCACCGAATCCGGCGTCAGCGAAGCCGTGGCGAGCAATCTGGTGCGCTTTGCGCAGATGACGCGCAACCTCAAGGGCAGCGGACTGGAGGAAGGCGCCTCCACGCGGCTGCTGGTGCATGCCGGCAAGCTGATCGCCGACGGGGTGAGCCCGGTGACGGCGTGCAAATCGGCGGTCGCGCAGGCGGTCACCGACGACGCCGACATGCTCAAGGCGATCCAGGAACTCTCCTCGTCGATCTTCTAAGGAAACGCTGAATAATGCATGGCTTTGTCATTGCGAACGAAGCGAAGCAATCCAGAATGCTCGCGGAATCAACGGGCTATGGATCGCCACGCTCCTTCGGGCCTCGCGATGACAAAATAAACCAGTTTTTCCAAAAGCTGAAGCCGGCCATCTGACATGGCGCAGCAGCCGCTTACCGCAGTCGAAATGGAGGCCAGCCTCCACGTCTGGCTGGACACCGAATTCACCTTCTTCAAGGTCGAGGAACTGGCGGCCGAACTCACCGCACTGGCGCGCGACGAGCAGGACTTCATTCTCGGCTGGATCCGCCGCATCGCCTCGACCCACATCACGCTCGCCTGGCAGTTCGGCCGCCGCGCCCCCGCACTGCTGCCACGCATGGAGCGGCGCCTGCTGGAAGCGTGGGCGGTGCACACCTGCGACGTGTTCGACCGCACTGGCTTGCAGAACGCGCTCAGGGTGATGGAGCAGGTCGACACTTTCGACGAAGTGCAGCATCAGCACGATGCCGCTGGCGCGCTGTTCGAGGACATCGCGCCGGTACTGGGCAATTTCGTCTGCGGCCTGTCGGGACGGCGGTTGCGCATCGAGGAAGGCGACGCTGCCTGGACCGACGGCGAGCGCATTGTGTTGCCGCCGCTGATCGCCGCATTGCCGAATCTGGATGACAATTTTCAGCTCGCCAAAATCACCGTCGCGCTGCTGTGGGCACAAACCCGCTTTGGCACCCTGCGCGTCGACCACGCCGCCATTGCCGCCGACTATGCCGACCCCGAACGCGCACTCACCCGTCTTTACGCACTGGAAACGCTGCGCCTGACCGCACGCATCGCGCGCGAACTGCCGGGGCTGCACCGCCAGATGCAGCGTTTTCGCACGCAGCTCGATCCCGCCCTGCCGGGAAGCTGGCTGCAATTTGAAGCGACGCTCGCCACCGACCATGCCACGCTTGATGACAGCCTGGCGCTGCTTGGTGCTGCGTATGACGAAGCCGACTACCCACAGTGGAGCGACCAGGGCAGCCTGCGCCCGGATGCGATTGCCGCCGCGCGTGCCGCCCGGCTGGACAAAGAAAAAGCCCGGCTGCGCATCAAACTGGCCGAGCTGCTGGAAGAACACACGGCCAACCAAGCCGCTCCGCAGACGGCCGCCGAAACACCGCCTGCGCTGGAAGTCGAGCTACGCGACGAGAACGGCCAGCTCGATTTTGCAATCACCCTCGATGGCGCCCCGCTCGCCCCGCCGGATGACGTCAGGCAACTGCTCACCTCGGTGTATCTCGATTTTGGCGAAATCCCCCCGGAATACCTCACCCCGGCGGGCGACGGCGAATACGACCCGAATCGCGTGTTCGACCAGCCCGAAGATCCCGACACCGTGTGGCACGGCACCTACCATGAGAAAGGCGCCGAGCTGTATCCCGAATGGGATCATGGCCGCCAGCATTACCGCAAGAACTGGTGCGTGATGCGGGAAAAAACCGTCACCCCGGCCTACGACGACTTTTATCGCGACACGCTGGCCAAACACGCCGGCGTGGTCAAGCACCTGCGCAAGAAATTCGAGGCGCTGCGCGACGAGAACCGCCTCGACAAGCGGCAGACCCAGGGTGACGAAATCGACCTCGACGCGCTGATCGAAGCGCTGGCTGACGCGCGCGACGGCAGTGAAATGAGCGACCGCCTGTTCGTGCGCCTGCACCGCGCCGAGCGCAATATCGCCGTGGCCTTTCTGGTCGACATGAGCGGCTCCACCAAGGGCTGGATCAACGAGGCCGAGCGCGAGGCGCTGATCCTGCTGTGCGAGGCACTGGAGTTGCTGGGCGACCGCTACGCGATCTACGGCTTTTCCGGGACGACGCGGAAACGATGCGAACTGTTCCGCATCAAGACCTTTGACGAACGCTACGACAACGAGGTGAAGGCACGCATCTCGGGCATCCGCCCGCAGGAATACACCCGCATGGGCTTTGCACTGCGCCACATGACGAAGCTGCTGAACCAGGTCGAAGCCAAGACCCGCGTGCTGGTCACGCTGTCGGATGGCCGCCCGGACGATTATTTCGACGTCTATCGCGGTGCATATGGCATCGAGGACACGCGCATGGCGCTGCTGGAAGCCGCGCGCACCGGCATTCACCCCTTCTGCATCACGCTCGACCGCGAAGCGCGCGACTACCTGCCGCACATGTACGGCGCGGCGCGTTACATCATTCTGGATGACGTGCGACAATTACCGGTGAAAGTCACCGACATTTACCGACGTATCACGACATGAGCCTGGACGAACTTAAAATAGGATTTTTCTATAGCAACGGCGCTTATGGCCGCACCTGGGGCGTGCGCCAGCTGGCCGAAATCGCCGCCGACGCCGAGACCGGCGAGACGGTGGTTCACTTCAAGGGGATTGCTGGCACCTGCCGCCGCAAGAAAGGCCATTGCAGCCCGGCGGAATTCGCCCGCTGGGCGAAATATCAGGTGGCGCTGCTGGAAAACGACTGGAAGCGGGTCGGCGGCGACGCGTCGTCACCCGCCGAATCCCAGGCAATTTAATCGGCGGCGGGCAAATCAGCGGCCGGCAAATCCGCCGCGGGTTCATCCTCGAGGATCACGGCAGCCTGCGTGGCCAGATAGCCCATGATCGCATAGGTCAGCGCAGTGCAGCCGGTGCCGTCCAGCGCTGAAATCGCGAACACCGGCCCTGTCCACTCGTAGTCCGCCACGAACTTGGCCACCACGGCTTCGCGTTCGGCTTCGTCCACCATGTCGATTTTGTTCAGCACCAGCCAGCGCGTCTTTTCATAGAGTTTCTGGTCGTACTTGCGCAGTTCCTCGACGATAGCGCGCGCCTCGTGCACCGGGTCGCCGCCTTCCCAGCGCGGCGAAATGTCGACCAGATGCAGCAGCACCCGCGTACGCTGCAAATGGCGCAGGAACTGGTGGCCCAGCCCTGCGCCTTCGGCCGCGCCCTCGATCAGTCCCGGAATGTCGGCGATGACAAAGCTACGTTCGCTGTCCACCCGCACCACACCCAGATTGGGCGCCAGCGTGGTGAACGGATAATCGGCCACCTTGGGGCGGGCCGCCGAAACGGCACGGATGAAGGTCGACTTGCCCGCGTTGGGCATGCCCAGCAGGCCGACGTCAGCCAGCACCTTCAGTTCCAGCGCCAGTTCCCATTCCTCGCCCGGCTCGCCCAGCGTGTGCTGACGCGGCGCGCGGTTGGTGCTGGACTTGAAATGCAGGTTGCCCAGCCCACCCCTGCCGCCTTTGGCCAGGCAAACCGTCTGCCCGTCCGCGGCCAGATCGGCCACCACTTCGCCGCTGTTGATGTCGGTGAACACGGTGCCCACCGGCACGCGGACAATGAGGTCCTCGCCGCCCTTGCCGTAGCACTGCGCGCCGCGCCCGTTTTCGCCTTTTTGCGCCTTGAAGATACGGGCGTAGCGAAACTCGACCAGGGTATTGATGTTGCGGTCAGCCCCCGCGAACACGCTGCCGCCGCGACCGCCATCGCCACCATCGGGGCCACCATGGGGAATGTTTTTCTCGCGGCGGAACGAAGCGCTACCATCTCCGCCGTTGCCAGCGATGACCTGAATTTTGGCTTCGTCGATGAATTTCATATTGAATATCCTGGAAACAAAAAAGCCCCATCCGGCGGACAGGGCTTTTTGGCGGACGAATCGGATTCAGTTCAAATCAACTCAGGCCACAACCGGCTCGATACGAACCGTGCGGCGACGGGCAGCGCCCTTGACTTCGAACTTGACCGTGCCGTGCGCCTTGGCAAACAGGGTGTGATCCTTGCCGATGCCGACATTGTCGCCGGGATGGAACTGGGTGCCGCGCTGACGCACGATGATGTTGCCTGCCAGAACCAGTTCGCCGCCGTAGCGCTTCACGCCGAGACGTTTCGACTCCGAATCGCGACCGTTACGCGAACTGCCACCTGCTTTTTTGTGTGCCATGTTATGTGCTCCTTATGCGGTAATAGCGCTGACCTGCACTTCGGTGAAGTGCTGGCGGTGGCCCTGGCTCTTGCGATAGTGCTTGCGGCGGCGCATCTTGAAAATCTTGATCTTGTCGCCGCGTGCCTGGTTCAGCACCGTGGCCGTGACCGTGGCGCCGCGCAGCATGGGCGCACCCATCTTGATGTCGGCACCATCGCCTACCATCAACACCTGGTCAAAGGTAATCTCGCTGCCGATTTCACCGTCCAGCTTTTCAATTTTAAGTTTGTCACCGGCGCACACGCGATATTGCTTGCCGCCGGTTTTGATGACTGCGTACATGATGGGGGGTCTCCAACCAATTCGAACCCAGGAAAGCGCGAAATTCTAGCTGTGATGCCGCAACAAGTCAAACCATTTGGCAGGCTATCCATTTGGCAGTCTATTTGAAATCAGCATGGCGGTAAAAAGCCCGGCGGGACTGCTACCATTGCGGGATTATCCAATAACAAGCCTGAATCGTGTCCCTGGAGAGCCTGCAATCCTACCTGGCCGATGACATGCGCGCCGTCGATCATGTCATCCGCCAAAGCCTGTATTCCGACGTGGTGCTCATCCGCCAGGTCTCCGAATACATCATTAACAGCGGCGGCAAGCGGCTGCGCCCGGCCCTGGTGCTGTTGTCGGCCGGCTGCTTCAATTATTCGGGACGCGCGCACCACGAACTCGCTGCGGTGGTGGAGTTCATCCACACCGCCACCCTGCTGCACGACGACGTGGTCGACGAATCCGAATTGCGGCGCGGCCGCGAAACCGCCAACGCCCTGTTCGGCAATGCCGCCAGTGTGCTGGTCGGCGACTTTCTCTATTCGCGTGCCTTTCAGATGATGGTGACGGTCGACAACATGGAAATCATGCGCATCCTGTCCGACGCCACCAACACCATCGCCGAAGGCGAAGTGCTGCAACTGCTCAACTGCCACGACCCCGACATCGACGAAGAGAATTACCGGCGCGTCATCCGCTACAAGACCGCCAAGCTGTTTGAAGCCGCGGGCCGGCTCGGCGCCGTCATCGGCGGCGGCACGGCGGAGGAGAAAGACGCGCTGGCGCGCTACGGCATGCACCTCGGCACCGCGTTCCAGCTGATTGACGACGTGCTGGACTACTCCGGCGACTTCCTCAAAACCGGCAAGAACATCGGCGACGACCTGGCCGAGGGCAAACCCACCCTGCCGCTGCTGTATGCGATGAAGCACGGCACTGCCGAACAGGCCGCCAGCATCCGCCAGGCCATCGAACACGGTGGCCTCACCGAATTCCAGAGCGTGCTCGCTGCAATCAAGGACACGCGCGCCCTGCAGTACACCCGCGACGCCGCGCAGCACGAAACCCAGATGGCCAACGCAGCAATTTCTTGCTTGGCGGATTCAAATTCCAAGGCAGCTTTGCTACAATTGGCGGCTTTCGCGGTTGACCGTAGTTTTTGACCGCACCGTTTCAAGAATTTCCCGGTAGTTTTTCCAAAGGGGTTCAGCGCATCACTGAACCCGCCATCTGCCTCGGGGCGTAGCTCAGCCTGGTAGAGTACTGCGTTCGGGACGCAGGAGTCGGAGGTTCGAATCCTCTCGCCCCGACCACTATTTATTCCTGTCGTATCCAATCCAAGGCTTGCAATTTCACTGCCCGGCGCGGCAGCCGAAATTCCCTGCAGTTTTTCTGCAGCGCCCCCTTCCGAGCCAGGAAATACAAGCCTCTTCGCCATACGTCGTTCCCGAGCACGGAGCCCGTCATGGCAAGCATAGGCAACCTCCCACCTCGGAATCCCTGCCCGCAAACAGTCCGACCCCTGCCGCGAATTCCGCCACGACCGGCGCGCGCTGCCGAGGCCCACTGGCCGTCTGTACAATCCCCGGGGTCACAACCACCCCAGGCCCCCATGGCACACATCATCCCGGAAGGCTGGCAGGCGCTGCAGGCCACTGGTGCGGAGCAGCGCGAGATCGAGACCCTGGCGCAACTCGCCGCAGGCCTGCCCGACGCCTACACCGTCTACCACGGCGTTCACTGGACCCGCGTCCATCAGGGCCACGCTCTGGTGGGCGAGATCGACTTCGCCATCGTCAATCCGGCGGGCAACCTGCTGCTGATCGAGCAGAAATCCGGTTATCTAAGCGAGACGCCGGAGGGGCTGACCAAGCACTACGAGAAGAAGGAAAAGCGGGTGCCCGCACAAATGGCCCGCTCCGTCGAAGCCCTGCGCGCCCGCCTGAACGCCTATTGCCACGCCGACAAGCCGCTGCTGGAGAGCCTGCTCTACTGCCCGGACTACACCGTCAGACAACCCGGCACCGCCGGTATCGATCCCGCGCGCATCATCGCTTACCTGCAACGCCTGGTCGGATCAGCGCAGACCATCGAGGCCGGCAGCCCGCTCGACGGCTCCGACGTGGAAATCCTCACCTACGCCAGCCACGCCGACCTGATGGACAAGACCAAGACAGCCATCACCCGCGGCCTCGGCGCCGGCTTCAAAAAAGACATGATCTCGGTGGTCACCTACCGCGGTCGCGAACACTCCTGCTTCACCCCGCTCGACAAGCTGGGGCCGCACGCCCTCAAGGCCTTCACCGGCCAGTACGACCTGCTGGGCAGCCTGATCTATTCCGAAGGCGAACTATTCATCGACTCGGTCCACCGCTTCAAGGGCCAGTCCGCGCCGTGCATCGTCTTCACCGAGATCGACTTCGAGGAACTGGACGAGGCGGCGTTGAGGAAGCTTTTCGTGGGGATGACGCGGGCGACGATGAAGCTGGTGATGGTGGTGTCGGAGCGGGCGGCAGAAATACTGCTGGTGTGCTTTGAAGCGCGATTAAAGACCACCAGCGCTGACCGACAGCAAGGTCAGTGATCTGTTCGCTAGTTCTTGGCAAGCATAGGCAGGATTTTCGAAGCCCTTAAGGGTACGTTGGATTGCTTCAGAATAGATGACGGCGATGGGGCTTTTAAAATTTAGGCCTTACTCTGTAACGCCTTGATAAGCCTGCCGCACCACGTTGATCGCTTCCGGCACATCATCCACGGATTCCAGCGTGTAAATGACTCCGCCAGTTTCCATTGCGCCGATGATGAACGCGAATTCCGTCGCGTCGCGGGCTTTGCCGGATGCATCTTCGCAATCGGCGAAATCCAGATTCAGCAACAAGCTCAGTCGTTGCTTGCGTGGAATGATCTCGACGAAGAAATCGAACACTCGGTAGATCACGCTGCGGTCGTTCGGCAGTTCGACGATGTCAGTGCCGAGCGCCTGGATTTGCGGCCGGATGGCGTCGAATAGCTGCTTGGCTACCTGATCCATCTCGACGTTCTCGATTTGGTAGTTGGCTGCCAGGGCTTTGTGTTCATCCAGTTCGCGCTGCTTCACGGCCAGCGGATCGACCACCAGTGGCCGCCAAACCGCCAATGCTTTCTCGGCCAGTTGTTTGCCGCGCTGCTCAATGGTGGCGGCGGTCCATGCCGATTGTTCGCGGATGAACTTGTTCAGCCGCAAAGGGCTCTCGTTGAAACCACCAGCAATCGCTTTTTTCTCGGCGAATGGTCGGTCGCTGTAGGCGGAGTTGTAGCCGGTCAGCGTCAGATTTCCGAGTCGGTGCAGCCAGGTTTCCTGCACTGCCTGCCAATCGCTGCCGAGCATGGCCCGCCACTCGGGACGCAAATCTCCGTTCTGCGGCATGACGTGCTCGATGGTGAACCTGGATGTGTCGATGCGCTCCTTGCTGAAATTCTCCAGTCGATCAAGCAGGTAGAAGCAGGTGCGCATATCGTAGACGTCGCGGGTCTCCAGCGCCTCACGGAACTCCGCATCGGTTGGGAAGCGTCGCTTCTTGCCCTGCCGATACAGCGCCACCTTGAGATTCAATAGAGGCTGGGTCTCAGTGATGCGGTAGGCAAGACTAGCGAATATCTGACCCAGGCTGCGGGTTTGCATGTCGCACACCGAGCGCCGGAAGACAAAGCTCTCCAGAAGTTCGATGGCCTCGACGAATTCGTCGGAACTCAGGGTCTTGGCCCGTTCGTGGTAATCGTAGAGGGTCAGCACCACCGGCGAAGCGACCTCGATCAGCGAACGCAGACGGGCGAATGCCTCCTTCAGGGCCGGTTGCTTTTCCTGCCCGTGGCTGAATGCCGTGTAATAGGTGCCGAAGCGGCGCAAATCGCTCAGGATGCCATCCACGCCACGTTTTTCCACCGTGCGCAAGAAGAAGCCACGGAATTCGTGGTAAATCTCGGCGGCCTTCAGTGGCGTTCCAGGCCGCAATTGCAGCGTCAGGAAATCCTTCACGAATTTGTCGAACTCGGTACGGTAGCGCCGGCCGAAGGCAACCTCGATGGGTTGCCAGTACTCTTCGTAGAGTTGCGTCTGCGAAGTCTCGTCGAGGCGCATCAGCACGAAATTGCGGATCAGGTCGGCCTGAGTCAGATCGACGCCGGTCGAGTTCAAGCTCTCAAAGATCATCTGCGGATCGTCCTGCCCGCGAGTCAGGCATACATCCACTACCACCAGCTTCTTGATGCCGGCGTAAACGGTCGACACGTCGGCCTTAGCCACCAGATCGCGCAGGAAGATGAAGTTCTCCTTCACCCGCTCAGAAGCGGCATCGGGAATCACCTTCCCATCCAGCAAGGCAATCAAGGTTTCGTGGTCGGCCCGACGCAAGTGCAGCTTGTGTCGGCGGTCACCCTTGCCATGCCGGTTGCGCAGGTAATAGTCGTCCAACTCCTCCGGCGTCGACATCTCATCGCCACCATCTCCATTCCCCTGCAACTCCGATAGCCGATCCCGCAGGGCGATCAACAACAGAGTCAGCGTCGTCATCCGCTGCTGACCGTCAATCAGCAACCAGCGCGTAATCGTCGCGGAGCTGTCCTCGGCCGCCACATAGACGACGGAACCAAGGAAGTGACCTTTTACGTTGTGATCGCTGCCGACCCGAATCACGTCTTTCCACAACTGCTGGCAGTGCTTGGTGCCCCAACTGTAGTCACGCTGAAAAATCGGCACGATGAACTGCTTCGCGCCCTCAAGAAGATTCGTTACCAGAGTGTCTTCAGCTTTCATGCTCGTATCTCAGTAGTATTGTCGGATAGCTATCGGCAACGATCTCGGCAAACTCCTCATCCCATACATCACAGATGCGCTTGAAGAACAGCAGCTGGAAGATGTAGGTCTTGAAGTCAGCCGCATCCACCGGGCCGCGCAGAATGTTGGCAGATTCCCAGAGGTGGGATTCGAGTTGGGCGAGGGTAATCACATCAAGTCAGGCCCAATACTTCGCCTTGTCCGGCAGCACCCACCGCACGCCGCCCCGCGGGTCTTCCTTGTCACCCCGGTAGCGGGGGATCAGGTGGATATGCAGGTGCGGCACGGTCTGGCCGCCGGCCTGGCCGTGGTTGATGCCGATGTTGTAGCCGTCCGGCTGGTGGTACTTGTCGATGATGTCCCTGGCGTGCGCCAGCGCCTTCAGCAGCGCGGCCTGCTCGGCTTCGGTGGCGTCGAACAGGGTGGCGAAGTGGCGGCGCGGGATGATGACGCAGTGGCCTAGCGAGACGGGGAAGCCATCGCGGTAGACGACGGTGAGTTCATCCTCGGCCATGATGCGGCTGGGGTCGAGATGGCAAAAGGGGCAGGGTTTGGACGTGTCTTGGGTCATGCCTTGGACGTGCTCATGTTGTTTGCGGAAAATCGGTGACGATCCAGTATTTTGGGCGTGCTGGCCGCCTTGAAGAGGAGGCGGCTTGCGGGGAGAAGGTCCATCGACCCGCCCTGATCCGGGACAGGATGCGCTTGTGCGATCCATCCGCTGATCGGCGTATTCCGGGTGTGTGTGCCCTGGAGATCGAATGTCATTGTGTGCTCCCCCTTGTTATTGAACCGAGTTTAACGCATGCGGCGGCGGGCTTTCAGGCGGCGCCGGTTTCTGCCGGGGCGGGATTTCGGGTTGCGGGTGCACGATTGCACCCATCACGACGGGGGAATCAGGGCAACCCATCTGAAGGGGACAAAGCCCGCAAAGCCGCGGCATACGATGCCGCATGGCCTTCGGGTCACAGGGGATTGGCGTTTGGGAGGCGATCGATAAGCCATTGATTCAATGAGAGTTCTGGATTGCTTCGCTGTGCCCGCCATGACGAGGGATGAATTGTTGCGCATCCGCCTGGGTCAGGATTCGGGTAAGGTGTCACTACCCGGCATCGACAAAGTCGGACACATGCCCTGAAGGCGCGGTGATTGGGCATTGCCAGCAGGTGGTTTCTTCAACAATAATCCGAACCGGGCTTTCCCACATTCACCAAGGAGCTATCAAACATGAACAGAAAAGAACTCGTTGACGCACTGGCCGCCAAGACCGAATCCACTAAGGCGGATGCCGAACGTTCCGTCGGCGCGCTGATCGACATCATCTCGGGCACCCTGAAAAAGGGCGACTCCCTGACGCTGGTTGGCTTTGGCACATTCGAAGTGCGCAAGCGCGCCGCACGCACGGGCCGCAACCCCAGGACCGGCGAAGAGCTGAAGATCAAGGCCGCCAAGGTCCCCGCGTTCAAGCCGGGTGCAACGCTCAAGGCTGTAGTGAACGGCACCAAGAAGTAATCGTGTATTGAGCTTTCTCGTCGCGACGGGAAAGCTTGGCAGGGCACGGCCTTCCTACGGCAGTGCCCTGTGCAACCCCCTTCCATCAATCACAAATAAATGCAGCCGCGATTTTGGGCGAGGCTATATCGCTTGCGAAGTCGTGCGCCAAATCTGCGCCCATGGCGTGGCCCCCGGGGGAACCTCTGCAAAAACCCTGCACTTGGTCATTGCGAGCGCAGCGCGGCAATCCAGATCTCTGATTTACCGTGTAATTCTGGATCGCCACGTCACTACGCTCCTCGCGATGACAGCTTTTGCAAAGGCTCCCTGTCCGAATTGACACAAAAACCGTAAGGATTTCAGAGCGCTCGATGCGGCTAGAATGGCGCCTTTTGCGCAGGAGCCCCCCATGTCCGAACCCGTTGTGTATGACCGCAATCCCGCCGAACTCGAACTCGAACCCGGTGAATACTGGTGGTGTACGTGCGGCCGCTCGATGACGCAGCCGTTCTGCGACGGCTCGCACGAAAGCACGGAGATGGAACCGATGTCGTTCGTCATCGAAGAAAAGACCACGGTGTGGCTGTGCAACTGCAAGCACACCAAGGACAAGCCGTTCTGCGACGGTTCGCATAACGATCTGCCCGACGATATTTTCTGAGACAGCGATGATCGCCACGCCGGATGCGGTGCTCGATTTCTGGTTCGGCGCGCAGGGTTCGGCGGCGGAGATCGCCGCGCGTCAGCGCACACTCTGGTTCGCCAAGTCCGCTGCCAACGATCAAATCGTGGTTGCGCGCTTTGCCGAAACGCTCGTCGCTGCGGGCAAAGGCGAGCTTGATAGCTGGGCGGCCACCCCACGCGGGCGGCTGGCGCTGATCGTGGTGCTGGATCAGTTTCCGCACCACGTCCATCGCGACCACGGCCAGTCGTTTGCATACGATGCACTATCGCTGGCGCTCGCCATGGAGATGATCCAGCACGGCGAGGATGCGCACGTCACGCCGATCGAACGGGTGTTTGTCTACCTGCCGCTGGAACACGCCGAGTCGATGAAGATGCAGGACTTGTCCGTCGCGCTGTACGAGAAGCTCGCCCATGAAGCGGCTGCCGCCGAGCGCGGCCTGTTCGACGGTTTCCTCGATTACGCCCGCAAGCATCGCGATGTCGTGGTCCGCTTCGGCCGTTTCCCGCACCGCAACGAATTGCTGGGACGTCCCGGCACACCCGAGGAAATCGAATTCCTCAAGCAGCCCGGCTCGCGCTTCTAGCCGGTAAAATGGCGGCTTCTTGTGCCCTTTGGGTATTCGCCCGGCTTTTTCCATGTCCCGCCAGATTCTTGTCACCTCTGCCCTGCCCTACGCCAACGGCAGCATTCACCTCGGCCATCTGGTCGAATACATCCAGACCGACGTCTGGGTGCGTTTCCAGAAAATGCGCGGCCACGACTGCCGCTATGTGTGCGCCGACGACACCCACGGCACCGCGATCATGCTGCGCGCGGAAAAGGAAGGCATCACGCCGGAAGCGCTGATCGGCCGGGTGTGGGACGAGCACACGCGCGACTTCGCCGGCTTCAACATCAGCTTCGACCATTACTACTCGACGCATTCCGACGAGAATCGCGAGTTGGCCTCGACAATCTACCTGCGCCTGCAGGAAGCCGGCCTGATCGAGGTCAAGACGATTGCCCAGTTGTACGACCCGGTGAAAAATCTGTTCCTGCCGGATCGCTTCATCAAGGGCGAATGCCCCAAGTGCGGGGCGGCGGACCAGTACGGCGACAACTGCGAGGTGTGCGGCGCGACCTACAGCCCGACCGAACTGAAGAACCCGGTGTCGGCGGTGTCGGGCGCGACGCCGGTGCACAAGGATTCCGAGCATTACTTCTTCAAGCTCGGCGCCTGCGAAGCCTTCCTGCGCGAGTGGACGACCTCGGGCGCGCTGCAGGCGGAAGCCGCCAACAAGATGCAGGAATGGTTCGCTTCCGGACTCAACAACTGGGACATCAGTCGCGACGCGCCCTACTTCGGCTTCGAGATTCCCGGCGCGCCGGGCAAGTATTTCTATGTGTGGCTGGATGCGCCGGTGGGCTATATGGCGAGCTTCGCCAAGTACGCCGCGGATAACGGCCTCGACTTCGACGCCTGGTGGGGTGCCGACTCCAGGACCGAACTGGTGCACTTCATCGGCAAGGACATCCTGTATTTCCACGCCCTGTTCTGGCCGGCGATGCTGAAGTATTCCGGCCACCGCCTGCCGACGGCGGTTTACGCGCACGGCTTTCTGACGGTGAACGGGCAGAAGATGTCGAAGTCGCGCGGCACCTTCATCACCGCCGAAAGCTATCTGGCGCAGAAGCTGAATCCCGAATGGCTGCGCTATTACTACGCCGCCAAGCTCAACAGCTCGATGGAGGACATCGACCTCAACCTCGACGATTTCGTCGCGCGGGTGAATTCGGATCTGGTCGGCAAGTTCATCAACATCGCCAGCCGCACCGCCGGCTTCATCCACAAGAAATTCGACGGCAAGCTCGCCGACGGCGTGGCCAATATCGAACTGATCGGTGAATTCCAGGCCGCCGCCGGCTCGATCGCCGCGCATTACGAGGCGCGCGATTTTGCCAAGGCGCTGCGCGAGATCATGGCGCTGGCCGACCGCGCCAACCAGTTTGTGGCCGACGAAAAACCCTGGGAACTGGCCAAGAAGCCCGAGGCGGTGTATCGCCTGCACGAGGTCTGCACGGTGGCGCTGAACTGCTTCCGCCTGCTGACCCTGTACCTGAAGCCGGTGCTGCCGAAGCTGGCTGGCGAGGTCGAGGCCTTCCTCAACATCCCGCCGCTGGCCTGGGAAGACGCACAGAGCCTGTTCATCCGCCACCGCATCAACGAGTACAACCACCTGATGACCCGTATCGACCCCAAATCCATCGAAGCCATGGTGGACGCCAACAAACAGAACCTCGCTGCGACAAGCACTCAGGCAACCCCCGCCCCCACACCGGCGCGCCACGCCGAAGCGCAGGTGCACGCCGCGCAGCCGGCGGCCGGCACGCCATTACCCGACACCATCAGCATCGACGACTTCAACAAGATCGACCTGCGCATTGCGCGCATCGCCAATGCCGAGCACGTCGAAGGCGCCGACAAGCTGCTGCGGCTGACGCTCGACCTTGGCGAACTCGGCACGCGCCAGGTATTTGCCGGCATCAAGTCGGCTTATGCGCCGGAAGCGCTGGTGGGACGGCTGACCGTGATGGTCGCCAACCTCGCCCCGCGCAAGATGAAGTTCGGCATGAGCGAAGGCATGGTGCTGGCGGCCTCGGGCGACGCGCCCGGCCTGTTCATCCTGTCGCCCGACAGCGGCGCGCAGCCGGGCATGAAGGTGAAGTGAGCCTGGCATGAAGACGCAGCACCTGCGCATCCATGGCCGGGTGCAGGGCGTGTGGTTTCGCGAATCCATGTGCCGCGAGGCCGAACGGCTGGGCGTCACCGGCTGGGTGCGCAACGCGCCCGATGGGTCGGTGGAAGCCGTGATTCAGGGGTCGGCCGAAGCCGTCGACACGCTCACTGGTTGGGCACGCAGCGGCCCGCCGCAGGCACGGGTGGAGCGCATCGAGCTCAGCGAGGCACACGGCCAGTTCAGTGGATTCGAGAAGCGGATCGATTAGGTGCAGCGCTGAGTCGGCACCTTGCCCATGCGCACCCAAAAAACAGGCAAAAAAATGCCCGGCTCAGGAGCCGGGCGAGTATCCACCAAAGGAGGCGGATTGGAGGAGACAACACTGACTTGCTTTGCGGCAACATCAGCGTTATTAGAATTCTCTAATATAACGTTATGCCTGTCAACACTTATCTTGCCCGCATGACCTGAATTGGTACTCTAATATCACTCGAACCCCGGCAATCAGTAAACCACGTTCACCGCTTCGGGCTTGAGCCAGTCGCCCAGTGATTCGATCAACCTGTCGTCCAGCCGCACACGCCAGCCCTCGCCGAGACGCACCCGGCAGCGCGCGTTGGGATTGTGATAGTCCACCCACACCGGGCATCCCCCTTCCTGCACTTTGTAGGGCGCGAGCAGTTCAGCCAGTTTGCGGCCACTCGACTGGCCGTTGCACGCCAGCCGCAGGCCCTGGGCGAAGCGGGTGCGCGCCCCCGCCAGGTCGTAGATCCGTTCCGCCGTCACCCGCACGCCGCCCGAATATTCGTCGCGGTTGACCTTGCCTTCGATGACCAGCAGGGCGTCGTCTTTCAACAGGTGGCGGCTCTGCTCGTACAGCTCGTTGAAAATCACCACCTCGACCTGCGCGGTCGCGTCGTCCAGCAGCAGGATCAGCATCTTGCCGCGCCGCGTCATCTGGGTGCGCAGCGAGACGGCAATGCCGGCCAGCATCACCGGATCACGTGAAGGCTCCAGGCTGTCGAGCTGCCTCTTGGCAAAACCGGACACTTCGGCCAGGTAGGACGTGAACGGATGGCCGCTGAAGAAATAGCCAAGCGCGGATTTTTCCTGCAGCAGCTTTTCCTGCTCCGGCCACCGTGGCACCTCGATCAGGTCTTCGCCGCCGTCGAGCACTTCGCCGAACAGGCCCACCTGGCCGCCGCTGCGCGCCGCGCGGTCGGCGGTTTCCAGCGCCGCGCCGACGGAGGCCATCAGGCTGGCGCGATGGTCGTTGATGCGGTCAAACGCGCCCGCCTTCACCAGTGCCTCGAGCACGCGGCGGTTGAGATAGCGCTTGTCCACCCGCCGCGCCAGATCGAACAGGCCTTTGAACTCGCCGTTGGCCGCGCGCTCGGTGACGATGGCGCCGATCGCCGCTTCGCCGCTGCCCTTGAGCGCGCCCAGACCGTAGCGGATTTCGGTTTTACTGACCGGTTCGAAGCGGTAGCCGGACAGATTGATGTCGGGCGGCAGCATCGTCAGCCCGTTGGCGCGGCAGTCCTCGTAGAACACGCGCACCTTGTCGGTATCGGACATTTCCGACGACATCGTCGCCGCCATGAATTCGGCCGGGTAGTGGGCCTTGAGCCAGGCGGTGTGATACGCGATCAGCGCATAAGCCGCCGAGTGCGACTTGTTGAAGCCGTATTCGGCGAACTTTTCCATCAGGTCGAACAGCCGTTCGGCGATCTTGGTATCGACCTCGCGTTTGGCCGCGCCCTCGAGGAAAATCGTGCGCTGAACGGCCATTTCCTCGGGCTTCTTCTTGCCCATGGCGCGCCGCAGCATGTCGGCGCCGCCAAGGCTGTAGCCGGCCAGAATCTGTGCCACCAGCATCACCTGTTCCTGGTAGACGATGATGCCGTAGGTCGGTTTCAGCACCGCTTCGAGGTCAGGGTGGAAATATTCGGGCTTCTGCTTGCCCTGCTTGCGCGCGATGAAGTCGTCCACCATGCCCGAGCCGAGCGGCCCCGGCCGGTTCAGCGCCATCAGCGCGATGATGTCCTCGAAGCAGTCGCCCTTGAGGCGTTTCTCCAGATCCTTGGCCGAGCGCGATTCGGACTGGAACACCGCCGTGGTGTTGCCGTCGGCAAACAGCTTGTACACCGCCGGATCGTCGAGCGGCAGGTCTTCCAGCCGGAAATCGGTGCGGTCTTCATGGCGCTGCACGAAGCGCACCGCTTCCGCCAGGATCGTCAGCGTGCGCAGGCCGAGAAAGTCGAACTTGACCAGGCCGATCGCCTCAACGTCGTCCTTGTCGAACTGCGACACCGCCGCTTCAGAGCCTTCGGCCTGGTATAGCGGACAGAAATCGGTGAGCCTGCCCGGCGCGATCAGCACCCCGCCCGCGTGCATGCCAACGTTACGGGTGATGCCCTCGAGCTTTTCCGCCAGCGGCAGCAATTCGGCGAGCTCCTCCTCGTTGCTGGCGCGCTCGTCGATCTGCGGTTCCTTCTCGCGCGCCTCGGCGAGCGAAATGCCAAGCTCGTTGGGCACCAGCTTGACGAACTTGTCGACGAAGAGGTACGGCAGGTCGAGCACGCGGCCGACGTCGCGCAGCACCGCCTTGGCCGCCATGGTGCCGAAGGTGACGATCTGCGACACCGCCGCATGGCCGTACTTGTCCTTCACGTACTGGATCACGCGGTCGCGCCCGTCCTGGCAGAAGTCGACGTCGAAGTCGGGCATCGACACCCGCTCGGGGTTGAGGAAGCGCTCGAACAGCAGGTCGTAGCGCAGCGGGTCGAGGTCGGTGATGCCGAGGCAGTACGCCACCAGCGAGCCCGCGCCGGAGCCGCGACCCGGCCCCACCGGCACGCCGTTGTTCTTGGCCCAGTTGATGAAGTCGGACACGATGAGGAAGTAGCCGGGGAAGCCCATCATAACGATGGTTTCTAGCTCGAATTCGAGCCGCGCTACGTATTCGGGCAGCTTAGCGGCGCGCAGGGCTTCATCGGGATAGAGATGGGCCATGCGTTCATGCAGGCCCTCGAAGGAACGCTGCCGCATGTAGTCGTTAAGACTCATGCCGTCGGGGGTGGGGAAGTCGGGCAGCTTGCTATGGCCGAGTTCCAGCGTGAGGTTGCAGCGCTTGGCGATTTCCACGCTGTTGGCGAGTGCTTCGGGCAGGTCGGCGAACAGTTCCGCCATCTCGTCCGGCGTCTTGAAGTACTGCTCGGCGGTGAACGGGCGCGGGCGGCGCGGGTCGCCCAGCATCAGGCCCTCGGCGATGCAGACGCGCGCCTCGTGCGCCTTGAAGTCGTCCGGCGCGATGAACTGGATCGGATGAGTGGCCACCGACGGCAGATTCAGCGCCGCGCCGATGTCGAGCAGGCCGTCGATCAGGCGCTCGGTGTGCGGCTGGCCGAAGCGTTGCAATTCCAGGTAAAAGCGCCCGGGAAACAGCGCGGCCCAGGCTTTGGCTGCGGCGCGCGCGGCATCGGGCTTGTCGTCGAGGATCGCCTGCGCGACGTTGCCGGCGTCGCCGCCCGACAGCGCCAGCAGGCCGTCGGCGCCTTCGGCCAGCCAGGCGGGATCGATCTCGGCGCGGCCGCGATGCATGTTTTCCTGGTACGCACGGGTGAGCAGTTCGCACAGGCGGCGATAGCCTTCGCGGTGCTGCACCAGCAGCACCAGTCGCGATGGCCGATTTCTGTCCGCGGCATTCGTCACCCACACGTCGCAGCCGAATATCGGCTTGATGCCGGCAGCGCGCGCGGCACGATAGAACTTCACCCAGCCGAAGGTGTTGGAAAGATCGCTCACCCCAAGTGCAGGCATGGCCGACTCGCGCGCGCGCTTGACCGCCTCGTCCACCCGCACCAGGCCATCGGCGACGGAATACTCGGTGTGCAGGCGAAGGTGGATGAAATGCGGGTCAGTCATGGGAGGGGAGCAGAAAAGCAGGGGGCTATTTTAACGCCGGCGGCGGACGACTAAAAACAAGACGACCAAAAACAAAAGGCAGCCGAAGCTGCCTTTATGTTTGAAACAAACGCTGGAATTTAGTTGGCGCGGCGCTTGAATTCGTTGGTGCGGGTGTCGATCTCGATCATGTCGCCGATATCGACGAACGCGGCCACCGGCAGCTCAAACCCGGTGGGCTTGATGCGTGCAGGCTTCATCACCTTGCCCGAGGTGTCGCCGCGCACGGCAGGTTCGGTGTATTCGACTTCACGCACGACGGTGGTCGGCATTTCGACCGAGATCGCC
This sequence comes from Thiobacillus sp., assembly GCA_030680405.1. Classification (GTDB taxonomy): domain Bacteria; phylum Pseudomonadota; class Gammaproteobacteria; order Burkholderiales; family Thiobacillaceae; genus Thiobacillus. Next base: position 32,014 of record JAUXVT010000061.1, on the reverse strand, counting down.
TTGCCGTCGTAGAACACGACTTCGACCGGCATGCCGTCGTCCAGATAATTCAGCGCGTCGCCAAGGTTGTCGGCTTCGATTTCATACTGGTTGTATTCGCTGTCCATGAACACATACAGCGGATCGGCGAAGTAGGAATAGGTGCATTCCTTGCGGTCGAGGTTGACGGTTTCGAACTTGTCGTCGGCGCGGTAAACCGATTCGGTTCCGGCGCCGGTGAGCAGGTTCTTCAGTTTCATTTTGACGACGGAGGAATTACGGCCCGATTTCGAGAATTCGGCCTTTTGCACCACCATCGGATCTTTGCCGACCATCACGACGTTGCCGGCGCGGAGTTCCTGTGCGATTTTCATGGATGTATCCTGCTGCGAGAGCGCTAAGGGTTTGAGAAAACCCGACATTTTATCTTATTTTCCGCAAAATCCACCAGCTTATCCGTGAGTCGTCCGGCCAGCCTGAGACGGTCACACCAGGCGCCCGCATGCTGCTCGATGGCGGCCTGCTGCGCCCGCCACGCGGCCCAGCAGGCCGCCATGTTGTCCGCGGCCGGGATGCCGTTCCAGTGCTGCCATATATCCGTCACCGCCCGCGCAGCTGCGCGATCCAGCCATTCCGTGTAGTGAACCAGCAGGGCGTTCACTTTGTCCCAGTGCACATTCCCGACCTGCGGATAGGCCTGCCATACCAGCGGGCGCGCTGCCCACTGTGCGCGCACGCAGGAATCCTCGCCGCGCACGAAATTCAGCTTGCACGCCCACAACAGGTGGTCGTACGCATCCTGATTCAGAAACGGCAGGACGTGCAGCCGCAAGGCGCCACGCCGATGCACCTCGCCCGCCGGCAAACTGGAAACGGCGAGCCAATCCGCCAGTTGCGGGATCAGCCGGCCTTCCGGCACCAGGCAGGTGACGGGACGCGTGTCGGCTACCCAGGCGTCGAGCAGATCGGGGAGCGCAGGGTTTTCGTAAGCGAACAGCGACACCCGCAATTCATCCGGATGCGGCGTGTCCAGCCCGAACTGGCGCCAGAACGCGGGGGTCTCGGCACGCACAAACGCGGCCCGCCGCTCGGCCAGATCCGCCTCGGCCAGCAAGCCGCCGGTGTCCGGCGTGTAGCCCGGAAAGAAAAAATGCTTGGTCAGCGGCAAGCGCGGGTGCGGCGACGGCAGGCCGTGGTGTTCGGCCACCCAAGGCTCGGCGCTCAGGTATTCAAGATTGATCCAGACCGGCGGCGGCGACTGCGCGCTCATCGCGGTCAAAAAGGCTTCCGGCAAGGCGCAGCCAAAGGCCTCGAGCACCACCTGCGCCGGCTCGGTTGCCGCAAACGGCGCGCGCCAGGCACAGACCGTCACCCCCTCGCAGGACTGTTCTGCTGCATTCGGGTCAATCGCGGGCCAGATGCGCTGAAACACGTGCAGATCATCCACCCACAGCCGCACGGCCAGGCCATGCTCGTTGACCAGCCCGCGCGCCAGCCGCCAGGCGATGCCGATGTCGCCATAGTTGTCGACGACGTTGCAGAAGATGTCCCAAGTGGTGCGCATGCTGCTTATGCTACCGCATCAATCAGGATGGCTGCATCTTGCAAGGACGCCACAAAAACGGCTGCGACACGACCGATCAAGGTCTGTTTTCTTCATCGCGTCCCCTCCGTTGGTTGAAAGAAAACCACAGTCCAGTCGAGCCCCTTGTTTTTTCATGATTTCCTCTTGAAAAAACGCATGCGCGGTAGTAAAAAGGAAAGAGTTTGGTTTCAAGAACCGTAGAGGTTTGGCATTACCGCAGGGGCATCACCGGGTAGCGCGCTTGAATTCAGACCGACGGCCAATAGAATCATGCCGTCATGTCATCCGCCAGCGCAATTGTGCTTATCGCGGTTATGTTCAGTTTTACGCCAAGGAGGAAGTTTGAATGGCAACAGGTACGGTCAAGTGGTTCAGCGACGCCAAAGGTTTTGGCTTCATCACCCCCGATGACGGCGGCGAGGATGTCTTCGCACATTTTTCCGCCATCGAGACCAGCGGCTTCAAGACTTTGAAAGAAGGTCAGAAAGTCAGCTTCGAAGTCACCCAGGGCCCCAAGGGCAAGCAGGCTTCCAACATCCAGCCCCAGGGTTGAGTTGTTGGGTTGATACAAAAAACCCCGCCGAGGCGGGGTTTTTTGTTGTCGAAGCAAGTCTTACATCTTCGCCACCATCGCCTCGGCAAATTGCGAGCATTTCACCTCGGTCGCGCCGTCCATCAGGCGCGCAAAGTCGTAGGTCACGGTTTTCGCGGCGATGGCTTTTCCCATGCTGGCAATGATGAGGTCGGCGGCCTCGACCCAGCCGAGATGGCGCAGCATCATTTCGGCCGACAGGATCAGCGAACCCGGGTTGACGTAATCCTTGCCCGCATACTTGGGCGCGGTGCCGTGGGTGGCCTCGAACATCGCCACGGTGTCGGACAGGTTCGCCCCCGGCGCGATGCCGATGCCGCCGACTTCCGCCGCCAACGCGTCGGAAATGTAGTCGCCGTTCAGATTCAGCGTGGCGATGACGTCGTACTCATCCGGACGCAGCAGGATCTGCTGCAGGAAGGCGTCGGCGATGACGTCCTTGATGACGATGCCGCCACTCCCATATTTCTCGGGTAGCTTCATCCACGGGCCCTCGTCGATCAGCGTGGCGCCGAATTCGCGCGCGGCGAGCTCGTAGCCCCACTTCTTGAAGCCGCCCTCGGTGAACTTCATGATGTTGCCCTTGTGCACCAGGGTCACCGACTTGCGCTTGTTGTCGATGGCGTACTGGATCGCCCTGCGGATCAGCCGCTCCGAGCCCTCGATCGAGACCGGCTTGATGCCGATGGCCGAGGTCTCGGGGAAGCGGATTTTATTCACGCCCATTTCCTGCTGCAGAAACGCGATAACTTTCTGCACCGCCTCGGAATTGGCTTCCCACTCGATGCCGGCATAAATGTCCTCGGTGTTCTCGCGGAAAATCACCATGTCGACCTTTTCCGGGGCTTTCACCGGGCTGGGCACGCCGGTGAAGTAGCGCACCGGGCGCAGGCACACGTAGAGGTCCAGCATCTGGCGCAGTGCGACGTTGAGCGAGCGCATGCCGCCCGAGGTCGGCGTGGTGAGCGGGCCCTTGATCGAGATCACGTAGTCCTTCACCGCCTGCACGGTCTCGTCCGGCAGCCACTGGTCGCCACCGTAGACCTTGACCGCCTTCTCGCCGGCATACACCTCCATCCAGGCGATCTGCTTGTTGCCGCCGTAAGCCTTGGCCACCGCCGCGTCGACCACCTGGCGCATCGCCGGGGTGATGTCGACGCCGGTGCCGTCGCCTTCGATAAAGGGGATGATGGGGGTGTCGGGCACGTTCAACGTGTTGTCGGCGTTGGCGGTGATTTTTTTGCCCGCGGCGGGAATCTGGATGTGCTGATAAGTCATGGGGATGGCTCGTGTAAGGGTAAAATGAGTGCGTTCATTTAAATTGAATTCTTCTAGCGAAGTTCGTCTCTCAGCGTGGCGCGATTGATCCTGTTCAACAAACCCTACGGCGTGCTGAGCCAGTTCACCCCCGAGGGGCGCTGGCAGGGTCTGCGCGACCACCTCACCGTGCCCGGCGTGTATGCGGCCGGGCGGCTGGATGCTGACAGCGAAGGCCTGCTGATTTTAACCGATGACGGCGCGACCCAGAGCCGTATTGCCGATCCCCGTCACAAGCTGCCCAAAACCTACTGGGCCCAGATCGAGGGCACGCCCGACGACGCGGCGCTGGAACCGCTGCGCCACGGCGTCGACCTCGGCGACTACGTCACCCGCCCGGCGCAGGTGCGTTTGATTGACGAACCCGCCGGCCTGTGTCCGCGCAACCCGCCGATCCGCTTTCGCCAGGCCATCCCGACCAGCTGGATCGAACTCGTCATTCGTGAAGGGAAAAATCGCCAGGTGCGGCGAATGACGGCGAAGATCGGATACCCCACCCTGCGCCTGATCCGCGCCGCAGTCGGCGAATGGACCCTGGGCGCCTTGCAGCCCGGAGAATGGAAAGAACTGCATGTCTGAACTCTGGACCCCGCACGTGGTCGTCGCCGCTCTTGTCCAAAAAGAAGGTAAATTCCTGCTGGTGGAGGAACACACCGCCGAAGGCTTGCGCCTCAACCAGCCCGCCGGCCACTGGGAGCGCGGCGAAACGCTGCTTGACGCGGTGCGCCGCGAAACGCTGGAGGAAACCGCGCATCACATCGAACCGCTCGCGCTCTTGGGCTGCTACAGCACGCACTACCCGCGCCGCGACATCACCTATCTGCGCTTTGCCTATGTCTGCCGGGTCGCCGGCTTCGACGCCGAACGCACGCTGGATCACGGCATCGTGCGCGCCGTGTGGCTGACGCCGATTGAGCTCGCCGCCAGCCCCATCCCCCACCGCAGCCCGCTGGTGATGCGCTGCGTGCAGGACCATCTGGGGGGGCGGCGCTTTCCGCTCGATTTCGTTGCACACCAATGAATTCCATTTCTGTCATTGCGAGGATCGAAGTGGCGAAGCAATCCAGAAAATTGTCCACCCATCGGCCGAAATGGATTGCTTCGGCTTCGCCTCGCGATGACACAGGATGCGCACATGACTAAGGTCGTCGTAGGGATGTCGGGCGGCGTTGATTCCGCCGTCGCCGCCTATCTGTTGAAACAGCAGGGTTACGACGTGCTCGGCGTTTTCATGAAAAACTGGGACGATGACGACAACACCGGGCACTGCACCGCGCTCCAGGATTTTCTCGACGTGCTGGCGGTGGCCGACGTGCTCGGCATCGAGGTCGATGCGGTGAATTTCGCCGCCGAATACAAGGAGCGCGTGTTCAGCTATTTTCTCGCCGAATACCAGGCCGGGCGCACCCCCAACCCGGACGTGCTGTGCAACGCCGAAATCAAGTTCAGGGCCTTCCTCGACGACGCCATCGCGCGCGGTGCCAAGTTCATCGCCACCGGGCATTACGTCGGCAAGGGCGAGGACGCCGCCGGCCGCGCCACGCTATTGAGAGCGGCGGATGACAACAAGGACCAGAGCTATTTCCTGTATCGCCTTAGCCAGGCGCAGATCCGCCCCGCGCTGTTTCCGCTCGCCCGGCTGCCCAAGCCCGAGGTGCGCAGGATCGCCGCGCAGATCGGCCTGCCCAACGCCGCCAAGAAAGACAGCACTGGCATCTGCTTCATCGGCGAGCGCCCCTTCCGCGAGTTCCTCGAGCGCTATCTGCCGCGCAACCCCGGCGAGGTGAAAACGCCCGAAGGCCGTGTGGTCGGCCAGCATCAGGGCCTGATGTATTACACGCTGGGGCAGCGGCAGGGCCTCGGCATCGGCGGGCAAAAGGACGGCAACACGGAACCCTGGTTTGTCGCCGCCAAGGACATGACCAGCAACACACTGACCGTGGTGCAGGGACACGGCCATCCGCTGCTGCTGCGCTCCACCCTCGCTGCCGGCCAGCTCAACTGGATCAGCGGCGTCGCCCCCGACCCCGACAAACCCTACACCGCGAAGACCCGCTATCGCCAGACCGACGCGCCCTGCCGCATCACCCGGCTCGACGACGACACGCTGGAACTCGCGTTCGACACCCCACAATGGGCGGTCACGCCCGGCCAGTCGGTCGTCTTGTACGACGGCGAGGTATGTCTCGGCGGCGGCATCATCACCTGAACCCGCTACAATTCTTGCTTTCAAGCTTCACTTCCCATCATGTCGCACGACAACACACCCGCCCCCGCCGCCAACTTCATCCGCAATATCATCGACGAGCAGAACGCCGCCGGGAAATGGGGTGGCCGCGTGGAAACGCGCTTTCCGCCCGAGCCCAACGGCTATCTGCACCTGGGCCATGCCAAGTCAATCTTCCTGAACTTCGGCCTTGCACGCGACTACGGCGGGGTGTGCCACCTGCGCTTCGACGACACCAATCCGGAAAAAGAAAGCCAGGAATACGTCGACGCTATCCTCGAATCGGTGAAATGGCTGGGCTTCGACTGGGGTTCGCACCTCCACTTTGCGTCGAATTATTTCGACACCATGTACGCCTGCGCCGAGTACCTGATCCAGGCCGGCCACGCCTACGTCGATTCGCTGTCCGTCGACGAGATGCGCGCGTATCGCGGCACGCTGACCGAACCGGGCAAGGACAGCCCCTACCGCAGTCGAGGCGTGGACGAGAACCTGGCGCTGTTCCGTGCGATGCGCGCCGGCGAATTCGCCGATGGAGCGCATGTGCTGCGCGCGAAGATCGACATGGCCACGCCCAACATCAACCTGCGCGACCCGGCGATTTATCGAATCAAAAGAGCGCACCACCACAACACCGGCGACACCTGGTGCATCTACCCGATGTACACCTACGCCCACCCGATCGAGGACGCGATCGAGCACATCACGCACTCGATCTGCACGCTGGAATTCGAGGACCAGCGGCCGTTCTACGACTGGCTGCTCGACAAGCTGGCCGACGGCGGCTTCTTCACCCGGCCGCTGCCGCAGCAGATCGAATTCGCACGCTTGAATCTGACCTACGTCGTGCTGTCGAAGCGCAAGCTGATCCAGCTGGTCGACGAAAAGCACGTCAGCGGCTGGGACGATCCGCGCCTGCCCACCCTGGTCGGCGCGCGCCGCCGCGGCTACATGGCGGAAGGCTTCAAGCGCTTCACCGACCGCATCGGCGTCTCCAAGTCCGACGGCTGGATCAACTACAGCGTGTTCGAGGAATGCCAGCGCGACGTGCTGAACGACAGTGCGCTGCGCCGCATCGCTGTACTCGATCCGGTGAAACTCATCATCGACAACTATCCGGAGGGGCAGTCGGAAGACTGCTTCGCCCCCAACCACCCACAGCAGCCCGACCTGGGCAAGCGCGCGGTGCCGTTTTCAAGAGAGTTGTGGATCGAGCGCGAGGACTTTGTGGAAACCCCGCCCAAGGGCTATTTCCGCCTGTTCCCCGGCAACACGGTGCGGCTGCGCTACGGCTACGTCGTCACCTGCACCGGCTGCGACAAGGACGCCGACGACACCATCACCGCGGTGCACTGCGACTACCTGCCCGACACCAAATCCGGCACCCCGGGCGCCGATTCGGTCAAGGTCAAGGGCAACATCCACTGGGTGTCCGCCGCGCACGCTTATGCAGCCGAAGTGCGGCTATACGACCGCCTGTTCAAGACCGCGCAACCCGGCCAGGCCAGCGGCGAATTTCTCGACGACATCAATGCCGATTCGGTGCGCATCATCCGCGCGCAATTGGAACCTGCTCTGAAGGGCGCTGCCGCCGAAGACCGCTTCCAGTTCGAGCGTCACGGCTACTTCGTCGCCGACCGCGTCGATTCAAAACCCGGCGCGCCGGTGTTCAACCGCACGGTGACGCTGAAGGATTCGTGGGTGAAAAGCGGAAAGTGAGCCGCTTCAGTCTTTAAGGCGCGTGGCGAATTTTGCCCGCGCTTTGGCCACCTTCGGCGCCACCACAAACTGGCAGTAGGGCTGATAGGGATTCAGCTCGAAGTAGCCCTGGTGAGACTCCTCGGCGGGATAGAACGTCGTCGCCTCGGTCACTTCGGTCACGATGGGCGCGTCGAACTGTTTGACTACGGTGAGCTCGGCGATCACCGCTTCCGCTTCGGCTTTCTGCTCCAGCGTGTGCCAGAAAATCGCCGAGCGATACTGAGTTCCGACGTCGTTGCCCTGGCGATTGAGCTGGGTCGGATTGTGCAGGGTAAAGAAGATTTCCAGCAGCTCACGGTAGGAAATTTCGGCCGGGTCGAAGCTCACCTGCACCACTTCGGCATGGCCGGTGTCGCCGTTGCAGATGTCCTTATAAGTGGGGTTCGCCGTGTGCCCGCCCATGTAGCCCGACACCGCGGATTCCACACCGCGCAGCCGGTTGAACACCGACTCGATGCACCAGAAACATCCGCCTGCCAGAGTCGCTACCGCGTGGGCCATGACATTTCTCCGTTCAGATGACCGGCACCGTTTCCTTGAACGATGCGCGTGTCGCCAGCTTGTCGGCGAGTTTCGCCAGATTGGGATGCGCAGTGCGCCAGCCGATTTCGGGGAAGCGCAGTTCCAGATAACCCAGCATGCAGCCGCAGGTGACATCGGCCAGCGTCATGCTGTTGCCTAGGTACCAGGGGTTTTCACCCAGCGCTTCAGACAAAGCCTCCAGCCCGCGAAACAGCGTTTTTTCCTGCAGCACCAGCCAGTCGCTGCTCTGCTGTTCGGGCGCACGTTTCTTTTCCAGATACACCGCCACCGCGGCGTCGGTGACACCATCGGCCAGGGCTTCGACGCCGCGTACGATCATGCGGCTTTTCGGTTCGGCCGGAATCAGGTGCGCCACCGGGCTGACATGGTCGAGGTACTCGACGATGACGCGCGAATCGAACACGCTGACACCATCCTCCAGCACCAGCACCGGCACCTTGCCGAGCGGGTTAAGACTGGGAACGGGGCTATCGGGCAGCCATGGGTTTTCGACCTGAAGCTGAAAAGGAATTTTCTTTTCCAGCAGCACCACACGGGCTTTGCGGCCATAGGGGCTGGTGAGCGAGGTGACGAGTTTCATGCGGATCAAATCCTGTAAGGAAGGGAATTCTGGAGCTAGTCTTGTGTGCCACCATTATCGCCTGTCGCCAGCGCGGCTCCAACCCGTTCGCGCAACGTGGGCAAGACCTCGGCTTCGAACCAAGGATTTTGTTTCAACCACCGGCGGTTGCGCGGGCTGGGATGGGGCAGCGGCAAAAAGTCCGGGGCAAAATCGCGCCAGGCGGCGACCGTTTCGGCCAGTGTGCGGCCGCGGCGCGGGCCGAGGTAATACGCCTGGGCATAGGCGCCGATCAGCAGGGTGAGCCTTATTTCGGGCATGGCCGCGCGCAGCGGCGGATGCCACAGCGGTGCGCATTCCGGGCGTGGCGGCAGGTCGCTGCCGTTCACCGTGCCGGGATAGCACAGGCCGGCGGGGACGATGGCGATGCGCGAGACGTCATAGAACTGCTCGCGCGTCATGCCAAGCCACTGCCGCAACAAGTCGCCCGAGGGATCGTTCCACGGAATGCCGGTTTCGTGCACGCGCCGCCCCGGCGCCTGGCCGACGATCAAAAGGCGGGCAGTGGGCGAAGCGCGAAAAATGGGGCGCGGCGGATACGGCAGGTAGGCGGCACAGACCGTGCAGACCTGCACCCGCGCCACCAGTTCGGCGAACAACCCGGGTGTTTGCGCACGCTCGACAGCGTCGTCCGGACGATTCATCGCCGTCGCGCGGCCGGATCGGTGGTCAGCCCGCGTGGCCGACGATGAATTGCTTGACCGCATTGACGTCGGCGTCCATGACGTGCTTTTTCTGCGGCAGCGTTTCGAGGTCGGCGAGGTCGGCCGGGCGCACCGGCTCGATGCCGAGCGCTTCGCGGATCGCGTCCTCGAACTTGGCGGGCTGCGCGGTTTCCATGCAGACCAGCGGCACGCCGGGCTCGCGGTGCTCCAGCCCCACTTTCAGGCCGTCGGCGGTGTGCGGGTCGATCATCGTGCCGTACACCTCGTACACCGTGCGGATGGTGTCCATGCGGTTGGCGTGGCTGCTGGAACCCGACACCATGCTGAAATCGGCCACGCGCTCGAACAGGCCGTCGACTTTCAGATCGAAACTGCCGCCCGATTCGACCGCGCCCCACAGGCTGCGGATTTTGGCGGCGTCGCGCCCCGACAGGTCGAACACGAAACGCTCGAAGTTGGATGCCTTGGAGATATCCATCGACGGGCTGGAGGTGTGTTGTGTTTCCGGGCGCGGACGGTAGACGCCGGTCTTGAAGAACTCGTCGAGTACGTCGTTTTCGTTGGTGGCGACGATCAGCTTGTTGATCGGCAGCCCCATCTGGCGCGCGATGTGGCCGGCGCAGACGTTGCCGAAGTTGCCCGACGGCACCGAGAACGACACGCTCTGGTCGTTGCTGTGCGTCGCCGCGAAATAGGCCTTGAAGTAATACACGCTCTGCGCCGCGACGCGCGCCCAGTTGATCGAGTTGACCGCACCGATGTGGTGGTGCGTCTTGAAATCGAGATCGTTAGACACCGCCTTGACGATGTCCTGGCACTGGTCGAACACGCCGCGAATGACGAGGTTGTAAATGTTGGCGTCCTGCAGAGCATACATCTGCGCCTGCTGGAAACGCGTCATGCCGTGCTCGGGCGACAGCATGAAAACCCGGATGCCGCGCTTGCCGCGCATCGCGTACTCGGCGGCGGAACCGGTGTCGCCGGAGGTGGCGCCGAGAATGTTAAGCTCGCCGCCGGTCTTTGCCAGCACGTACTCGAACAGGTTGCCGAGCAGCTGCATCGCCATGTCCTTGAACGCCAGCGTCGGGCCGTTCGACAGCGCCAGCACGTGCAAGCCAGGTTCCAGCGTTTTCAGCGGAGTGATGTCTTCCGCGTTCTCGCCCGGATTGGCGTAGCGGTAGACCTGCGCGGTGTAGGTCTTGTCGATCAGCGCGCGCAGGTCGTCGTGCGGGATGTCGTCGATCAGGCCCGACAGTACGGCGAAGGCCAGTTCGCGGTAATTCATGCCGCGCATCGCCGCCAGTTCGGCTTCGGTAAAACGCGGATAGCGTTCCGGCACATACAGGCCGCCGTCGCTGGCCAGCCCGCCGAGCAGGATTTCGGAGAAGCGTAATTGCGGTGCCAGCCCGCGCGTGCTGAGGTAGTTCATTTATTTGGCCGCCAGTTCTTCGAGGCGGATGCGCATCACCTGCCCCACCACGGTGTCGAGCGCCTCGATCTTGGCGATCGCCGCGTTGATGTTCTTTTCCACCGTGATGTGGGTCAGCAGGATAATGTTGACCTGCTCCTCGCCTTCGGCAGGCTCCTTCTGCACCATGGCGTCGATCGAGATGTCGCCGTCGGCCAGAATGCGGGTGATGTCGGCCAGCACGCCGGGACGGTCGAAGGCGCGCAGGCGCAGGTAATACGCGGTGCGCACCTCGTCCATCGGCAGGATCGGCGTGTCGGCCAGCTGGTCCGGCTGGAACGCCAGATGCGGCACGCGGTGATGCGGGTCGGCGGTGTGCAGGCGGGTCACGTCGACCAGATCGGCGACCACGGCGGATGCAGTCGGCTCGGCGCCGGCGCCCGCACCATAATACAGCGTCGACCCGACGGCGTCGCCCTTCACCAGCACGGCATTCATCGCGCCGTCGACGTTGGCGATCAGGCGGCGCTCGGGAATCAGCGTGGGATGCACGCGCAGCTCGATGCCGTTTTCGGCGCGGCGGGCGATGCCCAGGAGCTTGATGCGGTAACCCAGTTCCTCAGCGTACTGCACGTCCTCGCGCGTGAGTTTCGAGATGCCTTCGGTGTAGGCGCGATCGAACTGCATCGGGATGCCGAAGGCGATCGCCGACAGGATGGTGAGTTTGTGCGCGGCGTCGATGCCCTCGATGTCGTAGGTCGGGTCGGCTTCGGCGTAGCCCAGCCGCTGCGCTTCTTTCAGCGCGTCCTCGAAGGCCGCGCCCTTGTCGCGCATTTCGGTGAGAATGAAATTGCTGGTGCCGTTGATGATGCCGGCCAGCCACTCGATGCGGTTGGCGGTGAGGCCTTCGCGCAGCGCCTTGATGATGGGAATGCCGCCCCCGACCGCCGCTTCGAACGCGACCATCACGCCCTTGGCCTGCGCCGCCGCAAAGATTTCGTTGCCGTACTTGGCGACCAGATGCTTGTTGGCGGTGACCACGTGCTTGCCGTTGGCGATCGCCTGCATCACCAGTTCGCGCGCCGGCTCCAGGCCGCCGATGAGTTCGACCACGATGTCGATGTTGGGATCATCGACCACATCGAACGGATTGGTTGTCAGCGGCAGATCGCCCGCCAGCGCCTGTGCCTTGTCGATATTGCGCACCGCCGCGCGGACCACGCGGATTTCGCGCCCGGCGCGGCGGGTGATTTCTTCGGCATTGCGGCGCAGCACGGTGAGCGTGCCGCCGCCAACCGTTCCCAAGCCCAGCAGGCCGACGTTGATGGGTTTCATTGATTAATCTCAGTCAAAATGTACATATCCGCGAAGGTCGCGAAGAAGCGCGAAGAAAACCTGGAAGACCCGAATCCTTCATGGCTGATCTTCGTGTGAATTTGCTTCGCGTCTCTTCGCGTCCTTTATGCCTATTGGGTATTCGCGGATAAAAAATCAGCGATGGCCACGCTGGCGGTCGAGGAACCGGCTCATGCGCGAAATCGCCTCGGTCAAATCTTCTTCGTGCGGCAGGAACACCACCCGGATATGATCGGGCTTGGGCCAGTTGAAGCCGGTGCCCTGCACCACCAGCACGCGTTCCTCTTCCAGCAGGTTGAGGATGAACTTCTGGTCGTCGTGGATGGGGTAGAGCTTGGGGTCGAGCCGAGGGAACAGATACATCGACGCCTTGGGCTTCACGCAGCTGACGCCGGGAATCAGGGTCAGCAGCTCGTGCGCCAGGTCGCGCTGACGGGTCAGCCGCCCGCTCGGCGCGACCAGATCGTTGATGCTCTGGTAGCCGCCGAGCGCGGTCTGGATCGCATACTGCCCCGGCACGTTGGAACAAAGGCGCATCGACGCCAGCATGTTGAGGCCTTCCAGATAATCCCTGGCGTGGCGCTTGTCGCCCGACACGATCAGCCAGCCCGAGCGATAGCCGCAGGCGCGGTAGTTCTTCGACAGGCCGTTTAAGGTCACCACCAGCACGTCGTCTGCCAGCGAGCCGATCGAGGTATGCACCACGCCATCGAACAGGACCTTGTCGTAGATTTCGTCGGCATACACAATCAGCTGGTGCTGCCGCGCGATTTCCAGGATTTCCAGCAAGAATTCGGTCGGGTACAGCGCGCCGGTCGGATTGTTCGGGTTGATGATGACGATGGCGCGCGTGTTGTGCGTGATCTTGGCACGGATGTCGTCCAGATCGGGCAACCAGCCGGCGCCCTCGTCGCACAGGTAATGGCGCGGCTTGCCGCCGCCGAGGCTCACCGCCGCGGTCCACAAGGGGTAATCAGGCGCCGGTACCAACACCTCGTCGCCGTTGTTCAGGAGTGCCTGCATCGCCATCACGATCAGCTCGGAGGCGCCGTTGCCGATGAAGATGTCGTCGATCTGCACCCCGGGAATGCCCTTGCGCTGGGTCTCGTGCATGATCGCCTTGCGTGCCGAAAAGAGCCCCCTGGAATCGCTGTAGCCCGAGGCATTCGGCAGGTTCAGGATCACGTCCTGCACGATTTCCTCGGGCGCCTCGAAGCCGAACGGCGCCGGATTGCCGATGTTCAGCTTGATGATGCGATGGCCTTCTTCCTCCATCTGCCGGGCGCGCGCCATCACTGGTCCGCGGATGTCGTAGCAGACATTGTCGAGCTTGGACGATTTGTGAATGGTGCGTAAGCGTGGCTTGTTGTCAGCCGTCATGGCGAGCTTCCTGGTCAACCTGCGCAAAACCAAGGCAAAACAACGCCTTGGGAAATGCGCAATTTTACCGGAGGCGCCCTGCCCCGGCAAACGCAGTTGCAGCTGGTGACACCCGGATTTCATTGAATCTGCTATGGTTTCATCATGAAACTGCACCTCAACACCGACGCCAGTCAGCTGCTGTTCACCGGTTATGGCGACGACCATGTCCTCATCAACGGCCATCGCCACGAAGCCAGCCTGCTGCTGACCGCGCGCGGCGTCGAGATCGCCCCCTGGGCCGGCCTTGATTTTGACGCGCTGACCGCTGCCCATTTCGAATGGGTCGCCCATCGCGAACTGGATATCCTGCTGCTGGGCACCGGCACCCGCCTGCGCTTTCCCCACCCCTCGCTCACGCGTGCGCTGATGGATGCGCGCATCGGGCTCGAGGTGATGGACCTCGGCGCGCTGTGCCGTACCTATAACATTCTTGCCGCCGAGGGCCGCACGGTCGGCGCGGCGGTGCTGATCGAACGGGTCAGCCGGGAAGTCGCCGGGAACTGACCCCGCCGGCCTGCGCCTTATTCGCCCGGGATCACCTGCGCAAAGCTGGTGATGCCGGTGAAGTCGCCGCAATCCTTGTGCGGCTGCCGCGAGTCCGGGTTGCACACCGCCAGCAGGTGGGCGATGCCATAAGCCTGCGCACTCTTCAGCACCGGCAGGCTGTCGTCGACGAACAGGGTGCGGCGCTTGTCATACGGTTCGATCGCCTGCAAAGCCTGCCAGAAATCCGGGTGTTCCTTGGGCAGGCCGACTTGATGGGACGAGATCAGCGCGTCAAAATAGGCGTCGATCCGGGTTTCGCGCATTTTCAGGTCGAGGCTCTTGGGATGCGCGTTGGTCACCATCACCACCCGGCGTCCCGACGCACGCACCGCCTGCAGAAATGCCGGCACGTCCGGGCGCACCGCAATGAGGTGCGCGACCTCCTCCTTCAGCTGCACGATATCGAGCGCGAGTTCGCTGCTCCAGAAATCCAGGCAGTACCAGTTGAGCGTGCCGCTGTGGCGCGCGTAATGCGCGGTGAGATGCGCGCGTGCCTTTTCCGGCGCGAGGCCGTGATATTCGGCATAGCGACACGGCATATGCTCCAGCCAGAAATGATTGTCGAAATGCAAGTCCAGCAGGGTGCCGTCCATGTCGAGGAAGACGGTATCAATCTGCGACCAGGCGATCACTGCATGGCCCCCACATGCGCCACCGCGCAGCGTCCGAGCGCGCCCAGGTCATAGCCGCCTTCAAGCACCGACACCACGCGCCCGTCGGCGTGGCAGTCGGCCAGCACGCACAGCTCACGGGTGATCCAGGCATAATCGGCTTCGAGCAGATTGAGGCCGCCGAGGGGGTCATCGCGGTGGGCGTCGAAGCCGGCCGAGATGAAAATCAGCTGCGGCCGGAACGCCTCCAGCGCAGGCAGAAAATGCTGTTCGACGGCCGCACGGAACTGCACGCCGTCCGCGCCCTGCGGCAGCGGCGCGGGAATGTAGCCGGAGTGCGGCTGCGCACCGCTGTAGGGGTAGAACGGGTGACGGAAACTGGAACACAGCAACACCCGCGGCTCGTCGCGGAAAATAGCTTCGGTGCCGTTGCCATGATGAACATCGAAATCGACGATGGCGATGCGCTCGATCGGGTACCCGGCCAGCGCGTGCCTCACGCCGACCGCGATATTGTTGAACAGGCAGAAGCCCATCGCGCGGCCGGCTTCTGCGTGGTGACCGGGTGGGCGCACGTTGCAGAAAGCGCGCTTCGCCTCGCCCGCCATCACGGCATCGACCGCGTGCACCACCGCGCCGCTCGCCGCCAGCGCGGCGTTCCAGCTGAACGGATTGAGACCGGTGTCGGGATCGAGCCAGGCGACGCCGCTGTGCGGGATCGCACTGCGCATGGCGTCGATGTGATCGCGGGCATGCGCGCGCGCCAGCTGTTCGATGGTGGCTTGCGGCGCTTCGATTTCTGTCAGCTCGCCAAACCACGGGGCGGCGCGCAAGGCAGCGTCGATCGCCTGCTGGCGTTTGGGCGATTCCGGATGCCAGGGGCCGACATCATGGCGCAGGCAATCGGGATGCGTCAGGTAGGCGACGCGCGGCATGACGTCAGCGTCAGAATAATTCGTCTTTGGAGACGCCGCGCCGCCGCAGCACCTGCCGCAGCACGCGTAGGGATTCCATCTGGATCTGCCGCACGCGTTCGCGGGTGACCTGCAGCTCCAGCGCCAGATCTTCCAGCGTGCAGGCCGTGCAGTTGTTCAAACCAAAACGGCGCTCGATCACCCAGCGCTGCTTGCCGTTGAGCTGGGTCAGCCATTCGTGGACGTGATGCTCGATTTCTTCGAGCTGCAGCATTTCGTCCGGCAGATGGGTGTTGTCGTCGGCGATCGCTTCGCCCAGCGACAGCGTGGGATCTACGTCAAGCGGCGCATCGAGCGAGGCCACCCGTTCATTCAGCCGCATGATGCGGCGCACGTCTTCGACCGGATGCCCGGTCAGCGCGGCGATGTCGTCCGAGGTGGCGTCGGTCACGCCATGCGTTTCCAGATGGCGCTGGGCGCGCAGATAGATATTGAGCTCCTTGATGATGTGCACCGGCAGGCGGATGGTGCGCGACTGGTTCATGATCGCGCGCTCGATGTTCTGGCGGATCCACCAGGTAGCGTAGGTCGAAAAGCGGAAGCCGCGCTCGGGGTCGAATTTTTCCAGCGCATGGATGAGGCCGAGATTGCCCTCCTCCACCAGATCGAGCAGGGTCAGCCCGCGGTTGGCGTAATGCTTGGCGATGTTGACCACCAGCCGCAGATTGCGCTCGATCATGGTCTGACGCGCCTCAAAATCGCCCTGCACGATGCGCCGCGCCAGCGCGACTTCCTCTTGCGCGGTCAGCAGCGGCGCGCGGCCGATTTCGTTGAGATACAACTGGGTGACGTCGACCTGCGGCTCGTCGAGGATGGCCGATGCCAGTTCCTCGCTGGTATCCGCAGCGGCCTGTTGCTCTGCTTCGGCTTCGTCAGGCGTCAGGTCATCCGATTCGTCGCTGGGTTTGCGGCTCATGAGCGCTCCGGCAGATAGTTCAGGGGATCAAGCGGTTTGCCATAACGGCGGATTTCAAAATGCAGTTTCACCCGGTCGGCGTCGCTGTCGCCCATCAGGGCAATCTTCTGCCCGGCGGTCACGCTGTCGCCTTCCTTCACCAGGATCGTTTCGTTGTGCGCGTAGGCCGAGAGAAACTCGCCCGCATGCTTGACGATCAGCAGCCGCCCATAACCGCGCAGGCCGCTGCCGCTATACACCACCTTGCCGGGCGCCACCGCTTTCACCGGCGCATTGCGCTGCCCCACGATGTCGATGCCCTTGCCGCCCGCTGCGCCAAAGCGCCCGGCCAGCGTGCCGGCTACCGGCCACAGCCAGCTGTCGACCGCCCCGCTTGCAGCGGTTGCCGGAGCCGGGGACACAACTGCGACAGGCGCCGGCCTGACCGCAGCGGGCGCCACCGCCGTCACCGGGCGCGCGCCCGACGCCTGCGCCCAGTTGGCTTCGGAATACGCCAGCAACACCGCTTGCGGTTCGCGCAGCACAGGCGGCTCTGCCAGCGGGCGCGCGCTCGGTACGGGCTCGTCGTCGAGCGGCCTGATTTCGACCGCGCCCGGCGGCGGCGTCAGCCGCAGCACCTGGCCGACCAGAATGAGGTCAGCCGATTCCAGCTGGTTCCAGATGGCGATCTCGCGGTAATCGAGACCGTTGGCAAAGGCGATGCCATACAGCGTATCGCCGCGCTGTATGGTATGCAGGCCGTTGGTGGACAGCGCGATCTGCGGCGTGGCGGGACGCGGTGCCACGGACTTGACTGCGGTGCGCGCCGGGGATCGATCGCTCACCGGCGCTGGCCCGGACGCGGTGCAGGCAACCAGCCCCAGCAGCATCACGCCTAGCCAGGCGACTCGCGCCCCCCCTCCAGCCACCACCCCGATCATGCCCCCCCCGGGTGCCATCCTAATCACGCCACCCCCGGCAGCAGGGGGACGAATTTCACCCCTTCGAGCAGGTGCTCGATGAACGCATCGCCCTGGCGCTCGACCACGCACAGCGTCTGCGTGGCGTGGCCGAGCGGCATCACCAGGCGCCCGCCGTCGGCCAGCTGCGCCAGCAGGGCGTGCGGTACCTCGGCAAACGCGGCCGCAATCACGATGGCGTTGAACGGCGCAAAATCCTTCGCCCCCGCCATGCCGTCGCCGTGCTTGGGCTTGACGTTGTTCACCCTGAGCTCGCGCAGGCGCTGGCGGGTCTTGCCGACCAGCGCGGCGATGCGTTCCATCGACACCACCTCGCGCGCCAGTTTGCCCAGCACCGCGGCCTGATAGCCGCAGCCCAGCCCGATTTCCAGCACGCGCCCGAGCGCCTGGCCCTGGCCGTTCTCGCCGTAGCGTGCCAGCTCAGCCATGCGCGCCACGATGTAGGGATTGGAAATCGTCTGCCCAAAACCGATCGGCAGCGCGGTGTCTTCGTAGGCGCGCGATTCCAGCGCCTGGTCCACAAACAGATGACGTGGCACGCTGCCCATCACCGCCAGCACGGTTTCGTCCTTGATGCCCTGCTCGCGCAGGCGCTCGACCATGCGGCCACGCGTGCGTGCCGAGGTCATGCCGATGCCGGCGCGCAGGTTCAGAGTTTCAGCCATGCGTTCACGCTGTCCATCTGGCTGAAACGGGTCAAATCCATTTGCAGTGGAGTGATCGAAACAAGCCCGTTGGCAACGGCATGAAAATCGGTGCCCTCGCCCGCGTCCTGAGCCAGCCCCGCCGCGCCCACCCAGTACACGGTCTGGCCGCGCGGGTTGGTGGTTTTCACCACCGACTCGGCCTTGTGGCGCTTGCCCAGCCGGGTCACGGTGAGGCCGCTCAGATCGGCCCAGGCGCGATCCGGCACGTTGACGTTGAGCAGCATCGGCTCGGTCGGCGGCTGCGCCTGGATGCGCTGCACCAGCTCGACCACCACGCGTGCAGCGGTGTCGAAGTGCTGCGCGTTGTGGTTGGCGAGCGATACCGCAATCGACGGAATGCCCAGCAGATAACCTTCGGTGGCGGCGGCGACGGTGCCGGAATAGATCGTGTCGTCACCCATGTTGGCGCCGTGATTGATGCCGGAAATCACCATGTCGGGCATGTGGTCCAGCATGCCGGTGACGGCCAGATGCACGCAATCGGTCGGCGTGCCGTTGACGTAATGAAAGCCGCCCGGTGCCTGGCGCAGCATTAGTGGGCGGTCGAGCGTGAGCGAATTGGAGGCGCCGCTGCGGTCGCGTTCGGGCGCCACCACAGTAATGTCGGCCAGCGGCGCGAGCGCCTGCGCCAGCGCGGCGAGGCCGGGGGCGAAGTAACCGTCGTCGTTGGACAGCAGGATGCGCATCAACGATCCCCTCCGGACAGGGCAGGCAATCGGCACAGGGAATTCATGGCGGTGATGCGAACGTCTAACATGCGCCCGATTCTACCATCGGGACCTGATCGGTTCAGTCGTATTCCAGGCTGTAAAACACATCGAAACTGCTTTGTTGCCCGGCCTGCGCTTCCAGCCGCACATGCGGCGTCAGCTGGTACAGCACTTTGACCACCTGGGTCAGTCCATCCAGGCTCTGCTCGTAGCTCAGCATAGCGCGCGAGGACAGCCGCTTGCCGACGCTGACCACGGCGCTGGAGAGGCCTTCGCCCTCACCCGCACGCACCTCGAAGCTTTCGATGCGCAGGGCCTCGGCAAGCTGCGCCTGAAAACCCACCGATTCCGCCTGGCCCAGCAGCGCACCGGCGGCGATCTGAAGCACCGCAAACTCCTGCTGCCCCCCCGTTTCCAGGCCATGCCCCAGCACCAGCCAGGCGAGCTTCTCGGTATCCGGCAGCGCCGGATCGGAATACAGCGTCACCACCGGGCGCTGCACCGTTCCTCTGACCTGCACGCCCACCTTGACGCTCGGGGTTTTGCGCACCGCCAGCACGTCGATGCCGGGATTGTCGATGGGCCCGACAAAGCGCAGCACGCCCCGCTCGATATTGAGCGTCTGCGCATAGGCGGCGTAGCGCCCCTCTTCCACCCGGATGCGGCCCTCGCCGCGCAGCACCTGGTTCACGGTGAACACGCGCAACTGGCCGCCCAGGCGCGCATCGAGCCCGCCGCCCTTGAACAGGAAATCGCCGCCCAGATTAAGCTTGAGGTCGAGCACCAGCGGGATGCGCCGGGCGGCGGCTTTTTCGCGCGGCGGCTGCCCGACGACGACGACATCGGCCGACAGCGCGGGACGGCTGGCTTCCGGGATTTCGATGCGGGCGCGGTCGGCGCTGAGTTCGCCGGTGAGTTGCAGACGTTTCTGATCGAGATTGAGGCGCGTGATCCCGGAAACGACCACGCGCCGGTCGCTGCGGTTGGTGGCGGCGAACTTTTCAAAGGTCAGCGTGAGGCCCGCCTGCGGTTTTTTCAGCTGCGCCTCGCCGCTCACCCCGATACGGCCGCTCTGGCCCTTCAGCTCGCCCTCCTGCACCCGCACGCGATCGTCAGCCAGGATGAGTTTGAGCGTGCCGTCGGTGATGGCGATTCCTTCTTCGGGCATGGAAAAACGGATCTGGCTGGCATCAATCTGGCCATCGATGCGTGGCGCCGCCAGGCTGCCGCTGCCGGTGAGCTGGGCATTGAGGCGGGCGTCGGCACGGATGCCGACTGGAATGAAGGGTTTGAGCAGACGCAGGTTGGGCATGTCGAGCTGCGCCGTCCACGCCAGCGGCGCGCTGCGCGGCAAGGTGAAGACGGCGCCCTCGCGCAGCAGCGTGGCGCGCCCTTCGGCGCGCAGCTGGCCGGCCTCGCGGCTGGCCGCCTCGACGTATGCCGTGACGCGGCTGGCCTCGGCGTTGAGGTCGAGCGCGAGCGTCGTCAGACCCAGATTCATGGCCGGCTCGTTCATGCGCACGTCGCCCGACTGGCGAATGAGGCGCACCTGGCCGTCGAGGGTGTCGCCGACGCGCAGATTCCAGTTGCCGTTGACCCTGAGATCGGTGGTGAATGGCGGCGCGGTTTCCAGCAGCGCCAGGAACGGCGCCAGCGGCAGGTTGGCGAGCGCGCCGCGCGAAGCCAGCCGCGCGCCCCGGCGGCTGAACTGCTCGACCGTCACCCGGCCGCCCGCCAGCGTCAGCGCCAGATGGTCCACCTGTTGCTGCTCGCGCGACAGCAGCAGGGGGGCGGGCGCCATCAGTTCCATCGGCCAGCGTCCCTGCACCTCGGCCTGAGTCAGCTGCCCGCGCCAGACCTGGCCGACATCCAGTCCGCCGGCCAGGGTCGCGGTCACCCGCCAATCGGGCATGCGGGCGTCGAGCACCAGGGTGTGGGCATTGCGGCGGCCCTGCGCGGTGGCGCGCACAGAACTCAGGCGCTGCCCGGCCACCGTCATCCCGCGCGCATCGAGTTGGCCGTTGAAAGCACCGGTGGCGGCGGCCTGCAGATCGAGCTGCAGGTTCAGGGTGTCGGCGGCGATGTCGCCCGGCAGGCGCAGGCCGCTGGCGGCAAGCACCGCCTCGATCTGCGGCTGGCCGGGGTCGCCGCTCACGCTGCCGCGGCTGGTCAGGCGCCCGGCCAGCCCCAGGTTGAGGCGCGCCAGCGCCGGCGCATCGATGTCCCAGGTGAGGCGGTCGCCGGCGCGGCCAAAGGCGCCCTTGAGCCTGGCCAAATTGCCGGCCAGATTGAGGTCGATGTCGGCGTCGGCGAGATGCCGGCTTTCGTAGCGCAGCCGGCCTTGTCCTGTTACAGGGCGGCCTTCGAGCTCGCCCGGCGGCAGGGTGAACCGGGCTTGCAGGCGCAGTTCGGGCGCCAGCGCGCCGCTTACCTGGCCGCGCGCATTCAGCCGCGCGCGCGGAAATTTGCCGAAGCGCGCCGGGTTGATCTGCACGGCGTCGAATTCGGCGGAAAACGCACGGCTGGCATCGAGCTGCAATACGCCGTGCGCGGTCAATCGTCCTGCCTGTCCGGCAAAATTCGCCGTCTCCAGCCGCAAGGCCGCGTCGGCGTGACTGAGCGTGAAGCGGCCCTGCCCCCAGGTTTCAGCCACCTCGCCGCTGAGCGTCTGGCGTGCCGCGTCGCCTGCCAGTTGCAAAATCGTGCGCATGCGGGTGGCATGCAGATCGCGGTGCAGCCCCGCCAGGTTGAGGCGCGGGCTGGCGAGGTTCAGCGTCACCCGGCCGTCGCGCCACTGGCCGTCGCCCGTCAGCTGCCCGGCCGCGCCGAGATCAATGGCCAAGGCGCTGAAATCGGCGCGCGTGATGTCGCCGAGAACCGCACCGGTCAGATTGGCCAGCGGCAGGCGATTCTGGTCGATCCGCCCGGCTAGCCTATTGCTGAGGCTGAAGGTGCCGAGCAGGCGTTCGTCCGGCTGGCCTTCGAATACGCCGGAAAACGCCAGATCGGCGGTGGGCGCGTCCGCCACGAACAGGCGCGGGTCGATGCCCTGCCCGGCCACCAGCAGCCTGGATAAACGCACTTTCGCAAACGGCGCCGCCTCGCCGCTGGCGAGAAAGCGCATACCCTCGGCTGCTGCGTTGAGCTGGAACTCCAGCGCGGCCAGCGCCCCCGTCAGTTCGAGCCGCGCCGTTACCGGCCGGGGGGCGCGGCGCGCCGCATCGACCCGACCCTGCAGTGCAAACGGCGCGTCCTTGCCGAGATCGAGCTGCCCGCTGACGTCCGCCCAGGGCGACTCCAGCGACATCCCGGTCAGCCGATAGCGCTCGCCCGTGCCATCGAGGCGGGCCTTGAGATTGCGAAACGTCAGGGTCTTGCCCGCCTCGACCACGTCCAGCCGCGCCAGGTCGATCACGTGGACGCGCAGATCGAGCGGCAGGCGCAGGCTGACGGGAAGCTCGGGCGGCGTCGGATCCTTTTTCAGGGTGCTCACCCGCAGCTCCTGCGCCGCCAGCAGATCAACCTCGATCCGGCGTTGCCACAGCACGCGCGGTTGCCATTCCAGACGCAGACCTTCTATCTCGATGCGCCTCAGGTCAGTGGCGATCGTCAGTTTTTGAATGCCAAGCGGCACGCCGAGGTGACCGTCGACGCCTTCAAACTTCAGCCGCTCGCCGCTGAGCGTCGTCACCGCCCCGGTCAGCCAGCGGAATCCGCTGGCGGTGGTCGCCATCAAGGCGCCCGCCGCAACCAGCGCCACTAGCAAGGCAAACACCCCGACCAGGCCCCAGACGATGCGCTTCAAAACGAAACCCCGAGCGAGAAATGCAGGCGGAATTCGTCGGTGGCTTCGCCATACGCCAGGTCGAGGTTCACCGGCCCCACCGGCGAGCGGTAGCGCGCGCCGACCCCAACGCCGTACACCGGCGACAGGTTGCCGAGGCTGTCGGCCGCGTCGCCTGCATCGACGAACACCGCCATGCCCCAATTGCCGCCGAAGAAATGGTTGTATTCGACGCTGCCGGTGGCGAGATAGCGCACCGACGCCACCCCACCTTCCAGCGTGCGCCCCAGGCTCTGGTAGGCGTAGCCGCGCACCGAGTTGTCGCCGCCGGCGCGGAACAGGAAATCGGTGGGAATGCCCTCTCTTTTATCAGCCAGCACGCTGCCGAGTTCGCCGCGCAGGATCAGCCGCCCGTTGTCGCCGGCACGGAAATACTGGGTGTGGCGGCCGTACAGGCGGATGAAGCTGGTGTCGGACAACAACGCCTCGGCCGCGCCGCCGCCCTGCAGCGTGAGCACATACCCGCGCCGCGGATAGAAGGCGCGCCCCACCGTGCGCTGAGTCCACGCATAGTTGGCGGTCAGCGCCTGGTTGCTCGCGCTCACCGCATCGCCAATTTCCAGCTCTTCCGTCTGGTACTGCAGCGACAGCGTCGTCTCGATCTGCCCGCGCGTGCGGCTGCGCTTGGCCGCCAGCACGGTGGCGCGCGTTTCCTGCCCCTCGATGTCTTCCTGCTTGAGTTGCAGCCCCAGGCTGTTCTCGTAGCCTTTGGCATCGTGCGGCCAGGCCAGTTCCGCCCCCCCGGTCTGCCGCTCGGTTTCCAGACGCGCATCGAGCTTCAGGCGCAGGCCCCGCTCCAGAATGTTCCGGTGTATCCACGACGTGGACACCCGCGTACCGGTGTCGGTGCTGATGCCGACACCCACGCTGAACAGCTTTTCCGGCCGCTCCACCACCTCCACCTGGATCGGCACCGCCGCCGCCAGCGCCGGATCGGGCTCGATGCGCACCGTGGCCTGCGCAAAATAGCCGCTGGACTCCAGCGCCGCCTGGTAGTCCAGCAGATCCTGCTGGCGGTACGGCTGTCCGGGTTTCAGCGGACTCAGGTTGCGGATGATCGATTCGGAGTAGCGCTGATTGCCGCTGATGAGCGGCTGGCCATAAAAAAACGCCGGTCCGCTGTCCACCGTCACCATCAAATCCGCCGATTGTGTGGCGGGGTCGATGCGCGCCTCGCTCGCCGCCAGCCGCGACGCCGGATAACGAATCGTCAACAACGGCCCCAGCAGGGCCATCTTTGCCGCATTCCAGTCGGCCTGGCGAAACGGCATCTCGGGCCTCAGCGTGAAATTGCGCTCGGCGCGCGCACGCAACCGCGCCCCCAACTCGCCCGCATCGGCCAGCGCCCCGGCAAAGTCGACCTTCAATGTGCGGACCCGGGTGCGCGGCCCCGGCGTCACCGTAAAACGCATCACCCAGTCGTTTTCTACAGGCGTCAACGTGCTGTCAATCTGCGGCGAGAAATACCCCTCCGTCGCCAACAGTTCACGCGCGGTTTCCGCACTCAGACTGCGCAGCCGCGCCAGTTCCGCCTCGTCCAGCGCCTCGCCCAGCCGCGCCGCCCGCGCCGCTTCCATGTACTGAACCAACAGCGGCTTGAATTCATCCGGCGCCTCCACCTCCACTGTCAGGGCGTGCGCCGGCGTCGCGCATAGCGCGGCAAGAAACACCAGGGTTCTGAAAATGGGTGGAGGCAAGACAGTCCACGAAAAAGAAGTCGTCAGTTCATTCTAGGGGGTGCGCGGGTATCGGGCAAAACACGGGGAAAACAGACTGGGTAGAGGGCGGGTTCGCTAAAGAGGCGGACGTCGAGGCTGAAACCGGCCGGCTTCATGGCTGTGCGGATTGTGCCGATCCCGCCGGAGTGCCCAGCCGGACCTGTCGTGTCATGATCGGCTTATGCCCGGACCTCAAATGCCAATGGAATCCAAGCCCGCCGACTTCTCCGCAGGGGCGGTCGTCGTGCGCCGGGAAGACAGCGGCTGGCGCGTGCTGGTGCTGCGTTCCTACCGCAACTGGGATTTTCCCAAGGGCACGGTGGAGCCGAATGAGGCGCCCCTCGATGCAGCCGTCCGTGAAACGGCGGAGGAGTCCTCGATCACCGATCTGGCCTTTCGATGGAGCGAGGTGTTCTGCGAAACGGCACCCTATCGCCGCGGCAAGGTGGCGCGCTACTACCTGGCGGAAACCACCCGGAGGTCCATTACCCTGCCGATCTCGCCGGAACTCGGAATCCCTGAGCATCACGAGTGGCGCTGGGTGAGCTTCGATCAAGCGGAGAAGCTGCTACCGCCGCGCTTGCAGCCCATTCTGGCCTGGGCGAAAAAGCAGCTTCAGGCATGAATGCGGCTTTCCTTGTCAGCAGGTCCCCATTCAGCGGCCATGCTGCCGCTAGCCCTGCTTGTTGTTCCGGGCACGCAGCAGGATCCAGTATCCGAAGGCGTTCACGGGCAACCGCTCCAGCACCTCCACGCGCGCCTGCCTGGTGAAATCGTGCAGACTCAGGTTGGGATTAAAGCCGAGAAAGCAGGAGAGAGGCGCGGCCAGCCGCTCCATGACCGACACGACGGGGTTGGGGTGCAGGAAATGATTCACGATGAACAACTCGCCCTGCGGTTTGCATACCCGGCGCATCTCATCGACCAGTCGCACCGGATCGGGCGCCACGGAAACCACATACATCGCCACCACCCTGTCAAAGCTGTCGTCGGCAAAGCCCATGTGCTCGGCATCCATCCGGTACAGCCCCGCCACCTGCTTGAGGTGTTCGCGCGCCACACGCGCCTTGGCGCGCGCGAGCATCTCATGGCAGATGTCGATGCCGTAGACCTGCGTCTGCGGCGGGTAGAGCGGCAGCGAGAGGCCGGTCCCCACGCCCACCTCCAGGATACCCTCCCCCGGGTGGCAGTCCATGCGTTCGATGACGGCGCGCCGGCCCGGTTGCAGGATGCCGCCGAAATACAAGTCATAGCCGCGCGCATAGCGCCGATAGGCCAGATCGATCGCTTCGATTTTCACGTCGCTCGCCCCTTTCATCCCTTTTGACGCACAAAGTGTTGTGGGTTGCGTCCCCGTGAACCCGCCGAGCAGGGAGGCGCGGCAATTAATCCGGAAGCCGTCTGCGCTCCAGTTGCCCACCTCGGCGGCGCCGATGGATTGCAGCGGATAGCTGTAGGCATGCGCCACGCGGTGGGCCCACGCCTTTCTGGCGTTGACTGCAAGAATGAGGTGACCGGGCACGTAATCGAACTCGATGGCACGTCTGTCGATGCGCGATCGCAGCAGCTGCATCGCGTCGACTGAGATCTCCCAGGTGCGGCGCGAATCTGCGGCAGACAATTGCACTCGATCGCCTCCTGGCCGGCGAAACCGAAACCGACCAGCGCCTGGCCGCCATTTCTGCCGGATACCCCCCATCCTACCCGCTGCGCCTCCAGCAGCGCGACCGAATAGCCGCGCTCCGCGAGCTCCAGAGCGGGGCGTAACCGCCACCGACCACGCAGACATCGACCATGATGCGCCCCGCCAGCGTGGGCGAGGCCGAGGGCCGCGTCACACTCGCCTCGCAGTAGGAGTTTCGGGTCAGTTCAAATTCCTGCGGCCCCACCATGCTCCCTCCGCGTAAAGTGCTCGCCCCTCGTCTGTTTATAGAACGTGGGGGCGCGACCACCAGAGAATAATGGGGACACGGTTTTGGACTTTTTTGGATGCCTGTTCAGGGTCGCCATGAGGCCATCAGCCAATAAGCTGCTGGCGGCCAGATTCTGAGCGGTCGGCTTTTCAAGCAGATGTAGCAGTTACCGCTTCGCAGGAGTTTTTCAACAGAATACGACCTTACCAGACACTCGTTACATGGCAGCGAGTTGCCCTTTTCCTGCGTTAACTGATTGGGGATTGACAGGACTGAGATGAAGCAGCGTGAAAGGAATTTCCTATTCCTCCTGCCTAACTGCCTCCTGGGTAATTTAATTGACATGACCTCGATAAGTGCTACTTTTAGGCAACCATAGCGCCGCAACATCCAAACGGAGGCTACGCCTGCAAGACAAGGCGCCTCCGCCACTCCAGGAGGACGCCGGCTGGCATTGGGAGGTCATGATGTTTACCACCAATCCGTTCGCCCCGCTGACCGCTTTCGTTTCCCCTGACCTCATGCAGGGCTACGTCGTTTTGATGGTGCTCGCGGTTGCTGCTGGAACCCTGTTCGATCTTCTTCGTGACAAAAAACTCACATTCTTCCTGCAGGACAGGAAGCAAGCAAAGGCTGCCGCAAAGCAGCCACTCAGTGCCGTGGACATGGCCGCCATCGCGACCCGGACCCTGGTCAACGACATCGCAACGTTCGGCGAATTCTGCAACAGGCACCGAAGGATTTCCCATGTCCTGATGTTCTATGGCTTCGTGCTCTATCTCATCACGACCGTCGTGATGGTGTTCGTCTATCCGACCGACACGCGTCCGCCGGTTGCCCTGCCGATCCTGTGGAACATCGGCGTCCTGATGACGCTTGTCGGGGGCTACTGGTTTTTCTTCTTTCTCAGGGTCAACGTCACCCATGACGGCCATCCGCGCTGGCGGCTGGTGCGTGCCGACCTGTTCATCGTCACGCTCCTCGCAAGCATGACGTTCGCACTGCTTCTCGAATGGGTGGCGATGGCGGAGAACAGTGCGGCAACCAAGATATTCGCCGGCCTCTACCTCTTCTTCACGACGCTGCTCTTTGTTTCCGTTCCCTGGTCCAAGTTCGCCCACATGTTCTACAAGCCGGTCGTGGCCTTCCAGAGAAGGGTGGAGGAGGCAGACGGTTCATCTGATCTACCAGCGCCCACAACAAGGGGACGTGAACGATGCCCACCTTCACATACATGACGCGATGCGACGGCTGCGGACAGTGCGTGGACATCTGTCCCTCCGACATCATGCACATCGACACGGTCTACCGGAGGTCCTACAACGTCGAGCCCAATTTCTGCTGGGAGTGTTACTCGTGCGTGAAGGCCTGCCCGCAGCACGCGATCGACGTCCGCGGCTTTGCCGACTTCGCGCCGCTGGGCCACAGCGTCAGGGTGCTGAGGGAAGAGGCGAACGGAACGATCTCCTGGAAGATCAGGTATCGGGACGGGCGGGAGAAGGCGTTCACATTCCCGATCAGGACAACCCCCTGGGGTTCCATCAAGCCGCCATCCGATTACGCGGCGCCCGACGCAAATGCCCTGGATTCTCCGCTGCTCGCACACGAACCTGCGGCGCTCATGGTGGCGTCGCTTCCGACCCTGCCATTCATACCGAAACAGGGGTGATGCCATGGGCCTGTTCTCCTCCCGGAAGACCCACATCGTCGACACCGACATCCTCGTCATCGGCGGCGGCTTCGGCGGCTGCGGCGCCACCTACGAATCGCGCTACTGGGGGCGCAACCTGAAGGTCACCCTGGTCGAAAAGGCCAACATCGAGCGCAGCGGCGCCGTCGCCCACGGCCTGTCGGCGATCAACTGCTACATGGGCATGCGCTGGAATGAAAACCAGCCGGAGGACTTCGTGCGCTACGCGCGCGGCGACCTGATGGGACTGGTGCGCGAGGACCTCATCTACGACATCGCCCGCCACGTCGACGGCACCGTCCACATGTTCGAAGAGTGGGGCCTGCCGATCATGACCAACCCGGAGACCGGCCACTATCTGCGGGAAGGCAAATGGCAGGTCATGATCCACGGCGAGAGCTACAAGCCGATCATCGCCGAGGCCGCGAGAAAATCAGCCAGCGACGTGCACAACCGCATCATGGTGACCCATCTGCTGATGGACCGGGCGCACCCCAACCGCGTCGCCGGTGCCGTCGGCTTCAACGTCCGCGACGGCAGTTTCTACGTCTTCCGGGCGAAGGCAGTCATCGTCGCCGCCGGCGGCGCCTCCCATATCTTCAAGCCGAGGTCGGTCGGCGAAGGCATGGGCAGGACCTGGTATGCGCCCTGGAGCAGCGCATCGGCCTACGGACTCGTTCTGCGCGCAGGCGCCCAGATGATCCAGATGGAGAACCGGATCGTTCTCGCCCGCTTCAAGGACGGCTACGGCCCGGTCGGCGCCTGGTTCCTGCTGCTCAAGGCCATGGCCACCAACGCCTACGGCGAGCGTTTCGAAGCCTCGATGCTGGAGGAAATGAAATCCCTCGTCGGCAAGTATGCGGAGACCACGCCCTTGCCGACCTGCCTGCGTAATCATGCCGTGCTGCAGGAAATCAAGGCAGGCAAGGGCCCCATCTACATGCACACCCAGAATGCGATCGATACCAGGGAGAAGGAGGAAATCGGCTGGGAGGATTTTCTCGACATGACAGTCGGCCAGGCCGTCGTCTGGGCGTCGCAGAACATCGACCCCAAGGAGAAGCCGTCCGAGCTGATCACCTCCGAGCCCTACGTCATGGGCTCTCACGCCACCTGTTCCGGCGCCTGGGCCAGTGGCCCCGAGGACTGCGCGCCGGGTGATTATCAATGGGGATACAACAGGATGACGACGGTCGAAGGGCTGTTCGGCGCCGGCGACACGATCGGCGGTTCCGCCCACAAGTTTTCGTCCGGTTCCTTCACGGAAGGCAGGATCGCGGGGAAGGCGGCGGTCAAGTATGTCATGGCCATGGCCGGGAACGCGCCACAGGTGGACGAAACACAGATCAAGATGCTCCAGGAAGAAATATTCAAGCCGCTGGAGAACTACGAAATCGGCAGGAACGAGATCGTCGCCGGCAGCGTGGCGCCGAGCTATATATCGCCTCTTCACGGCCTGCAGAGGCTGGAGAAGCTCATGGATGAGTACGGCGGGGGCATCAGCACCTTTTATATGACCAGCGAACCGATGCTCAACCGGGGCCTCGAGCTTCTGAGCATGCTGAAGGAGGATCTCGATCATATTGGTGCCGAGGACCTCCACCAACTCCAGAGAGCATGGGAGCTCAACCACCGGGTCTGGACTTCGGAGGCGGTTCTCAGGCACACGCTGTACCGGCAGGAAACCCGGTGGCCCGGTTACTACTATCGTGGCGATTATCCGAAGCTGGACGATGCCGAGTGGCATGCTTTCACCGCGTCTCGGTACGACGTAAAGACCGGTGAATGGCACATGACCAAGCTTCCTGTCCATCACATCATCTCGTAAGCGGGATGAATCAGTAATGGACCTCGGCTGCGTTGTTTGCGACCAGGTCTGATCGTTACGGATCTGGATTACCGGTTAGCCAGCATCGACTATATTTCAGTAACGATAAAACGCTCGGTCAACGGTATGTGCTGAGCCTGTACCGCGCGATGTTCCGGAAGTTTGGGGGCTCCGCAAGGAGATGTCTCATGTTGAGGAAGGCCACCACCACCGCCATGAGTCCGCAGCAGGTGTGGGAATGGCTGTTGCGCAACGAGCCGATGTTCATCCTCGATGTGCGTAACCGTGATGAGTTCGAACACTGGCGGGTGGAAGGCACTCGTTCCGTACCCACACTCAATATTCCCTATTTTGAGCTTCTCGACCTGGAGGGCGAGGAGGAGGATGTCACCGAAGCCGTGATGCGTGGGGTGCAGGGGCAACTCATGGAGCAGTTGCCCGGTGATCGGCCCATCCTCGCCGTCTGCGCCGAGGGCAACACATCCAATTACGTTGCAGAGGGGCTGCGTCGCCTGGGTTTCGATGCGGTGAACATGGAAGGCGGCATGGAGGCCTGGGGCAACTTTTACTACTGGCGCCCAGTAGAGGAGACCGAGCGCTTTTCGCTTTTCCAGATGGTGCGTCCGGCCCGCGGCTGCCTGAGTCACGTTCTGGTGAGCGACCATCGTGCCGCGGTGTTTGACCCCGCCCGGCACATCGAGAACTATCACGAACTGGCCGCCGCCGTGGGTGCACGGATCGAACTGGTGCTGGATACCCACCTCCATGCCGATCACCTGAGCGGCGGGCCGGAGTTGGGTCAGCGTGACCATATTCCTTACCATCTGCACCCCTATGACGCGATCCACCCTATGGACATGCTACCCGCCCGCATAGCGTATCGCCCGCTGGAAGCGGGGCAGACGTTTCGAATCGGTTCGGCTGAGGTCAGGGTGCTGCATTTTCCCGGCCATACCCTGGGGATGGTCGCCTTTCTCATCGAGGGACGCTATCTGCTGAGCGGCGACAGCCTGTTCCTGGAGTCCGTCGCCCGCCCGGATCTGGGCGGCAAGGCCGAGGCATGGGCCCCGTTGCTCTATGACTCGCTGAAGCGGATGACAGAACTGCCGGACGAGACGCTGGTGCTGCCCGCCCATTTCAGCGATATTACGGCAGGCGATGGCAACGGCGTCTTCCGCGCCACGTTAGGTGAGCTCAAGCGGCGCAATCCGGGCCTGCTCAAGCTGGCCGAGGGCGAGGAGGCCTTCTGTGACTATATCCTGGCGAACCTGCCGGAGTTTCCCCCGGCCTATGTCGAGATCAAGCGGGCCAATGCCGGGCTGGCCAGTCCGGACGAGCGCAAGGCGCAGGAGTTGGAGCTGGGAAAGAATATCTGTGCGGTGGGGAAAGCGTTTGGGGGTTCTTCAGGGTAAAGCGGCCGCACTTGGATATGACTCAATGATCGAACGGGTTACGCATCTTAGGCCACAGCCAGCCGCCCGGAGCCGGGGCGTCGGACGCCACATGCAGGCGAGAGATGTGTGAATACTTCTGGTCAACCGTCCCTTACCTTGGGCGCGACCCGCGACGGATTGAAGACCTTGATAGCCG
Organism: Thiobacillus sp.; assembly: GCA_030680405.1. Taxonomy (GTDB): domain Bacteria; phylum Pseudomonadota; class Gammaproteobacteria; order Burkholderiales; family Thiobacillaceae; genus Thiobacillus. The sequence continues at coordinate 534 of JAUXVT010000061.1, read as the reverse complement.
GGGGGCAGACCATGCCGCCGATGCTTGCCGGTATGCCGTATTGAAGGGGTCGGAGACAGTGACGCTGAAGAAGGTTTATGCGTAGAAGTTCAGACTTGAAATGACAGACAACGCAAGCACAGTTCGTAGTTCTCAGGAAGGAAGCGGCGGCTTTATCGCGCAGCGACCGGTGGAATGATTGGTAATCACCCCGAGCCAAGAGCGGGCTAATTAAGTTCGTGAGCAACTTTGATTGGGGGCCTGTACGATATTTTGTGTAAACGGGGTTTCAGTTACATCTGAGGGAAACGCTCCTCGAACTGGATAGTAAATCGGGTGAGTGCCGCTTTCCAATCCCGAATCGGCATCGTCCATTTCTGGCTGATGTTGCGTAGCGCCAGGTAGAACAGCTTCGTCAGTGCCTCGTCGCTGGGGAATGCACCCCGGTTCTTGGTCAGCTTCCTGAGGCTCATGTTCACCGATTCGATGGCGTTGGTCGTGTAAATCACTTTCCTGATCTCCGGCGGGTAGTCGAAGAACGGGATCAGGCGCGCC
>JAUXVT010000060.1 GCA_030680405.1 Thiobacillus sp. | reverse complement strand
TACCTCGCCGAGGTCCAGTACCGCTTCAACCGCCGCTTCAACCTGTCCACCATCTTCGCTCGCCTCCTGCGTGCTTCGGCCGTCACCAAACCACACCCGGAACGCCGCCTGCGGGCGGCTGAGCCAGGGGGCTAATCAGGTGGCTGGTTGAGCATGCCCTCGGGAACATCGACACAACTGCCCTCAACGATGACCAATCCGACGCCGCTCCGCGAGCGTCTTTCCGCGCCGCTTCGTGGGCAAGGTTTCCGCTAGAGCTGCAGCCCGACGCGCTGGCCGTCGGCCATAGCCTCGAGGATGCCTTGCGGCGTGACGCAGTCGCCGATGAGGTATACCTCAGCCACTTTCTCCGTCAGTTCCTGCTGCAGGCTGCGCTCTGGCGTGCCCCCGGTGGCAAGCACGATGGTGTCTGCCGGGATGACCTCGCGTACGCCCTCAGCGTTGGTAATCACGACCCCCTCGGGCGTGATCGCCTCGTAGTGGACCCCGGTAAGCGTGCGCACACCTTTGGCGGCGAGGCGACGGAGCAACGCGATGCGCGGGCTGGGATTGATCTTGGTGGCGAGGGCCGGGCCGCGGCGCAGGATCGTCACCTGCTTACCTGCCTGGGCGAGAAACTCGGCCGTCTCGCAGCCGACGAGGTCGCCGCCGATCACGGCGACGCGGGCACCGACTGCCGCCTCGCCGGCGAGGACAGCGAGCGCGGTGACCACACGGGCTTTAGCCAGGCCGGGCAAATCGGGGAGTATGGGTAGCGTGCCGCTGGCAAGGACCACCGCATCGGGCTGCTGCTCGGCGACGAGGACGGCGGTAGCGGCCCGGCCGAGTTCGACCTGTACCCCCAGCTTGGCCAGTTGCCCCACCAGATACCGCCGCAGGTCGGAGATATCCTCTTTCTCGGGTGGCCTGGCGCCCGGGATCAACTGTCCGCCAAGCTCGGCCTCTTTCTCGAAGAGCACCACGCGATGGCCGCGGAGGGCGGCGACGCGGGCCGCTTCCATGCCCGCCGGGCCGCCACCAACCACCACGACCCGCTTCGACCGCGCCGCCGGGTGCGGCCGGGACTCGCGCTCCCAGCCCAGCGCCGGGTTCACGAGGCAAGTGATGGGCGCGCCGGTGGCGAGGAGGCCATCACGACACTTCACGCAGCCAACGCAGGGGCGAATCTCGTCCAGTACGCCGTCGATCACCTTGCGCGGCAGCTCGGCATCGGCGATCAGCGCGCGGCCGAAGGCGATGAAGTCAGCCTGGCCGGCGGCGAGCGCCTGCTCGCCGAGCGTCGGAGTCATGCGACCAACGGCGATCACCGGCATGGCGACGGCCTGCTTCACGACAGCGGCGAGCGGCAGTAAAAAGCCTGGCGTACGCGGGGTGGACGCCCACATCACCGGATGCCCATAGCCAAAGGCAGAGACATGCACGGCAACGGCACCAGCGACTGCGGCCATCGCCGCGACGGCCGCAGCCTCCTCGGCAGGGATGCCATCGGGCATGCCGATTTCCTGGCCATTAAGGCGCACCCAGACCGGAAAATCGGGACCCACCGCATCGCGGCTGGCGTGGATGATCTCAATCAGGAACCGGGCACGGCCGGGCAGGTCACCACCATACTCGTCGGTTCGCTTGTTGGTGGCGCGGGAGAGGAAGTTGGCGATGAGATAGGAGTGGGCGCCGTGAATTTCGACGCCGTCGAAGCCGGCCTTCCGTGCCCGGCGCGCGGCACCAGCGAAGCGCTGCACGACGGCGCCAATCTCGTCCCGGTTCAACTCGCGGGGCGCCTCGCCACCGCCGGGGGCGATGGGGGAAGGCGCGACGGGTTGAGCGCCGGCGAGTCGCGATTTGGCAACCCGGCCGGCATGGAATAACTGAATTGCCGCCGCCGCGCCGCCCTCGTGGATGGCGTTGCCCAGGCGCGCCAGTCCGGCGAGGCAGCGATCATCGTCGACCCTCGGCTGGTTGAGCATGCCCATGCCCTCGGGAAAATCGACACAACTACCCTCGACGACGATCAATCCGGCGCCGCCCCGCGCCCGCTCGGCGTAGTAGGCCACTTGTCGCTCAGTGATCAGGCCCTCAGCCGAGGCGAAGCCGGTACCCATGGGTGCCATGACTATCCGGTTGCGCAACTCCAACTGCCCAATCCGCCCAGGTTTCAAAAGCCGCCCGAAAGCCATGTCAGCACTCATTTCTTCCTTCAGTTTCAAACAATAACACCAAACACCGGCTTAGCACGCTCCTGATTGGGCCAACGATAACCCTATCCCAATAGGACAACATTCACGAAATCATCATTAGGTTTCGCTACTTCCGGGTTGCAGTACTATGTTTTCCAAAACCCGCAGAACTCCATCGCCTCGGGAAGATAAGCGGCAAAGTCGGAAAAGCCGTGGTCCGACCCTTCCACTATTCGCATTTTTGCGCCCCTGTAGCGGTCTACCGCCCGCCGGTAGTCTATGACTTCATCTCCGGTGGTCACCATCAGCAAGTAGCGCGACGGGGTGATGGATTCCACCTCCAGGGAGCGCAGTTCCTCCAGGTGGGCCTCGGTGAAGACGAATTCCTCGGCGGTGTAGAGATTCTTCTGGGGTCCGATGACCACCGCGGAAAATTCGTAAGGATATATTCCGGGGTTTACCACTACCGCTCTAAGGTTGTGGCGTTCCGCCAGCCAGGTGGCGTAATAACCCCCCATGGAACTGCCGATCAGGACGAGTTGTTCCCGTTGCTCCAATAGCCGTTGAATTTCGGTTTCCAGGAGCTTGGCCGCCGCGGCAGGACCATAGGGCAGGTTAGGGCAGCGGAACCGGCCCCCCTTGCCCCGGCTTTTCAACCATTGCCGGACAAGGCCGGCCTTGATGGAGGCCGGCGAGCTCTTGAAGCCGTGGATATAGACGACCAGGGGCCCATCCCGGTCAGCGCTCACCGTTGACATTGCGCTATTTCCTTCCCGACCGAGGTGCGTCAATCGCACACGCCTAACCATTAGGCTGCAGCCCTTTGGACCGTCGCCTTTTGGATGCTCCCGCCATTGTCAAATACGGCGCGCAGAGAGGCTTCCTTCTTTTTTGCCAAGGGGATTTGCCGCGCCTTGATATGGCCAAATCCATAAATTTCATCCGGAATGCTGACGATCTCCACTGCAGTTGTGTAGTTCTCCGGAGTCACGCCGGCCAGCAGGCCGGTCACGACGGTTTCGTAATCCTCTATCAATTGCCTTTCGGTGCGGCGTTCTTCGGTACGGCCGAACAGGTCGAAGACCGTCCCGCGGAGGAACTTGAGTTTCGCCAGGAGTCGCATCGCCTTGAATACCCATGGGCCATACTCTTTCTTGATGAGTTCGCCAGTATTCGGATCGTGCTTAGCGAACAGCGGCGGCGCTAAATAAAAGCGCAGCGTCGAAAACCCCTCGAACTGGGAATCGAGCTTTTCCTGGAAACGCCCATCGGTGAACAGGCGCGCCACCTCGTATTCGTCCTTGTAGGCCATGAGCCGGTGGAAGTTGCGGGCTACCGCCTGAGTCAGATCGGAACGGCCCTGGATCTTCTCCGACTCGACTTGCTGGACGCGGCGCACGAGTTTTTGGTAGCGGGCCGCGTAATCGGCATTCTGGTAGTGGGTCAATTCCTTCATTCTGAAAGCGATGATGTCATCGGCTGCATCCAGAACCTTTTCCGCCTCCGCTTTACTGGCCAGATAGGGCGCCGCGGCTGCTTCGACGACGGCGCGATTGTGGGCGGCAAGACGACCCCAGGAAAAGGCCCGGAGATTATCCGTGACCGCCACACCGTTGAGCTCGATGGCCCGTTCGATCGAATCCCGCATGATCGGGATGAGACCCTTTTGATAGGCCACGCCGAGCAGGAACAGGTTGCCGGTAATGCTATCCCCCATCAAAGCCGTGAGGAGCGCGTTGACATTGAGAAACGTCGTGCTCCCACTGCCCACCGCATTGCTGATGATGTTTTCCAGCCGCTTCGCATCGAGGTCCATTCTGGGCTTGTTGATGAATTCGGCCGTCGCCACCAGATGGGTATTCACCACGACACGGGTCCGGCCGTGCCGGGTTCGCTTCAAGGATTCGGCACCGGCCGACACGATCAGATCGCAGCCGATGAGCAGATCGGCATTACCGTTTCCGATGCGCAAAGTATGGAGATCCTCCGGTTTGGGCGCGATGCGCACTTCGCTGAGCACCGCTCCATTCTTCTGCGACAAGCCCGTGAAATCCAGTACCGAGCAACCCAGTCCTTCCAGATGGGCGGCCATTCCGAGCAACGCGCCAACAGTCAGTACTCCTGTGCCGCCGATTCCGCCGACAAAAATCGCGTAAGGCCTGGCGAGTTCCGGGATCGATGGTTCGGGAAGATCGCGGAACAACGTGTCGATATCTTGCGCCGTTCCCTTCAGTTTGCGCACTCCCCCGTCATGAACCGTCACGAAACTGGGGCAGAAGCCCTTGACGCAGGAGAAGTCCTTATTGCAAACAGACTGATCGACGGCACGCTTACGGCCAAACTCGGTCTGCATGGGAGCGACGGCGACGCAAGTCGACTTCACGCCGCAGTCGCCGCACCCCTCGCAGACGAGGTCATTGATAAAGGCCCGTTTGGCCGGGTCTGGAAAGGCGCCGCGTTTGCGGCGGCGCCGTTTTTCCGCGGCGCAAGTCTGGTCGTAAATCAAGAGGGTCACGCCTTGCGTCTCCCGAAGCTCACGCTGAACCGTTTCCATTTCGTCGCGATGGTGAATCGTTGTGCCGGGCGGAAAGCCGGGTTGAGACCCATATTTATCCGGCTCGTCGGTGACGACGGCGATGCGCCTGACCCCCTCGTGATAGACCTGTTGGGCAATTTGAGGGACGTTGAGGCCGGCGTCCAGCGGCTGGCCACCCGTCATCGCAACGGCGTCGTTGAACAGCAGCTTGTAGGTGATGGTGGTCTTGGCCGCGATACAGGCGCGAATCGCCAGCAGCCCCGAGTGAAAGTAAGTGCCGTCGCCCAGATTCTGAAAGGCGTGCTTTTGGTGGGTGAAGGGCGCTTCACCGAGCCAGGTGGCTCCTTCCCCTCCCATGTGTGTAAAAAACTGCTGATTAGCCCCCAAGCTCAGCTACCACTCGGCTCGCCGTCAAAAAGTAGTGCGAAGGTCCCGGAAGCCACTCTAATCAATACCAGTTCCGGGATTTTCCAATTAACATGATCAGCAGCAGATATTACTTCCATTATCC
>JAUXVT010000056.1 GCA_030680405.1 Thiobacillus sp. | reverse complement strand
CTTCAGCGTGAACGGGGACTCGCCGAACTATAGGTACTTGCTGGTAAAGATGAGGCTAAGACTGGGGGGAAAGGTGTTAAGAAAACATAAAGTTGCAGGGATAAACAAAACCACTCTGATTTACGCCGCAACCATCGTGCTCAAGCCAATGGAGCAGACATTCGAAATTAAAGCTGTATGCGTCTCATAAGGGTCGGGAGCACCAGTTCGAGTTCGTAGGAAGCGGACATTCGCGATGACCTGTAGGGCATAAAGCGCGAACGGCCGAAAAGGCCGAACATGAGGCGGTCGCCCACCTGAAACCGAACTTCCGCTGTTGGCCGAATTCGGCCAGTCGTCGCTAGAGTCAATCAAGACCAATACGGCATTCCCAGTGCCCAGATTCATCACCTCGGGCGCACCAAACATTAAAAGCCTGGTCATTTGACCGGGCTTTTTCTTTTTCCGCCCCCCTCCTGAATCCCTCCCGGTATCAGCCGTAGGTTCCGCGCACGGGCAAAGTGACCGGGTCTCCGGTAAAATGTGCGATTGCTGTTTATCGCTCTGCCCTCCCTGATGGAATCCACTCTCACCACGCCGGCGCAAACCGGCGATCCTGCCCTGGTGCGCGACGTCAAGAAGCGCCGCACCTTCGCCATTATTTCCCACCCCGACGCGGGTAAAACCACGCTGACCGAAAAGCTGCTGCTGTTCGGTGGCGCGATCCAGATGGCCGGCACGGTCAAGGCGCGCAAAAGTGGACGCTATGCTACTTCCGACTGGATGGAGGTCGAGCGCGAGCGCGGCATTTCGGTGGCGAGCTCGGTGATGCAGTTCTCCCACGGCGACTGCGTGTTCAACCTGCTCGACACCCCGGGTCACAAGGACTTTTCCGAGGACACCTACCGCGTGCTGACCGCGGTGGACGCCGCCATCATGGTGGTCGACGCCGCCAAAGGCGTGGAAGAGCAGACGATCAAACTCTTGGAGGTGTGCCGCCTGCGTGACACCCCCATCATCACCTTCATCAACAAGATGGACCGCGAGGTGCGCGAGCCGCTGGAACTGCTCGACGAGATCGAGTCGATCCTGAAAATCCACTGCGCGCCGGTGACCTGGCCGATCGGCATGGGCAAGCGCTTTCAGGGCGTGTACCACCTGCTCAACGACGAGATCCTGCGCTTCAAGGCGGGCGAGGAAAACGCCAATCAGCAGTTCGAGTCGCTGCAAGGCCTGGGCGCTGCCGCCCTGAAAGAACGTTTCCCGCTCGAAGCCGACACCCTGCTGTCGGAAATCGAGCTGGTGCGCGGCGCCGGCGACAGCTTCGATCTTGATGCGTTTCTCAAGGGCAGGCAGTCGCCGGTGTTTTTCGGTTCCGGGATCAACAACTTCGGCGTGCGCGAAGTGCTGCGCGCGCTATCCGACTGGGCGCCGCCGCCGCAGCCGCGCGAGGCGGTCGAGCGCGTAGTCGATCCGACCGAGCCCAAGTTCACCGGCTTCGTGTTCAAGATCCAGGCCAACATGGACCCGCAGCACCGCGACCGCATCGCCTTCTTCCGCGTCTGCTCAGGGCGCTACAGCCCCAACATGAAAGTGCGCCATCGCCGCACCGGGAAAGACATGAAAATCGCCAACGCGGTGGTCTTCATGGCCAACGAGCGCACCCGCATGGACGATGCGGTGGCGGGCGACATCATCGGCATCCACAACCACGGCCAGCTGCATATCGGCGACACCCTCACCGAAGGCGAAGCCCTGCAGTTCAAGGGCATTCCCTACTTCGCCCCCGAACTGTTCAGCCGCCCGCGCCTGCGCGACCCGCTGCGCGCCAAGCAGTTGAACAAGGGATTGCTGGAACTGGGCGAGGAAGGCGCGGTGCAGGTGTTCGAGCCGTTCACCGACAACACCCTGCTGATCGGCGCAGTCGGGCAGCTGCAGTTCGAGGTGGTCGCCCATCGTCTGAAAACCGAGTACGGCGTCGATGCCAGCTTCGAGAACGCCGGCATCTACACCGCCCGCTGGGTCACCTGCCCGGACCCCCAGCACCTCGCCGAATTCATCCGCGCCAACACGCTCAAGCTGGCGAAGGATGTCGACGGCAACCTGGTGTATCTGGCCGACACGCGGGTAAATCTGACGCTGGCACAGGAACGCTGGCCCAAGGTGCAGTTCCACGACACCCGCGAGCACGGCCAATTGTTGAGCTAGGGATCGAGGACGTAACGGAAGCCCGGTGTGCTATCCGGCGGCCGGGAACCGGCCAATTTCAGCATGACGGGATAATCGCCGCAACAGTCTGCTTGTACGCCCAACGCGACCGGTCAATGTGGGTATAAACCTGACCCCGTCCGCATGTTCGTTGGGAAAACTCAGTGCCTAACCCCCTTGGACAGCAGATTTTGTGAGCCATGGAAATCCGGGCTAATAACTGTGGCGCAATGGGCACACAAAAAGGATTGCTATGCAGGATAACTATAAAATTTTGGGCATCTCGCCCAGTGCAACAACGGATTCAATCAAGGCCGCTTACCGAAAAAAGGCCGCGCAGTATCACCCTGACAAAAACCAATCTCCGGATGCGGTCATGCGCTTCAGAGAAGTTCAGGAAGCGTATGAAGTGCTTTCCGACCCGGAGCGCCGCAAGGCTTTCGACGACTACCGGCAACGCAGCCTTATCGAAGACCCTTTGCCTGTCGCATGGGATATATCGGGTAAACACATCCAGGAAGTCCTTAAGTGAAAAAATCTCGTTATTTTTCGGATCTCATCAAAAACTACACTGAAGAAGTCGATGATCTGGTGACGGATTCAGAAGGCAAGTCAGTGCTGCAAAAGCGCTTGAACGAGAAACGCCGGGAGATTGATGCCATCCTGCCGATGATCGAATTCAGCCCAGAAATGGTATCGGCCGCTTTCTACGGCGCCTTTGACTTCATGTCTCATGAAATTATGCAGCGGGTGGTGCTGAGCGAACCCGGGCATGCCGATTTCCTCGCATGGGTTGAACTGGAAAACGAGCTAACGGTATCAGCCTGGGCTAAACCACTGATCGATTCTTCGCTGAAAGTTCAAGGAGGCGACGCTTTTCTCGTCGCCACTGCCGCGCTGGAATTCCTGCGCAACAAGGATTCGTTTTCTGCGCCGATGCCTGAGCCTGAGCCAGGGGCCGAGAATGAACGTGGTGCCGAAGGTGAAGAAGGCGATGAGGACGGGTTGGATGATTTGAATGAGGCGGGAGCGGATTGGCTCGCAGAGCAGGGATTTGATCCGTTGGATCGCTAAGCACAATGATTCATAAAGAAGGACATGGTATGCACCCGGTTGTTTTGAAATCCTCACAGTTGATTCTTGCTGGCGATATCGTCGGTGCCGAGAACGCGCTCGTGGCCATTGCCGATCAGCATGGCGATCACGCGTTGGTGAGCATCCTTGATGAGATGCAGCCCAAGGATCTGCTTGCGGTCATGCGCGAATTTGATTCATCCAGGGAATCTGTGGTGAATATGCTGGTAACGCCCGAGCAGTTCGCCCGCTCGATTGTCCTGGAAAAAAAGTACGGCGATCGTACGAGTGAGAGACTGCGAGCCATGATGAATGCCGTCATCCACCGCGATTACAATGCCATCCACGAGTACCTTGAAGCCATCTCCGAGATTGAGGGCGGCAGTGAAACGCTGGCTGACTATTTTGCAGACCATTACGACGAAGTGTTTTGTTTCGCCACCAGCGGGAGTTTTATGCCGCAAATCAATCCTGATTCCGATGCCAAAACCCACAACACCTGGCTCATGGAGAAAATCGAGGAGATCGATCATGGCTTGGCTTTTGGCAACTTCATCGAAGATTCGCGGCCCTTGCTTTCCCGCTCAGAAATCGCTGATGGCGACTGGATGGAAACCGCGTGGGTTCTTCGCTACGAGCTGACCGATGCTTTCGAAGAAGTGATGATCACACTCCGTGACCGTGCGCAAAAAATGTTGGAGATGACTGATATGTCTTCGATTCACGCGCCCTCGGGTTCGGTGGATGCGGCGTGCGACGAAGAAGAGTCCGCAATTTAAGGGCTGGACGCATGGCAACAGCTTTTACCGCACTTGCGACCTTCGACAATCGGCCATTTTTTGATAAGGCGCTGCGTTACGGCGTAACGCAGCGAATCATCACGCCTGGACGACTGCAAAGCATCCAGGCGGATTTCTCGAAAGGCATTATCCAGATCGCCAACTTTTTTGGCACGGCGCATTTGCGCCCGGAGCTTGAACTCGCACTCCACCGGATGGTGAATCTGATCAGTCTCTACCTCGAAGACATGTCGGGTGGAGACATTCAGATCGCCGCAGCGTCATTGCGAGATAAGACTTTACTGTCGCACTCCAAAGCCGGCTCGGACATGATCAAGCGACTCCATGCGATGCCGGATAGCACGCTGACAGATCGCGGCCCGGTTTCACCCGAGAGTCAACGCGCCTATCTCGACCAAAAGACGGCTTCAGACACCATCTCCCTTGCCGAATACCTGTCCGAACTTGCCATTCGCCATGAGAACCAGAACACGATCGATTTCTCGTTCTGGCTGGCAAAAACAATGGGCGTTTCCCGCGACGATGTCGATGATGCGGATTCGCTGATTCGAAGCGCCATGCTGGTTATCTTCGTTGATCAAGCCGATCTGAAGCTCCCGACCCGCACGGCATTTGTCCGGTTGTTCAAATCCGCCAAACATTCGAAAGCCAGGCTTAATGAAGACCGGCTGAAAGTGTTTCTCAGGGAGGCGCCAACGGAATTCCAGCGGCTTGCGCGACGTGCAATGGATCGTTTCATCGAAAGGGACTTGCCGCGGATTCGGGCTTCCTCCAGCACCGCTGATAAATTGCTGTATGGAGACGCTGGCGAAATGTATTTCGTCAGCGAGAGTTTGGACGAAGACGTCAGGGAATACGATCGCCTGGTTGCCAAGGAATGGGATCGCGTGACGCGAGGCGAGGCTGACGACCCGGCGGTAGTGGCCACGGTGTTTTTTTCCGTTGCGACAGGGCTTCCACCAAAAGCCACCATGCTCCTTCGGGAAGCCAAAGAAGTCATAGGTATTTTTCGAAGCTGCGGTTTTGATTCTCAGGCCGTGATCAAGTTTGTCGACGACCATGCGCCTGAAGCGATCCGGGAGGAACTGCAGAGATTCTGGAAGGATGAGCTGAAGGACGAAGCGGAAGAACAGCTAAGCGATCGTGACCCCAATTGGCCAGACACCCACATGGAGCGTGCCCTTGAATACTTGAGGAAAACTTGCCGTGTTGCCTGGAAAGCTCGAAGACGGTAATTGTCCGGGCTAGCGCCTACCGGCGTGACATCCATTCTGGCGCAGCGGGTTCCCCGTGCCCTCAGCTTTCCCTGAATAACCGGATCGCCTCGTCCAGCCGATGAACAGGGTGAATCTCCATCCCCGGGATTTTATGCTTGGGCTGGTTGGCGGCCGGCACGATGGCCTGGGTGAAGCCAAGCTTGGCGGCTTCCTTCAGGCGCTCCTGGCCGCGCTGCACCGGGCGGATCTCGCCGGCCAGCCCGACTTCACCGAACATCACCAGCTTGTCGGGCAGCGGTTGGCTTCTGAGCGACGAGACGATGGCGGCGAGCACGGCCAAATCTGCGGCAGGCTCGCTGATTTTCACCCCCCCAACAGCGTTGACGAACACATCCTGATCGAAGCAGGCGATGCCGGCGTGGCGGTGCAGCACGGCGAGCAGCATGGCGAGCCGGTTCTGTTCCAGGCCGACGGACAGGCGGCGCGGGTTGGGCGCCTGGCTGCTATCGACCAGCGCCTGAATCTCGACCAGCAGCGGGCGTGTGCCTTCCTGCGTGACCAGCACGCACGAGCCCGGCACCGGCGCGCCGTGGTGCGACAGAAATATGGCCGAAGGATTGGACACGCCTTTCAAGCCCTTCTCGGTCATCGCGAAGACGCCGATTTCATTCACCGCGCCGAAGCGATTTTTGATCGCGCGCACCAAGCGAAAGCTCGAGCCGGTATCGCCCTCGAAATACAGCACGGTATCGACGATATGCTCCAGCACGCGCGGGCCAGCGATGGCACCTTCCTTGGTGACATGGCCGACCAGCAGAATCGCGCAACCGCTCTGCTTAGCGTAGCGCGTAAGCTGCGCCGCGCATTCGCGCACCTGCGCCACCGAGCCGGGCGCTGAGGTCAGGGTCTCGGAATACACGGTCTGGATCGAATCGATCACCGCGATGGCGGGCTTGATCGAGGCGAGGTGACTCAAAATCGCTTCGAGCCGGATCTCCGGCAACACCGGCAGATGCGCTTCGGGCAATTGCAGGCGGCGAGCGCGCAGCGCCAGCTGCTGCGCGGATTCTTCGCCGCTGACATACAGCGTTGGCAGGCTTTGCGACAGCACAGCCAGCGCCTGCAACAACAAGGTCGATTTGCCGATGCCGGGGTCGCCGCCAATCAACACCACGCCGCCTGCTACCAGCCCGCCTCCCAGCACGCGATCGAGCTCGCCGAGCGTGGTCGGAATCCGGCTCGCCTCGGTGCCCTCCACTTCGCCCAGCATCTGCACATGGCTCGACGCCGCCAGCGCCTGGTAGCGCGGCTTGGCAGACTCGGCAATAGTTTCGACCAGGGTGTTCCAAGCGTTGCAAGCAGGGCATTGTCCCTGCCACTTGGGCGACTGCCCGCCACACTCGGTGCAGCTGTAGATCGTTTTGGTTTTAGCCACTACGGAGTCAGATGCGGGGAATCAAGCCGGAAACACGCCGGTGGACAGATAGCGATCGCCGCGGTCGCAGACGATGGAGACGATGACGGCGTTCTCGACTTCCTTCGACACCTGCAGCGCCGCCCACAGCGCGCCACCTGACGAAATGCCGGCGAAAATGCCCTCCTCGCGCGCCAGCCGCCGGGTGGTTTCCTCGGCGTCTTGCTGGCTGACGTAGATCATGCGATCGACCCGCTTGGGGTCGCATATCTTCGGCACATACGCTTCCGGCCATTTGCGGATGCCGGGAATCTGCGCGCCCTCGGTGGGCTGCACGCCGATGATCTGGATCGCCGGATTCTGTTCCTTCAGATAGCGCGAACAGCCCATGATGGTGCCGGTGGTGCCCATGCTGGAAACGAAATGGGTGATCTTGCCCTGCGTGTCGCGCCAGATTTCGGGGCCGGTGGTGCGGTAGTGCGATTCCGGATTGTCGGGGTTGGAAAACTGGTCGAGGATCTTGCCGATGCCCTGTTTTTCCATCGCGATCGCCAGATCGCGCGCGCCTTCCATGCCGGCTTCCTTGCTCACCAGCTGCAGTTCGGCGCCGAAGGCGCGCATGGTCTGCCGCCGCTCGATCGACAAGTGCTCGGGCATGATCAGGATCATCCTGTAGCCGCGCATCGCCGCCGCCATCGCCAGCGCAATCCCGGTGTTGCCGCTGGTGGCTTCGATCAGGGTGTCGCCGGGCTTGATGTCGCCGCGCGCCTGGGCGGCATCGATCATCGACAGCGCCGGACGATCCTTCACCGAACCAGCCGGGTTGTTGCCCTCGAGCTTGACGAGGAGGGTGTTCGACGTCACGCCGGGCATGCGCTTCAGGCGCACCAGCGGCGTGTTGCCGACACAGTCTTCAATGGTTTTGTAAGTGCTCATGCCTTCAGCTATTGCTCGATATAGCGCGCGGTACCCGCTTCCACTCGGGTGAACGGTGCATCATAACGCAAGGCATCACTGGCGCCCGATCGGCAAATAATCAAAGCCCATCTCGCGCATCGCCTGCGGCTCGTAGAGATTGCGGCCGTCGAAAACCAGCGGCGCCTTCAGCAGTGCCTTCATGGTGTCGAAGTTGGGGCTGCGGAAAACCTTCCATTCGGTGACGATCAACAACGCATCGGCACCTTTCAGCGCATCCATCGGGCTGTCGACCAGCAGCAGGTCGGCGCGCTCGCCGTAGATGCGGCGGGTTTCTTCCATCGCTGCCGGGTCATAGGCCGACACGCTCGCACCCATCGCCCATAGCGCTTCCAGCATGCTGCGGCTGGGGGCTTCGCGCATGTCGTCGGTATTGGGCTTGAACGCCAGCCCCCACATGGCGAAGCGCTTGCCCTTGAGGTCGGTGCCCAGGCGCACGGTCAGCTTGTTGACCAGAATCTGCTTCTGCGCATCGTTGGCTTCTTCCACCGCGTCGAGCACACGCAACGGGATGCCGTTTTCCTGGGCGGTACGGCGCAGCGCCTGTACGTCCTTGGGGAAACACGAGCCACCGTAACCACAACCTGCATACAAAAAGTGATAGCCGATGCGTGGGTCGGAGCCAATGCCGTGGCGCACCTGTTCGATGTCGGCACCAAGTTTCTCGGCCAGCACGGCGAGTTCGTTCATGAAGGAGATGCGCGTCGCCAGCATGGCGTTGGCGGCGTATTTGGTGAGCTCGGCACTCTTCACATCCATCACCGTCAGACGGTCATGGTTGCGCTGGAACGGCGCATACAACTGACGCAGCAAGGCTGTGGCATGCTCGCTGTCAGTGCCAATCACGATGCGGTCGGGCTTCATGAAATCATCCACCGCCGCACCCTCTTTCAGGAATTCCGGGTTGGAGGCGACGTTAAATTCGATGGTCACGCCACGCCGGGTCAACTCTTCCTGCAAGGCGGCTTTCACCCTGTCGGCGGTGCCGACCGGTACGGTGGATTTGTCGACCACCAGTTTGTAGTCGGTCATGTGGCGGCCGATGTTGCGCGCCGCAGCCACCACATATTGCAGGTCGGCCGAACCATCCTCATCGGGCGGCGTACCGACGGCGATGAACTGGATCTGGCCGAATTTCACTGACTCCTCGATGTCGGTGGTAAAAGATAGCCGGCCTGCGGCGACGTTGCGCTTCACCATGTCTTCCAGCCCCGGTTCGTAAATCGGGATGCCGCCAGATTTCAGGATATCGATTTTGTTCGGGTCGACATCCAGGCACAGCACCTCGTTGCCGACTTCCGCCAGGCAAGTTCCAGTCACCAGGCCCACATAGCCTGTGCCGATCACGGTAATTTTCACAACGATCTCCCTAAATGTTTTGAATTTCGGAATGAATCTGTTTGAGCGCGGCCAGCGGATCGGCCGCTGCCGTGATCGGGCGTCCGATCACCAGGTCGGTCGAGCCGGCCCACAAGGCCTCGGCCGGCGTCATCACACGGCGCTGGTCACCCGCATCAAATCCTGCCGGGCGAATGCCCGGCGTCACCAGGCGAAAATCCGCGCCCAGATCAGTGCGCAGCATGGAAGCCTCCTGCGCCGAGCAGACTACGCCATCGAGTTTGCATTGCTGTGCCAGGCGGGCCAATCGCAACACCTGGTCGGCAGGCGCATCGGAAATGCCGACTTCGCCCAGATCCTCGGCGCTCATGCTGGTCAACACCGTCACCGCAATCAATAGCGGCCGTTGCGGCTTGTCCCCGGGCCGCTCACGCGGGGGCAAATCCGCCAGGGCTTGCTGCGCCGCCGTCATCATGCGGCGGCCGCCCGACGCATGGACGTTCAGCATCCATACCCCCAGCCCGGCCGCCGCCCGGCACGCCGCCGCCACGGTATTGGGAATGTCGTGAAATTTCAGGTCGAGGAAAACCTCGAAGCCGCGCGCGACAAGCGCCCGCACCAGGTCCGGCCCCGCCACGGTGAACAGTTCCTTGCCCACCTTGAGCCGGCACAAGCCCGGATCGAGCCGCTCCACCAGCGCAAGCGCCGACGCCGCATCGGCGAAATCCAGCGCCACAATGATTTTATGCGTCATCCCTTATTCCCTGAATCCTGACCCTTGGGGTTCTACCCCTCGCTCTCGCGCCGCTCGGGGTCGAAACTGTCCCACCGCCCGCACGCCGGGCAGCGCCAGAAGAACTGCTTGGCCTTGAAACCGCAACTACCGCACTGGTAGCGCATCATGCGCTGGCTGTGCGACGCCACCAGGCTTTTTTCCACCTGCAGCAACTCGCGCTGTTCGGGGCTAGCGTCGATAAGTTCGGCCCCCAGCAGACGATCCAGCGTGCGCAGGGTAGGGTTGCGCCGCAGTTCCTCGCGCGCCAACTGGCTGGCTGCAGCCGCGCCCTGGGTTTCAGACATCGCCAGATAGAGGGCGTTGAACACGTCCTGCGACGGTTGCCGGGCATACAGCGCACGCAACCACTGCACGCCTTCTGCCAACCGCCCCAACTGGCGATAGCTGCCGAGCACGCGATCCACCACCAGCGCCATATGTGACGTGTTCTGCGTTTCAACCAGGCGCCAGTTGGCAATCGCGGCCTCGTGTCGTCCTGCCGCCGCGTCGAGATCACCCGCCATCAGGTTGGCGCGTACCGACTGTCGATTAGTGGCCAGCGCCTGCTGCAAATGGGCCGCCGCAGCGTCGGAATTACCCCTGGCCGCTTCCAGCAGCGCCAGCTCACAATAAAAGTGGGCAATGTCAGCGTTGAGCGGTTTGCTGGTGTCCTTTTCCAGCAAGCGTGCTGCGTCGATGGCTTTTTGCCAGTCTTTTTCCTGCACATAGATTTCCAGCAGATAGGTGCGCGCCAGCCCATGTTGCGAGGTTTCCAGAAGCTTGCCGAACACCTGCTCGGCGCGGTCGAGCAGCCCGGCCTTCAGATAATCCTGCCCCAGTTCGCTCATCGCGCGCAGGCGCTGGTCTTCGGCCAGCCCTTCACGTTCCAGCAGATTCTCGTGCATGCGGATAGCGCGGTCGAGTTCGCCGCGGCGGCGAAACAGGCCGCCCAGCGCAAAGTGCAGATCGATGGTTTCGGGTTCGAGTTTGACGACTTCGAGAAAGGCTTCGATCGCCTTGTCGGGCTGCTCGTTGAGCAGGAAATTCAGCCCGCGGAAATACGAATTGGGCAGTGCACGCGATTCGGTCACCACCTGACGAATGTCGACCCGCGCCGCCAGCCAGCCCAGCACAAAAAACAGGGGAAACGCCAGCAACCACCAAAACTCGAATTCCATGGCGCGTCAGACGACTGGCATGTCGGTCTGCGTGATCGTGGACACGACGGCCACTTGTGGTTTTCGAGCAAGCTCACGTCGCAGGCGGAACAGGGCTGGCAGCAAGGCCAGCACCCCCGTTAGCGCGCCCAACACAAACGCCAACCCCAGCATGACGATCAGCGGCGCCTGCCACACATAGCCCAGATAGGAGTGGAAAGTGACGCTATGGCTGTTTTTCAGGGCAAAGCCCAGCACCAGCAGGAACACCAGCAGTTTCGCCGCCAGCCCCAAATAACGTGTGAGATTTTTCATGGTTGATCGCGTCAGATTGGCGTCCATTCTACCTTTGCAGGCTGGCTTCAAAAAGTGCGGCGAAAAAAAACGGCGCTCAACGCGCCGTTTTCACTCTACTTTGCATCAAGCCCTACCCGCAAGCACCCCAAAGGGCATAAAGGGCAGGCCGTGGTTGAACAACCACGCTCATAGCGGAAAATCCACCCGGTCGCGCAATTCCTTTCCCGCCTTGAAGTGCGGCACATACTTGGCCGGCACCTGCACGCGCTCGCCCGACTTGGGATTGCGCCCGAGACGGGCGGGACGGAAGCTCAGGCTGAAGCTGCCAAAGCCGCGGATTTCGATACGTTCGCCGCGCGACAGGTTTTTTGCCAGCGCGTCGAGGATCGTCTTCACCGCCATCTCGATATCCGCAACCGAAAATTGCGAATGCCGCGCCGCCAGTTGAGCAATCAGCTCGGACTTGGTCATGGATTACTGCTCGGCGTTCTTGTTGTCGAGCTTGGCTTTCAGCAGCGCGCCGAGGTTGGTTGAACCGGTGGCGGCCGCTGCCGATTCGGCGGCGAATTTCTTCATCGCCGAATCCTGGTCGGTCATATCCTTGGCCTTGATCGACAGATTGATCACGCGGTTCTTGCGATCGACGTTGATGATCATGGCTTCGATTTCGTCGCCTTCCTTGTAATGGCTGCGCATGTCCTCGACGCGGTCGCGCGACACTTCGGATGCGCGCAGGTAGCCTTCCATGTCGCTGTCCAGTTGCACGGTGGCGCCCTTGGCTTCCACGGTCTTGATGGTGCCCTTGACGATGCTGCCCTTCTCGTGGCCCGTCGCGTAGCTGGTCAGAGGGTCGCCTTCGAGCTGCTTGATGCCGAGCGAAATGCGCTCGCGCTCGAGATCAATGCCCAGCACCACGGCTTCGACTTCCTGGCCCTTGCGGAAGTTGCGCACGGCTTCTTCGCCCGGGACATTCCACGACAGGTCGGACAGGTGAACCAGGCCGTCTATGCCGCCCGGCAGGCCGATGAACACGCCGAAGTCGGTGATCGACTTGATCGCGCCGCTGACCTTGTCGCCCTTCTTGTGGTTCATCGAGAAATCTTCCCACGGATTGGACTTGCACTGCTTCATGCCCAGCGAGATGCGGCGTTTGTCTTCGTCGATGTCGAGCACCATGACTTCGACTTCGTCGCCCAGTTGCACGATCTTGGAGGGGCTGACGTTCTTGTTGGTCCAGTCCATTTCGGAGACGTGCACCAGGCCTTCGATGCCCTCTTCGATTTCAACGAACGCGCCGTAGTCGGTCAGGTTGGCGACCTTGCCGAACATGCGGGTGCCCTGCGGGTAGCGGCGAGCAATACCCACCCACGGATCGTCACCCAGCTGCTTGATGCCGAGCGAAACGCGGTTCTTCTCGGTGTCATAGCGCAGGATCTTGGCTTCCAGTTCCTGGCCGACATGCACCACTTCAGACGGATGCTTGACGCGACGCCAGGACATGTCGGTGATGTGCAGCAGGCCATCGATACCGCCCAGATCCACGAACGCGCCGTAGTCGGTGATGTTCTTGACCACGCCCTTGACGATGGAGCCTTCCTTCAGGTTCTCCATCATCGCTTCGCGGTCGGCACCCATGGTCTCTTCCATCACGGCACGGCGCGACACCACCACGTTGTTGCGCTTGCGGTCGAGCTTGATGACCTTGAATTCCATTTCCTTGTATTCGAACGGCGTGGTGTCCTTGACCGGACGCATGTCCACCAGCGAACCCGGCAGGAAGGCGCGCAGGCCGCCCACCAGCACCGTCAAACCGCCCTTGACCTTGCCCTGCACCATGCCGCTGACAATGCGGCCTTCGTTCATCGCGGCTTCCAGATCCAGCCATGCAGCCAGCTTCTTGGCGCGTTCGCGCGACAGCTTGGTGGCGCCGAAACCGTCTTCGATCGACTCGATGGCGACCGAAACGAAATCGCCGATCTTGGCTTCGATTTCGCCTTGGTCGTTCTTGAATTCTTCAAGGGGAATCAGGCTCTCGGACTTGAGGCCGGCATTCACCGTCACGAAGTTGTGGTCGATGCCGATGATTTCGGCGGTGATGACTTCACCCTGGCGCATTTCCTGATGGGTAAGGGATTCCTCGAACAGGTCAGCAAAACTTTCCATGGAAGCAGGGGCGGAGGAAGCGGTAACAGTAGACATTAGAACCTTCAGTCCGTCGGTGAGGACGGGGTTAGTTGCACATCGCCAGCCTGCGGGCGCAGGACTGACACGATTTCGATTTAATTACCTTGTTTGCTGCGGTAGTGCGCCAGCACCGCCTGCACCGCCGACTCGATATCCATGTGGGTCGTATCGAGCAACAACGCATCGGCGGCGGGTTTGAGCGGCGCCACTGCACGGGCCGTGTCGCGCGCATCACGCGCCTGCATATCAGCAACCAGAGCAGCAAGATTAGCAGAGTTCCCTTTTTCGATCAACTGCTTATAACGCCGCTCGGCGCGAGCTTCGGCGCTGGCCGTGAGGAAAACCTTGGCGACCGCGTCGGCGAACACCACCGTGCCCATGTCACGGCCGTCGGCCACCAGCCCGGGGGCCAGCCGGTAGGCGCGCTGGCGGTCGAGCAGCGCCGCGCGAACCGCCGGCAGCGCCGCCGCTTTCGACGCCCCCTCGCCCAGGGCCTCGGCGCGGATCGCGTCGGTGACGTTTTCGTCTGCCAGCCACACCGCGCGGTCGCGGAACGTCGCGGGCAGCGTAGCCGCCAGCTCCGCCACCCGGGCTTCGTCGTCCAGCGCCACGCCGTGCTTCAACGCCGACAGCGCAGTCAGCCGGTACAGCGCGCCACTGTCGAGGAAATGAAAGCCGAGCGCAGTCGCCACGCGCTCGGCCACCGTGCCCTTGCCCGACGCCGACGGACCATCGATGGTAACGACCGGGATGTCGATTGGGGACAGCGTCATTTGGCAATCCCGGCAAAAACCGTGAAGTAGTCCGGGAAGGTCTTGGCCACGCAGCCCGGGGCGTTGATGCGCACCGGCACGCCGCCGAGCGTCACCAGCGACAGGCACATTGCCATGCGGTGGTCGTCGTAGGTGTCGATGACGGCGTTGGGGACGAGTTTTTGCGGCGGGGTGATGCGGATAAAGTCCGCGCCCTCTTCCACCGTCGCGCCGACCTTGCGCAGTTCGGTCGCCATCGCCGCGATACGGTCGGTTTCCTTCACCCGCCAGCTGGCGATGTTCCTGAGCGTGGTCACGCCGTCGGCAAACAGCGCCGCCACCGCCAGCGTCATCGCGGCGTCGGGGATGGGATTGCAGTCGAGGTCGATCGCTTTCAGCCTTCCACACGCCGGCGCACGCGCCTCGATCCAGTTCGGCCCCAATTCGATCTGCGCGCCCATCAGCGCCAACGCATCGGCGAAGCGCACATCACCCTGCACGCTGTCGCGGCCCACGCCCACCACCCGCACCGGGCCGCCGCCGATGGCGCCTGCCGCCAGAAAGTACGACGCCGACGACGCATCACCTTCGACATGGATTTCGCCCGGGCTGCGATAGCGCGCATCGGCCGCCACCGTAAACGTTTGCCAGCCGTCCTGCGCCACGTCGACGCCGAAGCGGCGCAGCATGGCCAGCGTGATGCCGATGTAGGGTTTGGAAATCAGCTCGCCGACCACGCTGACCGTCGTCGCAGCCTGTCGCAGCGGCAGCGCCATCAGGAGCCCGGTCAGAAACTGGCTCGACACATTGCCGCGCACTTCTGCACGATCGCCCGCCAGCGTTGCCGGATGAATATGCAGCGGCGGAAACCCGGGCTTGCCCAGGTAATCGATCTGCGCGCCGAGCTGTTTGAGCGCGTCGACCAGATCGCCGATCGGCCGCTCGTGCATGCGCGCCACGCCGCGCAAGACATAGTCACCGCCGGTCAGGGCGAGCGCAGCGGTCAGCGGACGGAACGCCGTGCCCGCGTTGCCCAGAAACAGCTCGGCCTGCTTGACCGGGAAGGCGCCGCCGACGCCGCTGATACGCCAATGGTTGTTGCTGCAGTCCTCGACGCCCACGCCCAGCGTACGAAGCGCCGCCAGCATGTGACGGGTGTCGTCGGAATCGAGCAGGTCGTGTACTTCGGTTACGCCGTCGGCCAGCGCCGCCAGCAACAGCACGCGGTTGGAAATACTTTTGGAACCGGGCAGGCGCACCATTCCTTCGGCTCGGTTGCATGCAGGCAGATCGAGAAATTCCATCAAACGTCCTGTTTCTTCTTCCAGTGTTCGCGTGCCGCGCGGGCGCGCGAAAAGATAGCCAACAAGGCATCGGCATCCTCTGTCGCCACTGCAGTACGCAAGCCCTGTAGTGCGGCGAGGTAGGCATCTAGCTCGGCCAGCACGGCCTCCCGGTTCGCCAGTGCAATGTCGCGCCACATCTCGGGGCTGCTGCCGGCAATACGGGTGAAATCGCGAAAGCCGCTGGCGGCAAAGCGGAAATAGGTATCGCCATCGGCGCGCTGCGCCAGTTCGTCCACCAGTGCAAACGCCGCTAGGTGCGGCAGGTGGCTCACCGCCGCAAACACACGGTCGTGCAGCGCGGCATCCAGCGTTTCGACCTGCGCTCCGGCCGCTTCCCACAGCGCTCGCACGGTGGCGAGCGCGTCGGCACGGGTGTCGGCTTGCGGCGTCAGCACCACTTTTTTGCCCTGGTACAGATCGGCGCGTGCAGCGGCCGAGCCGCTCTGTTCGGATCCCGCAATGGGATGCCCGGCGACAAAATCCACATGGCGCTCGCCCAGCGCCGCGCGCGCCGCCGCGACGACATTGGCCTTGGTACTGCCGGCATCGGTGACGATGGCGCCCGCCTTCAGATGCGGCGCAAGTTGTTCCAGAACCGCCTCGGTCTCCCCCACCGGCAGCGCCAGCAGGATGCAGTCGGCCTGTGCGGCTTCCGCCCAGTCGACGACGCGATCAATGAGGCCACGTTCAACCGCAGCATTCAGGCTCGCAGGATTGCGGCCAACGCCCAGCACCTCGCCCACCGCGCCGGCCTGTTTCAGCGCCAGCGCGAACGAGCCGCCGATCAGGCCGACGCCAACGATGGCAAGCTTTTGAATAATCACAGGCAGGCTTTCAATACGTCGAGGAAACGGGCGTTCTGCCCGGCCAGCCCAACCGATACGCGCAAAAACTCCGGCAAACCGTAATTGGCGACCGGACGCACGATCACGCCGCGCTTCAACAATTCGGTGTTGACCCGCGTGGCACCGCCGACTTTCGCCAGCAGAAAATTGCCTTTTGACGGAACGGTTTCAATGCCGAGTTCGGCCAGCCCCGCCAGCAGCTGCGCCATGCCGGCAGTGTTCAGCGCATAGCTGCGCGCCAGGAATTCGGTGTCGTCGAGGGCAGCTTCGGCGGCGGCGAGTGCGGGCGCGTTGACGTTGAAGGGATGGCGCACCCGGTTCAGCAAACCAATGACTTCAGTGCTACCGAGTCCATAGCCCACGCGCAGCCCGGCGAGGCCATACGCCTTGGAAAACGTGCGGCTGATTAAAAGATTGGGAAAGCGCGAAAGCCACGCTGCGGTGTTGCAACACTCGGCCTGCGGCAGGTATTCGCCATAGGCCTCGTCCAGCACCACCAGCACCTGCTGCGGCACAGTTTCGAGAAACGCCTCGATCTCCGTCCACGGCAGGAATGTCCCGGTCGGATTGTTGGGATTGGCGATCCACAGCACGCGCGTGTCGTCGCGGATCGCCGCGCGCATCGCATTGAGGTTGTGGCCGTAATCCTTCGCCGCCACCACAATGCCCTGCGCGCCTACCGTCTGCGTGGCGATGCGATAAACGGCGAAGGCGTGCTGCGCGTAAACCGCCGACGTGCCCTGGAGGAGAAACGCCCGCGCAGTCATATCCAGCACATCGTTGGAGCCATTGCCCAGCACAATCTGATCCGCCGCGACGCCCAATTTCGCCGACAGTTTCGCCTTCAGCGCAAACCCGGCGCCGTCGGGATACAGGGCCATGTCGTGCAGCGCATCCTGCGCCGCCGCCAGCGCGCGCGGGCTGGGTCCCAGCGGGTTTTCGTTCGACGCCAGCTTGACGATATCGGCTTCGCTCAACCCCAGTTCACGTGCGAGCTCGGAGATGGGTTTGCCGGGCTGGTACGGGGCAATCGCGCGCACGTAGGGCGGAGCCAGGCCGCAAAAAGTCGTGTCACAACCATTCATGCTGATGCAGCGGGATAGGAACCGAGAATTTTGAGGAAGGCGGCGCGCGCCTTGATTTCGCCCAGCGCGGCGGCCAGTTTTGGATCCTGGCGGTGGCCTTCGCAGACGACGAAGAACAGGTATTCCCAGTTGCTTGAGCGCGCCGGGCGCGATTCGAGCTTGCTCATGGAAATGCCGGCATCGGCGAGCGGCTGCAGCAGTTTGACCACCGCGCCCGGCTGGTTGTGCGCGCCCATCACCAGCGAGGTTTTGTCGCGCCCGGACGGCACGGCATCGGTTTGCCCCAGCACCAGAAAGCGCGTGGTATTGCTGGATTCGTCCTCGACCCGTGCTTCGATCACGGCAAGGCCATACAACTCGGCGGCGGCTTCGCTGCCTAGCGTGGCAGCCTCGGACTCGGATGCAGCACGGCGGGCGCCTTCGCTGTTGCTGACCACGCTGATGCGCTCAGCGTTGGGAAGATGGCGGCTGAGCCACTGCTGGCACTGGGCAAGCGATTGCGCGTGGCCATATACACGTTGAATGCCACCGAGACCGCCATGTTTGCGCATCAGGGTCTGGTGAATCGGCAGCATCACCTCGCCACATATTTTCAGCGGGCTGGCGACGATGAGGTCGAGCGTGCGGCCGATCACGCCCTCGGTCGAGTTTTCCACCGGCACCACGGCAAAGTCGGCGCGGCCGGTTTCCACCGCGTGAAAGCACGTGTCAATGTCGGTCTCGGCGAGTGCCTCGACCTCATGACCGAAATGCTTGTGCACCGCCTGCTGGCTAAAAGTGCCGGCGGGGCCGAGATAGGCGATGTGGGTGGTTTCTTCGAGTGCGCGACAGGCCGACATGATTTCGCGGATCAGGCGCTCGACCACCTCCCCCGACAGCGGGCCGGGGTTGGCTTCGCGCAGGCGCCGCACAATCTGCGCCTCGCGTTCGGGGCGGTAGATTTTTTCGCCCTTCTTGGCTCGCCCGACCTGCTGGGCGATGCCCGCGCGCTCCGACATCAGCTGCAGGAGGGCGTCGTCGATGCTGTCGATGCGCGCACGCAGCGTCTTCAGCGCGTCGTCCATCATCCTGGGAACCGTAGTTGGACGTGTTGGAGTGTGCGGTTGTCAGGGTGCAGGGCAAGACGTAACGACGCGGGATGGTCATTCCATTCCAAGGCGTTACAACGCAGCCATGCGCCATGAGAACCGTGCAATCCGGCACGGAGCGCACTCACCAAACGGGTGAGCCGTGAAGCCATGAAAAAGTTGTTTAGAACCATACCGTTAAATTCACGATCAAGCGGTCAACTACGGTTTCCAGGATCAAGCAGGCAGATAACGCACGGCGAGCACACCAGCGATGGCGGACAGTTGCTGCATCACTGCAGCAGTCGCCGCGCTGTCGACGTCAACCAGCGTGTAGGCCATGTCGCCCTTGGACTTGTTGACCATATTGTGGATGTTGAGACCCGCCGCCGCCAGCACGGAGGAAATCTGCCCCACCATGTTAGGTACATTGGCATTGGCAATCGCGATGCGGTACGCGGATTCGCGCGCCATGCTGACGTTGGGGAAGTTGACCGAATTGAGGATATTGCCGTTTTCCAGATAATCGGCAAGCTGTTCGGCCACCATCACCGCGCAGTTCTCTTCAGCTTCCTCGGTGGAGGCGCCGAGGTGCGGCAGCGCCACCACTTTGGCATGGCCTTTGAGCGCATTGGCCGGAAAATCGCAGAGGTAGGCTTGCAGCTTGTTGGCGTCGAGCGCCTCGATCACGGCGGCGTTGTCGACCACGCCTTCGCGCGCGAAATTCAACAGCACCGCACCGGGACGCATCACGCCAATGCGCTGGGCGTTGATGAGGTTGCGGGTAGCGTCAACAAGCGGCACATGCAGGGTGACGAAATCGGCCATGCGCAGCACGTCCTCGACATTCTCGGCGCGCTTGACCTGGGACGGCAGCCGCCACGCGGCATCCACCGTGATCGCGGGGTCGAAGCCGACCACGTGCATGCCGAGCTTGATCGCGGCTTCGGCGATGTGGGAACCGATGGCCCCCAGACCGATCACGCCGAGCGTGCGGCCCGGCAGCTCCATGCCGGCGAACTGCTTCTTGCCGGCTTCGGTCGCACGGTGCATGTCCTCGTCGGTGCCGGACAGGCCCTCGACGAACTTCAGCGCCGGTACCAGGTTACGCGCGCCCATCAGCATGCCGGCGATAACCAGTTCCTTCACCGCATTGGCGTTGGCGCCCGGCGCGTTGAACACCGGCACCCCGCGTTCCGACAGTTTCTTGACCGGAATATTGTTGGTGCCTGCGCCGGCGCGAGCGATCGCCTGAACCGACACTGGGATATCCATGTCGTGCATGTTGCCCGAACGCACCAGAATGCCATCCGGATCGGCAATGTCGCCGCCGACGATGTAATGCTCAGGCAGCCGCGCCAATCCACGCGCGGAAATGGCGTTGAGGGTGAGAATCTTGCGCGTCTCAGCCATGGTCTTTCTCGAACTCGCGCAGATAATCGACCAGCGCACGCACGCCCTCGATCGGCATGGCGTTGTAGATCGACGCGCGCATGCCGCCGACCGAGCGGTGGCCCTTCAGCTGGATCAGACCGCGGGCCTGCGCGCCCTTGAGGAAAGCCTCGTCGAGCGCGGCATCCTTCAGGGTGAAGGGCACGTTCATCAGCGAGCGGTTGCCTTGCGCCACCGGCGAGCTGTAGAAGTCGGTCGCATCGAGCGTGTCATACAGCAGGCCGGCCTTCTCGCGATTGGTCTTTTCCATCGCGCTCAAGCCGCCGCGCGTCTGCAACCACTTGAACACCAGCCCCGCGGTGTACATGGAAAAGGTCGCCGGCGTGTTGTACATCGAATCGTTGTCGGCGTGGATCTTGTAGTCGAACATGGTCGGCGTGCCGGGCACGGTCTGCCCCATCAGGTCGTCGCGCACGATGACGATGGTAAGACCCGCCGGGCCGATATTCTTCTGCGCGCCGGCGTAGATCACGCCGAATTTCGACACGTCGATCGGGCGCGACAGGATGGTCGACGACATGTCGGCCACCAGCGGCACGCTGCCGGTCTCCGGGGTCCAGAAGATTTCCACGCCGCCGATGGTTTCATTGGGCGTGTAGTGCACGTAGGCGGCGTCGGGATCGAGCTTCCACTGGTCCTGCGTCGGCGCGTAGCTGAAGTTTTTGTCTTCGCTCGTCGCCACCACGTTCACCGCGCCGTAGCGTTTCGCCTCCTTGATCGCCTTTTTTGACCACTCGCCGGTGTTCAGATAATCGGCGCCGGCTTTGCCGCGCAGCAGGTTCATCGGCACCATCGAGAACTGGCTGGACGCGCCGCCCTGCAGGAACAGCACCTTGTAGTGGGCGGGAATGCCCATCACCTCGCGCAGGTCGGCCTCCGCCTCGGCGGCGATGCCCATGAATTCCTTGCCGCGGTGGCTCATTTCCATCACCGACATGCCGGAGCCGTGCCAGTCGAGCATCTCGGCCTGCACCTGCAGCAGCACATCCCTGGGCAGCACGGCAGGGCCGGCACTGAAATTATAGATCGTCATGCTTTAGTCTCCCAATTCCTCTTCACTATCGGTTTCGGCCACTTTTTCCAGGCTGATCAGCGTTTCACCCTTGTCCAGGTTGATCAGCGTGACGCCCTGCGTCGCGCGGCTCATGGAACGGATTTCCTTGACGCGCGTGCGAATCAGCACGCCGCCGGTGGTGATCAGCATGATTTCGTTGTCCGGCTTCACCAGCGTGGCGGCCACCACGCGGCCATTGCGCTCGCTGGTCTGGATCGCGATCATGCCTTGCGTCGCGCGCGCATGGCGAGTGTATTCGGTGATTGGCGTGCGTTTGCCGTAGCCATTTTCGGTCGCAGTCAGCACAAAGTCGTTCTCGTCTTCGGCTACCAGGAGTGAAATCAGCTTCTTGCCCTTGGCGAGTTTCATGCCGATGACGCCGCGTGCGGTGCGGCCCATCGGGCGCACGTCGTTCTCGTCGAAGCGCACCGCCTTGCCGCCGTCGGAGAACAGCATCACGTCGTGGCGGCCGTCGGTGATCGACGCGCCGATGAGGAAATCCTTCTCGTCCAGGCCCACCGCGATGATGCCGGCCGTGCGCGGACGCGAGAAGTCCGACAAGGGCGTTTTCTTGACGATGCCGTTGCTGGTGGCCATGAACACATAGTGCTCGTCGTCGAAGGTCTTGACCGGCAGCAGTGCACTGATCTTCTCGCCTTCTTCCAGTGGCAGCAGGTTGACGATGGGCTTGCCGCGCGCGCCGCGCCCGCCCTGCGGCACGTTGTAGACCTTGAGCCAGTACATCCGGCCGCGACTGGAGAAGCAGAGGATGTAGTCGTGGGTATTGGCGACGAACATCTTCTCGATGAAGTCCTCGTCCTTGGTGCCTGCCGCCTGCTTGCCGCGCCCGCCGCGCTTCTGCGCGCGGTAGTCGTCGAGCGGCTGCGACTTCATGTAGCCGCTGTGCGACAGCGTGACCACCATCTCTTCCGGCTTGATCAGGTCCTCCATCGACATGTCCTGCGCGTTCTCGACGATGACCGAGCGGCGCGCATCGCCGAACTGATCCCGGATCTGGGTCAGTTCGTCACGGATGATCTGGGTGATGCGCGGCGGGTTGGCCAGAATGTCGAGCAGGTCGGCGATCTTCGCCATGATGTCCTTGTACTCGCCGATGATCTTGTCCGATTCCAGATTGGTCAGTCGCTGCAGCTGCATTTCCAGAATGCGCTGTGCCTGGATTTCCGACAGATGGTAGCCGTCGGCGTGCAGACCGAATCCGGAGCCGATGGCCACCGGGCGCGAAAATTCGGGATCGATGCGCGCCAGCATTTCCTCGACCATCACGGACTTCCATGCGCGGCCGAGCAGGCGCTCCTTGGCGATCACCGGGGTTTCCGAGGTCTTGATCAGCTCGACAATCTCGTCGACGTTGGCCAGCGCCACCGCCAAGCCTTCGAGGATGTGACCACGCTCGCGCGCCTTCCTGAGGTCGAACACGGTGCGGCGGGTGACGACTTCGCGGCGGTGGCGCAGGAAGGCGTCGAGCATTTGCCTCAGATTAAGCAGGCGCGGCTGACCCTCGATCAGCGCCACCATGTTCATGCCGAAGGTGTCCTGCATCTGCGTCTGCTTGTACAGATTGTTCAGGATCACGTCGGCGTTTTCGCCGCGCTTCAGCTCGATGTAGACGCGCATGCCGGACTTGTCGGATTCGTCGCGCAGGTCGGCAATGCCTTCGATCTGTTTATCGCGCACCAGCTCGCCAATCTTGATCAGGAGCGTGGCCTTGTTCACCTGGTAGGGCAGCTCGTCGATGATGATGGCCTGCTTGCCGCCGCTCTTGTCGAGATCCTCGACATGGCAGGTGGCGCGCATCACCACGCGGCCGCGCCCGGTGCGGTAGCCGTCGCGCACGCCCGACAAGCCATAGATGATGCCAGCAGTCGGGAAGTCCGGCGCCTGGACGATAGCGATCAGCGACTCGATGTCGATCTCGGGGTCGTCCAGCAGCGCAAACAGCGCGGTGCAGATGTCGGTGAGGTTGTGCGGCGGGATGTTGGTCGCCATGCCCACCGCAATGCCCGACGAGCCATTGATCAGCAGGTTGGGAATCTTGGTCGGCATCACCAGCGGCTCATGCTCGGAGCCGTCGTAGTTGGGGCCGAAATCGACGGTTTCCTTGTCCAGGTCGGCCAGCAACTCGTGCGCGATTTTCGCCATGCGCACTTCGGTGTAACGCATCGCTGCCGCGTTGTCGCCGTCCACCGAGCCGAAGTTGCCCTGGCCGTCGATCAGCGGGTAGCGCAGCGAGAAATCCTGCGCCATCCGCACCATGGTGTCGTATACCGCAGTGTCGCCGTGCGGGTGGTATTTACCGATGACGTCGCCGACCACGCGTGCCGACTTCTTGTAAGCCTTGTTCCAGTCGTTGCCCAGCTCGTTCATCGCAAACAGCACGCGACGGTGCACGGGCTTCAACCCGTCGCGCACATCAGGCAGCGCGCGCCCGACGATCACGCTCATGGCGTAATCGAGATACGAACGCCGCATCTCGTCTTCGAGGCTGACCGGGAGGGTTTCCTTGGCAAACTGTTCCATAACCGGCTTTTTATTGACTTAAAGCCCGCGATTTTAGCATGGCCGCCCGCCTCGCCCACCTTTGCCAAACTGCGGCCAAACAGTGAGAATGCTGGCCACCATGAAAGCCCCAGCCGACCTCCTTCTCCTGCCGCAATGGGTGGTGCCCGTCGAACCCGATGGCGCATACGATTCCGCGTCCCGCTGCAGCGCGCTGTCCGATCATGCCGTCGTCGTACAGCACGGCCGGATTCTCGATGTGCTGCCGGCCGAGGCTGCCCAGATACAGTACGCCGCCACGCAGACCATCGCCCTGCCCGGCCGGGCGCTGATCCCGGGGCTGATCAACCTGCACGGCCATGCCGCGATGTCGCTGTTGCGCGGCTTTGCCGACGACCTGCCGCTGATGACCTGGCTCAACGAGCGCATCTGGCCGGCAGAAAAGAAGCTGGTTTCCGAGGCCTTCGTGCGCGACGGCACCCTGCTCGCCGCCGTCGAAATGCTCGCGGGCGGCATCACCGCCTGCAACGACATGTATTTCTTCCCGCAGGCTGCGGGCGAAGCCTTTCTGCAGGCCGGCATGCGCGCCACGCTGGGCATGATCGTGCTGGAATTCCCCAGCGCCTATGCGTCGGATGCCGACGACTATCTGGCTAAGGGCCTCGCCATGCGCGATGAACTGAAGGACGAGCCGCTGTTGAGTTTCGCCTTCGCCCCGCACGCGCCCTACACCATTACGGACGCCACCTTCGGCCGCATCAACACCCTGTCCGAGCAGCTCGGCCTTCCCATCCACACCCACATTCACGAAGCCGCCGACGAAATCTGCGACAGCCTCAAGCAATACGGGTTGCGGCCGCTCGAACGGCTGGCGCGGCTGGGACTGCTGGGGCCGAACTTTATCGGCGTCCACGCGATACACGTGAACGACGCCGAAATCGAGTTGCTGGCGCAACACGGCTGCCATGTGGCGCACTGCCCCAGCTCCGGCCTGAAACTGGCGTCCGGCATCGCGCCGGTGGCCAAATTCATCGCGGCAGGCGTCAATTTCGGTTTCGGCACCGACGGCGCCGCCAGCAACAACCGCCTCGACCTGTTCGCCGAGATGCGCCTGGCCGCCCTGCTGGCCAAGGGTGCCAGCGGCGACGCTGCCGCCCTGCCCGCTGCTGCCGCGCTGAAAGCCGCCACCCTGGACGCCGCCCGCGCGCTCAACCTCGACAGCCAGATCGGCAGCATCACCCCCGGCAAGCGCGCCGACCTGGTCGCCGTCGACCTGCATGCCCTGTCGAGCCAGCCGGTGTTTGACCCCGTCTCGCACCTGGTTTACGTTGCCGGACGCGAGGACGTCACCCAC
Source organism: Thiobacillus sp. (assembly GCA_030680405.1). Lineage (GTDB taxonomy): Bacteria > Pseudomonadota > Gammaproteobacteria > Burkholderiales > Thiobacillaceae > Thiobacillus. The sequence goes on along the minus strand of JAUXVT010000056.1, from coordinate 1,528 downwards.
GTCTGGGTCGACGGCAAGCTGAAACTGAATGAACGCCGTCTGGTCAATCTGGACACCGACGACCTGACCGCCCGCGCCACTTACTGGCGCACCAAACTCACTGCCTGAGGTTTGTTATGAGTAATGTTGACGCTGCCGAAATCGCCAAATTTTCCGAACTCGCCCATCGCTGGTGGGACCCGAACTCCGAGTTCAAGCCGCTGCACGAAATCAATCCGCTGCGTCTGAAGTGGATCGACAAGCTGGCGCCGCTTGCCGGCAAGAAGGTGCTCGACGTCGGCTGCGGCGGCGGCATCCTGGCCGAGGCGATGGCTGGGGCCGGCGCCACGGTCAGCGGCATCGACCTCGCGGAAAAGGCGCTCAAGGTCGCCAGGCTGCATCTATATGAATCGGGACAAAGCGTCGACTACCAGCTGGTGTCAGCCGAAGACTTCGCCGCGCAGCACGCGGGCGAATTCGACGTCGTCGCCTGCATGGAAATGCTCGAACACGTGCCCGATCCGGCCTCGGTCGTTGCCGCCTGCGCGCGCTTGGTCAAGCCCGGCGGCTGGGTGTTCTTTTCCACCCTCAACCGCAATGCCAAGAGCTATCTGTTTGCCATCATCGGCGCCGAATACGTGCTCAAGCTGCTGCCGCGCGGCACCCACGATTACGCCAAGTTCATCCAGCCCGCCGAGCTCGCCCGCATGACCCGCGAGGCCGGGCTCGACACGCAGGAGCTGATCGGCATGACCTACAACCCGCTGACCAAGACCTACAAGCTGGAAGCGGACACCAACGTCAACTACCTGATGGCCACCCGCCGTGGAGATTGAAGCTGTGAAGCTTGAGAATATCCGCGCTGTCCTGTTCGATCTCGACGGCACCCTAGTCGACACCGCGCCCGACCTCGGTTACGCGCTCAACCTGCAGCGCGCGCGCCACGGCCTGCCGCCGCTGGCCGACGCGGTCATCCGTCCGCAGGCCTCGCACGGTGCGCGCGGCCTGCTCGGGATCGGCTTCGACCTGCATCCCGACGACACGCGCTTTGCGCACATGCGCGAAGAATTCCTGCAGCTGTATGCCGACAACATCTGCCGCCATTCGCGGCCTTTCGACGGCATTCTTGACTTGCTGGCGGCGCTCGACGCGCGTCAACTGAAATGGGGCGTGGTCACCAACAAGCCCGCCCGCTTCACCGAGCCGCTGATGTCGATACTCGACCTGGCCGAGCGCGCCGCCTGCATCGTCTCCGGCGACACCTGCCCGCAGTCCAAGCCGCACCCCGCACCCATGCTTGCCGCCGCCGAACTGTGCGGCGTGGCACCTGCGCAATGTCTGTATCTGGGCGACGCCGAACGCGACATCCAGGCTGCCAACGCCGCCGCCATGCCCGCACTGGTCGCCGCCTGGGGCTACCTTGACGCTGCCGACCAGCCGCACACCTGGGGCGCGCATGCGCAAATCCACCACCCGCTTGAAACGCTTGATTACCTGATTGCCTGAGCATGGCATTCAGCCTGCTCAGGCAGCTTCATCTCAGCACCAT
>JAUXVT010000006.1 GCA_030680405.1 Thiobacillus sp. | reverse complement strand
GCCGCCGGCAGATCGCCGCGCCGATGCCGCCGCTGCCGCCTGTGACCAGTGCGCGTTTTATGATGGTGTATTCCCCGGTTTCGCCGCATCCAGCAGCGCGGCATCCAGCACCACAATCGCGCGACCGTTCAGCAGCAGTTCTTGCTCAGCAAACACGTTGAAGCCATACAAAATCGTATTGTCGTCGCCCGACACGCGCTCGGCTTCCACCCGCAAATCGGCGGCGATGTCATCCAGCCGCGCCACGTTCAACTCGACCGTGCGCACGCTGGCGAGATAACCGGCACGCGGCACGCTTCCGGCAGAGGCGAGCAAGGCGCCGTGCGCCGCCATCGCCTGCGCGGCGTACTCGATGCCGCAGGCCGCGCCCAGGCGATCATGGGCGCGCAGGGGGTTGTCCGGGGCGCGGTGGCTGCCCGCCGTGCAGCGGATGTGCTGGGCATCCCAGTCGGTGACTGCATCGAGCAGACACATGCTGCCCTGGTGCGGCAGGTGGGCGAGCAGCCAGGCGTGGTCTAGCGGCATGGCTCGATCGCCACGGCCAGATGCAGCGGCGCTAGGTAATCCAGCACGACCCGTCCGCCCGCCCCCCGCGCCACGGCCTGCAGCAAGGGCAGGCCGCGCGCCGAGGGGATGGCGCGGCGCAGGGTTTCGAGTTCGGGCTCGGCCAGCGCATCGGGCGCGTCATCGGCGAGGCTGACCTCGATCCGCGCCAGCGAGTGCGCCCTGCGCTTGGGGCTAAGCGCCAGGGCGATGCCAAAGGCGGCGGGGAGCGGGCGCTTGGCGTGCAGCGGTTCGGGATAGGGCATGTCGTAGGCGACCAGAAGCGTACCCCAGCCCTCGACTGCGACCTGGGTCAGCGCCTCCAGCAGGCCGGCGCCAAAACTGCCGTCATGGGCGCACAGCACCGTGGCCGGGGTCATGGCACCGGAGGCGATGCCCCAGTACCCCGCCGGGGCGTTGTGCACCGAGTTGTGGAAGCGGGTCGGCGAGATGTGGCGGTCCTCGGAGGCCAGCGCCTTGCAGATGGCATCGCAATTGTCGTTGTCGGCGCCGGAAGAGGAGAACACCGTGGCCAGTTGCCTGGCATCGAGTTGCCCGGCAGCGCAGGCCTCCCACGCCACGGCCAACGCGACCTTGATCGCGAGGCCGGTGCGGCGGCGTTCGACAGGCGGCAGCGACTGCGGCGCGGGCACAGTGAGGGGTCGCGATTCATAGGGCGCGGTACCCGCCAGGATGGGCCGCGCCGCGAGCCAGTTGTCGAGTCCCGGACCGATCAGGCCGATGCCGTCGAGGTAAGCGCTGAGCTTCATGTCAGCCCGCCCTGCCCAGCACCAGGCTGCAGTTGGTGCCGCCAAAACCGAAGGAGTTACTGAGCACCCGGCGCGGCGCGCTCTCCCGGTTCGCGGTCAGGTACTGGATGGGAATGTCCGGGTCGACGCAGCGGGTGTTGACCCCGCCCGGCAGGATGCCATGCTGCAGCGCCAGCGCGCTGATGATCGCCTCCAGGCCGCCGGCCGCGCCCAGGGTGTGGCCGGTTGCGCCCTTGGTCGAGCTGCCCGGCACCTGGTTGCCGAACAGCGTGGCCACCGCCCTGCCCTCGGCGGCATCGTTGCTCGGTGTCGCGGTACCGTGCAGGTTGATGTAGTCGATGTCGGCAGGCTCCAAACCCGCCGCCTTCAGTGCGGCGGTCATCGCCATGTGCGCGCCCAGACCCTCCGGATGCGGCGACGACATGTGGTGGGCGTCGCTCGATTCGCCCGCGCCCAGCAGCAGCACGGCATCGGCGTCGAGGCTGTCGGCCGGGCGCTGCAGCAGGATGAAGGCGGCCGCCTCGCCGATGGAGAGGCCGTTGCGATCCGCGTCGTAGGGGCGGCAGGGTTCGGATGAAAGCAGTTCCAGCGAGTTGAAGCCGTACAGGGTGGTCAGGCACAGGGAGTCGACACCACCGACGATGGCGGCGTCGATGAGGCCGGCCGCGATCATCCGCGCCGCCGCGGCGAACACCTTGGCGCTCGACGAGCAGGCGGTGGAGACCACCACGGCAGGGCCTTCCAGGTTGAACGCGGTGCGCACGAAGTCGGCCACCGAATAGGTGTTGTGCGTGGTGCGATAGCGGAAATCGTCAGGCAGGGCGCCGGTCACCGGATCGCGGCGGCGATAGGCCTGTTCGGTCTGCAGGATGCCGGAGGTGCTGGTGCCGAGCAGCACGCCGATCCGCCGCCGGCCATAGCGGGCAGCGGCCGCGCCAACCACGGCATTGAAGCCATCCTGGCGCAGGCCCAGCAGGGCGAGGCGGTTATTGCGGCACTCGTACTCGGCCAGGCTGGCCGGCAAAGGCGCTTCGTCGATGCCGGCCACTTCGCCGACATAGGTTGCCAGGTCAGTCACCGTCTCGAAGGCGCAGGGCGCCAGCCCACTCTTTTGCGCACGCAGGGCAGCCAGCGTCGCCTCCAGGCCGTGGCCTAGGCAGCTTGCAGCAGTGAAATGGGCAAGGTGGAGCGGGTTCACAAGGCGGATTGCATGGCTGGGAGTCGGGGGCGGATTTTAGCCTAGCCGGGCAATCAGCATGACGTTGGCGAAGAGCCCGCCGTTCATGCTGGCGGTCTCGACATGGAAGCCGAGCGATTCCAGTGCGCGGATCCATTCCTGCAGCGGGCGGCAGTGCAGCGACGGCCGGCGGTTGCCGCGAAAGAAGGCGACGCTGCGGTCGACCCCGTTGCTGAGCTTGAAGCGCAGGCCGGCGCCGGCATCGCCGACCCGGGCGAGGAGCAGGCCGTTGGCCGGCAAGGCGGCACGCACCCGGCGCAGCACCGCGTCCTGAGCCGGGAGGTCGACGTAGTGCAGGACATCCATGACCACCACGACGTCGGCCTGACCGAAATCCACCTGGCGCAGGTCGCCCTGCTCGAAGCGGGCAGGTTTGCCGAGGGCGGCTCGGGCGCGGCGCACATCGCGATGCTGCCGGTCGACACCGCGAATGTCCGCCGGTTGCCCGGGGGCGGGCCAGCCGGCGGGCCATTCCCCGGCCTGATGCAGTTGCCGGGCGGCAAGCAGCCAGGCGGCGAGCAGGCCCTGGCCGCAGCCGAGGTCTAGGATGCGGGCGTTGTCCGGGATCAGGCCGCGCGCCAGCATGCCGAGAAACATCGGGTCGCCGCCGAGCTTGCCGCGGGCGAAGTGGTAGGCGAAGCGGCCGGCGGCACGGTAGGGTTGGCTGGCAAGGTCGACGAGGCGCCGGCGAAGGGTTTGCGCGCTGAGACTCATGCTGCGGGCAAGACCGATCGCAGGGTGACGCTGTGCAGACCCTGCGCCCGCGCAGTATCGAGCAGGTGCGACAGGGCCTCCAGAATGACCGGGGCGCCGGTCGGCGTGCGGGCGGCGTGGCCGTCGTGCAGCAGCAGAATGTCGCCGGCGGCGAGCTTGTGGCTGAGGCGCTTGGCCACCGCGGCAGCATCGCCGTTGCGGGTGTCGAAGCCGCGCCGGGTCCAGCTCGCCAGGGTGAGGCCATGGCGGGCCAGGATGAGGTCGAGGAAGGGGTTGCGCAGCCCGGCGGTGGGGCGGAAGAACCGTGGCCGTTGGCCGCTGATGCGGGCCAGGGTGTCCTGCCCGGCTTCGATTTCCCTGGCCATGCGCCATGGGCCGAACGTGGAAAAGTGGTGATAGTGGTGTTGGCTGTGGTTTTCCACGGCGTGCCCGCGGCGGACGATCTCGCGGCAGAGTTCGGGGTGGCGCTCGGCTTGCGTGCCGATACAGAAAAAGGTGGCACGGGCCTGGTGGCGGTCGAGCAGGTCCAGCACCTGCGGGGTCACCTCGGGGTCGGGGCCGTCGTCGATGGTGATGGCGAACTGGCCGGCCTGGACGGCGGCATCGGGCAGGCGCCGCCAGTTAGGGCCGAGGGCCTGGCTGCGCGGCCACAGGCCGGCAGCGGTGAGCACCAGATGATTGGCGGCCAGCATGGCCAGCAAGCCGGGCCACAAGGTCGGGCGCCAGAGCAGCAGCAACAGCGCGCCGAGATGCAGGGCGAAAGTCAGCCAGAGCAGCGGCGTCGGGCGCCAGCGGCGGAGCGGCGGCGTCATGCCCGGCGGGCCAGGATGGCGGAAAACAGCAGCGCGAGGATGGCGCCCGGGCCGACGGTCATGCCGATGGCGTTGAGCACCGGCACGCTGGAAAGGCCGAGGATGCCGAAACCGGCGACGGTGGTGGTGACGGCGAGCAGCAGCGAAGCCAGGGTGCGCGGGGCGATGCTGCCCTCGGCGGCACCGCGGTCGAAGAACAGGGCGTAGTTGGAGCCCACCGCCACGATCAGCAGCATGCCCACCAGGTGCAGGATGGTGAGTTTTTGCCCGGCCAGGACCAGCCCGGCGATGACCACCGCCACCGCCATGGCCAGGGGCAGGCTGATGCGCAGGACGCGGGCCGGCGAGCGGGTGGCGAGGAACAGAAGGCCGACGATGGCGGCGAGTCCCGCCAGCGACAGCAGGATGGCTTCGTGCAGATAGCCGGCGTAAAGACGATCCGATTCACCCTTGAGATCGATGAAATAGACCCCGGCGAGGCCGGTGGCGGCGAGCGCGACGCGCACCTTGGCGGCATCGATGCGCTGACTTGTTTCAGGCAGCGCGCGCAGCGGCAGCAGGGCGGTCCAGCGCCCCTCCGCCTTGACCAGCAGGGCATCCACCCCCTGCGCCAGCGAGGTGCCTTCGAGATTGGCGCGGGTCAGCGGCGGATGGTTGCGCGCCGCCGCCACGTCGGCAAAGAAAGGCTCGAAGCGCTCGGCGCGCACGGGCAGGTCAACCACAGCCGCCTGGAAGCGCCGGCGCAGTTCGTCCGTTTCGGGCAGGCTGGCCAGCCGCTGCCTTTGGGTGGCGACGCTGGGCAGGTAGCTGGACGGGCTCTCGAAGCTGGCGATGACGCCGGCCTCGACCAAGCCTTGCAGCTGCTGGCCGACCCGTTCGCTGGCGGCAAGCGCCGCCTGCGCATCGGCGGCGGTGACCACCACCATGTAGCTCACGTCGGGGGCGCCGAGATCAGCGCGCATCGCCATGTCGACAGCCTGATCGGCGGCCGGCACCGGGCTCAGCGCCGCCAGTTCCTGGTTCCACATGGTGTCGCGCTGCATGTCCAGGACCACGATCGCCGCCAGGAACAGGCCGAACAGGGGCCAGCGGAGCCGGCTCAGGGGCCGCAGCCCGCCCTGCAGGCGCGTGCCGAAGGCGGTTACATCGCGGATGCGCAGGGTCGCCGGCAGCAGATGCGGCAGCACGAAGCGGGTGACGGCGGCGGCAGTGACCAGCCCGGCGATGGCATACAAGCCGAGCTGGGCGAGGCCGGGGAAGCCCGAGAACAGCAGTGAGGCAAAGCCGAATATCGAGGTGAGCACCCCGATGCGGATGGTCGGCCAGAATGTGGTGATCCAGCCGGCCTCCGGCTCCCCCCCGGCAGGGTTCGCCCGCTCGGATTGCATCAGCAGGTAGATGGAGTAGTCCACCGCTTCGCCGATCAGGGCGGTGCCGAAGCCGAGGGTGACGCCGTGGATGACGCCAAAGCCCAGGCTGACGGCAGCCACCCCGGCCAGGGCGCCGGAGAGCACCGGCAGCAGGCCGAGAAACAGGGCGGTCGGCGAGCGATAGACCAGCAGCAGCAGGCTGACGATGATCAGGGTGCCGAGCCCAGAGAGACGGGTAACTTCCTGCTTGATGGTGGCGCGCGCCTCGACCGAGAAGGGGCCGGGGCCGGTCAGGACGAGCTGCAGGCCTGAAGCGGCGCCGGTCTGAAACGCCGCGCGGACAGCCTGCAGCGCGCGTTCCTGGCCATCGGTATCGGACCCCTCGGCGCGGGTGCGGATCAGCAGCAGGGCACGCTGGCCGTCACGCGAGACCCATACCCCGTCAGCCATGTTCGGCCGGCTCTCGCCGCCCAGGGCATCGAGGATCTGCATGAATTCGCCGGTCGGGTCGCGCGGCAGCAGATTCTTGACGAGCAGGCCGGCGGAGGAGGCAAGGAGGTCGACACTTTCCGCCACGGCAACCTCGAGACCCTCGACGCTGAAGCGCTCGGGACTGACCGTCGGGCTGAGCAGGTAACGGTTGTCGAACAACACCTGCCGGTCGCGTTCCATGCCGACGGTCTCGCCGTTGGCGGTGTGCAGGAACTGCGGGTCGGCGCGCAGGCGCGCGGCCAGGGCTTGCGAGGCCTGGGCACGCTGGGCGGGGGTGCCGCCTTCGATGCCGACCAGGATGAGGCGCGAGGCGATGCCGGATTTGAGCTGGTCGACCAGCAGTTGCTGTTCCTCGGTGGGCGCGCTCGGCAGGAAGGCGGAGAGGTCGGCGGTGAAGCTGGTGCGGCCGACCAGCACGATGCAGACGGCGACGAAGGCCAACCAGAGGGCGATGGCGACGCGGCCACGCCGAGTCATGGCGTTTCGGCTTTCTGGATGCGCATCACCGAACGGTCGCCGTCGGCCTGGAGAATCTCGACGCTGCGCACCTCGTCCCGCACCCCGTCCATCTGGATGCGGGCGATGACGGCGCCGACCTTGGGGTCGAGGGGGGTGAGCACCAGGGTCCAGCGTTCGTTACTGCCGTCCAGGGCCAGGTGGTAGACCCGTTCCAGGGCCTTGCGGTCCCCGGCCAGGGCGGCGCGAATGCTCTCGATCATGCCGGCCACCTCCGGGTAGTCCTTGAGCTGCAGGACGTGCTTGCGGCGGCCGCGCTCCAGGATGAGGGTGGCGCCGTCGAGCACCATGGTCTCGGGCTTCGGTTTCAGGGTGCGCTTTTCCAGGCGGGCCGGGGCGATGAACAGCAGTTCGCCGGAGGACTCGACTGGCTGGTCGAGGATGGAAATGTATTTTGTCTCGGTGAAGGTGGCCGCGCCTTGCGGCTGCTTCGCCAGGCTGGCCATGAGCTGGCTGATGGCCAGCGGCGCGGCGTGTACGGCCTGGCCGAGAACCAGCGCCAGCCCGGCAAGCCACCACCATCGGGAACGCTGTCGCACGGATCGGCTCATGGGCGAGTGCCCTTCGGGCGCCAGAAATCGAAGAAGTTAAACCAGTTGTAGGGGGCGGCGCGGCTATGGCGTTCCAGGCAGGCGGCGTAGGCCACCACCGCAGCCTCGATGGCGGCATCCCGCCCCGGACGCTCGAGGTTGCTGAAATCGGCCAGCCGCTCGAAGTGGATGGCGTAGCGATTGCCGCCCAGGTAGAGGCCGCTCATGAACAGCACCGGCCGCCTGAGCATGGCGGCCAGGCGCATGGGGCCGACCGGGAACTCGGCATCCGCTCCCAGGAAGGGGACGCGCAAGGTCGGGTCTCCACCGAGGGTGCGGTCGCCCAGCACGCCGAGCACCCTGCCCTCGTCCAGGCAGGCCTGCACCCGCAGCATCGAGTCGAGCTGCCCCAGCGGGATGATGTCCTGCACCGCCGCCGGGTTGATGGCGGCCAGCGCGGCATTGAGCTTGCGGGCATTTTCCTCGTACATGACCATGGCCACCCTGAGGCCGGGCTGCCGGCGGCCAAGGGCGCGCGCCACCTCGAAGCTGCCCATGTGTGCGCCCATCAGAAAGGCGCCCCGCCCGGCGGCCAGCACCGCCTGGATGACATCCTCGCCGTGCACCCCCACCTGAAACAGGTCGAAACGCGCATTGAGCAGAAAGACCCGGTCGTGGATGGTGGAGGCAAAGCTGTGGAAGTGCCGGAACAGGTCGGCGAAGTTGGGTTCCCGATCCAGCGCCCGTCGCAGATAGGCGCGCGAGGCAGCCTTGGCGGCAGGCGCAAAGAGCAGAAAGTAGAGGCTGATGCCGGCCAGAACGAAGCGGGCGGGGGCACGACCCAGGCGCAGGGATATCCTGGTCATCAGGCGCAGCATGGCCCCATTGCTGCGCTCCGGACGCCGGACCCACTCCGCTCGCGGCGAGGCCGGGCGCGCACTCTCCGGAGCCGGGACGTTCATGCCTCGGGCACCTGCGAAAAAACAACGGCGCCGCTCGCCACACTGCGCTCGCCGCCACGGATATCAATACAGCGGATCTCGAAGCGGAAGCCGCCCGCCGGCGACTCGGCGGAGTGCAGGGTCAGGACCTCGCCGGGCTGAACCGGGCTATGGAACTTCGCCGACTTGAGTTGCGCCGACCCAAGTATTCCCGGCGTGACCTCCATGCCCTGCCGTGCCGCCAGGGCATGGATCGCCGCGTCGAGCAACACGGCCCCGGGAAGGATGGGCCGGCCGGGGAAGTGCCCGGCAAAGGCCGGGTGGTCGGCAGCGATGGGCAAGGGCATGGCGTGTTCGTTCATGCCGGCATCCCGGTCGCGGCCTGGGCCTGCAGGGTGGCCAGCAGGTCCTGGGTGATCTGGCTGGGGAGCTTGCCAGTGGCGTTGCGCGGCAGGGCCTCGACGAACAGCAGGGGGCGCGGCAGAAAGACGGGGTCGATGCGCTCGCGCAGGGCCCGGGTCAGGGCAGCCGGGGTGAGGCCGGGGGCGACCACTAGGGCGGTGAGGCGATGGATGCTGTCCGGGCCGTCCTCGCGGGGCAGCAGGAAGACGCCGTCCTGAACCCCCGGGATGGCGTTCAACTGATGGTTGAGGTAGGCCAGCGAGGTGCGCTTGCCGGCGATGTTGACCTGATCGGCGTGGCGGCCACGCAGCAGGAAAGTCGTCGACACAAAGCCGTCGCCGACAAGGTCGATGACATCGGCGAGGCCGGTCGGGCTGTCGATGTGCCCGCCCTCGGCCCACAGCGTCTGCCCTTCGCGGCGCAGACGGACATCCGCCAGGGTGTGCCATTCGAGCCCGCTCGCGGTGCGCCGCGAGGCGAGCTGTCCGGTCTCGGTGCAGCCGTAGATCTCGTGGAGCGGCGCGCCGAAACGGGTTTCGGCTTCCCGGGCCAGGTCTTGCGACAGCGGGGCAGTGGCCGAAAGGAGCTGGTCGACCGCCGGCAGCGTAGCCTGATCCTTGAGCAGGGCGCGCAGGTGGTAGGGGGTGGTGACCAGCACGCGCGGGCGCGGCAGGCTCGCCAAGGCGGCACAGATGTCCGCCGGGTAGAAGGGGTGACCGGCATGCAGCACAGCGCCGCTTTGCAGCGGCATCAGGACGGTGGATTCCAGGCCGTACATGTGTTGCGGCGGGACGGTGCCGAGGATGGCATGGGCAGCGCCGATGCCCAGGCGTTCCGCCTCCGCCCGCACGCTGTGCACCAGGCTGCCCCAGCGCTTGACATGGGGCATCGGCATGCCGGTGGAGCCGGAGGTGAAGACCAGGGCGATGACCTGCTCGCAATCGATGGCCGGGCAATTGATAGTGGGGGCAGCCGCCGGATTGGCCGCGGGCATCGGCGCCGACTCGGGATAACCGAAGGTGGGCAGGTCAACGCCGCCCCCGGCTTTGTTGACAGCATCCTGATCGACGATGCAGAAGACATCCGGGGCGATGCGCTGCATCTGCCGGACCATCTCCGGGGTGTGGGTGGAGGGCAGCAGGCTGATCCGGCCGCTGACGATGCAGGCCGCCAGGGCGACGGCGAAACGGTAGCGGTCGCCGCACAGGTTGAGCACATGCTGCCCCGGCGGCAACTGGCCGGCGACATGGTCCACCTCGCCCAGAAACTGCCTGACGCTGACCGGCGTGCTGCCGCGCCAGGCCACGACAGCATCGGGGCGGCGATGGGCGATGAGCGGCAGGGTCGACATGGACAGCAAGCAAGCAGCCTAGCGGGCGGGGGGGGGAACGCCCGGGCGCGCGGCCGGTGTTTTCCAGTAGGCAAGCATGCCGTCCATGATGCTGTGTTTTTTCTGCTGCGGCAGCTTGCGCAGGCGAACCAGGTATTCGACGGCAAACATCAGCAGGATCAGCGGGAAGGAAAGGAAATTGGCGAAAACAGACCAGACCTCGATGCTGACAAAGAAGAACAGGACGCTGGAAATCAGGCTGATCGCCAGAAAAAACAGCATCCACGCCAGCGTAACCTGGCGCGAATAACGGACCTCCTCCGGAGTCAGGCTGCCGTGTACCGCTTCGGCAAAACGGGTGCACAAGGCTTGCCGTCCGCGTGCCAGGGTGACGCCGAACACGGTGGCCAGCATGACATAGGTGCCCGCGTGCTGGAGGAAATAGACCCAGCTGAAATTGCGTTCCAGCACGCCCCAGAACCCCCACAGCAGCACGCCCACAACAGCACACAGGAGCAACATGGCCCGCCGCATCGGCGAACGCCAGGTCAGCCAGAGCAGGATGGCCAGGGAAGGCGCCAGGGAGACGGCGACCCCCAGGGACGGGAAGGCGGTGGCCGCCGAAGTGGCGGTGCTGTAATGCGCCAGCACGGGATAACCGATGGCTCCGGCGGCGATGACGATCCAGCGGACCGCGCGTACCAGGGTAAAACTCATTTTTCTCTGTTTGCCGCGATGTGCTGGGTCAGGCTGGCGAGGGAACTGAAGATGCGGACGTTGTCCGCGTTATCGGCGCGTAACTGGAAACCGAAATGCTTGGAAACAGCCAGGGCCACTTCCAGAATATCGATGGAGTCGAGTCCCAGTCCCTCGCCGTAAAGGGGGGTATCGGGCTGAATTTCCTCTGGGCTGATGTCGAGGTTCAGGGTGGAGACGATGAGCTGGGCGACATCGTTTTGTAATTCCTGGCTGGCTTCAGACATGGCGACTTCACATCAATAACGGGTGGGGCGACCCGACGACGGGCCGGTGCCCATTATATTCGGTAAGCGGCCTATTGAAGCCTGGGTTATTCCGGCTTACCGCACACCCTGCGGGCACGGCTGGGCGGGGCGGTGGTGATCTCCTTGATGCGGCCGTTCTTGCCCCATACCTCCTCCGGGACGAAACTGGAGGCCTGGCAGGCTGTCGGATTTGAAGGGAATCAGCTGCAAATCCGCCTGGCCGGTCCATATTTCACCGTTTTACAGGTCAACAGTCTTCTATTTATTGACCTGTAAAACCGTCAAAATCTGCCCTCGCCCAGCCAACAATCGCTTCGATTCTTCAAGTCCGACAGGCTGCTGGAGTCGCCCGCTACCATTCCGTAATGGGAGTACGAATCCCGCGTTCGTGGTCCAGCCAGATTCTTTGATACAGGCGTTCCAGATCCAGCGTGAAACCGGCCGTATCGAACAAGGGCGCCGTGAGGCGGTTGCCAGCAAGTTTTTCACGGATCATGGCCAGCTTCCCGGGATTGAGGGCGAGGTCCTTGGCCACGCTGAAATAATCCTCCGGGCGTGTCGTGACCAATTCCGGCAGACCGACGGCCCGGAGCTGGCTGGCCGCCATCCGGGCCACATAAGACTCGCCCAAGAGGGTCACCATGGGCACGCCGGCGCGCAAAACGGTGCTGCCGGTCGCGCCGGATCCGTATGGGAATGTGTCGAGTGCCAGGTCCGCCAGTTGCAGCCGGGCAAGGTGCTCGGGCATTGGCAGTTTCGGACCGAAAACCAGCCGTTCCGGGGCGATGCCGTGATCCGACGCCTCGTGCAAAAGATTGTCGATGGCCGAATCACCCCCGGGGTGCTGCAACCACAGAACGCTGCCAGGTACCGCCTCAAGCAGCCTGCACCAGAGCGTGAACATGGCGGGTGTGAGCTTGTAGGCCTGATTGAACGAGCAGAACACCAATCCTTCCTCGGGTAGGCCGGCCTCCTGGCGTGTCGGCTTGGCGCCGATCACTAGCTTGGGATCGTTCGGCTGGTAGCAATGAGGCATCCAGGCCAGCGTTTCACTGTAGTGCGCGGCATGTTCCAATGGTGTCAGGATCGCGTCGCCGATGATGTAATCCGCCAGCCGCGGCAGGCCTAAAGTGCCTGGATAACCCAACCAGTTGACAATGACCGGAGCCGGGCGCAGGGCGGCAATGGCGGGCCGGGAGTCGCCGGTATGGCCGCTCAGATCGACCAGAATATCAATCTCGTCGGCAGCGATCTGTCGGGCCGAATCGATCTTGCTGACCGGGTGAAGATCATGGAAAAACTCGCAGGCCCGCTCGATCCTTTGCCGGTAGGCATCTCCGGTATCGGGGCCGATCGAGTAGGCGTGAATCTCGAACCGATCCTTGTCGTGCGCCTCAAACACCCCGGTCAGCAAGTGCATGACCGCGTGAGAGCGAAATTCGGCGGACAGATAACCGATGCGCAAGCGTTCATGCGTTCGGTGTAGGGCCGGGTCGACCAGCGGCGGCATCTCCAGGTAGGGTTTGAGCGACGGCTTCGCGGTTAGCCTGCCAGCCTTAAGGTGATGCTCCGGGCGGGTTTCGGGCAGGGACAGCACCATTAGCGCGGGGATGCCCGCCATATCCTCTTCCAGGGCACGGACAACTGCCTGCGCGTCGGCGTCCGCTCGTGACCAGTCATACCGGCTGCGGGCGCAGGTCACGGCCTGACCAAGCGCATGGCCATAGTCCGGTTGCAATGACACCGCCGCGCGGTAGGCAGCCTCCGCCTCAGCATAACGATGGGTTTCTTTCAGCAGATTGCCGAAATTGTTGTAGAGGGGGGCGGAATCGGGTCTGGTGGTCAGCACCCTGCGATAAGCTTGCTCGGCCTTGTCGAAATGGCCGCTTGCGCTGAGCAGATTGGCGGTGCTGTTCAGTGCATCGGGGTGTCCGGGTGCGAGTATGAGTGTGCGGTGGAACGCGGCCATTGCCTCGTCGCGGCGCCCGCGTTCAAGCAGCAGCATGCCCAGGTTGCAATGAGCATCGGCATAATCCGGCCAGAGCGCGATGGCCTTGCGGTAAGCCTCTTCGGCCTCATCGAAGCGCAGCCTGTCCATGAGCGCATTGCCCAGATCGTTGTATACGTCCGCCTGATTCGGCTGAATTTTCAGGGCCGTGCGGAAGGCGGTCGCGGCTTCGTCGGGGCGATCCAGCTCTGCCAGCAACAGGCCCAGGTTGTAGAGCGCGTTGACATTTTCCGGCGCTATTCGCAAAGCGTTCTTGTAGGCGGCCTCCGCTTGCTCGGGCCGCTGCGTGGCCCGGTGTAGATTGCCCAGGTTGGTCATGGCATCCAGGTTGTTCGGATCCAGTTCCAGTGCCTTGCGAAACGCTGCCTCGGCCTCTTCGTGCTGGCCGCTGTCCCGCAGCGCCAGGCCGAGATTGCCGTGGGCGGTGGCATATTCCGGCGCGATCTCGATGGCAGATCGCCAATAAGCCTCGGCCTTGTCCGGCAAGCCAAGCTGGCGGGCGCAGACCGCCGCCAGATTCAACAGGCCGGGCTGTCGCGGCGACTGGTCGATGAGCGTTTCGGTCAGTTCAAGGGCTTGCTGAAATCGGCCCTGCTGGCACAGGCTGGAAGCCTGCCGCGCGGTGGCGATAAATTCAGGGGAGTGCTGCATGGGCAATGCAATTGGGTTGCAGAAAGGGCACGATTCTATACGCAGCCCCACTCTTGTCCAAAACAGGTTATGACGTTGAGTCATCCGAAGGTGATAGGTGTAGGTGAGCCACCAAACGCTCGACATCTGCCCGCAGGTGACCCAACGTGAAGGCATCATGCGGCATGTTCAGCCAGATGCTCGAGCTCATCGCGTGAACCGACCTTGAGCGCATCGTCAAGGAGACGGGAGGGAATGCCGAAGCAAGCGGTTGTCGAACCGGAGCCAGTTTGTCGAGATGCTGTTCTGCCAGTTGGGCCGGGCACGCTCCCTGCGGGAGATCGAAGGCGGGCTGAAGGGCTGCGAAGGCAAGATCGCCCACTTGGGCATCGAGGCCCCGGCACGCTCGTCGCTGTCCTACGCCAACGGTCATCGTCCGTTGGGAGTTGTTCGGGAAGGGGTTCTCCGCCTGTTCGAGATTGTTGGGAGTTGTTCGGGAAGGGGTTCTCCGCCTGTTCGAGATTGTTGCCGCCACGGTGGTGGGCAAGAAGAAGTTCCGCTTCAAGAACAAGCGGGTGAGAAACTAAACCTAACGGCGGACAAGCGGCAGAACGCGCGCATCCTGCTGCGGGAGGTTGCGTTCGGCGAGCGCTTGCAGCGCCTGGTGAAATTCGCCCGGTAGCCGTTTCATGGTTTCTGCGGCTTGTGGCGCGTAATGCACCACCTCGAACGGCACGCGTTCGCCGAGCGAACTGCGGGCTTGCGGACGGAAATGCTGCCAGGCCAGTTCGACCCAGGCCTTGTTCTGGCTGTCGACGAAAATGAACTCTTCCGCATCCAGCACCGCCATGTACTGCAGGCTGCGGATCGGCACGAACAGACATTGACCGGCGCGCGCCAGCAGGGTGTGCGCAAGGTTGTAGATGGCGGCGGGAAGAAAGGCCGGCAGTCGCGCGATTTCCCGATCACGATAGAAACGCTCTTCCATGGCATAACGTTAGCAGTCCTTCGCCCCGTTGGTTAAGCATTTTTTACGCGGCGCGCCCGGTTCGCGCGGCCAGCGCATTCAGGAAAGACCAGCCCTTGAGGCAAAATAGGCGCGCATTGACTTCGAGCTGTATTCACCATGACTAATATCCACGCAGCCCCCGCGCCGGGCCTGGTTTTCGATACCCACCTGGAACACTTCGAGCGCGACGTGATCGAGGCCTCGATCACGCTGCCTATTCTGGTCGATTTCTGGGCCGACTGGTGCCCGCCCTGCCGGGCGCTGACGCCGGTTCTTGAACGCGTCATCGCGCACTATGCCGGCAAAATTCACCTGGCCAAGGTTGAGGTCGACGAAGGCGCCAACATGAAGCTCGCCGGGCGCTACGGCCTGCGCGGCTTCCCCACCGTGCTGCTGTTCGTCAAGGGCGAAATCGTCGGGCGGTTTTCCAGCGCCAAGCCAGAGCACTGGGTGCGCGAGTTCATCGCTGAGCACACCGATATTGAATAAGCCTTTATTGGTGATCGACACCAACGTGGTGCTCGACCTGCTGCATTTTGACGATGCGTCTGCTCGCCCCTTGCGGCTAGCGCTGGAAGACGGGCGCGTGCGCTGTATGGTGACGGACGCCACGCTGGAGGAGTGGCGGCGTGTGCTGGCTTATCCGGAATTCGCTTTGGATCCAACGCAGCAGGCGGCGCTGGTCGCGCGCTACCAGGCGCTGGCGGAAACGGCCAGGACGGTTGAAGTGGACGCCGGCTTGCCGCGCTGCAGCGATACCGATGACCAGAAATTCATCGAGCTGGCCGCCGCCGTCCGCGCGCAGGGGCTGGTCAGCAAGGATCGCGCCGTGCTCAAGTTGCGCCGCCGCTGTGCGCCGACTTTCCGGGTGATGACGCCAGCCGAGGCGGTGCGCTGGCTGGACGAAATGCCCGCCTGAATACATCAGGGCGTTAGTCCGCGTCCTGCGGCTGAAACCGGCGCCGCGCCGCCTCGCTCACCGCCAGCACCGCCGGGTGGCTCAGTCGCCGCTCTACCGAAATGGCGAAAAAGCGTTCGCGAATGTCCAGTGTCTGCCCCAGCTCGGCCACCTCGTGCTGCCGCATCACCTCCTGCGCCGTGGTCAGCGGCACCGGGAACACCCCCGCGCCGGCTTGGCCGAAGGCGCTCATCAGTGCGCTGTCGTCGAATTCGCCGACGATGGTGGGCTGGATGCCGCGGCGTTCCAGCCAACGCAACAGGGGCACGCGCAGCGCACTGTCCTCGCCCGGGATCAACAGGGGCGCCCCATGCAGACTGGCAGGAAAGTCCTGCCCCAGCGTCTCGACGATCGCGCGCGCGGCCAAAAAGGCAATGCCGCATTCGCCCAGCGGGTGGCTGTAGCCCTTGATGTCCATATTGGACGGCAGGGGGCGGTCGGCCAGCACCATGTCAAGCCGATGGATGGAAAGTTCGGCAGCCAGCTGCTCCAGCCGGTCTTCCTTGCAGATCAGTTTGACCGGCTCGGCCAGCGTGAGCGCTGGGGCCAGCAGCTGATAGGCGATCGCTTTCGGCACGACGTCGGCGATGCCGACGCGGAATGGATGAACGCGCGCAGCAAGGCGGTTTTGCAGAGCTTCCTCGAGTTCGGCGCCGACGTCGAAAATTTCGTCGGCGTAGGTCAGGGCGGTGCGCCCGGCATCGGTCAGTTCGAGCCGGCGTCCGGTGCGCCGGAACAGCGCTACCCCCAGGCGTTCTTCCAGTATGCTGATCTGGCCGGACAGCGTCTGCGGCGTCAGGTGCAGTTTCTCGGCGGCCCGGTTGATGGCGCCGGTTTTGGCGACGGTGCGGAAGTAATGCAGGTGCTTGTAATTCAGCATGGCGTGCGAATAGTTCGATAAAACCGAACAATAGCAGTATAAAAATCGAATTTTATTGTTTATTTCACATCTATATTCTTGATGTGTTTCTATGAAAAGGGCGTTTGCCTGCAAACGACCCGGGCTTTAACAGGAGAACACCATGAAGCGCATTGTTTTATTCCTCGCTACCAACCTGGCCATCGTGCTGGTGCTGTCGCTCACCATGCGCATCCTGGGCGTCGAGCCCTATCTCACGGATCAAGGGCTGAACCTCACCTCGCTGCTGATTTTTGCCGCGGTGATGGGTTTCGGCGGCTCGTTCATCTCGCTGGCGATATCCAAGTGGACGGCGAAAAAATCGATGGGCGTGCGGGTGATCGAGACGCCGTCGAATTCGACCGAATTCTGGCTGGTCGATACCATCCGCAAATACGCGGCGGATGCGGGCGTCAAAATGCCGGAAGTCGGCATTTTCGATTCGCCCGAGGTGAACGCCTTTGCCACCGGGATGACCAAGAACAGCTCGCTGGTCGCCGTGTCCAGCGGACTGCTGCTGCAAATGACGCGCCCGGAAGCCGAAGCCGTGGTGGGGCACGAAATCGCCCACGTCGCCAACGGCGACATGGTGACGCTGGCGCTGATCCAGGGCGTGGTGAACACCTTTGTAATGTTCCTGTCGCGCGTCATCGGCCATACCGTCGACCGCGTCGTGTTCAAGAACGAACGGGGTCATGGCCCGGCATTCTTTGTCACCATGATCGTGGCCGAAATGGTGCTGGGCATCCTCGCATCGATCATCGTCATGTGGTTTTCGCGCAAGCGCGAATTCCGCGCCGATCGGGGCGGTGCCAGCCTGGCCGGTGGGCAAAACATGATCGCCGCGCTGGAACGCCTCAACAGCCTGCATCCGCATCCGCTGCCCGAGAAGATGGCGGCGTTCGGCATCGCCGGCGGCGGCGCGAGTGGGATCAAGCGCCTGTTCATGACGCACCCGCCGCTGGAAGAGCGCATCGCGGCGCTGCGCGCGGTGCAGTAAATCTAGCTGTGTCAAACCTGAAGCGGGCCTGAGGGATGAACATGGATGCGGCATTGCACATCGGCGAACCCTGGATGTGGGCGGCGTTCGTCGGCTTCGTGCTGGTGATGCTGGCCGTCGACCTGTTTTTGGTCGGCGGCAACAAGGCGCACAAGGTCAGCTTCAGGGAAGCGGCGGCCTGGTCGTTCGTCTGGTTTACGCTCGCGATGGTGTTCAACCTCGGCTTGTGGTGGCATCTCAAGGGCGCGTACGGCAGCGCGGTGGCCGACGTCAAGGCGATGGAGTTCCTGACCGGCTACCTGATCGAGAAATCGCTCGCGGTCGACAACATCTTCGTCTTCCTGATGATCTTCACCTTCTTCGCCGTGCCGGCGGAGGTTCAGCGGCGCGTACTGATTTACGGCGTGATCGGCGCAATCGTGATGCGCGCCATCATGATTCTGGCGGGCGCCTGGCTGGTGCAGGAGTTCCACTGGATCCTGTATTTGTTCGGCGCCTTCCTGGTCGCCACCGGGATCAAGATGCTGATCTTTGCCGAAGCCGAGCCGGACCTGAACAAGAATCCGCTGCTCGGCTGGATCAAGCGGCACATGCGGCTGACGGTGGACTATCGCGGCGAGAAATTCTGGGTGAGGGAAAACGGTGTGCGCGTGTTCACCCCGCTGTTCCTGGTGCTCATCATGATCGAGCTTTCCGACCTGGTATTTGCGGTCGATTCGATTCCGGCGATTTTCGCTATCACCACTGACCCCTTCATCGTGTTCACCTCCAACATTTTCGCCATTCTCGGCTTGCGCGCGATGTATTTCATGCTGTCCGGCTTGGCTGACCGCTTCCACCTGCTGAAATACGGCCTCGCCATGGTGCTGGTGTTTGTGGGGACCAAGATGTTGATCGTGGGCTTTTATAAAATCCCGGTGGGGTTGTCGCTCGGCATCGTCGGTCTCATCATCGCCACCTTCATGTTTGCCAGCCTGTGGGTAACGCGGAAACCCTCCGCGCCGGGCTGAACCATGCCGACCAAGATCGACTCCCCGCTTGCGCGCCGTGTGGTGGCGTTTGCGTTTCTGGTCTTCATTTTCGGACTCACCTTCTGGGTGTTGTCGCCGTTTCTCGCCTCGCTGGCCTGGGCGGGGATTCTCGCCTACGTCACCTGGCCGCTGCATCAGTGGCTGTGTCGCCGCCTGCCCGGGCGCGACAAGTTCGTTGCGTTGCTGATGACGCTGGGCGTGGCGGCGACCCTGTTGCTGCCGCTGGTGTGGGTGATGTTCACCGTGGCGGGAGATGTGTCGGTGGCCTCGGCGACCGTCAAACAGCTCACCACTCACGGGCTGCCGCCGCTGCCTCCCGGCGTGCGCGCCTGGCCGAGCGGGGAGTGGATCGTTGCCCAATATCAGCGTGTTCAGGCCGACCCCACATGGGTGCGCACGCAGATCGACGCCTTGAATTTCACCGACATCCTCGGGCTGAAAGCGGTGGCCGGCGGTGTCGGGCGCAACGCGGCGAAATTCGGCCTCGCGGTGTTTGCGCTGTTCTTTCTGTATCGCCACGGCGACAGCGTGCTGGCGCAGTTTCGCGGGGTGGCCACGCGCTGGCTGGGCGAGGCGGCCCGCGGCTACATTCAGGCAGTCGGCGTGACGGTGCGCGCCGTGGTGTTCGGCATTGTGCTCACCGCGCTGGCGCAGGGCGTGCTCGCTGGGCTGGGCTACTGGGTGGCGGGACTTGCTGCGCCCGCACTATGGGGCATGATTACCGCCCTGGTGTCGCTGATTCCCTTCGTCGGTCCGGTGGTGTGGATCGGGCTGTCGCTGAGCCTGCTGGCACACGGCGAAACCCAGGCCGCACTGGGCCTGTTTTTATGGGGCGCGCTGGTGGTGAGCTGGGTCGATAACCTGATTCGCCCGCTCGTCATCAGCGGGCCGACGCGAATTCCGTTCTTGCTGGTGTTTCTGGGCGTACTCGGCGGCCTCAAGGCCTTCGGCCTAATCGGCCTGTTTCTGGGGCCGGTGCTGCTCGCGGTGTCGGTGGCCATCTGGCGTGAATGGCTGGTGCATGCACGTTCGAAATGAGTGCTGACACGCCCCCGATGGTATCCTTGCGCCTCACTCGTCCGACGCCGCCATGAACCCCGCCAAAGACCGACAACTTTCGCGTTTGGCACTCAATGTGCTGGGTGTGTTCGAGGGCATCGGCCTCGTCGTCATTACGCTGGCCACTCTGGTGGCAGGCGCGTTCGAAGTGAAGACCATGGTCGATGCCAGAACGGTATCGCTGGCCGATCTTCTATTGCTGTTCCTGTATCTGGAAATCCTCGCCATGGTGGGGGTGTATTTCCGCTCCGGGCAGTTGCCGGTGCGCATTCCCATCTACATCGCCATCGTGGCGCTGGCGCGTTATCTGGTGCTCGACATGAAAAACCTCGACGTCTGGCGCATGTTCGGCGTAACCGCCTCGATGCTGCTGCTGGCCATCGCGGTGCTGGTGATCCGCTATGGCCATACGAGCTTCCCGTACGACGAAAATCCGAAAGACAGAGATTCGCAGCCATGAACAACAAAATGACCTATGCCGGGTTTTATAACGACAAGCACGGCGTCACCATGCTGGCGCGCGTCGTGCTCGACGGTTGGCTGTTCGGCTTCATCCCGGAAACCGAGGACTGTGCCGGCTGGCAACTGGGGCAAATGCAGGCGCTGACGGAAAAGATCGAAGCCGAGTGGGACAAATACGGCAATCTACCCAGCCGCCTGCCGCCCGAACTGCGCGAGCGCCATGAAGCCCTGTACAAGATGGCGGTGGAGCGTGCCCGCGAAAAAGGCTGGGATCCCGAGCTCGGCGAAGACGAATGACCTTTCCGGCAGGCTGCCGCCTGCCGCCTGCCAACCTGCCTGCCCCCCCGCTGATGGAACTCACCCCCCCCTTATTGCAACTTTCCACCCAGGCGCTCGATCGGGTGCTGGACTTCAAACGTCCGGCCGACTCCGAGCTGTCGGCGTTTTTTCGTGACCATAAAAAGCTCGGCCCGCACGAGCGCGCGTTTGTGGCGGAAGCCGTGTTCGGCGTGCTGCGCCGCTATCGTTATCTGTCGGTGGTGGTGCCGGCGGCCAATCCGCGCACGCTGATCATCGCCTGGCTGATCAAGGCGCGCGGGATGAGCGGTGCGACGCTGGAAAAATTTGCCAAGTCCGAACTCGTGCAGCATATCCGCGACGCCGCCACCGATAAGCTGCCGCTGGGTGTGGCGGCCGAACTGCCCGACTGGGTGGTTGAAAAATTGCAGCCAGTGATGAGCGACGCCGACATCCTCGTGCTCGGGCGCGCCCTGCAGCAGCCCGCACCCATGGACGTGCGGGTGAACGCGCACAAGGCAAACCGCGACACCGTGCTGGCGCAGTTGCGCGAGGAAGGATTGGCCGTCGAGGCCACGCCGTATTCGCCCTGGGGCATTCGCTTCAAGGATCATCCGGCGATCAACCGCCATCCGCTGTTTCTCGACGGCAGCCTGGAAGTGCAGGACGACGGCAGCCAGTTGCTGGCGCTGCTGCTGGGCGCGCGGCGCGGCGAGATGGTGTGCGACTTTTGCGCCGGCGCGGGCGGCAAGACGCTCGCCATCGGCGCGATGATGGCGTCGACCGGGCGCCTGTACGCCTTCGACGTGGCGGAAAAGCGACTCGCCAAACTGAAGCCGCGGCTGGCGCGCTCGGGTCTGTCCAACGTGATGCCGCAACTGATTGCTTCCGAGAACGACACCCGGGTGAAGCGGCTCGCCGGCAAGCTCGACCGCGTGCTGGTCGATGCGCCGTGTTCCGGCCTGGGCACCTTGCGCCGCAATCCCGACCTGAAATTCCGCCAGTCGCCGGAGAGCGTGGCGGCGTTGACGCAGAAACAGGCCGCCATCCTGCGCGCGGCCGCGAAACTGCTGAAGCCCGGCGGCCGGCTGGTGTATGCCACCTGCAGCCTGTTGCCGGAAGAGAACGAAGCCATCGTCGAGGCGCTGCTGGCCGAAGGCGGCTTCACCCTGCTGCCGGTCAACGAACTGCTGGCGCAGAACAAGATCGATCTCGATACCGGCACCATGCTCAAGCTGTCGCCCGCCGTGCATGGAACGGACGGCTTTTTTGCCGCCGTTCTGGCCAAGACCGGCGCTTGACCCGCTATGGCTTTGCAGTTATCAATGCGGCGTTCCCTTCGGTTGGCTTGTGACCTGACATGACGGCAGCGCCGCTCCACCCCGACACGCTCGGCACGCTGTGCGGGCTGTTCCGCGCACGCGTCGCGGCGACGCCGGATCAGGTTGCCTACCGCCAGTTCGACGAGGCGCGCGACACCTGGTTGAGTTTTACCTGGGCACGGGTGGCGGCAGAAGTGGCGCGCTGGCAGGCCGCACTGGTGAAAGAAGGCCTTGTTCCCGGCGATCGCGTGGCGGTGATGCTGAAAAACAGCGTTGAGTGGGTGATTTTCGATCAGGCCGCACTGTCGCTGGGCTTGGTGACGGTGCCCTTGTATCTCGACGACCGTCCCGATAGCGCGGCCTATATGCTTGATCACGCGGACGCCAAGCTGCTGCTGGTTGAAGGCAAATCCCAGCATAAAAAACTGGCCGAGATTGCCGGCTTGGTACCCAGCCTGCAGCGCATCGTCAGTCTGGTCGCGCCGGAAAACGGACTGGCGGGCTGGAGTCCCCGCTTTGTGGTGGCGGCCGACTGGCTGGCCGCGGCGGCCGACACGCCGGTTCCCGAACGCCATTTGAGCGCCGATCTGCTGGCCAGCATTGTCTACACCTCGGGCACCACCGGGCGCCCCAAGGGGGCGATGCTGACGCATGAAAACCTGTTGTGGAACGCGTTTTATGCATCGCAATGCGCGGATTTCGGGCCACATGAGGTGTTCCTGTCCTTTTTGCCCCTGTCGCACGCGCTCGAACGCACCGGCGGCTATTACCTGTCGATGCTGATCGGCGCCGAAGTCGCCTATGCGCGCTCCATCGCACAGCTGGCGCAGGATTTGCAGGACATCCGCCCCACCGTGCTGATCTCGGTGCCGCGTATTTACGAACGGATGTACGGGCGCATCCAGGACGGGCTGACGAAGAAAAATTCCCTCGCCAGAAAGCTGTTCAAGCTGGCGGTTCGGGTCGGCTGGCGGCGCTTCGAGCGTAGCCAGGGGAGGGCGATGTGGCACCCCGAGCTGCTGCTGTGGCCGCTCATGCAGAAGCTGGTGGCCGGCAACGTCACCGAAAAGCTGGGCGGGCGGCTTAAGCTGGCGATCTCCGGCGGTGCTGCGCTCTCGCCTGAGATCGCGCATGTGTTTATTGGCCTGGGCGTGCCCATCTATCAGGGCTACGGACTCACCGAAACCAGCCCGGTGGTGTGCGTGAACCGGCCCGACTCAAACGTGCCTTCGGGCATCGGCCAGCCGCTGCCCGGCATCGAGGTGAAGATCGGCGACAACGACGAGTTGCTCACGCGAAGCCGTTGCGTGATGCGTGGTTACTGGAAAAACGAGGAAGCCACCCGCGCCATGATCGACAGTGAGGGTTGGCTGCACAGCGGCGACAAGGCCAGCAGGGACGCCAACGGCCACTACGCGATCATCGGACGCATCAAGGACATCATCGTGCTGAACAACGGCGAGAAGGTGCCGCCCACCGACATGGAATCCGCGATCCTGCTCGATCCCCTGTTCGAGCAGGTGATGGTCATCGGCGAGGGCAAACCCTATCTGACCGCGCTGACTGTGCTCAACGAGGAACACTGGCAGGCCTTTGCCGCCAGTCTCAAAGTCGACACCGGGCATCCCGCGGCATTGCGCGACCCCAGGGTGCTGAAGGCGCTGACCCGGCGCATGGCCCAGCATCTCAAGAATTTTCCGGGCTATGCCCAGATCCGCCGTCTGCACCCGGAACTCAAGCCGTGGACCGTGGGCGACGGCTTGTTGACCCCCACCCTCAAAGTCAAACGCAACCAGGTGCTCGACCGTTATCGCGCGGCGGTCGAGGCCATGTATGCCGATTTCGCGCGCTGATGATTCCAAAATATTCAAGGGAGAGCTTTAATGTCGCATCGTGTTAACCGCCTGGCCGCAGGCCTGGTCCTGGCTGGTTGTACCCATCTCGCGCACGCCGCCGGGTTCGCGCTGATCGAGCAGAACGCCAGCGGTCTGGGCAATGCCTATGCTGGCCAAGCCGCCGTTGCTGCGGACGCCAGCACGATTTTCTTCAACCCGGCAGGGATGACATTGCTGCCGGATACGCAGTTGGTGGTCGTGGGGCATCTCATCAAACCGCAGGTTGAGTTCTCCGGTTCCTCCAACATCGGGGGTGGCAATGGCGGTGATGCGGGCGGTCTGGCTCTCGTGCCGAACGCCTATTTCGCGTTTCGCCTGACGCCAGACGTGCATCTGGGCGTGGGAATGAACGCGCCGTTCGGTCTGAAAACCGAATATGACAGCACCTGGGCGGGCCGTACCCAGGCAATCAAATCCGAGCTGAAGACGATCAACCTCAATCCCTCGATCGCCTGGAAGGCCAGCGAGTCGCTCTCGCTCGGTGCGGGCGTGAGCATCCAGTATGCCGAGGCGACGCTCAGCAACTTCACCGGCATCCCGGGCGTGGGCACCGTCAAGGGCGATGATTATGGCTGGGGCTTCAACCTCGGTGCACTGTGGCAACTGAGCGACGCCACCCGCATCGGCCTCGCGTATCGCTCCGAAGTCGACCACACGCTGGAAGGCGATCTCACGTTTAGCGTAGCGCCGACCGTGATTCCAGTATTCGCTGACTTGACCCTGCCGGATTTGGCTTCGCTAAGCCTGTTCCACAAACTAAACGCGCGTTGGGAACTGCTGGCCGATATGACCTGGACTGGCTGGAGTGATTTCGATGCGCTGAGAATCGTGAACGCTAGCGGAGGTCCGGTATCGACCACAATTGAAAACTGGGACGACAGCTACCGCTACTCGCTGGGCGCCAATTACCATCTCAACGACAAGCTGACCCTGCGCGGCGGCGTGGCTTTCGACGAAACGCCCGTGTCCGACGCCTTCCGCACCGCGCGCATTCCGGACGAAGATCGCACCTGGATCGCGTTCGGCGCGCAATATCGCCTGTCGCCGCATAGCGTGGTCGATGTCGGGTACGCGCATCTCTTCATCAAGGATGCATCCATCAACAAGACTGAAAGCGGGGTAACGCTCACCGGCACGTATGAGGGCTCGGTCGACATCCTCTCTGCGCAACTCACGCTGAACTTCTGACCTTGGCCAAACCCATTCCCTTCGACAACCTGCTGACGCGTCTCATCGAAGACAGTCAGGATGTCGTCCTGCTGTGGCAACTGGGTGTGCTGGCGATTTGCGCACTGGCGGCCTGGGGCGCGATGCGATTGGCGAAGCCCTATCTCGAGAAGAGGGACACTCTTTGGTCGGCCGGGCGCGGAGGGATACGCCGCGTGGGCTTTCCATTGGCCATGCTGCTGGCGGTATTGCTGGGGCGTGAAATTGCAGATCTCTGGCTGGCCAGCGCGCATCTGCTGAATCTGGCGGTGCCGCTGCTGTTGTCGCTGTTGGGGGTGCGGCTGGTGATTTATGCGCTGCGCTACGTGTTCGAGCCGCGCGAGTCGCTCAAGCTATGGGAGCGCACGGCCGCCTGGCTGATCTGGGGCGCGTTCGCGTTGCACATCACCGGCCTGCT
Source organism: Thiobacillus sp. (assembly GCA_030680405.1). Classification (GTDB taxonomy): domain Bacteria; phylum Pseudomonadota; class Gammaproteobacteria; order Burkholderiales; family Thiobacillaceae; genus Thiobacillus. The sequence continues at coordinate 96,103 of JAUXVT010000006.1, read as the reverse complement.
GCCGCGCATCCATGCGGCGATGGAAGCGCTGTCGTTCCAGTCGGGCAGTCATCGCTTTTCGCTGTGGTTGTTGTTCCAGGCGGCGGCGGTCATTGTGGTGGCGGTGATCGGCGCGCTGACGCTGGCGCGCTTTGTCGAAAGCCGCCTGATGGGCGTCACGCAGATGAATCTGTCGCTGCGCATGGCCTTGTCGAAAGCCGCGCGCACGGTGTTTTTGATCCTGGCGGTGCTGGTCGCCTTGCCGGCGGTGGGGATCGACCTCACCGTGCTGTCGGTGTTCGGCGGCGCGCTCGGCGTGGGTATCGGCTTTGGCCTGCAAAAAGTCGCCAGCAACTACGTTTCCGGCTTCATCATCCTGCTCGATCGCTCGGTGCGCATCGGCGACATGGTCACGGTCGACAATAAATATGGCGAAGTCAGCCAGATCAACACGCGCTACACGCTGCTGAAAGCGCTGGACGGCACCGAAAGTATTGTCCCCAATGAAATGCTGATCACGCAGACGGTGGTCAATCATTCGCTGTCCAGGCCCAATGTGCGGATTGCACTGCCGCTGCAGGTGTCCTACGACACCGACCTGGAACAGGCGCAAGCGCTCATGCTGGAAGCGGCGCGCAGTCAGAGCCGGGTGATCCTCGACGAACCGGACAACCTGCCCAGGGTGTTTCTGAAGGAATTTGCCGATAATGGCATTCTGCTGGAACTGTCCGTGTGGATACGTGATCTTAAAGAGGGGCAAAATAATCTGCGCTCCGAAATCAACTGGGCAATCTGGCGGCGTTTCAAGGCTGCCGGAATCGAGATCCCCTTCCCTCAGCGCGTGGTGCATCTGGCCACGCCTGCCAGTACAACGGCGAATAATCCTTGATTTTTATGGGATTTATCCGTATATTGTAGGACGCAATTGTCCTTTTTTAGGAACCAAAAACCATGCAATTAGGCTTGTTGGATTTACCGTGGTGGGGGATTGTGCTGGTCATGCTTGGCTTGACCCACATCACCATCGCCGCCGTCACCATTTTTCTGCACCGCTCGCAGGCGCACCGCGCCGTTGATCTGCACCCCATCGTCAGCCACTTCTTTCGTTTCTGGCTGTGGCTTACCTCCGGCATGGTCACCAAGGAATGGGTTGCCATCCACCGCAAGCACCACGCCAAATGCGAAACCGCCGAGGACCCGCACAGCCCGCAGGTCAAGGGCATCAAGAAAGTCTTCTGGGAAGGCTCCGAACTGTATCGCGCCGAGGCCAAGGTCGCCGAGACGCTGGAAAAATACGGCCACGGCACGCCCGATGACTGGATGGAACGCAATGTCTACAGCCGCCATTCGGCCAAGGGCATTGTCCTGATGATGGTGATCGATCTCGCCCTGTTCGGCCCCATCGGCCTGACCATCTGGGCCGTGCAAATGGCATGGATTCCGGTCACCGCCGCCGGCGTCATCAACGGCATCGGCCACTACTGGGGCTACCGCAACTTCGCCAGCGAGGATGCCAGCACCAACATCCTGCCGTGGGGCATCCTGATCGGCGGCGAAGAACTGCACAACAACCATCACGCCTACGGCACGTCGGCGCGGCTATCGAACAAGTGGTACGAGTTCGACATTGGCTGGCTGTACATCAAGCTGATGTCCTACGTTGGCCTCGCCACCGTCCGCAAGCTGGCGCCCACGGTGAAATGGCAGCCCGCCAAGCCGCTGTGCGACCTCGACACCCTGCAGGCCGTCATCACCCATCGCTATGACGTGATGACGCGCTTCGTGAAAAGCGTGCGCGCGGACAGCATGGCCGAGATCGCCAAACTGAAAGCCGGCGCGAATTTGCCACAGAACTGGAACTTCGACAGCTTCCGCCGTTGGCTGCACAAGGCGCCCGCCGAGCTCGCTGCGGCCGATAAAGCCGAACTCGACACCCTGCTCGGCAAGAGCGAGCGCCTGCAAACCGTCTACCGGATGCGCCAGGAACTCGCCGCCATCTGGAGTCGCTCCACCGCCAGCCGCGAGCAGTTGCTGGAGCAGCTGCAAGCCTGGTGCAAGCGCGCCGAAGACAGCGGCATTCAGTCGCTGAAGGAATTCTCGGTGCGCCTGCGCAGCTACGCCTGATCGGTTGATGGGCGGCCTGCAGGCCGCCCGCGCCCAATAAAAAACCCGCCAGTTGGCGGGTTTTTTATTGGGTAACCAGCTGTATTATTTCAGCTTGGTTTCCTTGTACAACACATGCTTGCGTGCCTTGGGATCGAACTTGCTGATCTCCATTTTGCCGGGCATGGTCTTCTTGTTCTTGGTGGTGGTGTAGAAGTGGCCGGTGCCCGCAGTGGACTCCAGCTTGATTTTTTCGCGTCCGCCTTTAGCCATGAGGGTTCTCCTTAGACTGCGACGCCACGGGCGCGCAGGTCAACCAGAATGGCGTCAATGCCGTTCTTGTCGATGGTGCGCAGGGCGGCAGTGGATAAACGCAGACGAATCCAGCGGTTCTCGCTCTCGACCCAGAACCGGCGATATTGCAGGTTGGGCAGAAAACGACGCTTGGTTCTATTGTTGGCGTGGGAAACGTTGTTCCCGACCATGGGCTTCTTGCCCGTAACGACACATACGCGAGCCATGACGCTGCTCCAAAATTGAGGGTTATCCTTTGAGGTTAGCAATGAAGGCTAACCCGAGAACCGCGATTTATACCACAGCCTGCAAGCGTGAGGCAAGTTCGGCGAGCACTCAGAGTTGGCCGGATTCCATGAACGACAGTGAGGATGCGCCCGCCACGATGAAATGGTCGAGCACGCGCACGTCCACCAGCGCCAGCGCATCCGCCAGTCGACGGGTGAGGGAGCGGTCGGCCTGGCTGGGTTCGGCCACCCCGCTCGGGTGGTTGTGGGCCAGAATCAGTGCGGCGGCGTTGTGCGCCAGCGCGCGCTTGATGATTTCGCGCGGGTAGACGCTGGTTTGCGTCAGGGTGCCGCGAAACAGCTCTTCCACCGCAATCACCCGGTTTTGCGCGTCGAGAAACACGCAGCAGAACACTTCATATTCCTTGCCGCGCAGTATCAGCCGCAGGTAGTCGCGAACGGCGTGCGGCGATTCCAGGGCGTCGCCCGCCTGCATGTCCTCGGCCAGCGTGCGCCGCGCCATTTCCATCACTGCCTGCAATAGCGCGAACTTGGCCTCGCCGACGCCGGGGGCGGCACAGGCGGCTTGCCGGTCGGCGCGGCACAGACCGCCCAGGCCGCCAAAGCGCTCGATCAATTCGCGTCCCAGATCGACGGCGCTTTTGCCGACTACGCCGGTGCGCAGGAAGACCGCGACCAGTTCGGCGTCGGTCAGCGTGGATGCCCCCCGTTTCAGCAGCTTTTCGCGCGGACGCGTGTCCTCCGGCCAGTCGCAAATCGCCATGCCCACCCCTCTCCCGTAGAATGTCGCCATTGTCATGGAAAGCGCTGTGGGAATCGAGACTGTGTCGCTGGAACACAAAAAAATCATCTTGGGGGTGACCGGCGGGATCGCCGCCTACAAGGCGGCGGAATTGTGCCGCCTCTTGACCAAGGCCGACGCCGACGTGCAGGTGGTGATGACCGCTGCCGCGCAGCAGTTCGTCACGCCGCTGACGTTTCAGGCCTTGTCCGGCAAACCCGTGCTGACCTCCCTGTGGGAGGCTGCCAGCGGCGACGGTATGAAGCACATTCATCTTTCACGCGATGCCGACTTGTTGTTGGTCGCGCCTGCTTCGGCCGATTTTCTGGCCAAGCTCGCGCACGGCCGCGCCGACGATCTGCTGTCGACTCTGTGCCTCGCGCGCACCTGCAAACTTGCCGTTGCGCCCGCGATGAACCGCGAAATGTGGGCGACCGCGCCGACGCAGCGCAACCTTGAACAATTGCGTGCAGACGGCGTGAACGTGCTGGAGCCGACTGCGGGCGAGCAGGCGTGCGGCGAAACCGGCCTCGGGCGGATGCTGGAGGCGGCCGACATTCTGGCGTCCCTGCCAGGTTTGCTGGGCGCCGGCCCCCTCGCGGGCAAACGGGTATTGATCACCGCCGGGCCGACCTTCGAGCCGATCGATCCGGTGCGCGGGCTGACCAACCTGAGTTCCGGCAAAATGGGCTATGCGGTGGCGCAGGCAGCGGCCGAGGCGGGCGCCGAGGTGTGCCTGGTGTCGGGGCCGACCTGTCTTGCCACGCCAGCGGGGGTGCGCCGCATCGACGTGCAAAGCGTAGCCGACATGCGCCGTGCGGTGCTGGCGGAGTTGCCGAGCGATGTGTTCATCGCGGTGGCGGCAGTGGCCGATTACCGGGTGGATGCCGCGGCAACGCAGAAAATCAAGAAAAGCGCCGCGGGGCTCACGCTGCAGCTGGTGGCCAACCCCGACATCCTGGCCGAAGTCGCCGACTTGCTCGACGCACCGTTTTGCGTGGGGTTTGCCGCTGAGACCGAAGAGTTGGCCGAGCATGCCGAAGCCAAGCGCCGGCGCAAAAAATTGCCGCTGCTGGTCGGCAATCTGGCGCAGGACACGCTGGGACAGGACACGGCCGAACTGGTGCTGTTCGACGACCAGGGCCAGCACCGGTTGCCGCGAGCCGACAAGCTCACCCAGGCACGCCACTTGATAAAGCACCTTGTAAATCTGCTCAACTGACGAGATCCCGACGAAAATGAAGATGGATGTGAAGATTCTCGACGCCCGCCTGCGTGATCAGCTGCCGCATTACGCCACAACGGGCTCCGCCGGACTTGATCTGCGCGCCTGCATTGATGCGCCGATCATGCTGGCGCCAGGTGAAACCCGGCTGATTCCCACCGGGCTTGCCATCCACCTGGCCGACCCCGGCTATGCCGCGCTGATCCTGCCGCGCTCGGGCCTCGGCCACAAGCACGGCATCGTGCTGGGCAATCTGGTGGGGCTGATCGACTCGGATTATCAAGGCCAGCTCATGGTTTCCGCCTGGAACCGGGGCCAGCAGGCATTCGAGCTCACGCCGATGGAGCGCCTGGCGCAGCTCGTCATCGTGCCGGTGGTGCAGGCTGAATTCAATGTGGTGGACGACTTTGAAGTGAGCCGGCGAGGCGAGGGCGGATTCGGCAGCACCGGCCGCCAGTAGTGTCGGGTTTTTTTACACGGGAATGAGCGTCGCACCCGACAGGCCAGCCTGCCGGGTGCGACCACATTGGGGCATGGAATTTGCTGAGTACATCGCCATGTCGGCAGGCTTTCCGGGTTGGAATCGGGAGCAGGCCATTGCGGAGACAATAAACATAAGAGGTTGAAGCCTGCTGGCGTATACGTCATGCCCTACACGTCGATCTTGCGGTTTGGTCTGATTCTGGCCTCAGCCCTGGTGCTGCTGGCGGGACTCGTCACGTCCGTTTTTTATCTGTCGCGGCCGCAGGTGCAGCCCGCGCCGGAAGAGTTCGACAAGCCGGTGATGGCCACGCAGATCGAATTCCTGGCCGAGGCCATGCAGCGCAGTGCGGCGCAAATTGCCGCCCACCCGCAGACGCTGGCGTGTTTCGCCAGCGCCGCGCCGGAGGTGTGCCAGGCGCAGGCCGCCAATCTGCACGCCTTGAACCAGGATGCGACCGTGCTGTTCGTCACTGATGGGCAGAATCAACTGCTGCCCGGCTTTCTGCCGGGCGAAACGCGGCGGTTGATTGCCGGGTCCGGTCAGAATGGTGCAGGAGCGGCCGCCACCTTCAGCTTGTCGTTGTCGCATCCGGTGGTGAATGCTGAAGGCAAGCGGCTGGGATTTGTCATCGTTGAGCAGAGCGTGCCGCAGCTGCAGGCGCTGTTCGACACGCTGCCGCTGCCGGATGCCGCCGCCTACGCCGAACTGCAGCAAAGTCAGGGCGATGGTCTGGTCAGCGTGTTGATGCGGCGCGGCAATCAGGCGATCAAGCGCAACGCCCATCCTACCCTGATAGCGCTGGCGGGCACGCCGTGGACGATTGCGGTGTGGCGCCACGACAAGCCCGCGATCGAGAATATCGCACCCTATGCAATGGGCTGGCTGGTGGCGAGTCTGGTGATCGCGATTTTGGTGATGGCGATCATGCTGTCGGTGCGCAACCGGGTGGCCGACAGCCTGCGCATGCTGGTGAAATTCACCAACGACCTGCGCCAGCAGCGGCTGCGTGCTGATTATCCGGTCAGCCTGGCAGAGTTCCAGACGCCACTCGAGACCATGCTGAAACTCGGCAGGGTGATGCTGGGGCGGCAGAAGGAAGTCACGTCGCAGGCGCGGATGGATCATTTGTCGCAGGTCAACAACCGGCGCAGTTTCGACGAAAAGCAGAAGGAGCTGTTCGCCAGCCTGAAAGACGGTTGGTCGCATAGTTTGCTGATTCTCGACATCGACAACTTCAAGCAGGTCAACGACACTTTCGGCCACGAGGCGGGCGACCAACTCATCATCAAGTTCGGCGAAGCGCTCAAGGCCTGCCTGCGCAACAGCGACTTCATCGCCCGCCTGGGCGGCGATGAATTTTGCGTGCTGTTCCCCTTCACCCCCCTGGAACGTGCGCAGGAACTCGCCGGGCGCCTGCGTGCCAACATGCCGGAAAGCGTGGAGCTCATTCCCGGAGTGACGCAGAAGCTGTCATGGAGCGGCGGCCTCTCCGAATACAGCCGTGACGACAAGCAGGAAAACGAGGCGCTGGCGCGCGCCGACGCCGCCTTGCTGGAAGCCAAGCGTGGTGGCCGCAACGCCACGCGGGTCAGGGCCGCCTGAGCGCAGTCACCAGCAGTCCCACTCCGAGCACACCCCACAGCGCCAGCACCGGTGCATTGCCCCAGCGCACGTAGGGCGTGCTACCCGCATAGCCCTGGATTTCGCCGGAAAGACTGCCCGTCTTAAACAGCGGCAGGCTGGCCAGCACATGACCTCGCGCATCGATGATCGCGGTGACGCCGGTATTGGTGGCGCGCAGCATCATGCGGCCGGTTTCCAGCGCGCGCATCTGCGACAGCTGCGCGTGCTGCCAGGGCGCGAACGAATCGCCGAACCACGCCAGATTGCTCACGTTCACCAGCACGCTCGCCTCGGGCAACTGGCGGATGATTTCCTCGCCGAAGGCATCCTCGTAACAGATGTTGGCCGCCACCCGCTGGCCGCCGATGGCGAGCGGGGGTTGCTCGACGGCGCCGCGTGCAAAATCCGACAACGGAATGTGCAGTACCTGGATCACCCAGCCCCATACCGCCTTCAACGGAATGTATTCGCCAAACGGCACCAGATGCACCTTGTGATAACGCTGGCTGGGCGCGGTTCCCAGACTGATGACGCTGTTGTAGTAAGCACCCTGCAGCGAGCCGGTGGGCAGCCCGGTCAGCACATCGCCGCCGTTTTGCTGGCCTATGGACTTCAGCCCGGCGCGATATGAATCGGGGAGATCGGATTCAAACAGGGGCAGCGCGGTTTCCGGCAATACGATTAGTTGCGCAGGTGAGGCGGCGGCCATGCGCGCGTAGCTCTCCAGCGTGGCCAGCGTTTTTTCCGGTTGCCATTTCATTTCCTGCGGGATATTGCCCTGCAGCAGCGCCACCGAAGTTGGCGCGCCGTCCGGCGTCGTCCAGGCGATGCCGCGCAGGGCCTGACCACCGACCCCCAGCGCCACGATCGTCACCGTGGCCCAGGCGCGCTGCGCCAGCCGGCCGCGCGTCATCACGCTCCACGCCAGCAGGGCCGCGATCAGCGCCAGCAGGAACGACACCCCGTACACGCCGACCAGCGGCGCATAGCCCGCCAGCGGGCTGTTTGGCACCTGCGAATAGCCCATCACCAGCCATGGGAAGCCGGTGAAAAGCCAGCCACGCACCCATTCCGTCACGCCCCACGCGAGCGGGATCACCAGCAGCAAACGCAGCGTGGGCGAGACAGGCCAGCGCGCCTGCAGCGCGCCGACTGTTGCCGGAAACAGCGCCAGAACCGCGCAAAACAGGAAGGTCGCGAGCACCGCCAGCCACGCCGCCATGCCACCGTATACCGACAGGCTGACGAACACCCAGCTCACCCCGGCGATGAAAAAACCCAATCCCCAGACAAGGCCGATGAGAAAGCCGGCGCGAACGGAGGGGGTGCGTGCCAGCAGCCCGAACAGCACGGCCAGGCTCAGTGCCGGCAAGGGCCAGAAATCGAACGGGGCGAAGCCGTAGACGGCCAGCGCCCCGGCCACCAGGCTGATCAGCAACAAGGGGAAAGATGCGCGACGCATGGCGGGGAGCTTAGCCGCCATGGATGGCAATGCGTGGGTCAATGAAGCGATTCAAAATCGAAGCGACTCAAAATCGATATGGCCGTCGATCACCGTATAGCGCACCCGGCCCTGCATCGGGTGATTGAGGAAAGGCGTGTTGTTGCCCTGGCTGGCCAGTGCCTTTGGGGTGACGACCCATTCGGCGGTCTCGTCGAAAATGCAGATGTCGGCGCAGCTGCCGACTGCCAGATTGCCGCCGGGTACGCCCAGAATCTGCGCCGGCTTCCACGAAATCAGGTCGATCGCCTGCATCAGCGGCACCCCCATTTCGCGCGCCCATTTCAGGGTCAGCGGCAGCAGCAGTTCGACGCCGGAGGCGCCGGGTGCCGATTCGCCGAACGGGACCTGCTTCTCGTCCTCGTCGACCGGCGTGTGATCGGAGCACAGCGCGTCGATGGAACCGTCGCGCAGCGCTTCGCGGATGGCATCGCGGTCGCGCAGGCTCCTGAGCGGCGGCACCAGATGCAGGTGCGAATCGAAGCTGATGAGGTCGTTTTCCGACAGATGCACGTGCGTGCTCGCGACGTCGCAGGTGACGGCCAGCCCCTGCGCCTTGGCTGCGCGCACCATGGCGATGCTCTCTCGTGTCGATAGCCGGGCAAGATGAATGCGGGCGCCGGTTTCGCGCGCCAGCTGCAAAATCGTCGCCAGCGCCACCGTTTCGGCCAGTGCGGGAATGCCGGGCAGGCCGAGACGCGAGGCCACCGCGCCGTCGTGCGCCACGCCGCCGCGCGCCAGCGACACATCCTGCGGCCGCAGCCACAGGCTGAAGTCAAAGGTGGAGGCATATTCCATCGCGCGCAGCAGCACCTGGGTGTCGGTCGGCGGCGCATCGGCCTGGGTGAAAGCGCGGCAGCCCGCTTCGGTCAACTCGGCCATCTCGGTCAGCATTTTGCCCTCAAGCTTTTGCGTCATCGCACCGATCGGATACACGCGCGGCCCGGGCAGATTCCTGGCGCGGAATTTCAGCATTTCAACCAGCCCCGGCTCGTCCAGCGGTGGGTCGGTGTCGGGCGGGCAGGCCAACGAGGTGACGCCGCCGGCGGCGGCGGCAAGCATTTCGGATTCCAGCGTGGCACGGTATTCGAAGCCGGGTTCGCGCAGCCGCACCGACAGGTCGACCAGGCCGGGGCAGACGACCAGGCCGGTCGCGTCGATGGTGCGGTTGGCGTGGAAGTCGGCCGGCGCGTGGCCGATGGCGACGATCTTGCCTGCCGCCACAAACACGTTGGTGACTTCGTCGCGCACGTTCATCGGGTCGATCACGCGCCCGTTCTTGATGTGAATCTTCATGCCGTCGTCCCCCCCGCCAGCAGCGCCATCACCGCCATCCGCACCGCAATGCCGTAGGTCACCTGCGGCAGGATCACCGACTGCGGGCCGTCGGCCACTTCGGAATCGATTTCCACGCCGCGGTTCATCGGGCCGGGGTGCATGACGATGGCATCCGGCTTGGCGAGCGCGAGTTTTTCCGGCGTCAGGCCAAAGAACTTGAAGTATTCCTGCGCGGAGGGAAGCAGCGCGCCCTTCATGCGCTCGCTCTGCAGCCGCAGCATGATGACCACATCGCAGCCGGCGAGACCGGCTTCCATGGTGTGGAACACCTTGACTCCCATCTGCTCGACCCCGGTGGGGAGCAAGGTTTTCGGACCGATCACGCGCACTTCCGGCACGCCCAGCGTAGTCAGCGCGTGGATCTGCGAACGCGCTACGCGCGAGTGCAGCACGTCGCCGACGATGGCCACCGTCAGATTGTGAAACTCGCCCTTGAAGCGGCGGATGGTGAACATGTCGAGCAGGCCCTGCGTCGGGTGCGCGTGGCGGCCGTCGCCGGCGTTTATCACCGAGATGTGCGGCGCGACGTGGCGCGCGATGAAGTGCGCCGCCCCCGATTGCGAGTGGCGCACGACGAACATGTCGGCGTGCATCGCGGCGAGGTTGTCGACGGTGTCGAGAATCGCCTCGCCCTTGGTCTGGCTGGAGGTGGCGATGTTGAGATTGACCACGTCGGCGGAGAGTCGCTTGGCGGCGATTTCGAAGGTGGTGCGGGTGCGCGTCGACGGCTCGAAAAACAGGTTGAAAATCGATTTTCCGCGCAGCAACGGGACTTTCTTCACCTCGCGCTCGCCGACGTCCATGAAGGACTCGGCGGTATCGAGAATCTGCGTCAGGATGGCGCGCGGCAGGCCGTCGAGCGTGAGCAGGTGGCGCAGCCTGCCGTCAGCCGTGAGTTGTGGGTTCATGCGAGGGATAGGGTCAAGTGGCCGTCGTCGAGGCGCGAAAGATTGATGTTTTGATGGGCCGGCACGGTGAGCGTGAGCCCCGTGAAATCGGGGCGGATCGGCAGTTCGTGGCCGCCGCGGTCGACCAGCACCGCCAGCCGGATCGAAGCCGGACGGCCATAGTCGAACAACTCGTTCATCGCCGCGCGCACCGTGCGCCCGCTATGCAGCACGTCGTCGACCAGTAGAATGGCGCGGCCTTCCAAGTCGAACGGCAGGTTGGACGGCTTCACCTGCGGGTGCAGGCCGATGCGCGAAAAATCGTCGCGGTAGAACGAGATGTCTAGCATGCCGAGTGGCAGGGCGCAGTGCAGCATCGCGTGCAGGCGCTCGGCCACCCACACGCCGCCGGTGTGGATGCCGACAATGACGGTATCCGGCGTGAGGGTGGGGGCGATGGTGGTAGCGAGCCGCGCAATCAGCGGGTCGACGTCAGGCAATGAGGCGGGCATCAAAAAATCCTTGCAGTATCAGTTGGGCGGCGACGGCGTCCAGCAGCGCCTTGTTCTTCTTGCCGTGGATGCCGTGTTCGTGCAATTCGGATTCGGCCGCCGTACTGGTGTGACGTTCGTCCACCAGAAACACCGGCAGATTGAAGCGCGATTCTAGTTTGCGCGCGAAGTTTTTGGCCACCCGCGTCATTTCGTGTTCGCTGCCATCGGCGTGAGTGGGCAGGCCCAGCACCAGCAGCACCGGCTGCCATTCGGCGATTAGTTTGGCGATGGCGGCGAGCCGCGCATCGGTGGACTCGGCCTGGATGACGGTGAGCGGATGGGCGACGCCAATGGACAACTCGCCCGAGGCCACGCCGGTGCGCTTGAGCCCCAGGTCGAAGGCCAGCACCGTGCCGTGGGTGTCTGCCGGATTCAAGCGTGCCCGGCTTCTTCGGACAGGCTGGCGAAGTCGATGCCCAACAGCTTCATTGCGGCAGGCAGGCGTTCTTCGGGCGCCAGGTCAAAAATAACCTGCGGGTCGGCAGCTACCGACAGCCAGGCGTTCTGTTTGATTTCGTCTTCCAGCTGCCCAGCCGCCCATCCCGCGTAACCCAGCGACACCATGAACTTTTCCGGCCCCGCACCCTGGCTTACCGCTTCCAGCACGTCCTTCGAGGTGGTGAGGCTGACCGCGTCCTTGACGGTGAGGGTGGAGCTGAAGGTGAGCGGCGGCGTGTGCAGTACAAAACCGCGTTCGGTCTGCACCGGGCCACCAAAATAAACCATGGTCTTGTGCAGGCGCTCGGGCAGGGACAGCCCGATCTGCTCGAACAGCGCCGACAAGTCCAGATCGATCGGCCGGTTGACCACTACCCCCAGCGCACCCTGCTCGCTGTGGTCGCAGATATAGGTCAGCGTGCCATTGAAATTGGGATCGACCATGCCCGGCATGGCGATCAGAAAATTGTGGGTGAGGTTGACGGTATCCATGATTGCCCTCCCATTGTAATCTGCCTCAAATCAGGCAAACACCCTTTTTGCACCCTGTCCCTACACTATAACCAGTATGCCCCATGACTGAATACACCCGCGCCCTGGTCTGGTTTCGCCGCGATTTGCGCGACTTCGACCACGCTGCGCTCTCCCATGCACTCAAACGCGCCCGGCCGGTGGTCTGCGCGTTTGTCTTCGACAGGGGAATCCTGGATGCGCTTGCCGACCCGGCCGATCGCCGGGTCGAGTTCATCCATGCCAGCGTCAGCGAATTACAGCAAGCTTTGCAAGCGAAGGGGGGGTGGCCTCGTGGTCAGATATGGCGTCGCGCGTGACGAGGTCGTGCAACTGGCGGGCGACATCCAGGCCGAGGCCGTGTTTTACAACCACGACGATGACCCCCGCCTTGGCGCGTGACGCCGCCGTCGAAGCTAAGCTGCGTAGCCGAAATATTGCCGTCCATCATTACAAGGACGCGGTGATATTCGAACGTGAGGAAGTGCTTACAACCGCCGGCACGCCTTTCAGCGTTTTCACCCCCTACAAGAATGCCTGGCTGAAAGCGCTGACGCCGATTTACCTGCAAGCCTATCCGGTCGATGCCTATGCCGACCGGCTGGCGCGAAGTCGACCGCCATCCCAAGCTTGCAGGGCATGGGCTTTGCCCCCACCTATCTTGCCGAACTCAAGCTGTCCACCGGCATGGCGGGCGGCGCGCGCCTGTTCGACGATTTCCTGCAGCGCATCGACCGCTATCAGGAAACGCGCGATTTCCCCGCACTCAAGGGGCCGTCGTATCTGTCGGTGCATCTGCGCTTTTGCACGGTTTCCGTCCGCCAGCTCGCCGCCGCAGCCTGGCAGCAGGGCGGGCGCGGGGCGCAAACCTGGCTGTCCGAACTGATCTGGCGCGATTTCTATCATCAAATTCTCTGGCACCGCCCCGACGTCGCCAGCGGCATGCCTTCAAGCCGCAGTACGACGCGTTGCCGTGGCCGAATCCGCCGGGCCATTTTGCGGCGTGGTGCGAAGCGCGCACCGGCTATCCGCTGGTCGATGCCGCGATCCGCCAGCTCAATCAGACCGGCTATATGCATAACCGCCTGCGCATGGTCGCCGCTTCGTTCCTGACCAAGGATTTGCTGGTCGACTGGCGGCTCGGCGAGCGCTACTTCGCCGACAAGCTGATCGACTTCGATCTCGCCGCCAACAGCGGTGGCTGGCAGTGGGCGGCCTCGGTCGGCTGCGACGCCCAGCCCTGGTTCCGCATCTTCAACCCGGTGACGCAGTCCGAGCGGTTCGACGCACAGGGGCATTTTATCCGCCGCTATCTGCCCGAACTCGCCAGCGTGCCCGACAAGTTCATCCACGCCCGTGGACCCTGCCCGCCGCAGATCAGCAGCGAGCCGGCTGCGTGATCGGGCGTGACTACCCGGCGCCGATCGTCGAACACGCGGCGCAGCGGGTTTGGGCACTGGATTTGTTCAAGCAAGTTGTGCCCCTGCCGTAATTCCTGAATACATAAACAAGAACGGGATGGAACGCAGCGGTTTCTAGTAAGATTTGGCGGCAGGAGGCGGGGCAAACTGCCGAATTTTTACCGAAGTGTCGACAGGGCGCACGGATACGGCAGCGCTAAAACCGTTGACCTGGGCCATCAAACTCGAAATACTACGTAATAATACTTAGATAGTAGATATAGTTCATTTTCTTACCTTTCTTCCGGGCCGGAGAGGACAAATCTTTGATGCGATTGCAAGGACAAGACCCACACCGCCTCGCCGGCCTGCTGCTGCTGGCCGTGAGCATCCCGCTGTTGCTGTGGCAGGCCGTGCCGGCCAATCAGGTGGCGATCCCAGGCCCGGCCTTCCTGGCGGCCCACTCGATGATGGAAGTCTTCGCCATCGCCGTTGCGGCACTGGTCTTCTTCACCGGCCACGGCGCACAGGAAACCCTGCGCTCGGTGCGTTCCGTTGCGCTCGGCTATGCGTTTCTGGCCGTGGCGCTGTTTGACATCCTGCATTTCCTGTCCTATTTAGGCATGCCGGATCTGGTCAGTCCCAATTCCCCCCACAAATCGATTCTGTTCTGGCTGTGCGGCCGCCTCGTTGCGGGTGTCGGCCTGCTAGCGTATATCCTGATTCCGGAAGCACCTGTCACGCGCGACCCGGTGCGGCGTAGCGCGCTGGTTGGCGTATTGCTGGGGGTGGGGGCGATTGCCTACGTCTTCCTGACGTCGCCGCAATCGGTGCCGGCGATGTACGTGACCGGCCTCGGGCTGACCTCGCTCAAGATCACCCTGGAATGGCTGATGTTCGGTCTTTACCTGGCGATTGCCGGTCTGCTGTATCTGCGCCGCAAGCAGGTGACCCACTGTGACGCCAATAGCCTGATGCTGGCCCTGCTGCTGATGGCAGCAAGCGAGTTGTTTTTTATCGTATATGTGGAAGTGAACAGCAGTGCCATCCTGCTGGGGCATGCCTACAAGGTGGTTGCCTACTATTTTCTCTATCTCGCGATCTATGCCGATGCGGTGAGCCGGCCGTTCCGCCAGATGCGGCACATGCTCACCCACGACGACCTGACCGGTCTGCCCAACCGCACGGCGTTCAACGACACGCTCAACCTGGCGGTGGGGCGAGCCCGGCAGGATGCGCCCTGTGCCGTTCTGCTGCTGAATCTGGATCACTTCCAGAATGTGAATGACACCCTGGGTCACGAGCACGGCGATCTGCTGCTGGTTGCCGTCGCCCAGCGCATCCGCGCCAGCCTGCCGGAAGCGGCTTTCATGGCCCGCTTCAGCGGCGACGAGTTCGTGATCCTGCTTGAGAATACGCCGGTCGAACGGGCAAAACAGGTGGGCGAGGCCATGCTGCAGGCCATGGCCCGCGAGTTCGACATCGGCAACGACCGCCTGGAAATCAGCGCCAGTATCGGTATCGTTACCTATCCGACGGATGGCGAGTCGGCCAGCATCCTGATGCGCTATGCCGACCTTGCCCTGCACCGCGCCAAATCGTCCGGGCGCAACCGCCTTATCGTGTTCAGTCGCGATTTGTCCGAGGAAATCCAGCGTCGCGTGCTGCTGGAAGCGCGCCTGAAGGTCGCCCTGCAGCGCGAGGAGTTTACCCTCCGCTACCAGCCCAAACTGGAGATTCTGTCCGGCCGCCTGGTGGGCTGGGAGGCGCTGTTACGCTGGCAGTCGCCGGAACTGGGCGCGGTCAGCCCGGAAGAGTTCATCCCGATCGCCGAACAGAGCGGGCTGATCCTGCCGATTGGCGACTGGGTGTTGCGCGAGGCCTGCCGCCAGATGTGCGCGTGGCAGGGTCAGGGCCTGGCGGCCGGCAGCATGGCGGTCAACCTGTCGACGCGGCAGTTCCGGCAAAAGGATCTGGCCGAGGAAATCAGTGCCGCCCTCCGCGACACCGGTCTTGCGCCGGGCGACCTCGAACTGGAACTCACCGAATCATCCATCATGGACAACCTGGTGTCCGCCGCCACCGTGCTGGCGGAACTCGAAGGGCTTGGCATCACCATCGCGGTGGATGACTTCGGCACCGGTTATTCGTCGTTGAGCTACCTGAAGACCTTTTCCATCCATTGCCTCAAAATCGACCGCTCGTTTATCCGCGACCTTCCCGGCGACGAGAACGATACCGCCATCGTGCGCACCATCATCGCGCTGGCCGGTAGCCTCGGCCTGACCGTGGTGGCGGAAGGAGTCGAAACCGACGCGCAGTTGGCCTATCTGCGTGCCAACCATTGCGATCAGGCCCAGGGCTATCTATTCAGCCGTCCGCTGCCGCCGGATGAATGCGTTAAGCTGATGCGCGCCCGCCTGGACCGGGTGAATGCGTAGGATGTGTTTTCCCCATTGAAAAAGCCGGGCAATGCCCGGCCTTTTCAATCCAGAAGCGGGCAGCGCTTACGCGGCCTTCTCGTGGTGGTAGCCGGTCACGGTGTCGACTTCGGTCTTGGATCCCAGGATCACCGGCACGCGCTGATGCAGGCCTTCGGGAGAGAGGTCGAGGATGCGCTCACGCCCGGTGGTGGCGGCACCGCCCGCCTGTTCGACGATGAAGGCCATCGGGTTGGCTTCGTACAGCAGGCGCAGCTTGCCGGCCTTGGCGGGATCCTTGGTGTCCTTGGGGTACATGAAGATGCCGCCGCGGGTGAGGATGCGGTGCACTTCGGCCACCATCGACGCGACCCAGCGCATGTTGAAATCCTTGCCGCGCGGACCGGTCTTGCCGGCCAGGCATTCGTCGACGTAGCGCTGCACCGGCTTTTCCCAGAACCGCATGTTGGACGCGTTGATCGCGAACTCGCGGGTTTCGGTGGGAATCGTCATGCTGGGGTGGGTCAGCACGAATTCGCCGACGTCGCGGTCGAGCGTGAAACCGTTGGTGCCGTGACCAAAGGTCAGCACCAGCATGGTCGAGGAACCGTAGATCGCATAACCGGCGCAGACCTGCTGGGCGCCAGGCTGCAGGAAGTCCTCGGTCTTGGCAGCGCGGCCGGCGACCGGCGCTTTCAGAATCGAGAAGATGGTGCCGACCGAGATGTTGACGTCGACGTTCGATGAGCCGTCGAGCGGATCAAACACCAGCAGGTATTTGCCCAGCGGATACTGACCGGGGATCGCATAGGGCTCGTCCATTTCTTCGGACGCCATGCCGGCCAGGTGGCCCGCCCACTCGTTGGAGCGGATCATGATGTCATTGGTGATGACGTCGAGCTTCTTCTGCGTTTCGCCCTGCACGTTTTCGGAGTCCAGTGAGCCCATCACGCCCAGTAGCGCGCCTTTGTTGACGACATTGGAAATTGCCTTGCAGGCGATGACGACGTCGTTCAGCAGCGAGGTGAAATCGCCGGTGGCGCCAGCAGTGCGGCGCTGTTCTTCGATGATGAACTGGGTAAGGGTGGTGCCGGTATGCATGGCGAGACTCCGAGAAGATCAGGAATATAAGAAAATCAGAATATTATACACAACAGACAGCGCCAAGCCTCGCGCAGGCCGAGGCGTGGGATGCGATGCCTCTACCCGCAAGGGGCAGGCCGTGGTTGTAAAGCCGCTAAAGTGGCAACAACCACGCACTAAAAACGCTGAAGCCCTGAAGGATCCCGATCCACTACGCGCTGAAGTCCCGCAAGGCGGGATGGAGTCGTATGCGGCAACAACCACACTCAGTCCGTACCCACCAGTTGGTCGGAGCGGGTGAAGGTCCAGGTTCGCGTTATAGACAAAATGTCGGCCTTTTCCCGCATGTCATCAGGGAAGCGCGCATAGGGCGCGGCGAGCTCGACGATCCTGATCGCAGCGGTGTCGAGAATCTTGGAGCCGGACGAGCGATCGACTTCGACCTTTTCGATGCGGCCATCGGCGTGGATCGACACGGTCAGCTTGAGGCTGCCGTAGAGGCCCTGGCGGCGCGCGGCTTCGGGGTAGTTGACGTTGCCGACACGCTCGACCTTGGTGACCCAGTCCTCGACATAGCGCGCAAACGCGTATTCCTTGACGTTGGCGCCGACGAAGGCGCGTTTGGGACGTTTCTGATACTCGTCCCACTGCTGCGAGATGCGCGCCTGCAACTGCGCCATTTCGCGTGCCTGCTGGTTGAGCTGGTTGACGTCGACGGCGGGCTGAACCGGCGTCGGCGGTGCAGCCTGTGGCCGCTCTTGCAGCTGGCCATTGGGTCGCAGCTGGGTCAACAGAGTTTTGGCCTGTTGTTCCAGTATGGCCACGCGCGCCTGCAAGGCCGCTTCCTCCCTGCCGCTCTGGGTTTGGCTGCTGGCGGGCAGCGGGCTTTTCAGGCGGCGGTCCTCGTCGGTGTTGCCGCCGCCGGCCAGGCTCACCTGCGCCAGCGCGTCGGGGTTGAGCGGCGATTCCGCAGTTTTGGCATTGACCAGCACCACCTCCATCGGCAGGTTGGGATCCTCGAACAGGCGCGGGTTGACCTGCACGAACTGGGTCGACAGCATCATGCCGTGCACCGCTGCCGACGCCAGCAGGGCCAGCGCCATGCGTGTGCCTTGCTTGGACGGTTCGGCGAGAGGGGGCGGGGCAGCGGACATCATGTGCTTGAAAGGTCGGACAAGCCTGATTCTACGGAACGGCGGCAGTGCTGTCAGGCGGCGGCGTTACGGTTTCCAGATACTCGGCGTGAAAGCTGATGTCGAGCAGGTCGATGTTGGAAATCGCCAGCCGCACTTTCGAACCCGGCGCGATGCCCATCACCGACGGCGCGCGCGTCACCAGCGGCAGGGTGTCGATGCGCACCAGGTCCTCGCGGATGATATTGGCGGTGACCACGTGGACGTTTTCCTGCTGCATCCAGCGCAGCATCCAGTAACGCTCCAGCCGCCGCTGGAATTCATTGTAGGCGTCGTACGCCAGCTCGAACTCGCGCACCACCGAAAACAGCTGCTCGCTGCGCGGCGGGTACACCGGGTCGGTGCCCTGGACCAGGCTGACCAGCTGGCGCTGGTTGACCAGGTCGACATAGCGCCGCAAGGGAGACGACGACCACGCGTACTGGTCGACGCCGAGGCCGACATGCGGGTCGGGCGCGGTGGTCATGCGCGTCTTGCCGTTGGACTGCGCGCGATAGATGCCGGGCACGCGCTTTTCCGCCAGCCAGCCGCCCCAGTGCGCGTTGGCAAAAATCATCAGCTCGGACACCACCTTGTCGATCGGGCTGCCGCGCTTGCGCGGCACGATGCTGATGCGCTCGCCGTCGAGCTTGAAGTTGTAGTCGACGCGGTCGACCGTGTCGGCCTTGCCGCGCCCGGCTTCAAGCACGGCGGCGAAATCGCGCAGCCATTCCAGCTCGCGACGGTAGGGGTAATCCGGCGCCGCCGGGTTACCGAGGGTTTCGTCGTTGAACAGCACCTCCAGCGTCTCGTGGCGCAGGTTGTCGGCGATGTGCACCATTTCGAGCCGGGTTTCGGTGCCGAGCACGCGCAGATCGGGCGCAACCTCGAGATACAGCGACAAGGCCGGGCAATCATGGGTTTCGCCCAGTGTGTAATGGTGAATCAGCGCTTCCGGCAGCATGGTGATCTTGCTGCCGGGGTAATACACGGTCGACAGTCGCTCGCGCGCCACCTTGTCGAGTTCCGATCCGGGCGCGATGCCGAGCGCCGGCGCGGCGATATGGATGCCGACGCGGATGCTGCCATCGTCGCGCCACTCGACCGACAGCGCATCATCGATCTCGGTCGTCGCCTCGTCGTCCATGGAAAATGCGCGCACCGTGCTTTTCGGCAGTTCGGGCGGGTCGAGAGGCTCGGTGACCGGGACGAACCCGGTGCCGTGCGGAAAGTATTCCAGCAGGAAGCTGGCCAAATGGAAGTCGAGCGTCGACGGGATGGCGCCGCAGCGTTCGATCAGCCGCAGTTGCGGCAAGCCGGTGGCCGCCGCCGCGTCTTCCAGCGCCTTGTATTCCAGCGTGTTCTTGTCCGGCGCGATGAGGATGCGGGGGATCAGCGAGGCGTATTCCTCGGGCAGGCGGAAAGCGGCGAGCTCCGCTGCCAGCCGCGCCTGCCTTTCCGCCGCCAGCCGTTTTTTCTCCAGCCCGGCCTTGGCCGCGCCCAGCGTCTCGGCCGGCGCTGGGCGGTAACGTCCCTTGCCTTTCTTGTGGAAATAAATCGGCGAACTGTGCAGCTTCAGCAACAGCGCCACCGATTCCGGCGGCGTCGGCGCGTGGCCGTAGTATTCCTGCGCCAGCTGTTCGAAGCCGAATTCCTCGCTGCCTGCGGCTTCCCACAAAAAGTCGGCGTCGAGTTCCTGCGACAGGATTTCGGCCTGCTGCATCACCTCGGTCGGTGCGGGCGCGGCAAAGCGCAGCAGGATATTGGCCGTCTTGATCTTGCTGCGCTTGCCCGATGCGGTTTCCACCTGCGCCGTGGCCTCGGTTTCGGACAGGATGGAACCGGCCTTGAAGTGGCCGTCTTCTTCAAAAATAAGGTGCATCAGAAATCCAGAATAGTTTGGAAGTAGCGCTCGAACCCGGCAAAGCCGTGGTCGCCGCTGCCTTCGATGATCTGCGTGGCACCCGCGTAGTAGGCCACCGCATCGCGGTAATCGAGCACTTCGTCGCCGGTCTGCGCCAGCAGCAGATAACGCGCGGGTTGGGTAATGGCGGCCACATCCAACGCAGCGAGCTCGGCCAGATGCGCTTCGGTGAGCACCCACTTCTCGCCGGTATGCCAGTTAGTCTGGGGACCGAGCGCGCCGCGCAGCAGTTTATGCGCATGCACCGCCGGGTTCACCAGCACCGCTTTCCAGCCGTGTTTTTCCGCCAGATGGGTGGCGTAAAACCCGCCCAGCGAGCTGCCGACCAGGGTGACGGCATCAGGCCGGCTGTGCGCCAGCGTCGCTTCGACCTCGGCGATGGCCTCGTGCGGGCTGCTGGGCAGCGCCGGGCAGGTGTAGTCCGCCTGTCGGCCGATGCTCGCCATGTGCTCACCCAGCTGTTTGGCCTTGCCGGAGGCGGGGGAGGAATTGAAGCCGTGGAGATAAACAATCATCCCCGGATTTTACCGGGGCGGGGGGGATTCCTGAAATTTGGGGTGAGGGGTAGACGCGATTGCTGCTGTTCGCGCTGAGCCTGTCAAAGCGCTGTTGGCAATAGCGGGGTCTTCACTGGGCTACTGACCGCTGGCCGGGGGGGCCTAAATGTAGTCGATAGGTTATGCAGAGCCGAGTCTGCCAAGCAGAATAATGCGGCGAAGGTGTTTGAGACCCGCTCACCTTGGAACGGCTAACCGAAAGCAGTCTCATGATTTGCCAAACTTTCCCATTCGCCCCATGAGGCCGTGGACGATCCCCAGCGACATCATCCACCAGTGTTTATGCCTCGGTTTGGCGAGCAAGGTATAGGTGCCGTACTTCAGCAACAGTCGCCATCCGTCCGCGATCTTCCAGTTCCAGGGCAATCCTGTTTCGCAGTAAAGGCGGACGGCATTTCGAAAATGGTAGTAGTGACGAAGCGGGCTATGAAGCGGAATCTTGCGCCCAAAGAAGTCAATGGGCTCATTGCCAAGATCATGTCGCATCATCGCACCGCAGACCCCGAACGATTGAAAACCTGCCTCCTTGGCGCGCAATCCCCATTCGATATCCACGTAATCGATGAACAGGTCTTCGCGCATCCGGCCAATCGCATCGAGCGTTGTCATTGGAATCAGACTGCCGGAGGCGATCAAATAGTCGACCTCGACTACTGAACGCGGGCTGTCACAAGCTTGCCGCTCGACCGATAGACCCCGAATCCTGATGAATGGCGGTGGATTGTCTTGTCTCTCATCGGTATAACGCGGCCCTACAGCGGCGACCGAAACACCCATCAACGATTGAGTGGTTGCAACGTCGAGGAGTTTTGGAACCATATCCGGAGCGGGCTCGCTATCCTGATCGAACAGAATGACGAAAGCAGCCCCCGCTTGACGAGCAAGGTCAATCCCAACGTTTTGAGCAGCCGCAATGCCAAGGTTTGAAGGTAGCCGAACAACTTGGCACCATGAGCCTGAACGTAGCTCTGCGCTTATGCCTTTCTCGATATCAAGATTCGATCCATTGTCAATTACAACCACTTTCGTGAGTTGTTGCCTGAGGGCGCTTAACAACCCATCCAGCTTCACCAGATCAGGCTCATAGGTCACCAAAACACCTACTACCACAGCACCTACCACCACAGCACCACCCTCTGAAATAGGCAAGGCTCTGTTGGCAGAACCTGCAAAGGAACGAATGATCGGCGCCCGCGAGAAATTGCACCTGCACGGATTTTCTGGAGCTCGAACAGGTGGAGCAAACGCGGCAGTCATTCCGGCGGGGATTTTGGGGCATGAGGGGCAAGCGGTCAAAGACGCCTCGCTCGATGCCCGCCTTTTTTTTGGAGCCGATGAAATACAATAATGTCCTTTGGTTGTTGAGAAGACCTGTTTTGTCAAAAAAACTCATCGGTGAAATCCTGGTCGTGCGGGGGGTGCTTCAGCGCGCGAACTTGCTGGCCGCGCTCAAGCTGCAGAGGGACGGGGGGGGGTCGGAGCGGCTCGGCGCCATTCTGACCAGGCAGGGCTGGGTTGCCGAGCAGGTTTTGTACCAGGCTTTGTCGGAGCAGCTTGGCATCCCCCTGGCCATGGCCGAGGACTATCCTGCCTTGCCGATCTACGAGGAGCGGGTATCGACCCGGTTCCTCGTGGAGGTCCGTGCCTTGCCCGTGCGCGAGGATGCCGAACGTCTGGTGCTGGCGATGGCCGACCCGCTCGACCGCTATGTGATCGATGCCTTCCGTCTGGCAACCGGGCGGGAGATTACCGTTCTGCTCGGCCTGCCTGGTGAAATCGATGCTGCCTTTGAGCGGCTCTATGTCGCGGGCCGTAGCAGCATCGGACAGATCGTCGGCGAAGCCGACGGGCCGATCGAACTGGAAGAGAACAGTGACGTTCAGCATCTAAAAGACCTGGCCAGCGAGGCGCCGGTTATCCGCGTGGTCAACCTGATCATGGAGCGTGCCCTGGACGCGCGTGCCTCGGACATCCATATCGAGCCGTTCGAGAGCCGCCTGATCGTGCGCTTCCGGGTGGATGGCGTGATGCAGGAGGTGGAATCACCGCCGCGTCGTCTTTCTGCGGCGGTGATCTCGCGTATCAAGATCATGGCCAGTCTGGACATCGCCGAGCGCCGCTTGCCTCAGGATGGCCGCATCAAGCTGAGGGCGAAGAACAAGGAAATCGACCTGCGCGTTTCCACCGTGCCGACCATGCACGGCGAAAGCGTGGTCATGCGGGTGCTGGACAAGGGCGGCGTGCCGCTCAATTTCGATACCCTGGGTTTCGATCCGGCGACGCTCAAGCTGTTTCTCGACGCGCTCACCCAGCCGCACGGCATCGTGCTGGTCACCGGCCCCACCGGCAGCGGCAAGACCACCACGCTCTATACCGCACTCCAACTGCTGAACAAGCCGGACGTCAAGATCCTCACCGTGGAAGACCCGGTGGAATACCAGATGGAGGGCATCAACCAGATTCAGGTCAAGCCGCAGATCGGCCTGACCTTTGCCAACGCGCTGCGCTCCATCGTGCGCCAGGACCCCGACGTCATCATGATCGGCGAGATCCGCGACCTGGAGACGGCCCAGATCGCGGTGCAGTCGGCGCTCACCGGACACATGGTGATCTCCACGCTGCACACCAACGATGCCTCCAGCACCGTCAACCGTCTGCTCGACATGGGGGTTGAAGACTACCTGCTCACATCCACCGTGAACGGCATCCTGGCCCAGCGCTTGGTGCGTTCGCTTTGCAAGGCCTGCCGCGAACCGTATGAACCCCTGCCCGAAGTCGTGCAGGAGTTCGATCTCAAACGGTTCGCTGGCGATTCGCCCATCATCCTATACCGGCCCGTAGGTTGCGAGGCTTGTGGCGGTACCGGATACGCCGGTCGACTGGGCATCATGGAAATGCTGCCGATGACCGATGCGATTCGCAGCCTGGTCATGCGTCACGCCGTATCCGGGGAGATTCGCCGACAGGCCATCGATGAGGGCATGCAGACCATGTATGAGGACGGCCTGCACAAAGTCCTCGCCGGGATCATCACCCTCGACGAAGTGCTGCGCGTGACTCGGGAAGACTAAGATGCCGCTGTTTCAGTACAAGGCTGCAGACGCGCAGGGGGGCATCCTCGAAGGCGAGATGGAGGCGCGCGCTCCGGATTCAGTGGCCGAGCACCTTCAGGCGCAGGGCTTCATGCCGATCCATATTGAAGAGATAATGGCGGGCAGTGGGGGGGGTTGGCTGGGCGGATTCGGGCGCGCGCGGGTGAGTCAGGACGAAATTGCCATGATGACGCGCGAGATCTCCACACTGCTGCGTGCCGGCCTGCCTCTCGATCGTGCCCTGGAAATCGTGATCAATCTTTCGGCCAACGATGATGTCGCCGAAATTCTGGACGAGGTTCGTCAGGACGTACGCGGTGGTGCCTCCCTGTACGCCGCGATGGAAGCCCAGAAGGGCGTCTTCTCCCGCTTTTATCTCAACATGATCCGCGCTGGCGAGGCTGGCGGCGCACTGGAAGTCGTCATGGTCCGCCTGACCGAGTTCATGGAGCGAGCCAAGGAACTCAGGGAAACCGTCAAATCCGCGCTGGTCTACCCGGCCATCCTGGTCATGGTGGCGGTGGTTTCGGTCATCGTGCTGCTCATCTTCGTCGTGCCGCAGTTTAGCCAGATGTTCGAGGAATCCGGCAAGGCCCTGCCTGTGCCTACCCAGATCGTCATCGCCGCAGGCGAGTTCTTCCAGGCCTGGTGGTGGGCACTGATGGGTGGCAGCCTGGCCTTGTATGTCCTGTTCAAGCGCCAGATGGCCGACCCCGACAGCCGCTATCGCTGGGACGAACGCTTTCTCGCCCTGCCCCTGATCGGGGATCTGGTGGCCAAGATAGAGATGGCCCGTTTCTCCCGCACCCTGGGAACCTTGCTCGACAATGGGGTGTCCTTACTCGGCGCGTTGTCCATCGTCAAGGAAACCCTGAGCAACAGTGTCATGGCCGAACGTATCGACGAAGTGTCGATCAAGCTGCGCGAAGGCAAGGGTCTTGGCGCCCCGCTCATGGAAGCCGAGGTCTTTCCAAGACTGGGCGTGCACATGGTCATGGTTGGCGAGGAAACCGGGCGGCTGTCCGAAATGCTCATCCAGGTCGCCGATGTTTTCGACCGTGAAGTGCAGACCGCGGTCAAACGCACCCTCAGCCTGCTTGAACCCGCGCTGATTCTAGGCCTCGGTCTGGTCATCGGCGCCATCATCATGTCCATTCTGGTAGCCATCTTGAGCGTCAACGAACTGGCGGTGTGACCCGTGAATAGATGCGGCCGAACGTTGATGCCAGCCTGGAGCCCGACCCACGAGGGGTAGGTCGGGCTCCAGCCCCACATGAAGCATGAGTTTTTGCAAACAGGAGTGATATATGTTGTTCAAGTCGAAATTCGCGAGGGCACAACGCGGCTTCACCCTGCTCGAACTGCTGGTGGTTCTGGTTATCCTGGGCATGCTCGCGGCGTTGGCGGGGCCGCGGGTGATGAAATACATCTCCAGTGCCAAGAGCGACACGGCCAAGCTCCAGATCGAGGAGCTCGCGGCCGCGCTGGACATGTACAAGCTCGAAGTCGGGCGCCATCCCAACACCCAGGAGGGCCTGCAGGCCCTGGTCGAAGCGCCGGGGGGGGCAACCAACTGGAACGGTCCTTACCTGAAGAAAAAAACGGTTCCCAAGGACCCGTGGGGCGCTGACTATAACTATGTCTCCCCGGGCCAGCACGGCACCTTCGACCTGTACACCCACGGTGCCGATGGGCGAGAGGGCGGTGAGGGCGAGGATAGGGATGTTGTAAGTTGGTGACAGCCCGTCACAGCGGTTTCACCCTGCTGGAAATGTTGGTCGTGCTGGCACTGCTGGCGATGATCTACGCACTGATCCCGCCAATGTTCACCGTCGGCGGTTCGACCACCGAACTCAAGGCAGGCGCGCGGCAGGTGGCGGCCGGCCTGCGCAATGCGCGTTCCCAGGCTATCGTCAGCCGGGACGAGGCGACCCTGACCCTGGATGTCGAGGCGCGCAGCTTTCGGCTGAGCGGGGATGACAAGCCTCGCAGCCTGCCGCGCCAGGCGCAAATCGGTGTCTACACCGCCCAGGGCGAGGTCGTCGACGCCAATACCGCTGCCATTCGCTTCTATCCAGACGGCAGTTCCACTGGAGGCCGGGTTACCCTGGCCATGGGCGAGCGCAAATTCCACATCGACGTCGACTGGCTCACCGGCCAGGTCGAAATTCTGGATACGCCGTGAAACAGGCCTGCCGGGGGTTTTCCCTGCTTGAAGTGTTGGTCGCCTTCATCATCCTCGCCCTCGCGCTGGGGGTACTCATGCGCATCTTCTCCGGGGGGCTCGGCAATATCGGCGCGGCGGAGCACTACAGTCGGGCCGTGGCCATCGCGGAATCAAAATTGGTGGCCGCAGGGGTCGAATCGCCCCTCACGGCGGGCGAGAATGTGGGCGAGGAGGAACAGGGCTATACGTGGCGAACCTCGGTGCAGCGTTATGAGGCGGGTACCCAGCCCATTGAGGCGGCCCTGCCGGTCGATCTGTACCAGGTGGAGGTCAGCGTGACCTGGGGCGAGACCGCCACTCCGCGTACCCTTCGTTTTGTCACCTTGCGCGCGGCACCCAGGCCATGAACCCGATGCGCCGGGCGCAAGGCTTTACCCTCCTGGAATTGCTCATAGGCATGACTTTGGTGGGTTTCATTCTGACCTTGCTGTTCGCGGGTCTGAATCTCGGTACCCGGAGCTGGGAGGCGGGCGAGCAGCGCATGGTTACCGCCTCGCGGCAGGCAATTGTCGTCGGTTTCATTCGGCACGCCCTCGAGCAAACCGATCCCCTGCGCTGGCGGGTGGATGGCGAGGATCAGCTTGCCTTCGCCGGTGAAGCCGAGTCCCTGCGCTTCGTGGGGTCGGTGGCGATGCACGATGGCGCATCCGGCAATCACCTCATCGCCCTCGACCTGGCCGATGGCGAGGTCGGACGCGATTTGGTGATGCGCTGGCAATTGCCCGATTCCCGTGCGCCGGGTTTCGGGCTTCTGGAAGAAACCAAGCCCAAGGTTCTCGTAAAAGCTGTCAGGGGGATGGCATTTGCCTACTTCGGGGCTGAAGCCGATACGGAAGAGCCCGCCTGGCACGATCAATGGCTGCACCAAAAGGCCCCCCCCGAACTGATCCGCCTGCGGCTAATCATGGAAAACGGCGAAACCTGGCCGGATATCATCGCAGCGCCGCGGATCAGGACAGAATAACCATGCGACCGGGTACACCCACTCCCTTGTCAGGCAATCCGGGCCGATTCGAGCGTGGCATCGCGCTGATCCTTGTGCTCTGGGTAGTCACCCTGCTCGCCGTTATCGCGGGCAGCTTTGTCTATGCTGCGCGCAGCGCCGCCCTGACTGCAGGGAATCTGGTTTCCATCGCCAGGGCGCGTGCCCTGGCGGATGCCGGTACCCACCGTGGTTTGTACGAACTCGTCAAGCCGGCGAGCGATGCGGAGCGTTGGAAGGCCGACGGCAGGGAGCACGTATTCAGCCTGGAAGATGCCGAGATTCGTCTCGTCATGCGCGATGAATCTGCCAAGATCGACCTCAATGCCGCGAACGATGCCCTGCTCAAAGGACTGCTGCTGTCAGCAGGCCAGGATGAAGAACAGGCCAATCAGATGCTGGATGCCATTCTGGACTGGCGAGACGCCGACGATCTCACGCGTCCCCAGGGGGCGGAGCGGGACCGCTACGAGGCCATGGGGTTGCCTTACATCCCGGCCAACGCCCCATTTCGGACCGTCGACGAGCTCCAGCGTGTCGTCGGCATCACCCCAGACGTGTATCGCAAACTGGCGGGTGCGCTTACCGTGTTTTCCAAACAGCCAGGCATCAACAGCACGCTTGCGCCGCGCCAGGTTCTGCTGGCTCTGCCCGGGGTGACGGAAGAGAGCGTCGATGCCTATCTCGCCCAGCGCGAGGAGATGCTGGCCACAGGGCAGGTGCCCCTGCCTTTCCCGCAGGCCGTCGGTTTTGAGGCAGGCGCAGCCGCCCAAGTGTATAATCTTCGGTCGATTGCAAAAGCATCGGATGGCACACGGTTCGTCCGGGAGGCGGTAGCAAAGGTGGCACAAGACCCGAAAAGGCCGTTTACCTTACTGCTCTGGCAGGAGGGGCGGCCTTAACCCGCTCAGACTTGGATCAATGGCAAGTATGACATCCTCCCGACGCCGGCAGCGAAAGACGCGAAGTGCAGACCTGGGGCGCTTTTTGCGCTGGTGGGGCCGTGAGCTGACGGCGCTGGTGCCGCCCGGTTTGCGCCCGCCCAGCCGCCCGTCCCCCCGTATGCTGTGGGTCGGGATGGAACCGGGGGCGCTCGTCCTCTGGCGCCTGGACGGGCAAAAGCGGAGTGAGATCGGGCGCGTCAACCTCGCCGCGGGCGATGCCGCCGATCACAAGATCGGCTTTGATGTCCTGCACGGCAAGGCCGGCGCCGGCCCGGTCGGTATCTGCCTGCCGTCTGCGCAAGTATTGCGCAAGGAAATCATATTGCCTCTCGCCGCAGCCGAGAACCTTACCCAGGTGCTTGGTTTCGAACTGGGACGACAGACCCCTTTTACTGCCGATCAGGCTTATTACGACCAGCGGCTGCTGCGCGAGGATCGCAGCGGCAATCGCCTGCATGTCCTGCTCGGGGTTGCTTCCAGGACCGTGGTCGACGAAATTCTGTCACGCCTCACCGATTGGGGCGTAACGCCCCATGCTGTAGTGGTTAGCGACGAGCTCGAAAGTGCCGGTGACTGCCTGAATTTGCTCCCGCCAGGGCTGCGACCCAAACCGGGCCGCGCAGGGTATTGGCTTTATGCTGCCATGGCGGGTGTTACGCTGGCGTTGTTTGTCGTGCTACTTGCGATACCGCTCTGGAAAAAGCGCGAGGCTGTGATCGCACTGCAACCGATTCTGTCCCTGGCTCAGCAGCAAGCCGATGCCGTGGATGCACTCAAGCGGGAACAGGAGCGGCTGCTGGCCGAATACAACTTCCCCATCGGGCACAAGCTGGCCACACCGGCCAAGGTGGCTCTGCTGGACGAGGTGACCCGCATCCTTCCTGACAATACCTGGCTGCAGGAACTGGATATTCACGGCGTGGAAATCTCCATGCAGGGCAATACCAGTTCCTCGGCCAAGCTCATAGGCCTGTTCGAACAATCCGCCTTGCTGGAAAACGCCAATTTCAAATCGCCGCTGGTCAAGGTGCAGGGTGGCGAGGAGCGATTCCAGCTCGCGGCCGTAATGAAGGTCATCGATCCGGCCAAGGTGGCCGGCCAGGCGGGTCAGCCGCCCGGGAAGAAGCCATGAAACTGACGCTCACCCCCATGCAAAGCCGGGTGCTCGCTATTGCGCTGCTGCTCGCCGTGCTCGTTTTTCTTGTTGTGCTGGTCTATCTGCCCTGGCAGCAAGCCCATCGCCATTACGACACGGCGATCGAGGATCGGCTGGATCGAACCGCCCGTTATCTGCGCATCGCCGCCCAGCGGGAAAACATCAAGGCGAACATCGCGCTCATTCGACAGCGGAATGCCAGCCGCCACTACCTCAGGGCCAGCGCCCCGGCGCTGGCTGCGGCCGAGGTGCAGCAAATGGCGCAGGCCATCATCGAAGCCAATGCACTCCAGGTGGAAAGTACCCAGATCGCCGCACACAAGGATGACGGCTTGCGGCGCAAGATCGCGGTCAATTTCCGGCTGCGCGGCCCGTTGCCTGCGGTGCAAAAAACCTTGCACGAGCTGGAAACGACCTTGCCATATTTGTATGTGGACAATCTGGTCGTCCGCTCAAGCGTGGGGAGAGCATTCACGCCCACTCCGGGCGTCCAGCCCGACGTCCTGGTTCAGTTCGACCTGTACGCCTTTGCCCGGGTCGCCAGCCCTGCGCTGAAGAAACCATGATGGCCCTTATCAACATCAGGAGTCTGGCTCTTCTGGCCTGGGCGCTCGTCAATGTATCGCTGGTGCTGGCGATCGGCGGGGAACTGGGCTGGGGCAAGAATCTGCACCCGCCCATGCCCGTGCCTGGGGTCCATCCGCTCGCGCCGGTCGAGATTGTGCTTCTCCCGGACTTTCGCCTGCCAGCGCGGGAAAAAGCCTATGCCGGGACGCTGGAGCGGCCGCTCTTCGTGTCCAGCCGCCGCCCCCCGCCCCCCGCGCCCCCCGCGCCCCCCGCGCCCCCCCCGACCATGCAAAAGGGTCAATTTCAATTGCTGGGAACCATCATCACGGACGAGATGCGGATCGCTGTCGTCAAGGAAATCTCCAGCGGCAAGGAACGCCAGATCGTTCAGGGATATACCATCAATGGCCTCCAGCTTGAGCTGGTCGAGGCCAATCGCATCATCTTCACCCAATACGAAGATCGGGAAGAAATTCGGCTCAAGATTCAGCCGAGTTCCAAGCCTGTTTCCAGGCCCCAGGGTGGACAGCCCGCCATACCGCATGCCGCCCCGGTGATCTCGACTCAGCCGGGGCAGCCGGCCGGAAGGGCGCAAGGCACGGGCGTTTCAGCCGGGCGGATCGAGAGACCTGCAACCATTATCCCCCCGCCGCAGACAATGGAAGAACGTGCGCGTGACCCGTTGCTGAAAGATTTTTACAAGTAATGCGATGAAAAGGCAGTCTGTCGAGTGAAACCGAAGTCCTGGACGCCACAGCTCCAGCAATCAACCTTGGGATAGTTAAGCATGGAAACCAATACCCCGAAAACAAGCCGAGCGAATCGAGTTGCCATCCCCGTCATGCTGGCCACCCTGATCGGGGGGTGCGCGACTACGCCCCAGGTTGACCAGCCTGAAACGGCAAGCCAGCTCGCCATGTCATCGTCCGAGGCCAATGCGGTCGGCGATATCAAGGCGAAAGCCGATGTCGAGGATCGTTACAAGCTTTTTTATGGCAGCGGCGTGGTGGTCAAGCCATCTGCAGCGCAGCCCTTGACCGAGGACGCAAGCGGCAATCTGACCCTGAATTTTGAAGGTGCCGATTTGCGTGAGGTGGTGCGCACCATCCTGGGCGATATTCTCAAGGAAAATTACATCGTCGATCCGCGCGTGGGGGGAACAATCACCCTGCGCACCGCCAAGCCCATCCCGAAAAGTGCGGCCATGCACACCCTCGAGGAAATCCTGCGCATGAACGGAGCGGTCATGATCCGCGAGGCCGACGGCGTATTTCGCATCGTGCCCTCGGCTGTTGCGGGCAAGGGCAATGCCACCCCACAACTGGCTGAAACCGGCAAACCGCTGCCTGGTGGTTTCAGCATCCAGATTGTCCCGCTCAAACACATTGGTGTGGCCGACATGGCCAAGATCCTTGAGCCCCTCGCCGGCGAACCCTCCAGCGTGCGCATCGATCCGTTGCGCAACCTGCTCATCCTGTCCGGCACCCAGTTGCAGCTGAAGCACATGCTCGAGACCATCGACATGTTCGATGTGGACTGGATTTCCGGCATGTCAGTGGGCCTGTTCACCCTGCAAAGCGTGGACGTGAAAACTGCCTACAGCGAACTGGAAAAGCTGTTTGGCGACAAAAATCTCGGCCCGCTCGCCGGTGCCATCCGGGTCGTTCCCATCGAACGACTCAACGCCCTGCTGGTTGTTACCCCGCAGGCGAAATATCTGGAGCAGGCCCGCACCTGGGTCGAGCGCCTTGATCGCCCGGGCGCGGGTGGGGGCGGTCAGCGGCTTTACGTGTATCCGGTCCAGAACGGCAAGGCCGAAAATCTGGCCACCCTGCTCAACGATGCTTTTTCCAAAAAAGGCGCGCAGACCAAGACAACCCTCTCCGCCTCTCTTGCACCCGGTGCCAAGCCTGCCGAAATCAAATCGGCCGAGCCGACCCGCGCACCCGGCCAGGAAGCGCAGCCGGTTGCATCAGCGACAACCGTGCTCGAATCTGCTGACAGTGTGGGCTTGCCCCGGGACGTGCGCGTCATCCCCGACAAGGACAACAACGCCCTGTTGATTCTTGCCAGCCCCGCCGACTATGAGAGCATCGAATCCGCCATCCGCAAGCTCGACATCGCGGTGCGTCAGGTTCTGGTCGAGGTCACCATCGCCGAAGTCACCCTCAAGGACGAGCTCAAATACGGATTGGAGTGGTATTTCAGCAATGGCGCACGCATCAATGGCAAGCTCGACACCGGCGCGGGGGGGATTGCTGCGCTCGTACCCGGTTTCTCCTACTCCTGGGTGAGCAAGGCTGGCGACATCAGCGCCGTCCTCAATGCCCTCGCCACCGATTCCCGGCTCAAGATCGTTTCCTCGCCGCATATCACCGTGTCAGACAACCAGACGGCCAAGATTCAGGTGGGCGACCGTGTACCCACCATCAGCCAGACACAGTCCGTGCCCAGCAGCACCACGGCCACCGGCATCATCAGTAGCGTGCAATATACTGAAACCGGCGTCATGCTCTCGGTGACGCCGCGCGTCAATGCCGGCGGGCAGGTCACCATGGAAATCAATCAGGAGGTCAGCAACGCCACCGCCACGACCACCTCCGGTATCGACTCCCCGACCATCCAGAAACGTACCGCTGAAAGTACCGTAACCGTCAAATCCGGCGAAACCATCATCCTCGCCGGCCTGATCAAGGAAGAAAAAACCAAGTCTACCGAAGGCTTGCCGCTGCTTGCGAAGATCCCCCTCATCGGCGGCCTGTTCGGCACCCAGAGCTGGGGCGACAACCGCACCGAGCTGATTATCCTCATCACCCCGCGCGTGCTCGCCGACACCCCTGACGCAGCCGCCATCACCCAGGAATACCGCAAGCGCATCACGGGCCTCGAGCGCATGCTCAAATCGGTAGAACTGCCGCCCCAACCCGCTGCCGGGAGTACCCAATAAGCGTAGAACTTGCAGGTCGGGTAAAATGCGCTCGTTTACTTCTTGTCTTGTGAATCCGTGCCGCGAATTTTCTTCATCATCCTGGTCGCTCTGGCTGCCCCGGCGCAAGCCGACGTGTATGCCTATGCCGACGCCGATGGCGTAGAGCATTACACCAACGCCCCGGGAAACAGCCTTTACCAGCGCATATCCAGCCTGCTGGTGGAATCCGGGAAAAACAATCGCGCGAACGCGCCGGCAGTCAGGGGCAACGTCGCCGCCTTCGCCCCGCACATTGAACAAGCCGCGGGCGAGGCTGGCATCGATGTTGCCCTGGTTCATGCCGTCATCACCGCCGAATCGGGCTACAACCCCGCAGCCCTATCGCGGACCGGAGCCCAGGGTCTGATGCAGCTCATGCCCGGAACAGCCAGGCGCTATGCGGTTAAAGACGCCTTCGACCCCAAACAGAATATTCGCGGCGGCACCCGTTACCTGCGTGACTTGCTGAACATGTTCGACAACAACACCGAGCTTGCGCTGGCGGCCTACAATGCCGGTGAAAATGCCGTGATTAGGTATGGCAGAAAGATTCCGCCCTATCGTGAAACGCAGGCTTATGTGCCGAAGGTCATGCGTCTTTACAGCCAATACAGCGTACAGCTCTGAACGGAACTGCTCTGAACGTGATTCGGCTAAAGTTTGGTTGCGAACCTACGTTAATGCTCAAACCAAGCGTGCGGGTCCTGGCAACGGCCGCCTTGATACGTTGCTCGCCCGGAAACGACGGCTCGGGATAACTTCCCGGTCTTTCGCCCCGACCCGGGCAAGTCCGAACAAGGTTTGTTGATGGTTTGAAACCTGGAGTGGTAACAATGAAGGTGAGGTTGTTTTCAAAAATGGAGGTGAAGCCAGGTGTTTAGTGTAAGTAGTCGCAGATCTCTTGTGATGGCCGGGTTGGCGTATGCGATCCTGTCTGCGTTGCCCGGCTGCGCCACCCTTCAGCCGGAAGAGAGCGAAAAATGGCGGGAGTCTCAACGCCCGGTATTGAAGGCGCGCGCCGAGGCTCGATGGGATGCTCTGATCAAGGGGGATATTGAAAAAGCCTATATTTACACAACGCCTGAATATCGAGCTGTTGTAAATCTGCAACAATACAAAAGTAAGTACGGGCGTGTTGTTGACTGGCGTGGCGCGCGTGTTGTTGACATCAGCTATGATGTGCCTACCGTTGCGACTGTTTCGGTGGAAGTGACTTACCGGATCGATCTCCCTGGTGCAGGTGGGGAGTTGATCGAAACGCAAAAGGCCATCTCCGAGAAATGGATTTACAAGAATCGGGAGTGGTGGTACACCTCCAACTAACAACGCGGGCATGCTAGGTTCCGCGCCCGGGAGGTTGGTGACAAGTGTTGTAGCTGGAGCCAAGCGCTTGGCTTAACTTTGGTTTGTTTTTTTTTCCTTGCAAGGAGTAATAAGTGATGAAATCGTTAAATATCCGCAAAAAACTCGTAACCCTGGCTGTTGCTTCCGCCGTCAGCGGTGGTGCCATGATGATGATGGCGGCTCCGGCTCAGGCCATGAACGTTTCCCAGGACAACCTCGGTGAGGTTCTGCTGTTCCCTTACTACACGGTCAAGAATGGTTTTGATACCCTCCTTACCGTGACCAACACTTCTGACAGAACCGCGGTTTACAAAATTCGTTTCCGCGAAGCGCTGAACAGCCGCGAAGTTCGCGACTTCAACGTTATCCTTTCGCCGAAAGACCACTGGGGTGCAGTGGTGACCGCCACCACCGACGGCGCCCTGATCCGCACCTTCGACAAGACCTGCACCTCGCCGCGTCTGCCGGGCATGGTCCCCAATGCTGACCGCGCGCTGCCGGGCGCCAAGGGCGAGGTTGCCTTCACCAACACGCTGTTCTCCGGCAACTTCACCGACGGTGCCAGCCAGGAGATGACACGCGTCCAGGAAGGCTACTTCGAAGTCATCCTGATGGGCGTGAGCACACGTGATCCCAGCGTCTCTACCAACACCCTCGAATACAATGCCAAGCACGTGAGCGGCGTGCCGCGCGACTGCGCCAAGGTGGACGATCTGTTCCTGCCGGCCGGCGTGGCTACGCTCAATGGCTACATGCTTGCGCCTGAAAACATCCTGAAAGGCCATGTCACCTACATCAACGTGACCAACGGCCAGGCAATCGACGCCGAGCCGACCGCGCTCGAGAATTTCAACTCCGTTGCTGGTTCTATTTTTGAGCCGGGCGACTTGCGTCCCCAGCTCTCCAATGGCGATTTGATAGGCAATGCCACCAGCCTGGTGGATGGTGCGACCGTCTCTCCTGGGTATGTTGGTTCGGAAAATGGCGTCTCGCAACTGCTGCGCGCGTCTTCGGTGATCAACGAGTTCGCCACGGGTGCCGGTGCAGCCACGAGCTGGGTGATGACCTTCCCGACCAAGCACCACTACACCGATAGCTATACTGCGGTGACGGGTCCCACCCTTGATGATGGAATTCCTAGCGGCGGGTTCTCCGAGTGGTTCTACAATACACCGCCCACCACGGGAGACGGCAAGTCGTGCGACAACATCGGTCTCAACATTTACAACCGTGAAGAAGGCACCGTTCAGAATCTGGGCAACACCAACTTCTCGCCGGCGCCGACTTCCGAGTTTGTCGAGTTGTGCTACGAAACCAACGTGGTCGACTTCAACGGTTCCAGCGTGTTCGGTGCCGGAACCAATCGCTTGGGCGTGAGCACGGCTGCTGTGGGTACGGCTGGCTGGGCGGAGTTGACCTTTGACGAGAACACGCTGGGTGGTCTGCCCGTGATCGGCTTTGCGGCCACTGTACGTGATGCGGGTGGTGCAACGGTGAACTACGGTTCCAGCACGGAACATACCTATAAGCGTGTTGTTGCTCCTTAATTAATAGCTAAACCTGCACTTAAGAGCCTGCGCGAGCAGGCTCTCGGGCTGTAGATAAACCCCGCCTTTGTTATGGGCGGGGTTTTTTTATGTGCGCTTGCCAGGCCGGTAGGGGCCTTTAGGTGATGGATGTCGGGCGGATCGCTATGCAGTGTGTGTGTGGCGGCGCGAATGTACCGAATGTACAAGGGCCAGCATAGGCCTGCGTCGCTAGCTGTCGTTTCTCAATAGGTTGTTCAGCATGAAGCCGAGCCAGTACGCCTCTAGTCACGCTAACCCTGCCGGAGCCGATGGCCGTCCTGTTGGACAAATAAAAAATTTATCTCAAAATCTCTTAAGTAATGAACAAACCTACCGTTACGAACTGTAAGGGATCATTGGTTCGACTCCCAACCCATCCGTCGAATGATCCGGTGACAGCAAACAGGTTACGATCATGCATACTAGCCAATTACAATATAATTTGAACTTAAAGTCTTGCGGTTGTTCTACGGTACGGCTTGTTCGAAACATGCGGGCATCGGTGCGTCTGCAGCGGTAGGTTGTGCCCCCGGTAAAATGAGACGTTTGTCTTGAAAGGAAGAGCAATGAAACTGGTGAAAAATATGCGCTGGGCGGTGATCGCTGCCAGCATTTTGAGCGGGCCTGCGCTTGCGGCAATAATCAATTGCACGGTCGCGCCTACAAACTCAATCATTACCGAGGGGCAAACGCTGCAATTGAGCGCCACCTGCGATGGCGCGCTTTCCGCCATCAACTGGAAAATGGGCACTGTATCCGTCACGGGTGACGTTGCCCTGTCCGGGCATATTGCGGGTATCCCTGTTTACTATACGACCCCAGTCGGTCTTGCTGCCACCGGTTCGAGCGAGTTTACGTTCTCTGTGACGGGCACGCCGGTGAGTGGTACAGATACCTTTGGCAGTACCACCAGCACGGCCAAGGTCGTGGTCAAATCTTCGAGTGCTGCAATTGCCCAGGCCCAGGGAGTTATCAACCCCACGACCCCGGTTGACGCGCAATGCGGCACCGCACAAGGCGGTGCCACCACATCCATGCCCGCAAACGGTGCGCAGTGCGCCAGCGGGAGTAAGGCGGCCCTGGCCATTAGCGGGCCGGATTCCTTTACCTGGTCCTGCATCAGCCTGACGGGCGGCGCCGAGGCCAGCTGTTATGCGCTGCGGGGCTATACGGTGACTGCCACAGCCGGAGCAAACGGTTCGGTTAGCCCCCTCAGCCAGGGGGTAAACTCAGGCGCCACGGCAACAATCACTGCAACGCCCAACAGTGGCTATAGCGCAGCGATTAGCGGCTGCGGCGGATCCCAGTCCGGCAACAATTTCACCACCGGGCCGGTCACGGCAAACTGCACAGTGACTGCGAGCTTTACCAATGCGCCGATCAATGGCGCCTGTGGCACTGCAAGCAATTCGACGCCGGTCACCTCCGCACCCAGCGCCAACCTGTGCTCCACCGGCAGCGCGTCCGTCGTTACTACGAACTCGACAAATTACACTTGGAGCTGTAATGGTGCTAATGGTGGTTCCAATGCAACAAGCTGTCAGGCGCCCAGAGGCTACACGGTCACCACCACAGCCGGCAGCAATGGCACTATCAGCGCCAGCAAGGATGTGGCCGGCGGCACCACCACCACCTTCACCGTAACCCCAGCCAACGGCTATGCTGCCACGGTAAGCGGCTGTGGCGGTTCGCTGTCTGGTAACACCTACACCACGGGTGCAATCACATCGGCCTGTACCGTGTCGGCGAGCTTTGCGGTGCAGACGGTGTCCACCACCGACCCGGGTACGGGCCTGTGGATACCGCCGAACACAACCGGACGCGTGATTGCAGACCAGAGCGGCTCGACTTCTCAGTATACGACCAGCTATGTTCCGGGCTGCCTCAATGGGGAAAATATAACTTCGTCATCTAGCTCAGGCTGCGGCGTGAAAACATCGTTTACCGGCACGGTAAACGGCACGAGCACGCAAACCACATTTGCCTATGGTTCGGGAAGTACTCTGGGCCTGCGCTATACGTCGAAATCGGGCGCAGGTGCTACGGCGAAATACTTCACCTTGGCCAGCGGGGATGGCGGTAACGTCGGGCAAGCTTTGAAGGTATGGCTAAGCGACAGCCCGACGGCGACCTATGAGACGACTGCGGCCTTGTGTAGGACCACCTCGACGCAACAGCCCTACGTCATTACCGGGCCTGGCTATTGTCCGATCGTGGCGAACAAACAGTATTATCTGTTCAGTAGCACAGATGCAGTCGGAACTAACTTCCGTTATCTGGTCAATGAAGGTTCAGCGGACTTTTACTGATCCGCACCCTTAGGGGTTATAAGTGCCCGGTTATGCCGGGCACTTTTTTTTGGAACTGCTGTCGCATGGCGCAAGCGGTTACTTTTTTATTTTGTTGTGTGGAGTGGACATGAAGCAATCACAATCCGTTTGGCTGAATACACTGAGTGCGATAGTGCTATTGAGTCTTGCTGCGGGTTCGCATGCCAGCGAGATATCCGATGGCCTGAGTGGGCTTCCCCTTGCGGAAATCCATAAAGAACTGGAAAGTGTGCCTCCGGGTATACGCGCCAACATGAGCCGCGATCAGATGGCCCGGTTTATTTCCAATGTGCTGATCGACCGGCGCATGGAAAAGGCCGCAATGGCCGCGGGCACGGCCAACTTGCCCGAGGTGCGCGCGAGCATTGCCAGGGCCACCCGGGATCTCGTGGTGCGCGCTTTCGTCGATGGCGAAACAAAAAAATTGACCCAGACTATCCCGGATCTGGAAGGTCTGGCAAAAGAGCGCTATGAAGTGAACAAAGCTTCTTATGTCATCCCGGAAGCGATTCGTGTCGCGCATATCCTGCTTCAGGTCAAAGCAGAGGAACCGGAATCTACCGATGGGGTGGTGCGTGCCAAGGCAGAGAAGCTATTGACCGAGCTTCGGGATGGGGGGGATTTTGGCGAGTTGGCGCAGAAACATTCCGAGGATCCTGGTAGCTCAAGAAGCAAAGGTGAATTGCCGGGATGGTCTGAAAAAGGCAAATTGATGCCGCCATTCGAGGAGGCTGCCTATGCCTTGAAACCGGGCGAGATGAGCGGTCTGGTGCGCACCCGTTTTGGCTACCACATCATTAAATTGCTGGAGAAACGCGAAGCCAGGCAGCAATCCTTCGAAGAAGTAAAAAGGCAGCTTATGACAGCGTTACGCAACGAGTTTCTGGGCACGAAACGTGCGGAATGGACCAAGACTTTCCAGGGCGACAAGCCGATCGTACTTGACGATGCCACGCTGGAAGCGCTGAGAAAACCCTAGGGACGCACTGAATAGTTCATTTTTCCTTTGTCATTGTGAGCCAGTCAATCCAGTATGCTGGCGGAGCAATGAGTGATGGACCGGTCGATCCTGCGGGCTTCCCGGTTTCGGATTAAATCAGTGTTTATTCGGCAAGGCACGGCCGGGGCGTCAGGTCAGGTTGAGCGCCCCGTACTATAGGAAGCGGATACACCACCACCACCGCCGGCTGCTTGTTGCAGGCAACCGGGGCCTGCCGAGAAGGGCGGCTGGCGGTATTACGGGTAGGCCCAGTCTATGCGAGACTGGATCTTTCCGACAAACACATCGCGTTTAACAAACATGGACCATTACCGTCAGGGGTTCAATCCCCTGTTCACTCGCATGGGCAGGTCGAAATTCGTCTCACCGTGATGAATGTAGAGAACACATTGCCGCGTGCATCGAGCCGCGGACAGGGGCGACGCCGTGACGCTGGGGCGTAAATGAGGGTCGCGCGCAGAAACGACTGGCTCGATCTGTGCCGGGCGCTGGCGATCCTGCTCGTGCTGCTGAGCCATGGCCGTTTTTTCCTGCGGTCTGCCATGCCCTGGGCGGAATATCTGCGTTTTGGCGGCTTCATGGGGGTGGAGCTGTTCTTTGCACTGAGTGGGTTTCTGATCGGGGGCATCCTCATCCGTCTTTCCAGGGGGGGCGGCCCGCACTGGTTGAGGGGGTTTTATGCACGTCGCTGGTTCCGTACGCTGCCCAACTACTATCTGTTTTTGCTGGTCAATGTACTGCTGGTCTTGCTTGGGATTTATTC
Organism: Thiobacillus sp.; assembly: GCA_030680405.1. GTDB lineage: Bacteria > Pseudomonadota > Gammaproteobacteria > Burkholderiales > Thiobacillaceae > Thiobacillus. The sequence goes on along the minus strand of JAUXVT010000006.1, from coordinate 56,641 downwards.
CGCTGAACTGAAAGCAGTCTGGAAATATTTGGTTTTTATTCAGAACCTGTTCGGTCCCCATCCGCTTTTCTTCTCCGAGGCCTGGAGCCTGGCGCTGGAAGAAGTGTTCTATCTGCTGTTTCCGGCCCTGTTTCTGCTGGTGAGCCGGTTGCTGGGCCTGTCGCCTGCCCGCTCGATCCTGGTTGTGGCCGTGACAGTGATCGTGGTGTCCCTGCTGGCGCGTCTGCTGGTCGCGAACTCGATCGAGACGTGGGATGCGGGGCTCAGGAAAGTCGTTTTTCTGCGTTTCGATACCTTGATGTTCGGCGTGCTGCTGGCCTGGATGGTTGACCGGCATCCTCGTTGGCTGAAAAAAACCGGACTGGCGACCGGGATGACGATGATTTTCGTGGCCTGCGTAATTTATTACGGCCTGGCCACGGAAGCGGAACTGAACGAATCGTTCTTCGCCAAAACGCTTTATCTGAGCCTTGCGCCCATCGGTTGCGCGGGTCTGTTGCTGATCGGAATCGAGCGCCGCTTGCCAGGCTGGCTGGCAACGGCGAGCGGATTTTTGGCCCGGATCTCGTATTCCGTGTATCTGGTCAATATCCCCGTGATGCTGATATTGATTCATCTATTCGGTTGCTGTGATGGTTCCCGGTTGGGGGCATTGGGGATGTGGCTGGCTTTCATGGTGCTGACCCTGGCGATTTCACACGGGGTGTATGAAGGCTATGAGAAGCGCTTCAATGCCCTGCGCGACCGGTATTTTCCCGCTACGGTGTCGGGCGTTCGTGCTACTGTGCGGACCGGCCATGTATGACGCAATGAATTCAACCCGGGGCACCAATGCCTCAACCAGCGAGATTGAGGCTGGGCGCGCTTCCGAGTATGCAATCCGGATAAAGGGGGTATCCAAATACTTCCCCATTTACGACGCGCCGCGCGATCGTCTCAAGCAGATGGTGATGGCCAGGCTGCATCGTCTGTTTGGGCGGGCTCCCCGGCGCTATCACCGGGAATTCTGGGCGCTGAACGAGGTGAGTTTCGACATCCGGCGTGGTGAAACGGTCGGGATAATCGGCCGCAACGGCGCCGGCAAATCCACGCTGCTGCAGATCATCAGCGGCACACTTTCCCCCAGCAGCGGCGAAGTGGAAACGCGTGGACGCATCGCGGCGCTGCTGGAGCTGGGCGCGGGTTTCAACCCGGAATTCACCGGCCGCGAAAACGTGTTCATGAATGGTTCGATTCTGGGCCTGTCCCGCGAAGCGGTGGCGCGACGTTTCGATGAAATCGCGGCCTTTGCGGATATCGGCGAGTTCATCGACCGGCCGGTCAAGACCTACTCCAGCGGCATGTACGTGCGCCTGGCATTCGCTGTGCAGGCCTGCGTCGATCCGGAAATCCTCATCGTCGACGAGGCGCTCGCGGTGGGCGACATCGGCTTTCAGTACAAGTGCTTCAAGCGCATGGAGGCCTTGCGGGAGAAGGGCGTCACCATCCTGATGGTGACGCATTCCACTGGCAGCATTCTGGAATATGCCGACCGCTGCATTGTGCTGGACGGTGGCCGGGTGATTCATGACACCCCCGATGTGCTGGCCGCCGTGCTGGCCTACGAGAAGGGCATGATGAACCAGGCTCAGACCCAGTGGATGGAACCGGTGTCGGACTCGGGCCGCGATGCGCGCCAGATGACTGTGAGCGAACTCAAGGCGATCCAGGAACGTGAATGGAATCGGGATTTGGGGGAAAAACGTTTCGGCAGCGCCCGCGCGATCATTGAACGTCTTGACTTGTACAAGGGCGATGGGGCCTCGCTGGAGAAAAATCCGTTGCTCAGGCCGAACGAGGAAGTCGTGTTCCGGTTCAGTCTTCTGGCGGCGGAAACCATCCAGAATGTCGCCCTGGGCATCTCGATTTCTGGCGTGCGGGGCGGCGATATCTGGGGGGATAACAATCTCAACGCTGGCCAGCTTTTGGATCTGGAGCCGGGAAGGCATGAGGTGGAATACAGGGTGCGCCTGCCCCTCAGCTCCGGGGAATATCTGGTGCATTGTGGTCTGGCCTGTTTTAACGGCGAGGTTCGGGAAGAGCTGGATCAGCGTCGCCCGGTAGGCCACTTGCGCTTCTGGTCGCCCCGCGAGCAGGTAGGGGTGGTGCATGCGCCGATACAGGTATCCCAGCCGGGCGCCGCGGACCGATGATTGCCGCGTTTTTACTGCCTTTCCCCCTGCGTGGCTACCGGGCGCCCTATCTATGGGTGTATTACCGCCTGCTGTCGTCGTTTGGCGAGCGCATGCAGTTCATCGCGAGCGAGGATTACACCCGGGACCCGGAGCACTGGCGGGCGCAAAACCGTTGGGAGATGCAGCCGGGCAACGCGCAGCGGCTCCAATATCAGGTGCCTGCTCGCGAGAGCATGGCGGGTCATGAATACAGGTTTTTGTCCGAGACGGTTTTCGGGACGCTGCTGGCAGAAAGCGGCGGGAATCCCATGGCTGCTTTCAGACGCCTATTGAGCGAGCGGGTGCCCTGTCTCGATGCAGCCTTCGCGGAAATCTTTTCACAGACGACTGTGCAAGATATCGAGGCCATTCTGACTTGGTGTAACTGCCCATCGCTGAGCGCGGCGGCAGAGGAAAAAGGCATCCCGGTGGTGCATCTGGAGATAGGCCCCCTGCGCTGGCCGCAATACCGAGCCACGGCCTATCTCGATTTCAGCGGCGTAAACGGCAATACCGAGGCCGAGCGGCGCTATCTGGACAGCGGTTTCCGGCCCGGGGCCGGGTTTGACATCGAGGCGCTCCGCCGCTTTTTTTATCTGGCCGCGGACGGCGAGATGCCGGAGGCGCGATTCAAGCTCGGCGTGGCGCTCCAGGTTGAGGACGATTCCAATTTATTGGCCTTTGGTCATGGCTTCGACAATCAGTCTCTGCTGGTTTACGCCCATTTGCGCCGTCCCGACGGCGGTGTGCTCATGCGTGGCCATCCAGGCAGCCTGTTCGCGCTCAAGCCGGACTGGTACGAGGTGGACGACTCGCCGGACAGCGTGGCATTCATCCGCCGCTGCGAAAATATTCTGACCATCAATTCCAGCGTCGGGCTGGAGGCGATGCTGATGCAAACGCCCGTCGAGGTGCTGGGTGACTGCGCACACCGGTTCATCGCGCAGGCTGGCGACGAACAGGCGCGCGTGGCGCGCCTGGCGTTCTACCTGTTTGCCTATCTCGTTCCGATGCACCTGATCTACGATTCAAGTTATCTGCGTTTCCGTCTGGGGCAGCCTTCGGAGTACGAAATCGCCATCCGGCATCTGGCGGCCTATGGCGTCGACGTCGGACCCTTGCGCCAGGCTTCCACGGGCTCCGTCTCGCGTTTGCTCGAACTGGCAGGGTTGTCCGATGCGCCCATCTGATTGCCGCGCTTCGGGTTCCTGGTGGGCGAGGGAACGATGAAACCCCTCGCGCACTGGCTTCATTTCAAGTTCGTCGAGCCATTCCAGCCGGACAAAAGCCATCTGGATGTGTTGACCGGCATTCGCGGATGGGCGGCATTGTGGGTGTTTCTGTACCATGTCTGGAGCCTGTCGGGACACCCCGATTTCACTATCGTCCTGGCTGGCGTGCCCCTGGATTTCACGCCATTGGTCAGCATAGGCTTTGCAGGGGTGACGATCTTTTTCGTGCTCTCCGGGTTTTTGCTGGCGATACCGTTCGCGGAATGGCAGTCCGGTCTGCGTCAGCGTCCCACGCTTGACCGTTATTTTCTGCGCCGGGTGATGCGGGTATTCCCGGCTTACTATGCCCAGTTGGTGATCCTGCTCCTGATTGCGGCCTGGGTGCCGGGACAGGCCGGTATCGATGACTGGGGTAGCCTGTTCCGGCATTTGCTCATGCTGTTCACGCCGCCGCCGCTGGGCACCTTGCCAGTCAATGGCGTCTGGTGGACGTTGCCGATTGAATTCTCTTTCTACCTGGTTCTGCCGCTGCTGGCGCTGTTGCTGCGTCCGAGCCGCTGGTGGATGCTGCTGGCGGGCAGCCTGGTGACCATGTATCTCTGGCGCCATAGCGTGGTCGCGCGCATGCCCGATGCCTCGATCCCGCAGCGCGTCGTGGCCACCTATCAGTTGCCGGGTTCCATGGACGCCTTTGGTCTTGGCATGCTGGCAGCGTATCTGTATGTGAACCGGCTGCGCCTGCCTGGCTGGCTGCTGCCGCGCATGAATCTGGGCCGGCTCGGTCTGCCCGGTCTGGCCCTGGTGCTCGCCGCGACCTTCTGGTTGCCTGGAAAACGCCATGAATACTGGGCGGACAATCCAATTTTCTATCTCTGGACGCCGGCGCTGGTATTGGGCGTCGCCGCGATTATTCTCGCCGGCGTGGGGGGCGGGCGCATGATTAATCGACTGTTCACCAACCGTTTCATGGTTTATGCCGGCCTGGTCAGCTACAGCTATTACATCTGGCATTTTCCGGTGCTCAACTGGATTGTCGCGACGGAATGGTTCCGGACTGTCGATAGCATGCGTTTTCTGTCTTTGCTGCTGGTCAGCGCGCCATTGATATTCGTGATTTCAACGCTTTCCTATGTTCTGGTCGAGGTGCCGGGAATGCGTTTCCGTCGAGGGAGGAACAATGTCCGGCCGCGATGACCGCGCCTTTCCGGACCCGGCTGGGGTGGTGGATGTGATCGTCCCCGTTTACAGGGGATTCGAGGAAACCCGACGTTGCATCGAATCGGTCCTGAAGGCGCATTGCACGACCCCCTTCGAACTGGTGTTGATCGACGATGCCAGCCCGGAACCCGAGCTGGCATCGTACTGTGCCTCGCTGGGGAATCAGATGGGTGTGACCGTGTTGGCCAATGCGCGGAATCTCGGCTTTGTCGGCTCGGTGAACCGAGGCATGTCCTTGCACCCCGATCGCGACGTGGTGCTGCTGAACAGCGACACCGTGGTGGCCAATGACTGGCTGGATCGTCTGCGTCGCTGTGCATACAGCCAGGCGGACATTGGCACGGCGACGCCGTTTTCGAATAACGCGACGATTTGCAGCTATCCGGTTTTTTGTGCGGACAACGCGATGCCGGCGGGTATCGGCCTGGCCGAACTGGACAGTCTGTTCGCGCGGGTCAATGCGGGCGAGCACGTGGAGATACCGACCGCGATTGGTTTCTGCGTGTATATCAGGCGGGCCTGCCTGAATCAGGTCGGGTTGTTCGATGCCGCGCATTTCGGTCGCGGTTACGGCGAAGAGAACGATTTCAGCCGGCGCGCGGCCAAGGCCGGTTGGCGCAATGTGCTGTGCGCCGATACCTTTGTGTTTCACGCCGGCGGCGTCAGTTTCCAGGCCGAACGCGAGCACCTGATGGCGAACGCCGCCGAGGTGTTGCGTGGTTTGCATCCGGACTACGACGCGCTGGTGAGGCGTTTCATCGCCGCGGATGCGCCGGCGAAGCATCGCCAGGCGGTCGATATCGCGCGGGCCAGGATGCGCATGGGCCTCGGCCCGCTACCCGACGATGCGGGCCGCGCAAGCGCCCCTGCCGCGCGGCTCCATGTGGTCCACGATCTTGGCGGCGGGCTCGCGCGCTGGGTATGGGATTACTGCCAGGCCGACGAGGCGGGCGTCAATCTGATCCTGATGCCGTATTCCAGCAGCCATGCCATGGGCGAGGGCCTGGTGTTGCACGCCGGCAAGACCATGAAGCCGCTGGCTTTCTGGCGGTTCTCGACGCCGATCCAGGCGACGGCGGAGACGCATCCAGAGTATCGGCACGTGATCGAGGAAATCGTGCGGGACTACGGGGTCGGCGCGGTGCTGGTCTCCTCGCTGATCGGCCATGCCCTGGATAGCCTCGATACCGGACTGCCAACGGTGATCGTCAACCATGACTACTATCCGTTCTGTCCGGCGATCCAGATCTATTTCGGCGGCGTCTGCCAGCATTGCGACACCGACCGATTGGCCGAGTGCGCAGTGAACAACCCGGACTTCAATCCGCCGCACCGGGTCTTTCCCGTCGCTGAGCGCATCCGCGTGCGCGAACGCTACCTCGAGCTGGTGGAAAACAACGCCATCGCCCTGGTCGTGCCCAGCCGTTCGACGCGTGAGCACCTCGAACGACTGGCGCCGCGCCTGAGCAAGGCGGCCTTCGTGACAATTCCGCACGGCTATCCTGCGGGGTTGTCGCCGATGGCCTATCACGGCCCCGCGCCGGACGGAAAACTGAGAATCGTGGTCCTCGGCATGTTGTCGGTCAGCAAGGGCATGCGGCTGTTGTCCGCGGGGTTGCCGCGGTTGCTGGAATTCGCCGAGATCCACCTGGTGGGGGCGAAGGAAGCCGGCGAGCTGTTCCGGGATACGCCGGGCGTTCATGTCGTTGACCACTATGCCCGTGAGGAACTCCCGGCCATCGTGGCGTCCATCCAGCCCGACGTCGGCCTGTTGCTGAGCATTGTTCCGGAGACGTTCAGCTATACCCTGAGCGAGCTGTTCCTGTTGGGCATCCCGCCGGCGGCAACGCGTCTCGGTGGATTCGCCGAGCGAATTCTCGTCGGCGAGACCGGTTATCTGTTCGAGCCGGACGCAGAGGCGATGCTGGCGTGTCTGCGCGAAATCCACGCGGACCGGGACACGCTGCGGGCCATCCGGGCCGGATTGCCGGCCTTGCCGGCGCGAACGGCGGCAGACATGGTGGCCGAATATCACCGCCTGTTGCCCGGTGTCAAAGGTGCGGGCGAGTGCACGCAGGCGCGACTGCAAGGCACGCGAGACCCGGGCATGGAACGGGCGATGACGCAAACCCTGGCGCTTTCCCGCCAGTGGAAGGAGATCAACAGCCTGCGCCTGAGCCTGGACATGAAGGCGGAACGCTTGCGCGAACTGAATCGCCGAATCGCCGGCCTGCAGGACGCGCTGCTGGAACGCGAGCAGACCATCCAGCGGCTGGAGCAGGAGGCGCGCGCCCACGCCGGCGCCATCGCGGCGCGAGACGCGCAACTCGCAGCGGTTTATGCGTCAACGAGTTGGGCGGTTGCCAGCCCCGTGCGCTGGGCGGGAAACGGCCTGCGCAGAGCCAGGCTGTTGATGCCCCTGCTGCGACGGCCGGCTGCCTTGCCGGCGGTCGCAGCGGGCGTGTATCGCGCCTGGAAACAGGGCGTGGTTGGAGGGATGAAGCAGGCGCTGATGCAGGCGTTGTCGCAAGCGCCGGCCTCCATATCGGCTTCAGGCGCGGCCGCTGTTCCCCCACCGGATTCGCCGGCCCTGGCCGAGGTGCCGGTGCCGACTGATTGGCGTCAGGCGGCCTTCCGGCATTACCGCGAGTCATTTTCCCTGGGCGTGCAAGATGCGATCCGTGCGCGCATTGACGCGATGTCCGCGCCGCCCCTGATTTCCGTTCTGGTGCCGACTTACAACGCCTCCGAGCCCATGCTGCGGGAGATGCTCGACTCGATCCTGCGGCAGTGGTATCCGCATTGGGAGCTGTGCATCGCCGACGACGGATCGGATTCGCCTCATGTACGCACCCTCCTGGAGGCGTACGCGGCGCGCGAAGCGCGCGTCAGGCTGTCTTTCGGGGTGGGCAATCACGGGGTGTCGCATGCCAGCAATCGCGCGCTGGCGCTGGCTTCAGGCGACTTCGTCGTGCTGCTGGATCACGACGACATGCTGGAAGAACAGGCGCTGTTCCGGGTGGCCGAGGCGGTGCTGGAGGACGATCCGGACATGCTGTATTCGGATGAGGTGCTGGTCGCCGAGGATGGCGAGACGGTTCAGCATTTCATCTTCAGGCCCGCCTTCTCGCCCGAGTACCTGCGCTCGCATCCCTACATCGTCCATCTGGTCGGTTTCAAATCCGGCTTGCTGAGACGGATAGGGGGTTTCGACGAGAATCTGCGCATTTCCCAGGACTACGACTTGATCCTGCGTGCCAGCGAACAGGCGAATAAAATCACGCACATCCCGGAAATGCTCTATCGCTGGCGCATCCACGGCAATTCGGCCGGGCACCAGATGATCGGACGGGTCATGGAGACTTCGCGCGCGATCTTGCAGCGACATTTGCAACGCTGCGGCGAAGCAGGCGAGGTGCATGACGGGCCGAGCTTCAACTATTTCGACGTACGCTATCCGCTGGCGCCAGGCCTGAAGGTGGCAATCGTCATCCCGACGAAAAACCATGGCGATCTGGTGCGGGCCTGCATCGAAAGCATCGAAAGAACGGCGCTCGGCGTCGATCACGACATCGTCCTGATCGACCATGCGTCCGATGACCCGGTCTCGCTTGCCTGCTTCGATAGCCTTCGCTCGCGGGTGACTTTACTGCGCTACAGCGGACCATTCAATTTTGCGGCGATCAACAACTGGGCGGTGGCGCAACTGGACGGCAGCCATACCCACTACCTTTTTTGCAACAACGATATCGAGGCCATCGAGCCGGGTTGGCTGGAACGCATGCTGGAACTGGGACAGAAGCCGGATGTCGGCATCGTCGGCGCGAAGCTGTATTACCCGGATCGCAAGACGATTCAGCATGCGGGTGTGGTGGTGGCCTGCTGCGGCGTGGCGGAGAACCTTGGCCGCTTCCGGCAGACAAGCGATGCGCCCGTGGATCTGGGCTATATCGGATCGCTCATCTGCAACCGCGAGGTGTCGGCGGTGACGGCTGCATGCATGTTGATTCGCAGGACAGTGTTCGAGGGCATCGGCGGCTTCGACGAAGCCATCGCCGTAGGTTACGGGGATGTGGACCTTTGCCTGCGGGCCGGCAAGCAGGGCTACTTTACCCTGTTCTGCGCGCACGCCATCTTGCTGCACCACGAGTCGTTTACCCGCGGACGCAGCCAGGAGGACCCGCATCCCGAAGACACCGAGCGTTTCATCGCCAAGTGGCAAGCGTTGTTCGAGACAGGCGACCCCTATTTCAACCCCAATCTTTCACCGCATAGCCCAAATTGGCAGGTGGCGGACCCGCTGGCGTTCGAGCTGGATATCCGGCGGCGAGTCTTTAAACGAAAGCCGGGGTGACAAATTACATGCCACTTCCACCAATAAATTAGTGCCTTAGGAAGCAGACTGAGTTAAAAGCGTTTTATACAAATCATCATTGCGATGGTTGAAACGGAATTTGGTTTTCTTTAAAAGCAGTTCGACCGTCCAATCCAGAATGCAAACTATTCCAGCCTCAATCATTGAAAACGGACGAGAGGGAGAAGTGATCTCCCTTGATGTGGCATGGCCAATGGAAGACCGTCCACTGGTGTCTTGCCTGATGGTTACTCGGGGCAAATTATTTCCAGCCAGGTTCGCCATCGCGTGCTTCCGGTACCAGACTTATGAGAACCGCGAGTTGATCATCGTTGTCGATGATTCAACTTGCGAATTGATTCCCTACGTCACCAGCCTGAAAGACGACAGGATTCGCCTGGTGGAGGTGCCGGCGGGAGTAAGGACGCTCGGGGATCTCAGAAACATTTCCGTTTCCAGCGCGCAAGGCGAATATGTATGCCAGTGGGACGATGATGATCTTTATGCGCCTGAACGGATTCAGACGCAGTTGGCTGCGCTGTTGTCAACGCAAGCATCAGCTTGCGTATTGCGCCGCTGGACGCTGTGGTGGCCCGAGACCAATAGACTGGCAATTTCAGGCGTGCGACTTTGGGAAGGCTCCATCCTGGCCTTGAGGCGGGTCTTGCCACCTTACCCGGCATTGCGCCGCGGCGAGGACACGGAAATGATGAAGTCGCTGATACAACGCGAACGCGTTCTAAGCCTCGAAGCACCGAGCCTTTATGTATATATTCACCACGGCAACAATACATTTAGCGAGCAGCATTTTTTCAACATCTACAATTTTTCCAGACGGCGCTGGGTGAACGAAGCCTATTGGGTGAAGCTCGAAAGCCTTGCGGAAACATTGCCGGTTCGAGCATATCTGGAGGCGCTTCCCGCCACAGAAAAATCTATACACGAACAAATAGTGGAAACCCAGGCGTTTCCACTGGTATCTATCATCGTGCGCAGTATGGGGCGCCCCGAGCTGAGCCTGGCTTTGGAGTCGCTGGCGGCTCAAGACTACCCGGCATTGGATGTCATCGTAGTGGACGCAACGGGCGGTACCCATCCGCCGCTTCCTGACATTGCCTGGCGGTTGGGTCACGAAATCCGCATGGTGGGTGGCGACCAGCGCTTGTCCAGACCGCACGCCGCCAATGCCGGACTCGATGCGGTGAGGGGGGAGTGGTTCGGTTTTCTGGATGACGATGATAGCTTCGATGCGGATCATGTTTCCACGTTGATGAAAGCAGCATCGTCAACGGACAAGCTCGTGGTTTATGGGCTGACCAGGTTTGTCGACTCCGATGGCGAAACCAAATTCTTGTACGGTTTTCCGTTCAACCGGGCGATTATGTTTTATGGTCCGCTGCTCTACTTTCAGACTGCGTTGATTCGGCGAGATGTGCTGGATTTAGGCTGCCGATTCGACGAGAGATTTGAGATCAGTGAAGATCGCGATTTCTGTTCACAGATTGCCGAATATTCCGATTTTGAGCATGTTCGCCATGTAAGTTTTAATTATGGTATGGAGTTGGGAACGTCAGGGACAGGGCCGGGAAATAATCGAGACATTACCAGGGTAACGCGTTTCGAACAGTTGCTTCGCTACAAATGGTTTGGTACCGGTTCTTACCACACTGCCCGTGTCTCGAATGCCTGCAAGAAAGGAGTCTCTGCGTACATTCGTGGTGATGTTACGGAAGCACGAGCAACTTTTGACGCCGTGCTGCGGGAGTATCCTGACGATCCAAATGCTATCAATGGACTCGGGTATGTAGCCCTTATGAATGGCGAGTTGGATGAGGCCGAGCGGATACTGCGACGTGCTGTAGAAATCAATCCGGCGGCAGGTGAATCCAGACTCCATCTCGCGACTACGCTGGAACGAGCTGGGAACTATTCAGGCGCGCGGAAGGAAGCATGGATGGCAACTTCCGATCCGAGTGTGCGTGAGGCGGCGCTGCAATTGTTGTCCCGGCTGGGCGGTCCGCCACCTCAGCTTAAACCGAAGACACGACCCGCCTTGCCCGAAAAGGCGCAGCCTTCCCGTATGGCGGATTGTCCTTGCGGCAGCGGTAAACGCTTCAAACATTGTTGTGGCCAGTTGGCGGCTGCGGCTCCACCTCCACCTGTGAATCCCCTTGAAACGGAAGCGCAACGTGCATTGGCGGCATTTCGTTCTGGTGAGGCCTTTACCGCAATCGAGATTTTGACGCGCCTGTCGCCTTCGGATTTGACTCGCGCCGAAACAGCTTTGGCCTGCGGTGACCTATGTTCGGAAATGGCGCGGTATGAAGAGGCCTACGGATTCTTCCGGAAGGCAGCAGCGCTAGGCGAAACGACCAAGGCTGCGGAAGCCGTGACGCGGGCTAGTCAGCACTGGTACAAACCCGAGCGGGATGCCCCGACGCGGCGTATGGTGGTCAAGCTGACCGAGCGTTTCTATAGCCGGGCGCACAACCCAAGTACAACTCAAATTCCTGAAATTCACATTGTTGCGGATTTAAGACAGCTTGGCGGTTCGGAACATCGAGCGCTGGGCCTGTTTGAGCAACTCTCGGGGCATGTTCGGGCGCGCATTTGGTCCACCGTCCCGCCTTTGCCGGGATTTGCCGATCGTTTTCCTGTTGAGACGATCAATGCGGCACTTGGTCGTTATCCCGGTTCTGGCCATCTTGTCTTTGTGGGCACTTATTTTGAGTACGGAAGCTGGTTGAAGCAATGCCAGGCGCAACGAATTACCCTTTGCTACAACATAGACAATCCCGCAAGTTTGATTGAGAGATTGGTTGAACTTGAGGAGGTTCCAACCGCTTTCTCACTCGATTTCAGCTTTCCGTCCCGATGCTTTCGCGATGCCGTCGGGGTGGCGGGACGGGTGGAATACGCTTTTGTCGATGCTTGTCGTTTCCGTCCGGTTCGCACCAGATCATATCGATCGGGGCCTATTGTCATCGGTCGCCATAGCCGCGATGACCGGCTGAAGTTTCATCCGAACGATCCGGCATTCTTTCGACGTTTGGCGGGTCTTGGACACCAGATTCTGATTACAGGCGGAACCTGTCTGGCTGAGCCGCTGAAGCGTAATGGTCTGGAAGACCGCATTACGCTTCAACCGGAAACGCAGAGCGGTATAGTCGAATTTCTCGATGGGCTGGATTGCTTCATCTATCGCATACACCCGCACTTGTATGAATCCGGCGGGACGGCCATCATGGAAGCCATGGCTATGGGCTTGCCCGTTGTGCTGTTCGGGGAGCGGGTGGGTGTGGCAGAGCTGATCGAACATGGCAGGAACGGTTTTATCGTCGAAACCGAGGAAGAAGCCCTGGCGTGTATTGGACAACTGGCCGACGACCCAGATCTGAGGCGCGCGACAGGTGAAGCAGCGCGGGCCACTCTTCTCAAGGTAATGGAGGCACAGACGGGCGCCATGCTGGATTTCTATTTGCATGGTGATAAAACGGATTCGGATGCCGCCCGGGAATTCCAGCATTGACGTGGAAATTATGCCGAATACAAGGATCAGGGCCGCCCATACCACACTTTGTGTAGTCGACACCCAGACCCACGCGCTTGCAGCGAGGGCGATGCGTTTATCGCTGGCGGCGATGGATTTCGCCGATGCCTTGTTCATCTCGGACTCGGCGGAAGACACGGGCGGTTCCCGCCATGTCGCCATCGATCCCCTGGCAGGACGCGCGGCGTATTCGCGCTTCGTCATGAAGGACTTGCTCCGGCATATCGAAACCGAACATGTGCTGCTGATCCAGTGGGATGGCTATGTGGTCAACCCCGCAGCCTGGCGTGATGACTTTCTCGACCATGACTACATCGGCGCGCGCTGGGGGTTCCACCATGATGCGCATAGCGTTGGCAACGGTGGCTTTTCGCTGCGATCGCGGCGCCTGCTGGAAGCGCTTCAGGATCCCGCGATAGACCGTTTCGAGCCCGAGGACGAAATGATCTGCCGGCATTACCGGCCGATGCTGGAATCCCGCTATGGCATGCGTTTCGCGCCACCCGAGGTGGCGGACCGTTTCTCGTTCGAAACCACCTACCCGCAGACCAGGACCTTGGGGTTCCATGGTCTGTTCAATATGTGGCAATTCCTCGCCGATGAAGAAATGTCCGGTTTCGTGGCGGCGATGCCGAGGCCGGTACTCGGCTCGATCCAGTTTCTGTCACTGGCGAAAAACTTCATCGATCTGAAGCGACTCGATTCGGCGCGGATATTGCTGGAACAACGCCTGCGCGCCTTTCCCGCCGACGCCAAATGCGCCGGCATGCTGGATGCGCTGAACGGCTCGGCTGGCAAGCGCGACGCCGCGCCGGCGAGTCGCAACGCCCCCTGCCCGTGCGGCAGCGGGAAACGCTACAAGCATTGCTGCGGTCAGGACGGCGCCGCTCAAGGCGCGACTGCGGCGCCGACAGAGAACGCATCGGAGGCTTTGTTACGGCAGGCCATGACACACCATCAGGCCGGCCGCCTGGCTGCCGCGCGGAAAGGCTACGACGCTGTGCTGGCGCTGGGCGACGACGCGGTCGCGGAACATTATCTGGGCGTGCTCGACATGCAGGAAGGGCGGCCGCGCGAAGGGGAAGGACGTATACGCGCCGCCCTGGCGAAACGGGATGACGTGCCGGACTTCTTCAACAACCTCGGCCTGTGCTTACGCGCGCAGGGACGTCTGGAGGAGGCCGTGGCCGAGTATCGCAAGGCACTGGACCGGCACCCGGCCTATGCCCCGGCCTGGAGCAACCTCGGTCTGGATCTGCACAAGCTCGGTCATCTCGACGAGGCGCGGGATGCCTTCAATCGCGCCCTGGCACTGGATGCCAATCTGACGCAAGCGCGCTTCAGCCGGGCGCTGGTGCTGCTGACGCGGGGTGATTATGCGCACGGTTGGGCGGAGTATGAATCGCGCATGCGATGCCCGGAATACGCCGCGGGCTACCGGCTGCCGGCGATGGCCGGCTCGCCCCGCCTCTGGCAGGGCGAGGCGTTGGCGGGGAAAAGCCTGCTGCTGATTGCCGAACAGGGGATCGGTGACACCTTGCAGTTCATTCGCTATGTCAAGCCGCTCGCCGACCAGGGGGCCAGGATCGGCCTGCATGTGCGCCAGGCGCACGTGGCCGGGCTGCTGCGCAACGTACATGGCCTGTCGGCGGTGTACACCGGCGAAGCGGTCATTCCCGCTTACGATTACATCTGCCACTTGTTGAGCCTGCCGCGTCTGTGCGGCACCCATTCACTGGCCGACGTTCCCGCCGACGTGCCTTACCTATCGGCACCAAGTGACCGGCGTGCCTATTGGCGACAACGCCTGGACGCGATACCGGCGCGGCTGCGCGTCGGCCTGGCCTGGGCCGGTAGCCCCACCAACGTGGATGACCGCAATCGTTCCTGTTCCCTGCAAGCACTCGCCGGTTTGTTCGATCTGCCCGACGTGGCCTGGATCAACCTGCAACTCGGTGCCGGACGCGAGGAACTGCGAGCCGTACAAACGCCCATTCTCGATTGGGGGGATGAACAGACCGACTATGCCGAGACCGCCGCGCTGATGGCCGAACTCGACCTGATCATCACCGTTGACACGTCCATCGCCCATGCCGCTGGCGCATTGGGGTGCCCGGTCTGGATCATGTTGCAGTACATCGCGGATTTTCGGTGGCTGCTCAATCGCGCCGACAGCCCCTGGTACCCTACTGCGCGCCTGTTCCGCCAACCTCACCCGGGTGATTGGGCGGCGGTCGTCGCGGCGCTGCGCGGGGCGCTCGCCGATTTCGCGGTCAATGTTCCTCGCATGAACAAGGGAAGTCATGAATCCGCTGGATGAGCTGAACGCCGCCAATGTCCTCGCTTTCATTCCGTCCTGTTCGAAACCCTGAAGCATGGCGGTGAAGCGTCTGTGATCCCGTCCGCGGACGTTTTGTAACCTGTACAACGGCTATTCAGGAGCCAGCTTGTGGCAGCAAGCCTATGCATGGTCATTGTCGGTGCGGGACCAATATCCACGCGCAAAGGCTTGGTCAAGGCGCTGGGAATAGTAGGCGATCCAGGTTTGAGTGGGAGCATCTGGACCCGGCAGTGATAGGAGAGGCTCCCTATGTCGATGAAGTTTCGCTTTCCATCCATGACGAATATGAGGGTGTAGCGCTTCCAATATTTGTGCGGCCTCGCCCGCACGCTTCATATTGAGACACCGTTCATCAAGGGACACGGCGTGTCGATGAATCGTCATGGCTGCTGGCAAGAACTGGGAGTAGCCCCCGCTGGCTGCCCAACGTAGTCCGAACTCGAAATCATCCCAGGCATCGTGCAGGAAAGCTTCATTGAAGCCGCCAAGTGAGTCGAATTTTGCCTTCTTGATTGAAGCATTGCCCGCAAAGAAAAACTGTCTTGGCCACACGCTTATGGCGCTTCGCATGGCGACGCCAAAAATAAGCCCGGAGTCTTCCTGCCAACGAGCGAAAAGATCATTGCGTAGATCATCCGGGAAGAATCCAGGACCAATCCCTGCGGCATTGAGGTCGCTGTTGAGTTTGTGATACTCGACGTGTGCTGCGAGAAACTCAGGCGTGGGGTCAAAATCGTCTGCAAGAAAGACCAGCAATTCTCCGGTGGCTTTGGCTGCTCCCAGGTTGTTCCCGAATGCGCGTGCACGGCTTGGACTTTGCAGATAGGTTACAGAGATGGATGGGTGTTGGGCGCAAAATGCCGCATATGCCTCAGCAGTACCCGTCCTGCCATTTCCATCAACGATGATTAATTCGAATTCGTTGTGAGGGTAGGTTTGTCCAGCGAATGAGGCAAAGAAGTCTCGCTGCTTGTGGTGAAAAACATCAGTCTCGGTAGTAATGATGAGGGATGCTTTCATCTGTTTCTCGATACGTCAGAGCCGCTGCCTAGTCGAGTAGCCGCTCAACGAGTGCAATGGGGAGGTGCCGCAGGGAATCGGTGGCGCCGAGTAATGCAAGGTAGTCATTACCCCAGTTGGCGAGCGTGGGCGCAACAGGATTAGGCCAAAAAGTTTGGCCCTGTGAGTAGGTAACGAAGTCGGCCATCATCCTTTTGTGCTCAAGCCTTGGCGCTGAATTGTTCTCGGTAATGGTGTTTGTAGCGTGAATGCGATATTCATAGAGCTGTTTGGGCACCAAGATGGGCTCACTTTCTAGCGAGGCGCGCAGGCAAAAATCCCAATCGTGATTGTAGCGATAGTCGCGGAATCCTCCGAGGGTCTGCCATAGTGTCTTGCGGAATGTCAGATTCCCGGAGGAAATGGCGGCATTGGCGCGCAGCAAGCCCAGACTCAAGGTTCTCGACATCACGACGGAATCCTGAGCCCCGGTCAGGGATAGGGCTCGGGGGTGTTGTCCGGGGTCAAGACGATCTCCTAGCGCATTAACGTATGCAACCCGCGCGAAGCCCCAGTCGCCGCCTCGCTCCAGCAGTTCCGCCAGCATCGCCTCGATTCGATTTGCCGGAAGAAGGTCGTCTGAATTGATGGGCTGAATGAATTCTCCATTAGCCAGTTTAATGGCTTGATTGAGTGTCGCCGGCGCGCCTCGATTTTCCCGCGAGATGAACGTGACCGGGATGGGTGCGGAGGCGAGCGCGCGACGGCACACCTCTGCAGTATTGTCTATGGAGCCATCATCGATCACGATCAGTTCCAGTGGGAGGCGTGACTGTGCGAACACTGAATCAATGGCCTGCCCAACATACTCAGCATGGTTGTAGGTGGGCATAACAACCGAAATAGTCGGGAGAGAGCGGGTATTAAGCACCTGAGTCTCAGCTGGGCTGTGAAAACGGGTATGTCCGGTCAACCTGCTTTGAAATTTTGCGGATAGCGGATCAGGACAAATGGCGGCGATCAATAAACCAAGATTGGTCCAAAAAGCCGGAAGCGCTGTCGCAGGGGTAGACAACAGCGCAGCGAAGGCAGCACGGGATTCCGGCATCAGTCCAAGTTGAAACAAAGCCACGGCTCTCATATGCGCAACATCCCAGTCGCCGGGATGCTCCTTAAGCACAGCATCGTACAGATTGATGGCTTCAACGAAGTGGCCGTGCTTGTGTAATTCCAGGCCGGTGAGACGCAGATCCTCACTGAGCGAGGGCGGGTGGAGGCTTAAATTATGCTGCGTGCCGCAACAGTGTTTGTAACGCAGTCCACTATGGCATGGACACGAGGCATTACGACTGACTGTAGGCATGGCCACGTAGTTGTTAGATGAAGGGACTGTTAGTTCGACTTTTGGTCATGGCTAGCCAGGGAATCAATTTCGGGCCGTTGCAACCATAAATTGGCAAGATGTCAGTGGCCAGGAAAAACAACGGACACCCGAAACGGAAGCAATGCTGGCAAGAGGCGCGGAACGTGTCAATGTTTTTGAGACATTCGATGCGTTAATTTAGTGTCGATGATTCAGTGGCTATGGTGGGGACGTCATCCTTGCATCGGGCTGTTCACGGGTTTCATCGGGTAGACAAGCGGAATGCTGCTCGGGAGTGCAATGGATACATTGCGGGCTACCAACCGCGAGGTGGTGATGGATGATCGGCGGAGGCGTAGATGCCGGAGAGATGGGCCTGCAAGGACTTCACGAATTAGCCAAGATCATAAGTCTTGCCGCACGGGCCATGTTGCACCCGACGTCGTGGCGCTTGACCATCTCGGCGGCGTGAATCAATAACGGCACCCCTCTGGTGGACCCTTTGCAAAATGAGGCTCGATCTGGCTCGGTTGAGTTGTTGCCCCTGGATGCCATGGACGCTCGGGATTTTCTCGAAGAACCGGACTATTTCTTGTACTGGAAGCAGCTTTTTTGGATCGAGACTGGATGTACCACGATACTTGAAGCCATTGCCATGGATTCGCCTTTCATCACAGCAAGGTATTGGCAACCCTTCATAGACAAAGGCGTGCATGCTGGATTTCTACCTTCGCTCCTCGCGGTGACGGAAGAAATCGGCGTTTCCCCAGGTAGGGTTAGCCCGACATGCCACAATCGGTAGAATACCTGTCCCCATGCCCAATACCAACACATCCCCTCTCGTCAGTGTGCTGATGCCCGCCTACAACCACGCGCCCTATGTGCGGGCGGCGGTGGAGAGCGTGCTGGGACAGACGTACGGCAATCTTGAACTCATCGCCATCGACGATGCCTCGTCCGACGCTACGTGGGGGGTGTTGCAGTCGTTCGAGGACGAGCGCTTGCACCTGTCACGGCATGACACCAACCAGGGCGCGCATGCCACGCTGAACGAGGCCATGGGTTTGGCGCGGGGTGAGTTCATCGCCATCATCAATTCAGACGATGTTTTTGCCGCAAATAGGATTGACCGGCTGTTGGCGGAAGCAGTTGCCTCGGGTGAAAGGGATGTATTCGCCTTCACCGATGTCGATTTCATTGGGCCGGCGGGTGAACCGGCCAACGAGCACTCACGTGCAATTGCCTATCGAGACTTGCGGGCGGCATGTGATGCGCTCACGCGGGACGCGTGGTTCCTGGCCGGCAATCCGGCCATCACCACCTCCAACTTTTTCTTTTCCAGGGCGCTGGCGAATGAGGTGGGCGATTTCGCTCCCTTGCGTTATACCCATGATTGGGACTGGGCGTTGCGAGCACAAAAACGTACCTCGCCGATCTGGATCAGGGAAGGGTTGTTGGGTTATAGGGTCCATGCAGCCAACACCTTGTCCGAGGACGATGTCTGGCGGCACATCCACGAGAATTCCCATGTGCAGGCCAGGGCGCTGTCAACGCTGCCAATCGAATCAGGTGCTGAATTCGCGGCCTTCCAAACCTGCTTGGCACTGCTGAAGAACGAGAGTTTTCACCCGCTTCCGCTGCTTTTTTACCTGCTCCACAGACTTGCCGGCGTGCCGAACAGCCGGATGGAGGAACTGACATCGGGACAGGGAGGAACCTGGTTAATGCGGAAACTCGCCGAGACGTCGGCGTGCCCGGAGGGGATTTTCCATTCGGTTCGTCAACTGGCCGAGCGTGAACAAACCATCGCAAGCCAGGCGGCGTTGCTGCAAGAACGCTGGAGCGCTATTCACGACATGAATGGCGTCATCATCGAAAGGGATGAAGCCATCGAAGCTCAGGGACAACTGCTCGTAGATCGTTGGAATGCAATCGAGCAAATGAACGGCATGATTGAGGAGCGAGATCGGTGCATAGCCGCGCAGGATGCCATGATCCAGGAACGCTGGCATACGATGCAGGAGATGAGCCGTGTCATTGTCGAGCGCCAGGAAGAGATCATGGACTTGCGCTCCGACAGACTGGTGAAACTTGCTTTGTGTGTAAGGAAAGCCATGCGCTGGCTACGCTCAGACAGGGGTCTTTAAGCATCCGCGCCGCCATCCGGAGGGAATTATGACAGAGCAAGCGATGAATAATCATCTGGAAAAGGTTGCATTCGAGAAGCTTTTCTCGACATGGGACCAGGATTTCGTTAACTCACCTATAAGGCGCCGAAGCGGTCGATGAGGTGTTGTATCAACGCCAGAAAAGGGCCGAGACCTATGCGGTCAAATGGCTAAACCAATTCCTGCCATTGCGTGATGCTGCGGTGGTCGAGGTCGGTTGTGGAACGGGTGCCGCCTCTATCCCTCTGGCGCACATTTGCAAGCGATGTGGCAAGCCTTGCCCGAGGGGGGAGCGATAGTGGTGATTGAAACACCTAATCGCTTGACTTGGGAGGACAAACATACGGCGTACATGGATTTTTTCCATATGTTGCCCGATGAATATGTCCGTGCTTATGCCGAGAGATCGCCCAGACCATATTTCGCCGAAACCATGAAAGGATTGGATGAGGCGTCTTTCCGAGAATCAAGATACCGCTGGGGTTTGGGCGCGTCCTTCCATGAGTTCAAATTGGCGTTCTCGGAAAATCTGAATGAGATTGTTGTTGCGGATGGTCTTGAGCTAGAGATGACTAACATGTTCCCTATCGAGGCGGACGAAGTGGCGCTTAGGCAATACTTTATCCGCCGGGGGGTGGCCCAGCCCATCGGCTTCCCCAGAGCAGTCCTGAATCTGATCTTCTGGAAGCCGTCATCCGCCACCGAGCGCCAAGCCAACGTTAACTATAATGAGCGTTCTCGCGCGCGAGGGCGTGCTGAAAGTCTTCATTCAGACACTTGGTATGGCCGCATGCGGCAGCGGGTTTTCCCCAATCCCGAGACGGCTGCATTCATGGCGGAACTTAAGCACGCAAGACAGATGGCGAACGACCGCTACCTTGCGATCCAGCAAATGGACCGGATGCTTCACCAGAGAGACGCGGAAATCGCGGAGTTGAATGCCAGGCTACGTGATGTTGTATCAGACTGATGCGGCCCGCTACCACATGGAAAGATGCATTGGAATGAAATATCGAATTCTTTTTCTTGTTTGCTTCATCGTGCTTTTCAATGCGAGTCCGTCTCGATCCGACGGGCAGATCCCCTCAAGCCGCACCATGTCGCTTCTCGGCCCGTCGACGATCATCGAAAAACATAACGAAGCAAGCTTGGCGGCTACCATCGAGCATTACAACAAACACGGCGGGAGCATCATTCTTACCCCCGACGTCAAGAAGGGAGCGATGCCGGTTCCTCCCAATCAAAATACTCGTATCATCGACTTGCGATATGGAACGGGTATCAGCATGGTCCGTGGCAATCATCCACGATTGAAGGGCATTTGGCCGCAATACACAGGACTGAGTACCGGGCTGCGAAAAAACATTGTGGTTTCGGATGTGATCCCGCACGACGCAAGCGTCGAGAGTTGGAAGGGCGAGGCCAAAGAAATTAATCCAGAAAACAAGAAACGGGCACAGACATCCGAGGAGTTCGCCAATACGCATAACCATTACCAGAACCTGCTCAGCGAAGTATGGTCTTTTTCACCCACGATTAATGCCGTGGCCCTGTGGGGAGACAGCGGGGCCTTCTATCCTGGTGCCAGATCGTGGGGTGGCTTTCTGAGCGCACGATCCTGGCCGGTCCACTGGAATGAATACGTTCCCGCCGGCACCCCGGACTTCAAAGACAAAGATTTCGACGCCGCCTTGGTTGGGCTAGAGGTCGATGTATTGAATGGCGGACTGCCGCATGGCACAGTATCGAAGACCGTCGGCATTCCGCTTTCTAAAGTGGGCGTTCAGATTGTCGGCTTTGGGAAACGGAATACCACTGCGCTTGAGCTGCGCTCCGAGGACTCTGACGATCACGCCAAAAAATCGGATGAGCGCAGGGGTACCTGGCACTATGGCCTCATCGATCATAACGCCCTAAATAGCGAGTCGACCTTCTTGATTACGACAACCCCTGAAATTAGAACGGGTGTCGATTTTTCCAGGACGATCTTTTCCGATTCCGCACTCAAGATCAAAGGCGCTGGTAGCCATTCCGGCGTCGCGTTCAACAACTACACGGGCGGCGAAATTTATGCTGAGGAAGGCAAGCTGCATCTGAGGGGCGGGACCTCCGGCTTGAGCATTCTGACGCCCGGCGGCCATGAGGTGATCGGGGTCGACGATTACGGCAACGTGCGCTGGCATGGCATCCCGCTTATCATGGCGCCCTTCTTCATGTTGTTGTTGCTGGTCGTCATGATTCTGGTGGCCTACAAGTTCGCTCGCGAGTTGGGAGAGGCCCGGAGCTTGCTGAAGGAAATGCGCCAGTCCGCAGCAGGCGCCTGAGAAAACAACTCAAGAGTTATTTGCATTATGACAAGCATTGCCTGGCTGATTCCCGGCCTTCTCGAAGGTTCCGGAGGACACCGGACCATACTCCAGCATGCAGATTATCTGCAGCAGCGTGGCTATCGGTGCGCGCTTTATATCGAGGACAATGGCGTAATGTCCGGATCGTCCTTGAGAAAAATGATTCGGCAGATGTTCGGTTTCGACTTCGAGGACGTGCGCCTCGGCTGGTCGGACGTTAAACCGGCTGATCTGGTATTCGCCACGATCTGGTATTCGGCGCGTTTCGTGCGCGATCTGCCGTTCGAGAACATCCGGTGCTATTTCGTACAGGATTTCGAAGCCCAGTTTCACCCTATGGGTGATGCTTATCTGATGGCGGAAAACTCATACCGTTATGGTTTGTATCCCATCACAATTGGCCGCTGGCTGACGGCCATGCTTGGGAATCAATTCAAAGTCGAATCTGTCTATTTCGATTTTTGCGCGGACTTGAGGGTGTATCGCCGGTTACCCGATGTACAGCGCGAGAAGGCCATTTGTTTCATCCATCAACCGGAAAAATTTAGACGCTGTCCGGAATTGGGTATAGAGGCTCTGGGCATCGTGAAACATTTCATGCCGGATGTGAAGATCTATCTCTACGGCTCCCGTTCGGCCGGCCGGGTTTGGTTCGCGCATGAAAATCTCGGGTTGTTGAGTTTGGAGGAGTGTAATCAGCTATATAACCGATGCACGGTTGGGCTATGCATCAGTGCCACCAATCCATCCAGAATTCCTTTTGAGATGATGGCCGCGGGGTTGCCGGTGGTGGAGGTTTATCGCGAGAACACCCTCTACGATTTTCCCGAAGAGGCCATTTTGCTGTGCGAGTCGACGCCGGAGTCCTTGGCGAATGGATTGATGGAACGGTTGTCCAACCAAAGGGATTCCGGGGTGGCTGGTCAGGCAGGGGCTCGTTTTATGCAGGAGCGTCCCATTGAGTATGGTCTCAAGCAGTTTTATTCCGAGGTTGAGGTGTTGTTGGCAGGCGGCAAGCCCGCTAAACGAATAGTCGAGCCAATGTACAGGAAGCCTTGTCTGGTCGCCGAGGCGAACCCCAAATGGGCGAGTAGCGGGTTAGCGACCAGAATGTCGTTACCAGATTACGGTCGTCTTTCCTTCCTGCCCCCGGTTCCGCGCCGAATTATCCGATTTTTGTATTACGGCCTGAGACGGCTTCTATCATGACCGGGACTTACTCTTCTCCGTATTGTGATGCGGG
The DNA here is from genome assembly GCA_030680405.1 of Thiobacillus sp. GTDB lineage: Bacteria > Pseudomonadota > Gammaproteobacteria > Burkholderiales > Thiobacillaceae > Thiobacillus. The sequence continues at coordinate 33,612 of JAUXVT010000006.1, read as the reverse complement.
GTCCCTTGTTCCCGGCCATGAAGCAGCCGGACGCCAGGTAAAACATGAACTGCTTACAGTCGATGTCTGGGATACGCTGCTGCGGCGGCGATGTCATCCGGACGGGGTGAAACTGCACGTCTGCCGTTACCTGTTGATGCAATGGGGCGACCGGTTGGACCCGGTGTGCCGTGATCCATGGATACTGCTGCGCCTGCGTCAGCAGGCGGAAAAGGAGATTGGCGACGAGAAGCGGGCGCAGGGATTCGATGACGAATACGGACATCTGGATGTCTATCGCCGCTGGCTTGACCTGGCCGGTTTTGAGTTTGGTGGGCAAGTGCCGGTCGTGTTGGAGAACCTTTTGCTCGAACTGGATCGAGCGGAAATCGGCCAGGAAAAGCATGTTTCCTATGTCGATCCGAACATTGGCGAGACATTGCGTCAGCTGTCCGTCAAACGTACTCTGTTCCTGTCCGATTTTTACTTGCCTGCGACCGCCATCAAGGAGTTGTTGAGCCACCACGGCATCGATGAGATCGTCAGCGAGGGCCTGGTGTCGTGCGATGTCGGATACAACAAGCGTTCCGGGCGGCTCTATAACCACTTGAGGGAATACTTTGGCGTATCAGCCGATGAGCATTTGCACATCGGCGACAACCCATGGTCGGATATCAAGGCTGCGCAGAAGGCCGGCATCAATGCCATGCATTTTCAGCCCGATGAAGAACACCGCCGGCGTTTGGCGCGGGAGGCCGATTTCCACGACCGCCAGGAAGCTTTGAGGAATGCGGTAGAAGCTCTGTCTCGCCAGGCGCTTCCAGCCAACGTTGAACGACACGATTACTATCAATTAGGTCGCGAATGCACCCCGTTACTGCTCGGGTTTGTGCTCATGGCCATGGAGCGTGCGGTATCCGATAAAGCCGAGGCGCTCTATTTCTTTACCCGCGAGGGCGAGTTTTTCCTGGAAATCTACCGCCGACTGGCTGATGGGGACGTGCTCGGTTTCGCGCCGCCTCGGGCGGAGCTACTGATGGTGAGCCGGTTAGCGACCTTCGCGGGCTCCTTGAGGGAGCTCTCGGCGACCGAGTTGATGCGCCTATGGAACCAGTACAGCGTGCAGTCCCTGCAGGCCTTGTTCAAGTCATTGGCGATGGACCCGGTCGAGTTGGCTGCGAGTGCTGAGAGGCATGGTCTTGATCTGGTCAGCCCCATCCACTACCCCTGGCAAGACCCGCGAGTCAATGCTTTCTTCGACGACCACGATGTACGAGCTCGAATCGAGCGCCACCTCGTAGCGAAACGGGAGGACTTGCGGGCTTATCTTGCTTCTGCCGGCATCGATGAAGGAAGCGGGCGAATCGGTATTGTGGATATCGGTTGGCGTGGCACGATCCAGGATAATCTGGCCTATGCCCTGCCTAACCTGAAGGTGCTGGGTTGTTATCTGGGGTTGAACCGTTTCCTGAATGCCCAGCCGGAAAACGTCCGGAAAGATGCCTACGGCCCGAATCTGAACGAGTCGGAAGCCTTGGGTGCGCTACTGGACTACGTGGCCCCTATCGAGATGCTGTGCAATTCGCCCAATGGTAGTGTCAATGGGTATGAATCGACCGCACACGGCATGAAAGCGATACGCCACGTCGATGAGGAGGAAAATCGGGTCCATGAGGAATATGTTCGGCATTTCCAGGCCGGGGTTCTGGATTCGGTGCCTTACTGGGCCGATTTCCTGCGTACCCATGCTTATTCCAGTGCTGAGCTACGGCCCATGGCCATGGAAATCTGGAATCGGATTGTTTATCACCCGTCTCCTTTACTGACCGGGGCATTCTTTCAGTTGAACCACAACGAGGTTTTTGGTGTCGGTGGCTTCCTGGATAAGCGCCGGATGATAGGAATTGGGGATGTATTGCTAGCCTTCGTTTCGAAAAAAAGGCGGGTAAAGGTGAAGGGCTTCCTATCCGGTTCCGGCTGGACGCCGGGTTTGGTGAGATGCCCGGATGTGCCTTGGCATTTACGCGCGGTGTTTCGGCTGCTTTTGCTTGGGCACAAGTACAAGCGGAGGCTTGTCGCTAAAGTCACGGCTTGAATATCTGAACCTGCGGCCGTTCCGGAAACTGCCCGGTAGCCGCGCCAGTGCCTTTACGCGTTTTAAGGCAACGAAAAGCCGGTATTGGCATGCGAAAACGCAAAAACAGTTTGACCCAAAAACGGGATTCAGAGTAAAACTACCCCCCGCGTCGCTACGCTCAGCCAGTCCACTTTGCCGTGGACTGGCTGTCCAGTTTCAGTGCAATACGCAAGGTGATTGAATGAACCCTCACGCAGCACAACCCACATCACTGGTCGCGATGTTGAATAGCCTATGGGGCAATCGCGAACTGATTGCCCAAATGACCCGGCGAGAGGTCGTTGGGCGCTACAAGGGTTCGGTCATGGGGCTGTTGTGGTCTTTTCTGAACCCCGTATTCATGCTGATGGTGTATTCCTTTGTGTTTTCTGTTGTCTTCAAGGCACGCTGGGCAGGCGGTGACGAATCTCATACACAGTTTGCGGTGGTGTTGTTTGCGGGGATGATCGTTCACACTTTGTTTGCCGAAGTGCTCAATCGGGCTCCGACTATCATTCTGAGCAACGTCAATTACGTCAAGAAGGTGGTTTTTCCGCTGGAAATTCTTGCTGTTGTCAGCGTGGGTGCCGCATTGTTTCATGCGCTGGTTAGCTTGCTTGTGTTGCTTGTGGCATTTTCCATGCTAAACGGGTTTATCCACTGGACAACGATTTTTGTTCCATTGGTGCTGCTACCGCTCATGATTCTGAGCCTTGGGTTTGGCTGGATATTGTCATCTCTAGGGGTGTTCGTTCGCGACATTGGTCAGTTCATCGGTGTATTCACTAGCGCCCTGATGTTCCTTTCCCCGGTCTTTTTCCCGGTCAGCGCGCTACCAGAGCCAATGCAGGTGTGGTTACATTTGAATCCGTTGACATTCTTTATCGAGCAAACCCGCGAAGTGTTGATCTGGGGTCATTTGCCTGACTGGAAAGGATTAATGTTTTACCTCATCGGGGCGAGCGTTTTCGCCTGGTTTGGCTTTTTCTGGTTCCAGGCAACGAGAAAGGGATTTTCCGATGTTCTCTGAAGTGTTCAATAAGATATGACGTATCTGTATAGCGACATACACCCCGGCTTCAGTGCTTACGCATACCCTCCATACCGATGCATCGGCGACAGCACAATATCCTCGTGATAGTGATGATGCAGCGCATCCAGCAGTTTGGCGTGGATGCCGCCGAAGCCGCCGTTGCTCATCATCAGCACGTGGTCGCCGGGGCGGGCGTCTTCCACCAACTGGCTGACGAGGCGGTCGAGGTTATCGAACACGCGTGCCTTGTCGCCCAAAGGGGCCAGCGCTTCGGCGGCGTCCCAGCCGAGGGTGGCGCCGTAGCAGTAGACCTGGTCGGCGTCGGCGAGGCTGCTGGGCAGGGCGGCTTTCATGACGCCGAGTTTCATGGTGTTGGAGCGCGGTTCCAGCACGGCGAGGATGCGCGCGCGGCCGACCTTGCGGCGTAATCCTTCTAGCGTGGTGGCAATCGCAGTGGGGTGGTGGGCGAAGTCGTCGTAGACGGTGATGCCATGCACGGCGCCGCGGATTTCCAGGCGACGTTTGACGTTCTCGAAGCGGGAGAAGGCATCAACCGCAGCAGCAGCCGGCACGCCGGCGTGGCGCGCTGCGGCGATGGCGGCGAGCGCGTTCATGCGGTTGTGCGCGCCGATCAGGTCCCACTTCACCCGGCCCTGCAGCGTGCTGTTGAAGAAGACGTCGAAGCTGCCTTGGGCATCGGACTCGCCGGCGCTCCAGCCACTCGCGCCGCCGAAGCGGCTGTTCTGACCAGCGCCGAAACGTTCCACCGGGGTCCATAGGCCGCGCTCGAACACGCGGTCGAGGTTGGCGTCCATGCCGTTGGCGACGATCAGACCGTTGCCGGGCACGGTGCGCACCAGGTGGTGGAACTGGGTTTCGATGGCGGCGAGGTCGGGGAAGATGTCGGCGTGGTCGTATTCCAGATTGTTGAGGATGACGGTGCGCGGGCGGTAGTGGACGAACTTGGAGCGCTTGTCGAAGAAGGCAGTGTCGTATTCGTCGGCTTCGATGACAAAGAAAGGGCTGTCGGTGAGGCGGGCGGACATGCCGAAATTCTGCGGGATGCCGCCGATCAGGAAGCCGGGATGCATGCGCGCGTCCTCGAGGATCCACGCCAGCATGGCGGAGGTGGTGGTCTTGCCGTGGGTGCCTGCGACGGCCAGCACCCATTTGTCCTTGAGCACGTTGTCGGCCAGCCACTGCGGGCCGGAAGTGTAGGGCAGACCGCGCTCGAGGAGGGCTTCCATCAGCGGGTTGCCGCGGGTGACGACGTTGCCGACGACGAAGATGTCGGCGCCGATGTCCGCTTGCTTCGCGTCATAGCCTTCGATGAGGTCGATGCCGAGGGCGCGCAACTGGTCGGACATCGGCGGGTAGACGTTGGCGTCGCAGCCGGTGACGGTGTGGCCGGCGGCGCGGGCGATGGCGGCGATGCCGCCCATGAAGGTGCCGCAGATACCGAGAATGTGCAGATGCATGATCTTGAGGGGTCAGGGGTCAGGTTTGGCGCGGATTATCCCACAGCGGGGTGCGCGCCTGCTGGATCAGGTGGGTGAGCAGGGCGCGCAGTTTGGCGGGGCGCAGCGGCTTGTGCAGCAGCGGAAAGCCGGCCCGGCTGATGCGCAGGATGGTGTCGGGCGCGGTGTCGCCGGTGACCAGGATGGCGGGAATGTCGCGGCCATATTTTTGCCGCAGCCGGGTGATGACTTCGATGCCGTCGGTGTCGTCGGGCAGGCGGTAGTCCGACACGATGACATCGGGCACGCGGGCGAGGCTGTCGAGCCATTGCACGGCCTCTTCAGCGCTGTGCGCGGTAACCAGGTCGATATTCCAGTTGTCGAACAGCTCGGCCATGCCGCGCAGGATCGCGCTTTCGTCGTCCACCAGCAGCACCAGTGCGTCGTCCGGGATTGGGCCGGATGGGCTGGCGACGGTGGACGGCTGGATCCGCTGGGTGTCGCCGCACGGCACGTCGATGCTGAGCGTCGAGCCGTGGTCCGGGCGCGAGCGCAAGTCCACCCGGTGTCCCAGCAGCCGCCCCAGGCGCGACACGATGGCAAGCCCCAGCCCCAGTCCCTTGCTGCGGTCGCGCGCCGGGTTGTGCAGCTGGACGAATTCGTGGAACACGCTTTCCTGCTGATCGGGCGGGATGCCGCGCCCGGTGTCGATCACGCTGATGCACATCATGCGGCCGCGACGGCGGCAGGCCACCAGCACGCCGCCGTCGTCGGTGTAGCGAATGGCGTTGGCGATCAGGTTGACCAGGATGCGCTCGATCAGCAGCGGGTCGCTGTACAGCGTAACGTCGCACGGGCGAAAACGCAGCCGCAGCTGCTTTTCCGCCGCCAGCGCACTGAACTGGTGGTCGAGGTCGAGCAGCATTTGCTGCAGCGAGAAATGCACCGGATGCACCTCGATGGTACCTGCATCCAGCCGCGAAATATCCAGCAGCGCATTGAACAGCAGTTCCATCGCCGCGGTGGAGGCTTCGATGTTGTCGATCAGGGTTTGCGCTTCGGTTTGGTGATTGCGCGCCTTCAGCGCGGCGACAAACAGCGACAGCGCGTGCAGCGGCTGTCGCAGGTCGTGGCTGGCTGCGGCAAAGAAGCGCGACTTGGCCTGGTTGGCGCGCTCGGCCATGTCCTTTTTCGCGGCGAGACCGGCGGTGGCCTCGCGGATGCGTTTTTCCAGTTCGCCACGATGCGTTTGCAACGCTTCGGCCATGTTGTTCACCCCGGTGGCCAGCACGCCGACTTCGCCTTGCGGCGGCAGTTGCGTGCGCACCGTGAGGTCGTCGCACGCCAGCCGCCCCACCACCTGTCCGACATGGCGCAGCTGCCCGGCCAGCCGGTTGGACAGCCACCACGCAAGCGCGCCGGTGAGCGCCAGGGCCACCAGCATCAGCAGCGCGGCGTGGATCAGGGTGTCGCGCTTGAACGCGCCGATTTGATCGAGCGATACCCCGACTTCCGCACGCCCCAGCAGCTCGTTGAGTGGGGCGGCGCTGGCGGCGTACAGGGGGTCGTCGCTGAAATCGGCGACGGGCAAACGAATCTCGGTGCGTTGCCCGTAATGATCATCCAGGAGGGCTGCGCGCAAGCTGTCGCTCGTGCTGGCGACGATCTGCCCGCGTGCGTCGGACACGCGGGCAAAGGCCAGCTGGCTGTTTTCAGCCTCGGTTTTGAGCAGCGCATCCATCCGTGCCGTGTCGCCGCTGGCCAGCGCATAGGGCAAGGCATCTGCCAAGTGGCGGGCCGCGTTGGTGGCGCGCGCATGCAGTGCATCTTCGGCGGTGGCGAGGGCCTGGGTGGAGAAGTAGGCCACCATCCCGAATTCGGTCAGCAGGGCGGGCAGCAGCGCAATCACCAGCATCCGGCTGCGGATGCTGGAAAGCGACATACGGTTGAACAGGGCACGCAGGAAATTCACGAGGCGTGGGTCAGCCGCTGAATGGCAAGCACGGCTTCGGTTCGATTGGCGACGCCAAAGGCGCGGAAAATTGCGGCAATGTGCACCTTCACCGTACCCTCCGACATCGCCAGCATGCCGGCGATGGCCTTGTTGGCGCAGCCCTGCGCCAGCAGAAGCGCCACTTCAAGCTGGCGTGCCGTCAGACCGCTGTGCTGCAGCGCCTCGAAGTCGGCGGGGCCCACCGTGTGCAGGCCGGCAAGGCTGTTGTCCAGGCAGGCCGGCACATAGAGGTCACCCGCCAGCACCTGCCTCAACGCGGCCAGCATCCCTGCGGTGGAGGTGGCTTTTGGAATGTAGCCGAGCGCGCCGGTTTCCAGCGCGCTGCGAATGTCGTGTGGCGATTCCGACGCCGACAGCACCACCAGCGGAATATCGGGAAAGCGGCTGCGGTACTGCGCGATGCCCTGCATGCCGACAAAACCCGGCATGTTCAGATCGACCAGTGCCAGATCGAGATCGGCGTGCGCGGCGGTTTGCGCAAACAGGCTGAGGTAATCGTGGGCGTCGATGATCTCGACTGTGGGCTCCAGCTGCGATAACACCTGCCGCACCCCCTCGCGCATAAGCGGGTGATCGTCGGCCAAGAGGGTTTTCATGTGGGCGCTCCCTGCATGGCGGGAATTTTAGCGTCCCGTGCGGTTTCGTGTGTGGCTGATTGGGGGCTGGGTGCAGCGATATTCTATTTGTCTATTTGCCGCGCACTTTGCGCAGGCCTTCGTCGATGGCAGCTTCCAGATAACCGAAGTAGTAGTCCGGAATCAGCAGGCCGACGATGGCCTCGCTGGCCTCAACACCGTGGGTGTCGAGCACCATGACGGTGGGCACCAAGAACACCTTGTGGGTAGCGGCGAACGCGCCTTCGGTGGTGGGCTTGCCATCGAACCCGGTCAGCGGTGTCGTGGCATCGACGGTGACTTCGCGGATGATGACGCGGCTGCGGTTGGCCCGATCCTTGTGCATGGGCACCAGGTATTCGCGCTTGACCTGTTCGCAATACGGGCAGCTGGGGCTGGTGAACAGCACCATGATGGGCACCCGGCGCTGGGCGGCAGTGCGCGCGTCGGCCTGGAAATTCTTCGCGTGAACCAGGCCGCCTGCCGCGCTGGCTGCGCCGGGCAGCGTCAGGCCCCATGCTAAAATCAAGGGCCAGGCTGCGATCAGTCGCCTCATTGATGTCGTCCCTTCAGGTGGATGCGGATACGTCATGGCCGTGAGTGTCGCGTCATTCTTTGCCAAATCAAACAGTCCATTTTTACCGCCATGCATACCCTGACCATTGCCTCCCGTGAAAGTGCCCTTGCCATGTGGCAGGCGGAGCATATCCGCGACCGCCTGCGCGCGCTGCATCCCGGCTGCACGGTGAACATTCTGGGCATGACCACGCGCGGCGACCAGATCCTCGATGTCACGCTGTCCAAAGTCGGCGGCAAGGGCCTGTTTGTCAAGGAACTCGAAGTCGCGCTGGAAGCGGGACAGGCCGATCTGGCGGTGCATTCGATGAAGGACGTGCCGATGGAACTGCCGCCGGGGTTCGAGCTGGCGGTGATCGGCGAGCGCGAAGACCCGCGCGACGCTTTCGTGTCGAACCGCTACGAACGCTTGTCCGACCTGCCGCCCGGCAGCGTGGTCGGCACCTCCAGCCTGCGCCGCGAAGCGCAGCTGCGCGCACGCTACCCGCACCTCACTGTGAAGCCGCTGCGCGGCAACGTCGGCACGCGACTGAAAAAACTCGACGAAGGCCAGTTCGACGCGATCCTGCTTGCCGCCGCCGGCCTGAAGCGGCTCGGCCTGGGCGGGCGCATCAAGAGCCTGCTCAGCGTGGAGGACAGCATCCCCGCCGCCGGCCAAGGCGCGCTCGGCATCGAGATTCGCAGCGGCAATCCCGAAGTGGCCGCCATGCTGGGCGCGCTCAACCATGCCGAAACCGCCGCCTGCGTGCGCGCCGAACGCCAGGTCAGCCGCGTGCTGGGCGGCAGCTGCCAGGTGCCGCTGGGCGCGCACGCGGTGCTGCAGGACGGACGGCTGGTGCTGAACGGTTTCGTGGCGAATCCGGACGGCAGCGGCTTTATTCATGATCGCGCCGAAGGCGACGTGCGCGACCCCGAAGCGGTCGGCCAGGCGCTTGCCGACAAGCTGCTGGCGCAGGGCGCGCGCGCCATTCTCGACGCGCTTCCTGCATGAGCGGACCGCTGGCGGGACGCACCGTGCTGGTGACGCGACCCGCCCACCAGGCGGCGGCGCTGGCGCAGGCGATCCGTGCGGCGGGCGGCACGGCGTTCGAGTTTCCCGCGCTCGACATCGAGGCGGTGCCGCCGGACGCTTTGAGCGTGCCGCTCGCACAACTGGCCGAGGCCGACATTGCGATTTTCATCAGCCCCAATGCGGCGCAGTTCGGCATGGCTGCGATCCGTGCCGGCGGTGCGCTGCCCGACGCCATCTGGGTTTTTGCCGTCGGGCCCGGCACCGCGCGCGCGCTGCAGGCGCAGGCGCAGGGCGTCAGCGGCATCATCACGCCGGACGGCCAGGACAGCGAAGCGCTGCTGGCGCTGCCGCAACTGGCGGATGTCTCCGGCAAGCGGGTGGTGATCGTGCGCGGCGTCGGCGGCCGTGCGCTGCTGGCCGATGCGCTTGCCGCGCGCGGCGCCCGGGTGGATTTCATGGAATGCTACCGGCGCGTGCGGCCGCAGGTGGATGCCGCGCCGCTGCTGGCGCGCTGGCGAACGGGCGGGATCGACGCGGTGACCGTCACCAGCGCGGAAACGCTGCACAATCTGGCGACGATGCTCGGCGAGGCGGGCATGCTGCTGCTGTCGCGTACCCCACTTTTCGCCCCGCATGCGAAAATCGCCGAAGCGGCCCGCCGCTTCGGTATTGCACACGTCATCGCCACGCCGGGTGGCGATGCGGGCCTGGTAGACGGCCTGATTAACTGGTTCAGGAACAACCCATGAATGACACGCCCGAAACGTCCGTTCCCCAGTCCACGGCTCAGCCTGCCGCCGCGCCTGTTCGAGCAGGCGCGCACCCCCCCACCTCGCCGGTGGCGCTGGTCGCCATGTTGGTGGCCGTGCTGGCGCTGGCTGCGGCTGTGTGGTCGTGGTCCGACAGCCGCGAACGCATCCGCGACCTGAAGACCGAGCTCGGACGCCGGCTTGCCGAAACCGGCAAGGAGGTCAGTGAAACCCGCCTGCTGGCACGCAATGCCGACGATGCGATGCGGCAGGTCAGCGAAAAGGTCGCCCACATCGAAAGCCAGATGGCGACGTCGCAGCAACAGCAGCTTTCGCTCGAAGCGCTTTACAAGGATCTGTCGCAGGGGCGCGACCAGTGGGCGCTGGCCGAAATCGAGCAGGTGCTGCTGACTGCCGCGCAGCAGTTGCAGCTGGCAGGCAACGTCAAGGCCGCGATCATTGCGCTGGAAGGCGCGGACACCCGTCTGCAGCGCCTCGATAAGCCGCAGTTCACTGCGCTGCGCCGCGCGATTGCGACCGACCTGGCCAGGCTGCGTGAGGTGCCCTCGCTCGACGAAGTGGGCGCCAGCGCGCGCATCGAGGCGCTGGTGGCGCGCCATGCCAGCTGGCCGCTGGCCAGCGCGCAGGTTTCCGAAGCGGCGCCGGCGCCGCGTGCCCGCGGCCGTGCCACCGACATCGGCCAGGAACTGTGGGCCGAGTTGAAGCGCCTGGTGCAGCTCCGCCGCGTCGATGGCAACGAGGCGGTGCTGCTGCCGCCTGATCAGGCCTACTTCCTGCGCGAGAATCTGCGCCTGCGCCTGCTGTCGGCGCGGCTGGCGCTGCTGGCGCAGGACCAGGCGGCGTTCCAGGCCGACCTGCAGGGGGTGTCGGAGATGTTGAATCGCTACTTCAATACGCGCGACGCCGGCGTCGCCGCCGCGCTCAAGGAGATCAAGCGCCTGGCCAGCCTGCAGGTCGCCCAAAAATTGCCCGGTATCGACGCCAGCCTCGCCGCGCTCGACGCCTACAAGGGGAATCCGTAATGCGCTGGTTGATCTCGTTTCTCGTCGTCGCGGTGCTGGCCGTCGCGCTGGCGATGGCCGGGCGCTACGACCCGGGGTATGTGGTGCTGGTATATCCGCCGTGGCGGATGGAAATCTCCTTCATCAGCTTCGTGCTGATGCTGGTCGGCCTGGTGGTGGGCGGCGTCGTGCTGCTGCGGCTGGCCATGCTCACGCTCAATCTGCCCAGCATCGTGCGCGAACAGCGCGAACGCCGTGCCGCCAAAAAGCGTGACGAAAACTTTGTCGGCGGCCTCAAAGCGTATACCGAATATCGCTATCAGGATGCCGAGCAGTCGCTCGGACAATGGCAGGGCGACGATCCCCGGCTCGGGCTGGCGCGCGTGCTGGCGGCGCGCGCCGCACAGGAAATGCGCGCGGTTCCGCAACGCGAGCGCCACCTTCAGGAAGCCGCCGAGCACGGCGCCGAACTCGCGGCGCTGCTTTTCGATGCAGAAGCCCGTCTGGACATGAAGGATGCCACCGGCGCGCTGATCGCAATCCAGTCCGCCAAAGCCATCGCACCGCAACACACCGCCTTGCTGCGCCTTGAGTTGAAAGTGCGTCAGCTGACCGGTCAGTGGGACGAGGTCGACAAGTTGCTCGACGTGCTGACGCGTAGCAATGCGCTGGAATCCGGCGTTGCCACGCAGGTGCGCCGTAAGGCCTACGCGGAGAATTTGAAGCGACGTGCCGAGGATGACCGCGCGCTGCTGGAATACTGGAAGAAAATCCCGGCCGATTTCAAGGCCGATGCATTCGTCGCACGCGCGGCCGCCCATGCCTTCATGCAGCGCGGCGGCCACGACACTGCGCTCGACGTGATGGAAGCCGCGCTCAAGCGCGAATGGCACGAAGACCTGGTGGCACTGTACGGCGAGGTGCGTGGCAGCAGCCCGACGCGGCAGATCGAACAAGCCGAAAAATGGCTGCACGCGCAGCCACGCGACGCGCAGTTGCTGCTGACGCTGGCGCAGCTGTGCAGCGTGCAGCAACTTTGGGGCAAGGCGCAGAGCTATCTGGAAGCCAGTCTCGCCATCGCGCCCAGCGCAGAAGGCCACATCCGCATGGCCGAGCTCAAGACCCAGAGCGGCCAGCCCGGCGAAGCCTGCCGGCATTATCAAAAGGCGCTGGCGCTGTACCGCGCGCAGTAAGGTTTTAGGGCATCCCCCGCTGCAGACGGGTACGCTTGAGTGGGTCGTGCCACTGCGCAGCATGTATTATTAGAGTTTTCTAATGCTCAAGAGGAATACTTCCATGCGCCCGACTTTTTTTTCCGTACTCGGTGTCGTGCTGAGCACGTTGCTGCTGTCTGCACCCGCCAGCTGGGCCGCAGCGCCCAAGGCCAAACAGACGGCGCAGACCGACGTTTACAAGGTGGCCATCGATCGCAGCGTCAGCATGAGTGAGGCGGCCGAATCGATGCGCTTGCGTGCCAATGCGCTGAATCTGCAGCTGGTGGCGGAGCTCCCACTGTCCAAACAGGTGGAAGCGGTCACCGGGAAGCCGCAGCGCACCATCACCATCTTCCAGTTTTGCGACGCCGTCACCGCCAAGGAACTGATCGAACTGAATCTGGATTTTGCCGTGTACATGCCGTGCCGCATCGCTTTGATCGAGGACGCCAGCGGTCAGGGCTGGCTGGTGATGATGGACGTGAATGTCGATGCGATAGCGAAGGAAAAGAGCGTGCCGCAGGCGCTGAAAGACCGCATCAACGCGGTGCGTAATTCGCTGCTCGAAATCATGCAGGCGGGCGCCAAAGGCGAGCTGTAAAGCTCGCTCCATTGATGTCAGGCGGCGGGCGCGATCTCGGCGTCCGCCGCGTAGACGAAGGAATCAGCAAAAAACGCATCCTCGGGCAGGCCGCGCGTTTGCGTGAACGCATCGCGTGCGCGGTCCACCATGATCGGCGTGCCGCAGGCATACACCTGATAGCCCGACAAATTGGCAAAGTCGGCCATCACCGCCTCGTGCACGAAGCCGGTGCGCCCCTGCCACGGGTCGCCCTGCTCCGGGTTGGACAGCACCGGGATGAAGCTGAAATTCGGATGCTCGGCCACCCACTGCTGCGGCAGTTCGGCCATGTACAGATCCTTCAGCGAACGCACCCCCCAGTACAGCACCATTTCGCGATCCATGTGCGCGGCAAACGCATGTTCCAGCATGCCCTTGACCGGTGCAAAGCCGGTGCCGCCGGCGATGAAGATCATTGGCTTGTCGGAATCCTCGCGGATGAAGAAGCTGCCCAGCGGGCCTTTAAGACGCAGGATGTCGCGTTCCTTCAGGGTGGAAAACACCTGGTCGGAGAACAGGCCGCCGGGCAGGTGACGGATATGCAGTTCCAGCAGCGCGCCGTCGTGCGGCGGGTTGGCGAGTGAATAGCTGCGCGATTTGCCGTCCTTCAGCTGGAAATCGATGTATTGCCCGGCGAGAAATTGCAGGCGTTCGTTGGCGGGCAGCTTGATCTTCATCACCATCACATTGTCGGCGCGCTTTTCCAGCTTTTCCACCCGGCACGGCAGTGTCTTCACCACGATGTCCTTGGCGGCGCCGATTTCCTTGGCTTCGATGGTCAGGTCGGATAGGGGCCTGGCGCGGCAGAACAGCGCACGCCCCTGGGCCTTTTCCGCATCCTTCAGCGCGTTGGGTTGATAGACGCCGTAGTCGAGCTGGCCGGACAATACCCTGCCCTTGCAAGAGCCGCAGGCGCCGTTGCGGCAGCCGTAGGGCAGCGAAAAGCCCTCGCGCAGCGCGGCTTCGAGGATGGTTTCGTGGTCCTCGACGGTGAACTGGTGCCCGCTGGGCTGGATGGTGACCTGGTACGGCATGATGTGAGCTTAAAATGCGGTGACAAACCAATGAATTATCGCCCGGGCGTCTGGGGTTTACACCCCTGCGGGCGTAGGGTTACAGGCAGGCAGCGATGAAAAAGATCTTGATAGTGGGGTTTGGCGATGTCGCCGAGCGGTTGGTGAAGCGTTATGCCGGACAGGCTGAATTCATCGGCATGATCCGCCGGCCCGAACGCGCCGCCGAGTTGCGCGCGCTCGGCGTGACGCCGTACGTCGGCGACCTCGACGACCCGGCCAGGCTGAAACGGCTGCCGCGCGTCGATGGCGTGTTCCACTTCGCGCCGCCGCCCAACGAAGGCAAAACCGATCCGCGCACGGCGCATCTTCTGCATGCGCTGACGCGGCGGGGCAAGCCGGGCGCGCTGGTGTATATCAGCACCAGCGGCGTGTACGGCGATTGCGGTGGCAACTGGGTGAGCGAAACGCGCCTGGTGGCACCCGCGAATGTCCGCGCGGTGCGGCGAGTCGATGCCGAGCGCCAACTGCGCGCCTGGGGCGAAGCGCTGCGGGTGCAGGTGAGCATCCTGCGTGCGCCCGGCATTTATGCAGCCGATCGCCTGCCGCTGGAGCGCATCAAGCGCGGCACCCCCGCGCTGATTGCGCAGGACGACAGCTACACCAACCACATCCACGCCGACGATCTGGCTCGACTGGCGTGGGCGGCACTGTTCCGCGGGCGTTCGCAACGCATCTACCATGCGGTGGATGCGCATCCGCTGAAAATGGGCGACTGGTTCGACAGCTGCGCTGATGCGTTCAATTTGCCGCGCCCGCCACGGGTGAACCGTGCCGAGGCGGAAAAGGTGCTGTCAGAGGCCTTGCTGTCGTTTCTGCGCGAGTCGCGCCAGCTGTCGAACGCACGCACCACGCGCGAATTGCGATTGAAATACCGCTACCCGACTTCCGATGATCTGCTGCGCGAAATCAAACAGGCGCGCGGACAAATGAAGCTGTTTTAATTAACGCAGCAGATCGTCCGGCTCGCGTTTGAATTCGCCATCCAGCACGTCGTCATTCGCCGGACGCAGCGGGTCCGGCGTGCGACGACCCCAGGTGCCGGGGATCAGCAACAGCACCAGCGCGATGGCATCGCTGATGAAACCGGGGAAGACAAGCAAGCCGCCCGCGAGGAGAATACGCCCGCTGGCGAACAGCGCGGCCAATGGATGCGCGCCCGACTGCACCGAAAACAGCAGGCGCGCGCCCCAGGCGACACGCTCGACGCGAATCAGCATGACCCCGGCAACGGCCGCCAGCAGCAACCACAATAGCACCCAGCCGCCGATGGCGCTGGCCACCCAGAAAATGCCGATGGCTTCCAGAACCGGAAACGACAGCAGCAGTAGCACAATCCAACCAAAGCGCATGACATGGAACCTTTGTTAGTCTTGACGAATTTACCCGATGTCGCGAGCGCCGAGAAACTGGCGCACGCGTTGATCGAAAGCCGCGCGGCGGCGTGCGTGAACGTTTTGGCGGCGTGCCGCTCCATCTACCGTTGGCAGGGGGGCGTGGAGACGGCGGTGGAAATCCCGCTGCTGATCAAGACCACCGCGGCAAACTACCCGCGGGTTGAAGAAATCGTCCGCGCGCAGCATCCTTACGATGTACCTGAACTGATTGCCACACCCATAACACACGGACTGCCTGCCTATCTCGACTGGCTGGCCACGGAGACTGAAAAACATGATTAAGTGGATTCGTTTGCTCAACGCACTGCCCCTACTTTGGGGTGCGCTGGCGCTTTCTCAAGTGGCGCTCTTTTCAGCGGCCCATGCCGAAGAATTCCTGGACCCCGAAGTCGCGTTCAAGTTCTCGGCGCGCTCGCTCGATGCCAACACGCTGGAAGCGCGCTGGCAGATTGCCGACGGCTATTACATGTACCGCGACAAGTTCAAGTTCGAGGTTGTCGGCGCAACGCTTGGCACACCGCAACTGCCGGCTGGCAAGGTTAAGGAAGACGAGAACTTCGGCAAGGTCGAAACCTATCGCAAGGACGTGCGCATCACGCTGCCGATCCAGCGCACGCCAAGTACCAATTCGGTCACCCTGACAGCCACCTCGCAAGGCTGCGCCGACGCCGGATTGTGTTACACCCCGCAAACTGCGAGTGTATCGATCAAGCTGGCCGCGCTGGACGCTGCCGCTGTAGCCGCGCCCGCTGCATCCGCTTCTGCGCTGGACAGCCTGCGCAGCCTCGGTGGCATGGACATGCCGAAACTGCTGCCGCCGGACGAGGCTTTCCTGGTCACGGCTGCGATGCCGGATGCACAGACAGTCAAGCTCGATTACACGCTGACCGCCGACACCTATCTGTACCGCGACAAGCTCGCCTTTATCGTCAAATCACCCGCCGACGTGAAGGTGGCGAGCTTCAACACCCCGTCGGGCGACATCAAGGATGATCCGAGCTTTGGCCGCACCGAGGTCTACCATCAGAATTTTGGCGCCAGCGTAACCTTGTCGCGCGCGCTCGCCGCCGGTGAACAACTGGTGCTGGAAGCGACCTGGCAGGGTTGTAACGAGGCGGTTGGCATCTGCTACCCGCCGATCACGCGCGAGTTTTCCCTGATTTCAAATGGCGGTGCCATTGCCACGGCGGCTGCCGCGGTCAGCGCCCCGTCCGAGCCGGCCAGTGAATCCGATACCTCGCGTATCGAGCGTGTGTTGAAGGGCGGCAGCTTCTGGGCGGTGGTCGTCACCTTCTTCGGCTTCGGCCTGCTGCTGGCGCTCACCCCTTGCGTGTTTCCGATGATCCCGATCCTGTCGGGCATCATCGCCGGGCAGAGCAGGCAACTGACCAAGACCAGCGGGTTCCTGCTCTCGCTCGCCTATGTGCTGGGCATGGCGATCACCTACGCGCTGGCCGGCGTGGCGGCGGCGCTGTCCGGCACGCTGTTGTCGAACGCGCTGCAGAATCCGTGGGCGCTCGGCATCGGTGCGGGTGTCTTCGTGCTGCTGGCGATGTCGATGTTCGGCTTCTTCGAAATCCAGCTGCCGAGCTTCATCCAGAGCAAATTTTCCGATGCGTCCAACAAGATGAAGGGCGGCAATTTCATCGGCGTCTTCGTCATGGGCGCGCTGTCCGCCGTCATCGTCGGCCCCTGTGTGGCGCCGCCGCTGGCCGCCGCGCTCGTTTTCATCGCACAGACCGGCAGCACCACGCTCGGCGGCGTCGCACTGTTCGTGCTGGCGCTCGGCATGGGCGTGCCGCTGTTGCTGGTGGGCCTGTCGGCGGGCGCCCTGCTGCCGCGTGCCGGCGGCTGGATGAATGCGGTGAAGTACTTCTTCGGCGTGCTGATGCTGGCGATCGCCGTCTACCTGATCTCACCGGTCATCCCGGCCTGGGTCAACATGCTGTTGTGGGCGGTGCTGCTGATCGCGTCTGCGATCTACCTGCACGCGCTCGATCCGCTGCCGGAAAAAGTTTCCGGCTGGGCGCGTCTGTGGAAAGGGCTCGGCGTGGTACTGCTGATCGGCGGCCTGTCGCTCCTCCTCGGCATGCTGGCGGGCAGCCGTGACCTGTTGCAGCCGCTAGAAGTGTATAAGGGCAGCGTTTTCAAGGGCGGCTCCGGCGGTGCTGCAATGGCGGCCGAGCAGACAGGCCTCGCCTTCGAAAAAGTGAAGAATGTCGCCGAGCTCGATGCGCACCTGGCCGCGGCCAAGGCCGATGGCCGCGCGGTGATGCTCGACTTTTATGCAGACTGGTGCGTGTCGTGCAAGGAAATGGAGCGCTTCACTTTCAGCGATCCCAAGGTGCAGGCGCGGTTGCAAAGCGTGGTGCTGCTGAAGGCTGACGTCACTGCCAACACCGACGCCGACAAGGCGCTGCTCAAGCGCTTCAGCCTGTTCGGGCCGCCCGGCCTGATTTTCTGGAACCGTGCCGGCGTGCAGTCGGATTTCAAGGTGATCGGCTTCGAGAAAACCGACAAGTTCTTGTCGAGTATCGATTCGGCGCTGGGACGTTGACACGTCCCAGCGGGTTTACGGCTGACGCCGCAGTACCGCGATGCTGTCTAGCAGCGGGGTGACGATGGGCTGAATCTTGCGCCGCATCAGCGAGCCGATCGCGGAGGTCTTGAGAAAGATCGGTCGCACGCTGTCGGCGTCCACCGCAGCCAGCGCGTCGAGCGCGGCGCAGTCGGATGCAAACTGCGGCGCCGCGTCGAGCAAGGCCTCGCGGGCTGCGCTGCGCGCGGCCTCGTCGGCCTGGCGCAAGGGCGCGCACCACTGTGCCAGCGCATCCAGGGTGTGGTTGACCACTTCCTGGATTTCCGGGCGATCGAGGATCAGTGCGGTGGTGGCGAGGAAGGTCTGCCCCTGTGCTGACAGCGCTTTTTCCAGCATAACGCTGTAAGGGTTGTCGGCGAAAACCGGCATGCTGGCGTGATCGGCGCGCACGGGACGCGGGTTGGGCAGCGTGTCCGGCTGCAATTCGAGGAAGGCGACGTAATACGAATTGCGGCTGCTGCCGCGTTTCCAGATCGCCAGCCGCTCGGCATCGGTGAGCACGCCCGAGTGCAGCATCACCGCGACCGTATCGAGAATGCCGACGTCGTCCTCATGCAAGAACGCCAGGTGTTCGACCAGGAATTCAGTAAGGGTGCGCCCCATGCTGCCCCGGCACACCACGTCGCGCATCAGCATCAGCCGCGCGTTCTCGAGGGTCGGCATGCACCACCACGCGTAGCGCGCCAGTTCATCGGTGAGTGCGGGCGAATGCACTACCGCCACCACGGCTTCCTCCTCGGCGATCAACAGTAATTGCGCCAGATGCTGGATCGACAACCCGGCCTGCGACTGCCGCGTCCAGCGCGTCAGATGGACGGGATAACCGCCGGGCGAACCGAGGGCGTGGCCGGACAGTTGCTCGCGTACGCGCTTCAGATAGCGGTCGGCGCGCTCGTTGGGTTTCAGCGGCACGCTGGCTTCACCCTGCGGCGTCAGCGCCCACAGCGTCATGTTCGATTCGTCGATGCGGATGGCCTTGATTTCGGTGTTGAACAGGACGTTGAGCCGCAGTTCGTCTTCGGGAGAGAGTTCGTCGTTCATAGGGCCTTGAATATGGCGCGCGCGGCTTCCACCGTGGCGTCGATGTCGGCGTCGGTGTGCGCGGCGGAGACGAAGCCCGCTTCAAACGCCGACGGCGCAAGGTAGAAACCGCGATCCAGCATGGCGTGGAAAAAGCGGTTGAATGCTTCCTTGTCGCACTGCATGACCTCGGCAAAGCTCGCCGGCGGCCTGGCAGCGAAATACAGGCCGAACATGCCGCCGACCGAATCGGCGCAGAAGGTGACGCCGGCGTCCGCGGCGGCTGCCGTCAGCCCCTTGACCAGCCGCTGGGTGGAGGCGGCGAGCCGCGCATAAAATCCCGGTTCGCTGACGGCCTTGAGGGTGGCGAGTCCGGCAGCGACCGCAACGGGGTTGCCTGACAGCGTACCCGCCTGATACACCGGGCCCATGGGAGCGAGCTTGTCCATCACGTCGGCGCGTCCGCCGAAGGCACCCACCGGCATGCCGCCACCGATGACCTTGCCGAGCGTGGTCAGATCGGGGCGGATGCCGAGCAGCTTTTGTGCGCCGCCCAGATCGACACGGAAGCCGGTCATCACCTCGTCGAAAATCAGCAGCGCGCCGTGTGCGTCGCACAGTCGGCGCATCGCGGCCATGAATTCAGCGGTCGGCTTGACCAGGTTCATGTTGCCGGCAAACGGTTCGACGATGATGCAGGCGATCTCGTTGCCGATTGCGGCAAAGGTGCGTTCCAGTCCGGCGACATCGTTGTAATCGAGCACCAAGGTCTGCGCCACGACTTCCGGCGGCACCCCGGCCGAGGTGGGGTTGCCGAAGGTGAGTGCGCCAGAGCCCGCTTTCACCAGCAGGAAGTCGGCGTGGCCGTGGTAGCAGCCTTCGAACTTGATGAACTTGCTGCGCCCGGTGAAGCCGCGCGCGAGACGGATCGCGCTCATCGTCGCCTCGGTGCCGGACGACACCAGGCGCACCTTTTCGATGCTGGGCAGCAGTTGCGTAATGCGGGTGGCGATGACCAGTTCGGCCTCGGAAGGCGCGCCGAACGACAGGCCATTGGCAGCGGCGTCCTGCACCGCCTTCACGGTGCCGGGGTGCGCGTGGCCGAGGATGGCCGGCCCCCACGAGCCGACGTAATCGATGTATTCACGGCCGTCGGCGTCCCACACGCGCGCGCCTTTCGCGCGGCTGAAGAACACCGGGGTGCCGCCGACGCTCCTGAAGGCGCGCACCGGGGAATTCACCCCACCGGGGATGACTTTTTGCGATTGTTCGAAAAGTTGTTCGTTGCGGGTCATGGCTGGTTTCATGATTGGGGCGGTCACTCTTCAGGTTCGGCTTCAAACAGTTGATTCAGGTCGTGCGCGCTGGCACGGATGTCGGGGGCGTCGAACAGGGCCGAGAGCACGGCGAGGCTGTCGGCGCCGGCATCCAGCAGTTGCGGTGCGTTGGCCAGCGTGATGCCGCCAATGGCCACCAGCGGCACGTGAATGAGCGGTGTGGCGTTGCGCAATAAATCGAGACTCGCCCGTCCGGCAGCCGGCTTGGTGGGCGACGGAAAGAAGCTGCCGAAGGCGACATAGTCGGCGCCGGCGGCCTGTGCTGCCAACGCCAGTTCGAGGCTTTGGTAGCACGATGCGCCGACGAGCTTGTCACGGCCGAGAATGATGCGCGCTTCGCGCAGGTTGCTGTCGTCGCGCCCCAGATGCACGCCGTCGGCATCACATAAATCGGCCAGCCGCAGGTCGTCGTTGACGATCAGCGGCACGTTGAATTGGCGGCATAGCGCGACCAGTTCGCTCGCCTGTTCGTGGCGGCGCGCCACATCGTCCGATTTGTCGCGGTATTGCACGGCGGCCACGCCACCCGCCAGCGCCGCTTCGACCTGCATCAGCAAATGTTCGGTGTCTGCGGTTTCGGGGGTGATGGCGTACACGCCGCCAGGGAATTTGGCTACAGGGAATTTAGGCATGGCGAAAATCAGGCATTGCCTTCCGTCTGCGCATCCTGTGCCCAGAAGAAACGTTCGGGAATGTATTGCCCCATGCCCGGGCGGAAGGCGGCCTTGAGCGTTTCATAGGTGAAATGTTGTGCATCGCGCACCGCAGTCGGCACGTCCTGGCCATAAGCCAGGGCAGCTGCGATGGCCGAGGCGAGCGTGCAGCCGGAACCGTGATAACTGCCGGGCAGGCGGTCCCAGGCATCGGTCTGCACGTGGCCGTTGGCGTCGTACAGGCTGTTCAGCACGCGCGGCGTGGCTTCGTGGGTGCCGGTGATGAGCACGTATTCGCAGCCGAGACCGGTCAGGTGTGCGGCGCAGGCGGCGAGGTCCATGTCGTCCTCGTCCGACTCGAACAGCGCCAGCCGGCGCGCTTCGTGGCTGTTGGGCGTGAGAATGCTGGTCTGCGGGATCAGCAGGTCGCGCATCGCAGAGATCATGTCGTCGGTGGCGAGTTCGTCGCCGCGTCCGGACGCCAGCACCGGGTCGAGGATAACCGGGATGTCCGGATAGTCGGCGAGGATTTCGGCGATGACCGCCATCGACTCGGGGCTGCCTAGCATGCCGAGTTTGAACGCAGCCACCGGAACGTCTTCAAGCAGCATGCGCGCCTGATCCATCACCCATTCGGCGTCGATTGCCAGCACTTCGTCGACCCTGGCGGTGTCCTGCACCGTAATCGCGGTGATGACCGACAGTGGGTGGCAGCCCATGCTGGCCAGCGTCAGCAGGTCGGCCTGGATGCCCGCGCCGCCGGTCGGATCGGACGCGGCAAAGCAGAGCACCAGCGGCGGCGTGGGTTTGGGGACGAAAATAGAGGGCATGGCGTCACTGCTTTAAAATCAAGCTCCAATTTTAGCCGATTCCCCGAATTCCCATGTCTGATACCGCCGAATACAAAAGCTGGATGTGCCTGATCTGCGGCTACATTTATCACGAGGAAACCGGTGCGCCCGACGACGGGATTCCGCCCGGCACGCGTTGGGAGGACGTGCCGATCAACTGGACCTGCCCGGATTGCGGGGCGCGCAAGGACGATTTCGAGATGGTGGCGTTTTAACGCCTGGTGTTTTTACTTGTGCGCGCTCAAGAAAGTGCGGGAACGCGCGACAGGACGTTGGTGGAGCGCGTATTTGACCATAGAATCGCGGCCACCCCACGAGGCGGTCTGTCAATGGTACGGTCGGACGGGGGTTAAATAATATTCAATAAAGGAGACGGTTATGATTTTGTGGTGGATTTCAACGTGGGCCCTGCTTGCTTTTTCGGCCAGCGTGTGGGCGGTTTCCCCTTATATCCAGGGGGATTCGGTCGCAGGCGGCAACGTGCAGGCAGTGGCGGCGGCAGTCGAGACCAAACTCAAGAATGGCGGCTTCAAGGTGGTCGGCAAGTATTTCCCCAAAAGCTTGGCGGGGTATGGGGTGGTGACAGCCACCGACGATGCCATGCTCGGCGAAGTAGGGTCGGTGGGCGGCCCTGCCGTACTGGGGGCGGCGATCCGCGTGGGGGTGAAGGCGGACGGCAGTGTCGCCTATACCAACCCGGATTACTGGTATCGCGCCTATTTTCGCAAGGCCTTTGACAAGAAGGAGTCGGCGGTCAAGGCGCTGCAGGCGCGTTTGCAGGACACACTGGGTGCGGGCAAAGGGCAGGGCGGGGACGAAGCGCCCGGCAACCTGACCCATTACCGCTACATGATCGGCATGGAGCGCCTGGATTCGCCGAAGAACAAGCTGGCCGAGTACGACAGCTTTGCCGAGGCGCTGAAGACCGTGCGTGAGAATCTGGCCAAAGGTGCCGGCAAGACGACCAAGGTCTACGAAGTCGTCATGCCTGACCGCAAGCTGGCCGTGTTCGGGGTGGCGATGAACGACAGCGGTAGCAGCGATGGCGAATGGATCAGGAAAATCGACATGCAGGACAACATCGCGGGTCTGCCTTACGAGATTTACGTGGTCGACAATGAGGTGGGTTCGCCGCATGGCCGTTTCCGCATTGCCCTGGCCTTCCCGGATGTGGGGATGGGACAGTTCATGCGCATTTCGTCCCTGCCAAACGCCATTATCGAGACCATGGGTGCCGTTGCAGGCGTTGAAAAGAAGTCCAGCGGAGACTCCTGGCAGTAAGGCTGCGGCTTGCGCGGACTGGAAAGGGGGCGTTGCATTGCAGCGCCCTTTTTATTTGCCGGTCGAAAAGTGTGTGCGCGCTGACGGTGGCAAACACTAAAGAAGCCTGAACCGTTGCCGTAATGGTTAGCACACAGGGTGTGTGGCAGGTGCTGCGGACCCGAGATCCTGGTGGAGAAAGCGTGTGGACAACGAAGCATTGAAAGGCGTCAAGGTGATGATCATCGATGACAGCAACACCATACGCCGCAGCGCAGAAATATTTCTGAATCAGGCGGGCTGCGAAGTCATTCTGGCACAGGATGGCTTCGATGCGCTGTCAAAAATCACCGATCACGAACCGGACGTGGTGTTCGTCGACATCATGATGCCGCGACTCGACGGCTACCAGACCTGTTCGCTGATCAAGCGCAACGCCAGGTACCGCGCCACGCCGGTCATCATGCTGTCGTCCAAGGACGGCCTGTTCGACCGTGCGCGCGGTCGCATGGTGGGGTCGGATCAGTATCTGACCAAGCCTTTTACCAAGGACACGCTGCTGACAGCGGTGCGCGAGCACGCGAGTGCGCGCGCATAATATTTTTCAAGGAGCATAGATATGGCGATCAGCCGAATTCTGGTTGTGGATGATTCCCCCACCGAACGTTTTTTCCTGTCCGAGTTGCTGGTCAAGAACGGCTACCTGGTCAGCATGGCCGAAAGCGGCGAAGAAGCCGTCGCGCAGGCCAAGCAGACGCTGCCCGATCTGATCGTGATGGATGTCGTGATGCCGGGGATGAACGGTTTTCAGGCGACCCGAATGATCGCCAAGGAAGACGCGACCAAGCATATCCCGGTCATCATGTGCACCACCAAGGGCCAGGAAACCGACAAGGTGTGGGGGATGCGCCAAGGGGCGAAAGCCTACCTGGTGAAGCCGCTGAAGCCGGAAGATCTGCTGTCGCAAATCAAGGCGCTGGGCTGAGCGGACCAACATGGCCAAGAAATTCAATCTGCGCGAATTTCAGACCACGCTTTCGCAGAAGTTGCAGGCGGCGGCCAGTCGCGACAACACCGGGTCCCGTCTGGGCTTTCGGGTGGGCGACGTCAACTGGCTGGTGAGCCTCTCCGATACCGAGGAAGTGATCCCGGTGCCACCCGTCGTCAAGGTGCCCGGGGCGCGTGGGTGGTTTCGCGGCGTGGCCAACATCCGTGGCAACTTGTTCGCGGTGAGCGATTTTGCCGACTTCATGGGGCAGGGCGTGACGCCCGATCACACCGATTGCCGCCTGCTGATTCCGCATCACGATTTTGGCGTGAACGCGGCGCTGCTGGTGCGCAGTACCCTGGGGCTGAAAAATATCAACCATTACCAGCTGCACAGCGATCGCGCGGCAGATCATCCGTGGATCGCCCGCCAATACGTGGACGAAGCGGGCACCGACTGGTGCGACATGGATTTCGGGCAATTGCTTGGCAATCCCGAGTTTCTCAAGGTTGAAGCGCAGTTCAGCAACTGACTGGATATTGAAAACTGGGCGCGCTGGCGCTGATAAGTGGAGGGATTAAAGCAATGAATATGGCGACAACGATGAATGGCCTCAAAGGGCTGGCTGGCCGCATGACGGAAAAAGTCACGGGCAAGAGCGGGGGGAAGCACACCGCCCTGATCATGCAGAGCGTGCGCAAGCTGGCTGACAAGGAGGCCGGCAAGGTCCCTCTGATCGGGCATTTTCCCGTCGACAAGCAATATCTCTACGCCGGCGGTATCTTGATCGTCTCACTGCTCCTGGCAGCCGGTTTCACCATCTACAGCACGATCCAGCTCGACAACCGTACCAGCTACGAAGCCCGGGCGGGGGAACTGAAGGTGCTGTCGCAGCGGCTGCCGCTGACGGCCCAGCAGTCCGTGCTCGGTAACGTCACCGCCTTCAAGAAGCTGGCCGAAGGCAAGGCCGCGTTCGAGAAGACCCTGGCCGGGCTGACCGCAGGTGACGACGAGGTGCCTGCCAGCGGCGGCGCGGCGCGCGACACGCTGGAGAAAGTCGGCGTGCAGTGGAAGACGTTCAATCCGCAGGTCGTGCAGATTCTGTCGCAACAGAAAAACCTGGTGACGCTGAGCGAAAGCGTCAAACGTATTAACGCCCTGAGTACCGATCTGCAGGAGGTTGCCGAACAGCTCGCCAGCCAGTTGGTCGACGCAGGTTCGAGTGTGCGCGAAGTATCGCGCGCCAATCACCTGGTCATGCTGAGCCAGCGCATGCCAAAAAACGCCAACCTGCTGCTGTCAGCCGACCTGATCGACCCCGAAGTGGTGTTGCAGCTGGAAAAGGACGCCACCTCGTTCCGCGACACGGTGCAGGCGCTGATGGGCGGTGCGGCCAGCCGCAATGAAGACAGCATGCTGACCCTGGAAGATCTGGGTGCCAACATGGGCGACATGGTCGAGGCGGTGGGCGCGGTGCTTGCCAACACGCAACCGCTGTTGCAATCCAAGATGGCGGCCAACAACCTGTTCGTCGGCAGCGACAGTCTGCTGCAGAATACGAATCAGTTGTCGCAGGATTACCAGTCCGTCGGTGGCGCCGGTTATCTGCTGGCTGGCCTGTTCGGCCTGCTGGCGATCGGCTCGCTGGTGGTGCTGGGGCTGGTCAACATCAACGAGACCAAGTCGCGGGCACGCAAGAGCGAGGAGGAAAACAGCCGCAACCAGGAAGCGATTCTGCGTCTGATGGACGAACTGGGCGAACTGGCTGATGGCAACCTCACCATCAACGCCAGCGTGACCGAAGACATCACGGGCGCGGTGGCCGACTCGATCAACTACACGGTGGAAGAACTGCGTAGCCTGGTGCGCGGGATCAACAACGCCACGGTGCAGATGGATCAGGCGGCCAATCAGGCCGGTCATGTCTCCGAGTCGCTGCAACAGGCCTCGCGCCGTCAGACCGAGGGAATCGAAGAAACCTCGGCCGCGGTGGTGAGCCTGGCGCAGTCGGTGCAACGGGTGTCGGGCAACGCCGCTGAGTCTGCCCGCGTGGCCGAACAATCCCTGGCCGCTGCCGAAAAGGGCCAGCAGGCAGTGGCCAACGCCATTGCCAGCATGAATGGCCTGCGCGAACAGATTCAGGAAACGTCGAAACGAATCAAGCGACTGGGTGAATCGTCGCAGGAGATTGGCGAAATCGTCGAACTGATTTCCGACATTACCGAGCAGACCAACGTACTGGCGCTCAACGCGGCCATTCAGGCGGCGTCTGCGGGTGAGGCCGGACGCGGCTTCTCGGTGGTGGCGGAAGAGGTGCAGCGGCTGGCGGAACGTTCGGCCGATGCAACCAAGCAGATCGCGGCGATCGTGAAGACCATTCAGTCGGATACCCACGATACGGTGGCGGCGATGGAAGTCTCGACCCAGGGCGTGGTCGAAGGCGCCAAGCTGTCCGACGCGGCAGGTCAGACGCTGGCCGAGATTGGCGACGTGTCGAAAACACTGGCCGGACTGATTGCCGACATTTCTTCGGCCACGCAGAGCCAAGCGGAATCGACCTCCAAGGTGGCCGAAACCATGCAGGATATCAAGGCAATTTCGGCGCAGACCAGCAGCGGTACGCAGCAGACGGCCGAGTCGATTGGCGGCATGAAGCAGCTGGCACAAGATCTGAAGAATTCGGTTGCGGGCTTCAAGCTCGCCTGACCGGACCGGCCACAGCGCGAAGCGGGCAACCGGTCACGGCCACTGCAATCAACCTCAGGAACAACACACCATGAGCGCCTTACTCGATTACGATACCGGCCCGTTGAACTGGGTGCGCGGGGACATCGATGCTGCCCTGCAAGCCGCCCTTGGGCGCATACAGGCTTACAGTGTCGATGTCGATCTCACCAATGCCTTGCGGCTGGCGCGCGCCGACGCACACCAGGTCACTGGCGCGTTGCGTATGGTGGGACTGGAAGGCGCGGCTACGCTGGCGGGTGCGCTGGAATCCTGTCTGGCCGACATCAACGAAAACCGCTTGCAAGCGAGTGACGAGTTGTTGCGCGCCCTGCGCAATGCCATGGAAGGCCTGCAGCGCTGGGTCAAAGATCTGGCCGATGGGCGCGGTAGCGGCGAGTTGGCACTGTTCCCCCTCTACAAGCGCCTGCGCGAACTGCAAGGCGCCGAACGGGTGTTCGAAGGCGAATTGTTTTTCCCAGATCTGCGTACGCGGATCCATGGCAAGGCGGCCAACGATGCGATGACGCAGGAGGCGTTGACGGCCGAGGTCAAAACCGCACGCGGCCTGTTCCAGCGCGGCCTGCTGGCCTTTCTGCGCAATATCGAGGCGGACCAGGGGCTGCTTCGCATGCGCGATGCGCTGACCGCTATCGAGCGCATCGCACCGTCGCAGGCCTCGCAAACCTTCTGGTGGGCCTGCGTCGGTTTTGTCGATAGCCTGATTGCACGCGGCGTCGAAGCCGACTTCCACGTCAAGCAACTGCTCGCCCGCGTTGACCTGCAAATGCGCCGCTTGATGGAAGGCTCGCCGCAGGTCGCAGAACGCCTGCTGCGTGATGCTCTGTTCTTTGTGGCAAAAAGCCAGGCCCTGGATGGCCGCGCCGCGGAAATCCGCTCGAGGTTCGGCCTCGATCGTTATCTGCCGGGCCGTGGCATGCTCGATCCCGAAGCGCTGGCGCGCATGCGCCCGGTGCTGGACGCCTTGCAAGCCGGCTTGAAGGCCGCGCGCGATAACTGGTGCGCCTGCGTGGAAGGCCATGCCGAGCAGCGGGAGCAGTTTCAGACCCAGCTGGCGCGCATGCGGCCCCAGGCGCAGATGCTTGAAGGCAGTGGCCTGCTGCCGCTGCTGAACGAACTCGCGGCTGCCGCCGGCGCCGCTGCCGGACGCGAAGGCGACGCGCGTGAACAGATGAACCTGGAAGTCGCTGCCACGCTGCTGTTCCTGCAGAACGGCGTCGACCAGGAAGATGTTCTGCACGCCGATTTTGCTGTCCGTGCCGAAGGGCAGCAGGCACGCTTGCGTGCCCTGATCGAAGGCCGCGAGATGCCGACCAATGTCATGGCGTCCGCCAGCCAACGCGAAGCTGAACGCGACATGCTGGTGCATATGGCGCAGGAGGTTGGCCAGAACCTGAGGCAGATGGAAGAAGCGCTGGATGCCTTCTTCCGCGATGCAAACGAGCGCGAAGCGCTAGCCAACCTGCCTGTCCTGGCACAGCAGGCCCAGGGCGCGCTGACCATGCTGGAACTGCCCGAGGCCGCCAGCTTGCTAGCTGTAGCCACGGCTACGGTGCAATCATTTGCCAGCGAAGGTTATCCCGACGAGGCGATCCAGCAACGTCTGGCCGACGCCTTCTCCAGCCTCGGGCTGTATATCGAATCCTACTGCGCCGGGCGCGCCGACGCCGCCAGAATTCTGCATCCTGTCCTGATCGAGTTTGGCGTGATCGAGGCCGACAGCGTCGATGAAAGCGTGTTTGACGACACGGTTGAATCTGGCTTGCCCGCCCGCAAGGCCGAGGTGCAGGCAGGCTATCTGGACTGGCGCGATCAACCCGACGACGCTGCAAAAAAAAAATTCCTTGAGGTACTGACCGAACTCAGTCGTGACGCCGAGCTGATCGATGACGCCACACTGAAACAGCGGACCCGTGCCGCGCTCGACGCCAGCCGCAATTCAGCCGAAGCGCCGCTGGCGCTCGATGCCGACATCGCGGTCTTGACCGGCCTGGCGTTGCCCGAACGGGCTGCAGTTGAAATCCCGCTGACGCAGGAGGTGGCCGAACCGGCTGCCAGCGAAGTGGCTGTCTCCTCTTCCATCGACCTGATGGTGGAGGAGGCGGGAACCACCGAACCGACTGAAGCCATTCTTGCAGAAGCCAACGCGCCTGCATTCGGCGCGGTCGTCGAAATGGCGCAGCCGGTGCCCGCGGCTGAAGCGGGGTTCACCGAATCGGTAGCGACGCTCGCAGCGGAAACGGCTGCGCCTGCGGCCAGCGACAATGCACCTGCCGAGGACACCCTCCTGGCAGCGATCCCCGAAGGGGTCGAGCCGGAACTGCTGGAAATCTTCCTGGAAGAAGCCAACGAAGTGCTAGCGACCATGGGCGAGGCCAGCAGTGCCTGCCAGAGCAACCCAGACGACCAGGCTTCCATGACGGTCATCCGCCGTGGCTTCCACACGCTGAAGGGCAGCGGCCGCATGGTTGGCTTGAACGACCTGGGCGAAACTGCGTGGCGTCTCGAACAGTTGATGAACGGCTGGTTGGCCGAGAAGAAAGCGGCCAGCAGCGAACTGCTGCGCCTGATCGGACGCGCCCGCGGTGTGTTCCAGGACTGGGTGGACGCACTGCTGGCGAATCAGCCCGTGGCGCTGCCGTTTTCCGCTTTGCTGGCCGCGGTTGACCGCGTGGCACAGGGACAACCGCTGGATGTCGCGCCGTCTCCGGTCGCAATCGAGACGGTGTTGACCGAAACGGCTGGGGATACCGGAGCTGCAGCCGAAGCGGAAACCGAATGGCAGCCTTATCCCGTTACCGAGGCTGAACTCGTCGCCGAACATGACGAAGCAATTGCCATGTCTGAACAGAATGCGCTTGCGAATGACGAAGCGGGCATCGCCCTACCCACAGTCGAGATGGCCGCGGCTGAGGCCGTCGAAACGGTGCTGGCTCAGGCAGGCGATACTCAGCCTGAAGCGGTAGCGACGACGGCCGAGGCGCCCGCGCTGGATGTGAGTGCCATCATCGAATACGCAGCAGCGCGCGTGGAGCCTGCCGTCGTCGCTGAACCGGTTGTCCTAGAGGACTCCGATCTGCTATGCGCTGAAGCGCATGCAGAATCGTATGTGACTGACGAGATCTGCATCGGTTCGGTCTGCCTTTCCACCGGCTTGTACGAGATTTTCATGGCCGAAGCGCATCAGCGCCTGGCCGTGCTGCAGGAAGAAGCCGAACGTCACGCCGACGTCGCCAACAGCACAGTCAGCGAACACGCGCGCCGCGCCGTGCATACCCTGGGCGGCATCGCGGGCACCGCGGGCGTCGCTGTCCTGTGCGAGCTGTCGCAAGCGCTCGAGCAGTACTGGAACCGCTTTGTGCGGGTGCCGCTGCCGCCCGCGCATCTGCCGCTGGTTCAGGATACGGTCGCGCGTCTGTATGAAATGATCGCGACCATCGAAAGCGGACACCTGCCCGAGGCGGCAAACGATCTGATCGCAGCCCTGGGCGAACTGGAAGACGAGCAGGCCATGCCGGCAGCCGAATCCGTCTTCACGCTGGCGGATGAAACCGCGGATGAAATTGTCGCGCAGGCTGACGAAACAACAGATGAGCCTTTCGTTGAAGAACTACCCGTTGACGCCGCCAGTGGTAGCGAACCGGCCGAAACCAGCCACGCCATTGCTCACGGCCCGCTGGACGTCAGTGCGCTGGTGCCAGACTTCAAACCTGCTGCGCCGACGCCGGTATTCGAGCGGCGTGAAGTTTCCGATGAAATCGACCAGCAGTTGCTGCCGATTTTCCTCGAAGAAACCGACACCCTGGTGCCGGATACCAGTGCGCAACTACGCGCCTGGAAAGCTTCTCCGGGCGAGGCGGTCGCACGCGACGCACTGCGCCGCAATCTGCACACCATCAAGGGCAGCGCGCGCATGGTCGGTGCGATGCGCCTGGGCGAACTGACGCACGTGATGGAATCGCGCGTGATCGCCGTGATCGAGGGCCATCTGGCCGCAAGCGGCGACGTGTTCGACACGCTGGAAGCGCAGCTCGACCGTCTGGCCGACGTGGTGGAGCGCCTGAAGCAGGGCGACCTTGCGCCGGTCGTCGAAGGGGCGTCCGCGCCGCTGGAAGCGCCGATCGAACCGGTGCTTGGTCATGCCGAGGCTGCATCTGCGGTGACCGCCACGATGGCCGATCCGCTTGCGCAGCCGGCCACGCGCGACAGCAATGCCCTGACCCTGCGGGTGCGTGCCGACTGGGTCGACCGCATGGTCAACCAGGCGGGCGAAGTGGCGATTGCGCGTTCGCGGATTGAAAGCGAAGTGTTCGCCTTCAAGCGTCACGTCAACGAATTGTCGGAAGCCCTGGTGCGCCTGCGCGGCCACATCCGCGAAGTCGAGATCCAGGCCGAATCGCAGATGCAGGCGACCTTCCATACGCATGGCGCGGCGGAACAGTTCGATCCGCTGGAGTTCGACCGTTTCACCCGTTTCCAGGAAGTCACCCGCTTCCTGGCCGAAAGCGTGAACGACATTTCCACCGTGCAGCACATTCTGCTGGCACGCCTGGGCGAAGCGGATGCCGCGCTGATCCAGCAGATGCGCCTCAACCGCGAACTGCAACAGAGTCTGCTGCGGGTACGCATGGTGCCGCTGTATTCGGTGGCCGAGCGGCTGTATCGCACCGTGCGCCAGACTGCGCGCGATGTGGACAAACGCGCCCAGCTCGACATTCAGGGCGGCGAGCTGGAAATCGACCGCTCGGTGCTGGAAAAAGTCACCGCGCCGCTTGAACACCTGTTGCGCAACGCCCTGGCGCACGGCATTGAGTTGCCCGAGGCGCGGCGCGCCGCAGGCAAGGCCGAGTTCGGTGAAATCGTGCTGTCCGCACGCCAGTCCGGTAACGAAATGATGCTGACCGTGCAGGACGACGGCGCCGGCCTCAACTACGCGCGTATCCGCGAAAAGGCCGAAGCCGGCGGCCTGCTGCTGCCGGGCGTCAAGCCCACCGAATCCCTGCTGGCGCAGCTTATTTTTACCGCCGGCTTCTCCACTGCCGAAACCGTCAGTCAGGTCGCCGGGCGCGGCGTCGGCATGGATGTGGTGAAGAGCGAAATCTCAGCGCTGGGCGGCCGCATCGACATCAGCTCCACCCCGGGCGTCGGCACCTGCTTCAATATCTATCTGCCGCTCACGCTGGCGATGACCCAGGCGGTGATGTTCCAGGCGGCCAAGCACGATTACGCCCTGCCGACGCCGCTGGTGCGGCAGGTGCTGGAACTCAAGCCGCAAGAACTTGAAAAAGCGATGGCGACGGGCGAAGTGATGTGGCGCGGCGCGCGCTACCCGTTCTCCTATCTGCCGCATCTGCTGGGCGACACCGAAGCAGTACACGAAGTGCAGCGTTACAACCCGGTGGTGCTGCTCGCCAGCGGATCCAGCCAGGCTGCCGTGCTGGTCGACATGATCGAGGGCACGCGCGAAATCGTGGTCAAGAACATCGGTCCACAGGTGGCACGCATAACCGGCGTCGCCGGCGCCACTGTGCGCGGCGACGGACGCGTGATCCTGATCCTCAACCCGGTGCCGTTGGCGCTGCGCTGGGCCACCCTGCCGCGTACCGCAGTGGAGCGCACTGCGCCCGCCGAAGCGGTCAAGGTCAGTGCAGCCCTGCAGCCACCGCTGGTTCTGGTGGTGGACGATTCGCTCACCGTTCGCAAGATCACCACGCGCCTGCTGACGCGCGAAGGTTTCCGCGTGGATAGCGCGAAGGACGGCGTCGATGCGCTGGAAAGAATGCACGACCTGATCCCCGACGTGGTGCTGCTCGATGTCGAGATGCCGCGCATGGACGGTTTCGAGCTGGCCCGCGTGATGCGCAACGACGAGCGCCTGAAATCGGTGCCGATCATCATGATCACCTCGCGCACGGCGGACAAGCACCGCAACCACGCGCTGGAAATCGGCGTCAACGTGTACCTGGGCAAGCCGTATCAGGAACAGCAGCTGCTCGACAACATTGCCGTGCAACTTAGGCAGAAAGCGGTGATGCTGGCGTGAGCCAGTACCGTTGGCAGCAGAAAAAAACGGGCGTTCAACGCCCGTTTTTTTCGCCTAGAGTTTGAGGCCGGCGAGATCGCCCCCTGCTAGCACATTGAGCTGCGCGTCGCCCTGTGCCGGATCACGGTGATAGGTCGCGGTCAGTTGCCGCGCCGTCTCCAGCCAGTGCGTTTCGGCCCTGGACACAAGTTCAGCGAGTCGGGCGGCATCGCGGTTGCCGAGCCAGCTTTCGTACGCCTGCGGCAGCGCCGGGAACAGCGCGCGGCGCAGCCCGGACAGATTGGCCAGATAAAAATGCAGCGAGCCGATCGCCTCGCGTTCGAGCAGCGTTGGCAGCGTCACCAGGCAGTCGGCCAGATGATCGCGCACCGCGCGCGCCAGCAACTCGGCGTGCCTGGAGGTGAGCCGACCGAGCATCGCGTTCCACGCCTCGCCCAGCAACGATTCGGCACGCGCCTCGCCGATCTCGTGCAGGATCATCGCCTCGCTTTCGGCTTCGGCCATGCGGTCGAGGCCGCGTTCGATGTCCCGCTCGAATCCGTAGTGGGCAAACGCGCGTCCCAGCGCGGTGTCCTTTTCCTTCCACTGCCATTCTTCGTACTTGTTCCACAGCAGGCGGCGCACGGCATCCATGCGCAGGAAGATGGCACCGTCGCGCATTGCCGCCGGCGGGGCGATCAGGTCGCGCGCATATTCGCACCCCGCCACCAGCACCTGAACGCCTTCGCGCACCTCGGCGCGTATCAGCTCGGCCAGCACGAAATGCGGTTTGCGAAAGCGCCCCAGCCCGCTGCTGTAGACCAGCCCCTGCGGGATCAGCGCGCGGTTGATGTCGTCGGCTTCGAACGGATCGATGCCGGTTGCGTTCAGTGGCAGCGGCGCGAAATCTTCTTCCTCGACCGCATCCCACAGGCTCTCGCGCGCGTTCAGCCAGTCGCCGAGCTCGTCCTTGGGCAGGCGCGCACCGTAGGGGATTTCCATTTCCCAGCGGTAGTACTCGCGCATTTCCAGCAGGAAGGTGCACATCGTCATATCGCGCGCGTGGCGGGCGTCGGCGATGGTGCAGTTTTTCTGCACGGTGTCGATGAGGGCAGACAGTTCCAGCATGGCGCACTCCGTAAAACCGCTTTATCTGGGAGTGTACAAATAAAAACAGCCCGTGCAACCGGGCTGTTTTAAGGGGTATTCCCAGCGGCTTAATGGCGGCGGACTGAACCATAGAAATTCAGGTCGGCGCG